>JBAQPU010000001.1:0-18340 GCA_049306095.1 Cyclobacteriaceae bacterium
TAAGACCCCGGCACAGCTCGAATCGTATGAAAAGAAAAGAGACTTCAAAAAGACTTCTGAACCAGCGGCCCGAATAGTCGAAGGGGGAGGAAATAATTTTGTTATTCATCGCCATCACGCCTCGCATCTTCATTACGACTTAAGATTAGAGCAAGATGGTGTTTTAAAATCGTGGGCCGTTCCCAGGGGGCTTCCACCTTACCCTGGTGTGAAGCGGCTAGCTGTTCAAACAGAAGATCACCCAATGAAGTACCTGACCTTTGACGGAACGATTCCAAAAGGACAGTACGGAGGAGGAGAGATGTGGATTTATGCGCTGGGTAAATATCAAATTACAAAAGATAAGAAAGATGGATTCTATTTTCGATTGAGCAGCAAGGAGGTATCAGGCGAATACCGCATTTACAGGATCAAGCAAAAGGAATTTTTATTAGAGCGGGTAGACACGCCTCAGGTGAACTATCTGAACGATGAAATTGAACCCATGCTGAGCGAGAGTGCCGAAAAACTTCCAAAGGGCGATGGTCACATCTATGAAATAAAATGGGACGGAATACGGGCGTTGATTTCACTGGAAGATGGTCAAATCCGAATCAGGACAAGGAACCAGAACGATGTAACGCAAAAATTTCCGGAATTGCTGGTTGCCGACAAGGCCTTTCGCGCCAATTGCGGGTTGTTTGACGCTGAAATTGTTTGCTTAAATAAGCAAGGCAAACCAGAATTCAAAAAAGTGATCAACCGCCTCATGGCCTCCGGTGAAACGAACATTCAAAAAATTTCAAGGTCAAGTCCTGTGCATTGCTACATCTTTGATTGCTTGTATCTGGATGGCCGCAGTCTCATTAATGACCCGCTGATGAAACGGAAAGAATGGTTAAAAGATGCTGTCAGGAAAGATACTCCTTATCGTGTGAGTGAATGGCTTGAAGATGGTGACTCGTTATTGGAAGCAGCACGTACCCATGAGTTGGAGGGAATTATGGCCAAGCAAATGAACAGCAGTTACTATCCGGGAAAACGCAGCGATGTGTGGCTGAAGGTAAAAATCAGGAATACAAGAGAATGTGTGATTATTGGTTACAACGAAGGAAAGGGTAATCGCAGCGCCACTTTTGGCGGATTGCACATTGCCGAAAAGGATGGCAAGGCGTTACTCTATCGTGGAAAAGTAGGAACCGGATTTGATGACACAACCATCAAAGAAATTTTTACTCTGATCAAAAAGTTAAAAGAAATTAAGAAACCGGTTGAAGGAAAAATTCTGGATGAAAAGACTTCGAAATGGATTGAACCCAAACTGATGATCGAAGTAAGCTATGCCTCGCTTACGCCCGACAAGAATTTCCGAGAGCCTGTTTTTGTGCGGTTGAGACCGGATCTATAATTTTACTTGTTGTTACAAATTTCCTCCCTTAGCAATTTATCGATCTTAACTCCAAAGGCCTCTGCCTGCAACAGGTCGGTACAGGCATCTGAAAATACCTTGCTGTAATGTTTCGCCAACGCACGATTCATGTACGCATATCCATAATCGGGTTGGTGCAAAATGGCAATCGTGTAATCGTCAATGGCATCCTGAAACCGTTTCTGTTTAAGAAGCACATTAGCCCGGTTTACCCATGCGTTTGCAAAATTCTCTTGTAAATCTATTGCGTGTGTGTAATCACCAAAAGCCCCCATCCAGTCATTGAGTTTTTCCTTCGCCATTCCACGATTCAACCAAAGGTGCGGATCCTGATCGTCAATTTGCAACGCATGGGAATAGTCATCCACCGCACCTTGGTAATTTCCATTGGTTAGCCGGTAGTATCCGCGAGCAATAAACGGATACTGCAGGGTAGAATCGGCCTGGATAATAAACGTGAGTTGATCTTCCGTCTGCTGGTAAGTATTTTCCTTTGACTGTACGGCCATATTATGTTTTGTGAGGGAATGAGTGGGATTAATGGCAAGTGCTCTTCGGGAGTCATCGTCTGCAGAAATATCATTACAGGCTCGCTTAGCCAAAGCACGATTTAAATAGTAGTCCGCCTCTGCAGGGTTTAATTGAATGGCTGAATCTAAATAACCAATTGCTTCGCGACAATTGTTGAGTCGAATTTCAATCATACCAAGATAATTATACAACTCCGATTGAATGGCGCCCTGCACCGTCATGATTTTATCGGTTCCGGTGCCCTGCGCAGTTTGCCTGTAAATAATTTTGTTTGTGTGCCCTGTTGGGAGCGTTTGAAGTCGCAGAAAATCTTTACGGGCCAGCTCATAAAGCTTGAGTTTGTAACGGATTACAGCCAGACTAAATAACGGATCATACCAATCGGGGCGAAGGTCAACACAAATCGCATAATCGATCATGGCACCGCTCAAATCATTAAGTCGTTCCCGTACTTCTGCACGGCTGGCATACGCTTCATAATCTTGCGGTAATTCCTGCAGGCATTGATTAAAAACCTGAAGTGCCTCCTCGTACCGATCACCGTTCAGGAGATCAACTCCCTGCTCATAGAGCCTCTCCTGGCGCAACGAGCGCTGGGCGCAGGAAGGTTGGAAGGAAGCTATACTTACGGTAATCGCCAATAGTATGAACCCCCAATTTACCATCCAAAGCGCCATTGATTTCTTATAAAGATAATTCTCTAATCTTTTACTTGTTAAAAACATTCATTATCAATACTTTAGATGTGCTCATTTCATTTTTTAAACTAATCACTTATGAGGGCAATCTGGAAAGGTCACATTCGGTTTTCGTTGGTCACCATCCCCATCAGGATTTATAATGCCATCGACTCGGCACAAACTATCAGTTTCAACCTACTTTCAAAGGAAGGCCACAACCCTGTTTCGTATGAGAAAAAAGATAAAGTAACAGGTGAACCTCTCAGGAACGAAGATATTGTAAAGGGGTATCAATATGAGCCCGGCCAGTTCGTAATTATTGAACAGGAAGATCTTGAAAAAGTTCGGCTAAAAAGTACGAAACTCATCGATATTGAAGGCTTTGTTGACACCAAGGAAATTCATCCAGCATTATTTGAGTCGCCATACTTTATCGGGCCCGATGGGGATGTTGCGGCCAAAACCTACGGTTTACTCTGTCATACCCTGAAGCAGAGCAGTCGCGTTGGAGTGGGAAGGGTAGTGCTGCGCGATCGCGAAACCATTGTGTTGCTGGCACCGCACGAGAAGGGGATGATGATGCATCGTTTGCGTTTTCCGGATGAAGTAAAAAACGTGAATGAAGTTCCGGGCTTGCTGGAAGTATCCGTAGATAAGACGCAATTAAAGCTTGCTAAGACTCTGGTAGACTCGATGTTAAAGCGATTCTCCGACATTGAAATGAAGGACCATTATACCATCGAAATAAAGAAAATGATCGATGCTAAAATTGCCGGTAAGGAGATTATTACTCTTCAGGAGGAAGAACCCGAAGTGGTCGATATCATGACAGCCCTGAAGGCCAGCATTGAAAAGGCAAAGAAGAAGCCAATGGAAAAGGCTAAAGGGAAGTCTCGTGCCGAGAAAAGTAGTAAAGCCACCAAAACCCTTAAGCGCAAGGCCGGGTAGAACTAGAAAGGGATAAGCCAAAGGGTATAGGACAACTTGTGTCCAGCTATTTTCATTCCGCGAACTATTCCCCGATAACCATTAACTTTACACCATGGCAAAAGTGGTGAAGTTTCCTGGTCCTGCTCCCGAGAAGTTCGGCTTACAGCGTGTAGGAAAAAAGGCCGGTGAGAAAAAATCTCCTGAGATACCCACCCAGCTTCCGCTGTTTAGCGGAGCAAGGATTGTCAAGCTTAACCGGCTCACAACTTTCGAAGAAGCGCTTTTGGAGGATGAACATGGCAATTTTAAATCGGCCAAAGCATTATATCAAAAGGCAATAAGTGAGGGCGAGTCGATGGAAGATGCCTATTGCAATCTGGGTATAATCGAATCAGAAGAAAACAATACCGCTAAGGCAATCGATTGTTTTACCAAATGCCTGAAACTTGATCCCCGCCATTTCGAGGCGCACTATAACCTTGCCAATCTGTATGCCGAGGTAGGCAACTATACACTGGCGAAATTTCATTACAGAATTTCAATTGAGATTGAGCCTGCTTTCCCGAACAACTATTTCAATTTGGGGTTAACCATGGCCATTAGTAAGGAATTTGAAGAGGCTGTCAAATTGCTGTACGAATACAAAAAGCTTTCCGAAGGCGAAGATCATGCCTACACGGATGAATTGATCAGGCAACTAACGATTGTTCCCTGAGGTATGTCCGGTCATACCGACCAGAATGTTACAAAAAACAGCAGTAAGCGGTACGCCTCCAGTGCGAGGAATAATCCAAGGATAGCAAGCAGGCTCTTCACAACCAGTCGTTTTCCTTTCTGTTGATAAAACGTTCGGGCCGCACGGTACAGGAAGTATAGATTGGTAGCAATAAAGATTACCGTGAATGTGGTGTCATTCAGGTAACCTCCCAGGCCGGAGCCGCTCCAATGAAAAATTTTGCTGAGCACCCATAAGAGGGCCGATAGGAAAATGGCATTAACAAAAATGTTAAAACAGGCCAGTTCAATCGAAAGGGTAACATGATCGGTAAAGTAGCGGCTCTTCCTCATGAAGATTATGCTCAACGGCAGCGATGCCAACAACACAAAGAAAACCATTAACAACTTGGCAAGCCCCATGGTTTTAGCATCATACATTAATGCATAGCCATCCAGACTGATGCCTTCGGTAACCACGTGTGCGATAACCATTTTATTTACCCATGCACTGTGAAAGAGAAAGTACATCTGCGTACGCAACGAGGAATTAAAAAGCTGCAACACCGGAAATAGAAAATAAACCAGATTGAGGATGAAAAACAATTGTAAAGGGCGGAGATACTTAACTCTTCGGCCATCGACATATTCTTTTGAAAGAAAACCAGGATTTTTGATAATAAGCCAAAGCGTTCTGATAAACCGGCTGTCGGCAAAGCTGATGAACAATAAAATATTGCTGAGAAAAGTGCGCAGGGAGCGGTCTTTCGGTTCAATGACCTTTTCGCCACACTGATTGCAATACAACCCGATGAATGAGTTACCACAACTCTTGCAGGTATGTTGAGAAGGAGTAGAGGTTTCTTCAGCCATTGGTTTTAAAGTTATTGGTTAATTGGAAACAGCAAAAGTTCCTCAATAACTTTTAGCGAATGCCGGATAACACCTTCCTCGCCCGAGATAAAAAGCCGGCACTGGCATAGGGGAGTTGATCTTCAATTACGATTCTTAATTCTTTCTTAAGATCAGGCTCATTCTTGGCGATGTTACTCAAAACAGTCATGGCGAAAGCTTTTACGGCAATGGGTTCTTTAGGATCCAAAAATGAAAAACATCTGTCTGTTACAACCCCATAGAGTTTTTTAGGGATTTCAATATCCTGAAGAAGTCTCAGGATGTTACGCTTAACAGCCACATGCGCATCTTTCTTATCGAGCATGGTCAGCACCGACTTCAAGTGCGGCTTTATAAGCGCTGGGTGCGCCTGAACGCAGTAAGAAAGGGGCCAGGCAGCCCGTTGAGTTACCCGGTAAGGCCCTGACAGGAAAGCCTTTACGAGTACTTTAAACCGGGTTGGGCTAGCCCCGATATACTCAACAATTCGGGTGGTTTGCCTTTTAGAGTGCTCTTTCAACAGCTCCTTTTCAATGTTCATATTTGGAGTTTTGAATTAAAATAGCTTACTTTAACTACTTGATTATAAATATATTCAAGTACATTTTTTAAACTTATTATTTACATAAATATGATGCGCTATGGAACCACTTTTTGCCATCCTGTCAACCGTACTTTTCCAAATTGGAATGGTCATTTTTTGCTTCTTGAAAAAGACTGCTAAGGTTCGGGTATACTAGGTTCAAAGCTATTGGACATTAGCTATTCGCCAATAGCTTCTTAAATTTACAGCCCATTTTAACACGGGTGTGCTTGAACTATCTTTCTGCAGAAAATCTCTCCAAATCCTTCCACGATAAGTGGCTTTTTAAAGGTATCACCATAGGAATTTCTCAGGGCGAAAAATACGCCCTGGTCGGGAATAATGGCGTTGGAAAGTCTACACTACTCAAGATATTGACGCAAGAGATCGAGCCAGACTCGGGAGTTGTGAGTATGCGTGAGGGAATTCGTACAGGCTTTCTTACGCAGCAACCCCATGTTCAGGATTCGGTTACCGTGAAGGATGTGCTCTTCAGCGATTCCAATGAGGTTGCCAAAGTGGTAAAAGAATACGAAGACTGTCTTCAGCATCCGGATGTTTCTCCCGAACGAATGCAGGCCGTGTTGGAGAAAATGGAAGAGCTGAAAGCGTGGGACTATGAAGCCAAAGTGCACGAGATCATCGGCAAACTTGGTGTACCTGACCTTGATAAAACCTTTGGACAATTATCCGGTGGACAGCGGAAACGTATTTTCCTGGCGCAACTGCTCATTGCCGAGCCTGATCTCATCATTATGGATGAGCCCACCAACCACCTCGACCTGAGTGCCATTGAATGGTTGGAAAATTATTTATCAGGGCAACACGTTACGCTCATTATGGTAACACACGATCGTTACTTTCTCGACAATGTAGCCACCGAAATCATTGAACTGGACCGCGGCCAACTATACCGGTACAAGGGAAACTATGCCTACTTCCTGGAGAAAAAAGAAGCACGCGAAGAAATGCTGAAGGTAGAGGTTTCAAAAGCACGACAGCTTTTAAAGAAAGAGTTGGAATGGATGCGCAAGCAGCCACGGGCACGGGGCACCAAAGCCAAGTATCGTATCGATGCTTTTTATGAATTAAGGGAAAAGGCCTCGCAGGACTTAAGGCGCGAAAAACTTGAACTGGATGTAAAGGAGTCGCGGCAAGGAGGGAAGATTCTGGAAGTACATCATATCAGCAAAAAATACGGGAACCTTCCCATTATAAATGATTTCTCGTACGTGTTTAAAAAGAGCGACCGTATTGGTGTGGTTGGTAAAAATGGAATCGGGAAGTCGACCTTTCTCGACATGCTTACCGGAAAACTAAAACCAGACACAGGTGAAATCCTGCCGGGCGTTACAACAAGGTATGGCTACTTTACGCAGGAGTCGGTAACCCTTAACCCCAATCACCGGGTAATTGAAGAAGTGAAAGCGATTGCCGAATTCATTACCATGGGAGACGGTTCATTGCTTTCGGCCTCTAAATTTTTAGAAACCTTTCTGTTTTCGCCAGAAAAGCAATATAACTTTATTGATAAACTGAGCGGAGGCGAAAAGAAACGATTGCAGTTGCTGAAGCTTTTAGTGACCAGTCCGAATTTTTTAATCCTCGATGAGCCTACCAACGACTTCGATATTGATACGCTGAATGTGCTGGAAGATTTCCTGCTAAACTTTAAAGGGTGTTTGCTGTTGGTGTCGCACGATCGTTATTTTATGGATCACCTGGTCGACCAGCTCTTTGTTTTTGAAGGCGATGGAAAAATCAGGTTGTTCAACGGTAACTATTCCGATTACCGGAATTGGGCAGAAGAGCAGGAAGCTGAACCCCTACAGGTTGCAGAAATAAAACAGACTGATCGGGAAGAGGAGTTTGGCACGGAGAAAAGAAAACTTTCAAATAAGGAAAAACTGGAGTTTAGCCGCTTACAGGATGAAATTGAAATGCTGGAAAGACAGAAAGCAGAAGTGAACCTGCTATTGAGCAGCGGGAGCACCGACCACGCACAATTAACTGCCTGGGGTACACAACTGGAGCAGTTCAATCACCAACTTGATCAGAAAACCGAGCGTTGGCTTGAGCTTTCAATTCTTGCAGAGTCGTAGATCGCATTGATGCAATCATACCTACTCAAAAAGTCTGACGAAGTGATTTTCTAAATGATTGCGCATGGCATTTCGGAATAGCTCGGGCGACCCATTTTCGAGCATATTAACCAGACCTTGATGAGAAACGAATCTCTTAGTGCTCACTGGTTTCTTCAGTAAGCCGCTGTGATGAACGTAATCAAACACGGGCAATAACATTTTCTGAAATTTCTTAAGCGTTTGATTGCCGGTGATCTCATACAGTTTACCATGAAAGGCAATTTCATGCTCAATATTGAATAGATAACTTTCAGAAGCGGGTGGTTCATCGGTCACAATCTGTTTCAATTCAGCTATATCTTCAGGAGTAATTCGTTGATACAGGAAGTCAGCCATTCCAATTTCTAACACCAACCTGATTTCAAATATTTCTTTCAGGGTTTCCTGATCCAAAATATGAGGGTTCATGCTCTTGCTCATGATACCAAACAGGTCGGGGCTGGTAATAACCGAGCCTTTTTTCTTTTTCGATTCTATGAGCCCCATCGACCTAAGCCGCAGCATGGCCTCCCGCACAACCGTTCTGCTAACGCCCAGGGTGCCGGCAAGTTCAATTTCCTTCGGTATCGAATCGCCCACTTTCAGCTTCCGCTGATGCAGGAGTTCGACCAGATTAGCTTCCACCTTATCCACCAGAGAGCGGGTGTCAATGGATGTTAAATCGACCTTATTATTATTAATAGACCCCATAATATGTATAACTTAAAACTGCGTTTTTATAACAAAATAGTTAAACCTTTGCTTTTATTGGCTATATGGCAAATAAAATTATGCAAAAGAATTTGGAATCCTTCATTTATTCTGTATACATTTATTATGTCATACATAATACTTAACCCATTTGCCTATGAAGAATTTCATACTGTTTTTCTCATTCGTATTTGCGCTTTCCTTTTCGTATGCGCAAGATCGGCTAATCACAGGCAAGGTAACATCATCTGAAGATGGATTACCAATGCCGGGTGTAAATGTTCTTTTAAAAGGGACTTCCAATGGTACCGCTACAGATGCTGAAGGAAACTTCTCGCTAACGGTTGCACAAAGCGGAGGAAGCCTTGTCTTCTCTTTTATTGGTTTTGTGCCACAGGAAATCAATTTGGATGCAGCATCCAATATTGATGTAATACTCGTACCCGATGCCCAGATACTGGATGAAATAATTGTAGTTGGTTATGGCGAACAATCCAGAAAAAATGTAACCAGTTCCATTGCCAAACTCGACAATCAGGTGCTGGCCACTGCCCCCCGCTCAAACGTTGGAGCAGCTTTGCAGGGAACGTTACCGGGTTTGAGAGTGATCAACACCAGCGGTTCACCTGGCGCAACGCCTAATATTTTATTACGGGGTGGCGCTTCCATTAATGCCCCGGGTGCTCCTTTGGTTGTTGTAGATGGAATCATACGGTCATTCAATGATGTTCCTCCGGAAGATATTGCTTCTATTGAAGTGCTGAAGGATGCTGCCTCTACTGCCATTTATGGAGCGAGGGCCAACAACGGTGTTATCCTCATTTCAACGAAGAAGGGTAAATCAGGCACATCCCAGGTATCGTATAAATACACCCTTGGCTTTAACCAGCGGAGAGATGGCTACAATTATCTGAATGCAAAAGACTATATCTACTATAACCGTCTCGGAAATTTAAATTCAACAAGAACGCTGGCACAAGTTAATGCCTCCAGAGGATATGGCTTGTTGACGGATCCGGCAAACCTTGCCTCGTTTGATATTCGTGCTTACGATGTTACAACCGATCCGCTGCTAAGTCAGGGATGGGATACCATAGGCGACCCGTATAATTCTGCCAATAAAATAATTTTTAAAGATCACGGTGGAGAGGTAGAAGATTTGGTGTTCAGAAACACGAAAACCAATGAACACTATATAAATGTAACCGGTGGTAATGATAAGGGAAGTTACTTTGCCAGTTTTGACTATTACAATGAAGAAGGTGTTATTGTAGGATCCGATTACAAACGTTATACAGGAGCCTTCAACGGTTCATACAAAGTAAAACCAGCCATTGAGGTAAGCACGGCAGTCAATCTTTCAACCTCAAGCCAGATCGGAACGATCGGCAATGACGTAAACACCATGTACCGGAATTTAGCCATTTGGCCAACGTTTAACCCGTGGCTGGATGCGGAGAAGACAAAGCCGAATCCTGGTAATGGTGTTACCGATGGAAACCCAATGTACTGGCTTGGAAAACTCGATCGGTCCAATGAGGTAAACCGGATTACCGTGAATGGTGCCGTGAAGTGGGATATTATTCAGGACTTATATCTGAAGGTTTCTGCTAACGCCTACTTATTTGAAAACATCGACAAGTCATTTCAGAAGGCAACGCAGACGTACGTAAATATGTTTGCTAATCCTCCTTCGTACAACAATACAAGCCGGAACTCCATCACTGGATTCTCCAGAAGCTTCCAGAAACAATTCAACGCGGTGTTAAACTATGGAAAAACATTTATGGGAAAACATAATGCAAGTGCCATGTTGGGTGCAGAATACTATACCACCTATTCATCGGCTATGCAGGTATTTGGTCAAAATGCGCCAACGGATGACATCCCTACTGCGAATGCATCTACCACGTTTGCCGCAGGAAGCAATTTTACATCCGAGTCTCAATTTAGAATACTCTCCAATTTTGGCAGGTTAAACTATGATTATGATGGCAAATATCTAGTGACCTTAGTGTACCGTCAGGATGCAGTTTCAAGTTTGTCTTCCGATAACAGAACCGGATTTTTCCCGGGGATGTCTGCCGGCTGGAATGTACACAACGAAAGCTTTTTTAAAGGGAGCGGAGTCGATAAGTATGTATCAGCCTTTAAGCCACGTATCAGTTACGGAGTAAATGGTAACGTGGCAGGCATTGGACCTTATGATGTGCAGGGCAGTTATGGCTCACAGGGGAACTATAATGGCAGTCTTGGATTCCTGAACACTGGAATCATCAATAGTGACCTGAGATGGGAGAAAAGTAAAACCATTGATGTTGGTTTCGATTTAGGAGTTCTGTCGAACAAAATTACGATGATGTTCGACTATTATAATAGAAAGACAAGTGACTTATTAACTGACCTAACATTACCAAGTTATGTTGGCTTTAACACGGTTAAAACCAATCTTGGAACTTTTCAAAACAAGGGATTCGAACTTGGCATTAATGCGAATGTACTGGAGCTTTCGAATGGCCTAACGGTTGACGTTTCAGCCAACATCTCTAAAAACACGAATAAAATTTTAGAGCTCCCTTATAATGGCAACGAAAATAACAGGCAGGGTGGATTTCAGGTGTATGACCCTGAGCAGGGTAAGGTGGTGTGGGTAAGCGGCTTGCAGGAAGGCCAACCGTTAGGTGCCATTTATGCGTACGAGCAGGTTTCAATTTTTAAAGATGCGGCTGAAGTTGCTGCCGTTGCCGGTAACAGGATTGACCTGATTGCCAATATCAGTGGACCTAACGAAACATATGGGGCAGGTAAAATAACCCCGGGCGATGTAAACTGGCGCGATGTGGATGCCAACGATACGATTGATTCAAGAGACCGGGTTTATATTGGAAACATCAATCCGAAATGGACGGGTGGTTTTTCTACCAATGTTGGTTACAAAGGATTTACACTCCATGCACGATTTGAGTTTGCCCTTGGGCACACCATTTACAATGATCTTGTAGCAAGAACGCTCGGTAACTACCAGGGAACCTTTAACTACATCGATTGGCAAAAAGATGCCTGGTCACCAACGAATACCGATACCGATATTCCAAAAGTGTATTATGCCGACCAGGTGGGTGCGCCATTGGGCAAGAAAAACTATACGCGAGCTAACAATGCGGGGGCCGTATTGAATGGAAACAATTCAAGGTTCTATGAAAAGGGTGACTATCTGGCCTGCCGCGAGATTACGCTGGCTTATGATTTCTCCAAAGCCTTGTTATCGAAAACAAAAGTTATTACGAGTGCCAGAGTCTATGCCAGTGGAATTAATTTATTCTACCTGACCAAATTCAGCGGACCAATTCCTGAGCCACCGGTTTCGAACAACGTTATTACGGGCGTATATACAGGTACATATCCTACTCCTAAAACTTTTGTTGTTGGTGTTCAGGTTTCGTTTTAATGCATTAAAAGATATGTATATGAAAAAGAATAAAATTTTCGTGCTAACCTTCATCTGTGCCATGATGGCGGTTACATCTTGCGAAGACAATTTGGATTTAGTTCCCATAAGTAGTATCAGCGATGCTAGTTATTGGAAAACACCGGATCAGTTTGATGCCTTTGTTACAGGGCTTCACGTTCGGTTCCGTTCGCATACCCCAGCCTTTCAATCATTAGGAGAAATGCGGGCTGATATTTTTGGTACTGATCCGCCAAGTGCCAGCGCCTTCACTGGCGAAGCTACTCAGGGTGTTGAACGTATGTGGCAGCAAAACCTTGACTTAGATAACCCGGGTGTGAGCAACTTTGGTGGCTTTTACAGCAACATAGTGCAAATCAATCTGTTGATCAGCAAATTAAATTCAACAGACATTGTTACACCTGCTAACAAAAGTTATTACCTGGGTATTGCGTATGGCATGCGGGCTTATTATTATTTTCAAATGCTGAGAAGTTGGGGTGAGGTTGTCATACAAACTGATCCTGTGACGTCTATTGATATTGAAAACCTGTCAAAACCTGCTTCTACAGAAGCAGAGGTAATGGCCTTGATCAAGTCTGATATTGAAACATCCATAAGTAGTTACGGAGCCGATTTTTCATTTAGAAACTCCCGATCATTTTGGTCTAAATCAGCCTCACTGATGTTGAAAGCAGAAGTATTTTTGTGGACAAGCTACCGGGGTGGCGGAAACGCTGACGGGACAACAGCCAAAACAGCCCTTACCGATATTCAGGCCGGAGTTGCCGCGCTTAATTTACTTCCCAATTTCAGAGATGTGTTCAATGCAACAAATAAAGGGAACAATGAAATCATCTTTTCATCCCGAAACCTGCTCAACGAGGCTACGCTTACTTTTGTTCCAGGAAACTTTGTGCCGCAAACCAACCTCATTGCTAATTTCTATGATTCGGTTGCCAATGTGAAGTTCAATGCTACGACTGATAACTGGGGCGGGTTGCTTCGTGCACCAACTTTAATTTCTACTTTTCGCAAATTCAACAATGCTGACTCCCGAAAATGGGCAAGCATTCAGCCAGCCTACAACCTAGTTGGGCCAGATTATGTAATGGCCGGTTGCTTTACCAGGAAATATGAAGGACAGCAGAATGCAGGCGCACGAGTTTATTCGAATGATTATCCTATTTATCGCTATGCAGACTTATTGTTATTATTGGCTGAAGCTAAAATAATTCTGAGTGAGGACCCGGCTACTGAAATAAACCTGGTGAGAGCCAGGGCTTACGGTGTAAATTATGTTGCAGCAACTCACGGGTACCCAAATCAAGCCATCGATGCAGACGCCAGGGAAGCGCTGTTACAGGAACGCCTGTTCGAGTTTATTCTCGAAGGCAAACGGTGGCATGATTTAAGAAGACTGGGCGACAGCTATGTGTATGGTCATACTTCATTATTACCATCAGAGTCTTACAAATTGCTCTGGCCGATTGATCGCAACTCATTGACGAATAACAGAGATCTGGAGCAGAATCCGGGTTATGCTGATTTTTAAATAGAGTTGTGACAACTTTGTATCCACCGCACAGCCCAACTTGGTTTTTGGTTAAAGTTGGGGGCTGTCGGTGGTTACAAGGTTTGGATACCATTTCCAAAAAAAATATGAAATTATTTACTCAACTTGTTGGGGTAGAGCTTTTCTGCCCGGTGGCGATTTAAAAGAAGTACAAAAAAATGCAGATGAAAAGAGAACATTTATCAGGACTGATATCAGCACCCTTCACACCCATGCATGCAGATGGATCATTAAATCTGTCCATCATACCCCGGTACTACGCAATGCTGAAGTCGAATGGAGTTCGTGGTGCATTTATATGCGGTTCAACCGGGGAAGGTGTTTCCATGACAACCGCAGAAAAAAAACAGGTAATGGAAGCGTGGGCCGTAGCTGCAAAGGGGGATACAGACTTTAAAGTAATGCCATTGTTGGGCGGCACCAGCGTGCGCGAATGCATGGAGCTTGCCACCTATGCGTATGAAAAAGAATTATACGCCATCGCCATTACAGCACCTTTTTATTTCAAGCCTGCATCGGTTGGTGCGCTGGCAGAAATATGCCAGTCCATTGCCGGGGTGGTTCCAAAAATGCCTTTTTATTATTATCACATTCCTGTTTTAACGAGTGTGAATTTTCAAATGATTGATTTGTTAAAAGCCATTGGCAATTCCATACCCAACTTTGCCGGCATCAAGTACACACACGAAGACTTTATGGATTTCCTGTCGTGCCTGCATTTTAAAGGTGGCCAGTACGATATGCTGTGGGGCCGTGATGAAAACATGCTGCCGGCCTTAGCCATTGGTGCAAAGGGCGCAGTGGGAAGCACCTTTAACTATGCAGCACCCCTGTATTATAAGTTGATTGATGCCTTTAATCGTGGCGACTTAAAACAAGCGCAACAATTGCAACAACAATCTATTGATATGATTCGTTTGCTCGGTAAGTATGGCGGCATTGCCACCGGAAAAGCTTACATGAAATTGGTGGGATTGGATTGTGGCGAGTTTCGTTTACCCGTTAAAAATATGTCGCGTGAGCAATTCGAATCCTTCAAGCGAGAGGTAGAAAGTCTGAACTTTAAACAATATTGTTCCGTGCAGGTAAAAGCAAATTAAATCAACAATCAATGGCTGCAATGCCCTGGTTAGTTTCAATTTTTCTTATGACTCAAATGATGGAATCATGTGGGCAAAAAAATAGTGTCATTTCAGTAGAATGGAAAGCGGCTGGAACTTTATCGGGTGTGGTTTCGAATCAATCCCTGGGTATAGCCGGCCCGGTTGCCGGGGTTCACAATAATGTACTCATAGTAGGAGGGGGCGCTAACTTTCCTGAGTCAATGCCGTGGGCTGGCGGAAAGAAAAAATACTATTCAGAGATATACACGTTTAAGAAAGATGCAGATACATTAATTGTACAAAATGAAGTTTTTCATTTGCCCGTTCCGATGGCGTACGGAGCCAACTGTTCAACTTCCGATGGCGTTATTTATGCAGGCGGTGAAAGTGAAACCGGCCTGAGCAATAAAGTACTCCTCATCCGGTGGAATGCTACAACTAAAAAAATCAATATCACACCTTTACCTGATTTGCCTTACGGTGTTACCAATGCATCGCTGGTTCAACTTGGTAATAAAATAGTTTTACTTGGTGGTGAAACAACCGAAGGCACCACTTCCAGCGTACTGGCATTGGATATACTTAAACCAGCTTCGATTTGGCAAACACTAACTCCATTACCTCAACCGGTTTCGCATGCAGTTGCCGTTGCGTATACTGAAAGCAAGCCAACACATATTTATGTCGTTGGCGGGAGGAAAAAAAACAATTCGGGTGTCAGCACAATTTATTCCAGCGTTTATAGATACAATTCTGATTCGGGCGAATGGCGCATAGAAAGTCCGCTGCCCTATGCCGTATGCGCAGGAACAGGGGTTGTATCAGAAAACCATATTTTGTTGTTTGGAGGAGATAAGGCCGAAACCTTTAACCGGGTTGAAAAATTAATCGCAGCCATTAGTACAGAGCAGAACGAATCTAAAAAGCAGGAACTGATTCAACAGAAAAATAAACTGCAAGAGAATCATCCAGGGTTCGGTAAAGAAATACTGGCATACAATTTCGGTAATGATTCGTGGTTTCCACTGGGTGCTATTCCGTACGATGTTGCCGTAACCACTACGGCAGTAAAGTGGGGGAGTGAAGTAATTATTCCCAGCGGTGAGATAAGAGCGGGCGTACGTACGGCTCAAATATGGGTTGGAAGGGTGTCTTCTAAATAAAGGCGATTCTATATACAAATAATGAAATTGTCAGTTAGATGCTGCTTCTATATCTAAACATGAAAAGCCGTCTGACCACTGTTAACGGAAGTATTAAGCGGTCTTACGGCTCAAATTCTTTGAAATTGTCAGTTTGAGCTTGTCGAAAACTGACAAATACGTGTAACATTAATTTTAAATGACGAACTCAAAAAAATATCCATGGTTAGTCGTTGGCCTCTTGTGGGTAGTTGCACTGCTCAATTATATGGACAGGCAAATGCTTTCTACCATGCGGCCTTCCATGCAGGTGGATATTGCAGAGCTACAACTGGCTGCAAACTTCGGTTATCTCATGGCTATCTTCCTTTGGATTTACGGCTTCATGAGTCCGGTATCCGGTATTATTGCCGACAGGATAAACCGGAAATGGATTATCGTGGGGAGTCTGTTTGTGTGGAGTGGTGTTACGTTTATGATGGGCTATTCCACCACGTTTACTCAACTCTATTGGTTGCGTGCCATAATGGGTGTAAGCGAAGCGTTGTATATACCCGCAGGCTTATCACTCATTGCCGATTATCATTCCGATAAAACAAGATCGCTGGCAGTGGGTATACACATGACCGGTTTATACATGGGCCAGGCATTGGGTGGTTTTGGTGCTACTATTGCTTCTGAGTTTTCGTGGCAGCAAACCTTTCATTTATTTGGTGTCATTGGTATTGTTTATTCTGCCGTATTGATTTTCCTTCTGAAGGAGAAACGAAATGCAGATACAGCACCTGAAGCTGTAAAAACCAAAACATCCTTGTTCAAAGGGCTTGCAGTTTTATTTTCCAACATTTCCTTCTGGATCATCCTTTTCTACTTCGCCATTCCAAGCCTGCCAGGTTGGGGAGTAAAAAATTGGTTGCCAACCTTGTTTGCTGAAAACCTGAATATTGATATGACACAAGCCGGTCCGTTGTCAACCATTACCATTGCCGCTTCCTCCTTTATCGGTGTCATTTTCGGGGGTATCTTATCAGATCGATGGGTGCAGAAAAATTTGCGCGGAAGAATTTACACCAGCGCTATAGGGTTGGGCTTAACCATTCCTGCATTAATGTTCATCGGCTTTGGCCATTCGTTGTTTGCCGTGATTGGCGCAGCATTTTGTTTTGGGTTTGGATTTGGAATGTTCGATGCGAACAATATGCCGATCCTTTGTCAGTTTGTTTCAAACAAGTACAGGGCAACAGCGTATGGATTGATGAATATGGTGGGAGTTTTTGCAGGAGCATTTATAACTGACTTGCTGGGCAAATCAACCGATGCGGGAAACTTAGGAAGCGACTTTGCCATGCTCGCAGGCATTGTTGCCGTGGCACTGATTATTCAACTGTTGTTTCTGAAACCTAACATGAATGACTTTGTTGAGCGTACAATAAAATGAATCTCAGTATGAGTAAGATTAAAAAGCTATTGCTTAGCGGCATCATTGTTCTTTCAATGATTGCTCCGGTATGGGCACAGCAGAAAAGCACAGCCGTATTTATTTCCGGAAACGAAGGCCACAAGAGTTATCGCATTCCCGCCATTATTGATTTGCCCAATGGGCATTTGCTGGCATTTGCAGAGGGCAGGGTGCATGGCTCGGGTGATTATGGCGATGTTAATATTGTGTTGAAACGCAGCAGCGATAAAGGAAAAACCTGGGGCGCGCTGCAAACCGTGGTAGATTACGATGTGTTGCAGGCTGGCAACCCCGCTCCGGTTGTCGATCTTACCGATCCTACCTATCCGCAAGGAAGAATTTTTCTTTTCTATAACACCGGAAACAACCACGAGAATGAAGTGAGAAAGGGAAACGGGCTTCGGGAAGTGTGGTATAAAACCTCTATTGATGGTGGTGCTACCTGGGGCGATCCGGTTAACATCACAACACAAACACATAAGCCTTTGAATATACAGGCCAACGCGACTTATAATTTTACTGAAGCGTGGAGAAGTTATGCCAACACACCCGGTCATGCCATGCAGTTTCAAACCGGCCAGTACAGAGGCAGAATATATGTGGCGGCCAATCATTCTGTTGGCGATCCGAAGAGAGATGCTACGGATTATGTGGCCCATGGATTTTATACAGACGATCACGGCAAAACATTTCACATAAGCGATAACCTGAATATACCCGGGAGCAACGAATCAATAGCAGCTGAAATCAGTGGCGGCCGACTGATGTTTAACAGTCGCAACCAAAAAGGAGATGTGCGCGCCCGAATCGTAGCTATTAGCGGCAACGGTGGTCAAAGCTGGGATAGCACCTATTTCGATCGCAACCTTCCCGACCCGGTTTGCCAGGGTACCATTTTAACCCTTGGTAACAAAAAAGGAAAAAACATTCTGGCATTTTGCAATGCAGCCGATGAAAAGAAACGAAATAACCTGACGTTACGCATCAGCTATGATGACGGAAAAACGTGGGTAAAAAATTTCGTGATCTACAATAACC
>JBAQPU010000002.1:0-74124 GCA_049306095.1 Cyclobacteriaceae bacterium
GGCTGAAATCGTGGTTGTAGTTCTCCCACCACTCGTTAAAGTTTCTGTCAGAAAGCTGAAAGATGGGTACTGGAAACGTATACCATCGTTCCTGCACTTCTATAAGCAAGTCAAGTAGGCCATTACCAAGATCAATTGGTTTAATGGTGGCTGTATTAAATATTCTGAGGTTATAAAGCTTACGTTGATCTTTTTCGATGAAGTACTGTAAGTCACCCAGACTAACAACAACACCCTTCTTAAAAGATAGTTCGCGCTGAATAATCGAATTACGGGTAAGCTTGTTGCCAATGATGATAATCCGATTAATAGCAACGTACGTTTTAACACTGTCGGTTAACGTAGTGCGGTTCCGGCCTGACCGTTTGAGAGTATCTGCGTGTAGTTCAAATACCCCCGGGTTTTCCGGGGGTGTAATTGAAAATAAAACTCCAACAATAATGGCCAGCATCCCTTCCTGTTAAAATCAATTCCTGGACTGATTCTAAACGTTTGCCTTACGGTAAGAACGGATCAGAATAAAAATACCTGCCAGAACTAACGGAATACTTAGAAATTGTCCCATATTCAGCGGCAGGCTGTTTTCGAAATCAACCTGATTCACTTTCAGGAACTCGTAAACGAATCTCAATCCGAAACAAACAATAAGGAAAATTCCGAAGAGTCTTCCTTCAGGAAGTTTTTCTTTACTCTTTGTCCAGAGCCACAACAGAAAGGCAAAAAGGAAAAGGCATGAAATGGATTCGTACAATTGGGCCGGGTGCCGCGGAATGGCATACGTGCTGACAATTCCGTAATACTTTTGGTTTTCATCCTGACTGACCTTGTACTGAACATATCCGGGCTGGTCAATATGTTCTCGTACATACGGACTATAGGAAAGCGATGAATTAACTCTTCCTTCGATGTACTGGGCATATTCATTGTAACTTCCCGGACCCTGACCATCAAATTCCAATAAGATTTTTATCGGACGATAGCCTTCCTGGTTAGAGGCCGAATCAACCTGAACGTAGCTTACTTCTTTAACTGCACCATCACTTTTTAAAATTTCAGATACATTCCGGGCGAACACCACTCCATAATTTGAATGCGTTTCTTTTCCGATAATCTCGGAGTTCATAAAATTTCCAAAACGGATGAGCGCGCCTGTTAAGGCAACCAGGATGACGATGCGATCAAGGGTTTGTAAATACGATTGGCCAGGCTTTTTCTTCCGGCTATATAACCAAAGGGCGAATAATATACCCACTGCAGCACCGTGGCTGGCCAGGCCGCCTTCCCAAATTTTAAAGATGTCAATCGGGTTTGCAAAATATCGTTCCGGTTCATAAAAGAGAACGTGCCCGAGTCGCGCGCCAATGACTGTTGCGATTACCATGTAAATGGTAAGGGTGTCCACATCTTTTTCAGGCTTGCCTTCTTTTTTAAAGATGTAATACAAAATCTGCTGGCTTATTAAAAAACCTGAAGCAAACAAAAGGCCGTACCAGCGCAGGGTGAGTTCTTTATCGAGAAATGGAATGGGCAGGGTAAAAATATCTGGGCTCGCATTCCAAATGATGTAACTAAGCATAACTGAAAATTTAAGGTCGCAATATAGTCGGTTCGGGGTTTAAAGTTCAAGGTTTGGAAAATTATCCGTTACCGTGAATCGAGCTGATCGAGTTCTTCTGAGAAACCGGCAGAAAGAATCGGGAACCTGCACCAGGTGCGGGGGTCGACATTCAACTCATCCAAATGAAATGAAGGCGCGAGTCGTTCGCGTTTCCATTGGTTCATGCTCCAAAGTCTAAAGAATTTTCGGATGTGTGCTTTTAGTTTGGTCGTATCGGTATAATTTTCTTTCATGACATCAAACACCTGAACGGGCGACTTTCGCTGCAGGATGGCGTATTGTTCAATTTCTTTTAGCACAGCGTAGGGCATCAGGTCGGCTTCATCTGTTTGATGACGTTCAACCGGTCGCAACTCGGCCGTTGGTTGAAGGGTGTTAACTGCATGTAGGCCGGTGTATCCGAGGGTAACTTCCGCCCATTTCAGCCATTTCAGAATAAATATTTTATCAAGGCCGGCAATCGGAGCCAGGCTTCCGCTCGTATCGCCATCCATGGTGGCATAGCCAACATCGCCTTCGCTTCTGTTGGAAGTCGTTAATAGAATAGCCTGTTTGATATTCGCCAGCATCCACACTATAGGGGAGCGTGTACGAGCCTGGATATTTTGCAGGCTAACATCGTCTGTCTCCCAACTTGTTTTTCTTCCTATAGCAGTTTCAATTTTTTGAGTGTAACTATCCACCTCCTGCTGAATACTCCAATGGTGAAATTCTGCACCAATCGATACAGCCAGTTGTTGTGCTGCCTTCAGCGTTATGTCGGAAGAATTTTTGGAAGCCTGATAAACAGTAGTGAGTAGTTTTTGGGTTGCGGTTGCTGCACTGGTTATTTCTGATGAAGGAAGTCCAACGCTTTCACAAAACCCTTTCCACCCCAATTGTTTACCGGCCCGGCTAATCATTTCAGCAACGAGTACCGCGCACATGGAGGAGTCAGCTCCGCCACTGAGGGAGAGCACAAACCCTTTCGATTTACTTTTTCTCAGGTAATCGTAAAGGGCCAATGATGCTGCGCGTGCTAATTCTTCAAACTTTTCTTTTCCATCCGTAAAGGGAAGCGGCTTATTGCCTGATGACAAGAAGTTGATTTCATACACGAGCAGGTTGAAGGGTTCGAACGATAGTCTGTTATTTTGTGCCAGCAGTTTTCCATCTTTCGCCAGCAGAATATCGCCATCGTAAATAATTCTTCCAGCTTCATTCCCCAAGAGATTGACGTAGAGGTATGCACAGTTGAAAAGAGTGGAGCTATCAGTTACTAATTTTTCGCGGATGATACTTTTTTCGGAAGCAAAATGACTGGCGCTGGGGTTCAGGATGAGATCAACGCCCCGTTGCTTCAGACTGGCCCCCGGTCTTTTCTTAATCCAGGCATCTTCACAAATTTCAAAGCCAAAGGTGACGCCTTCTGTTTCATACGTGAGGTCTCCAACAAGAATTTTTTCAGCCCGGTATTCTACTATTTTTCCGGGCTCCCATTCCTCAAACCAACGGGGCTCATAGTGGATACCATCTTTGGCAAGATTTTGCTTGAGTGTTATGCCCAGAATGTCCTCGTTACTGATAACGCATACACCATTGTAGGTGAGGCCGTCCATTCGAATGGGCAACCCTATGCAGGCAACAATGTTTTTGCAGTGTGGTTTAATGTTGTTTAACTCTTCCCACGCTTTTTCAGAAAGCCAGTCGCTCAGGAAAAGATCTTCACAACCGTACCCTGTAATGCACAATTCAGGGAAGCACAGAATTTTCACCTGCTCATGACGGGCTTGTTGCAGAGCGGAGATAATATTTTGTGTATTGCCTTGCCAGTCAACCGGAGTTTGATTGAGTGTTGCACCAGCGATTTTCAGGGTGGGTTGCGTTGTTTCAGGCATGGCAATTCTCTCTAACTTGCAACGTTCAATCGTTGAACGATGTTGAGTTTCTCGCAGGTTTTGTAGGCTGCGTCCTGTTCTGCTTTTTTCTTACTGTTACCATACCCTGTGCCTGCCGCTTCGTTGCTGACAAATACCTGGGCTGTAAATTCTTTATGGAGTTTTCCTTTCTGAACGCTTACAATTTCAAAACGCACTTCCTTGCCTTCGCGCTGACCCCATTCAATTAGTTTGCTCTTATAGTTTGAGTTGGAGTGGATAAGTTCATCCAGGTCGAAGTTAGGGGCAATTAATTTTGTTACCACAAACTTTTTGCAGTTCAGGTAACCGCGATCGAGGTACACCGCGCCAACAATAGCCTCTAATGTATTTCCTAAAATTACTTGTTGAAGTTGAACGTTCTTCTGATCAAACTGAACAATGCTTCCGATGCCAATTTTGCGTGCCAGCAGATTTAATGATTCGCGGTTCACAATACGCGAACGCATTTCTGTAAGGAAGCCTTCGTCTTTATAAGGAAATTTTTTGAACAGGAAATCGGCCACGGCTGCCCCCAGGATGGCATCGCCTAAATACTCCAGGCGTTCATTGCTTTCTTTAAAGCCGTTTTGGTCACCTTTTGACGCTGAGCTGTGCAACGTGGCAAGTCGGTACAACTCCAGGTTTTTTGGGGTAAACCCCGCAATTGTTTGAATCGCTGAAATGATTTTTTTATCAGTACTCTGAGAAGTCTTCTTGGGAAGTTTCAGTAAGCGCCACATTCAGTTTTATCTGCAAGAGTTGATTCTGTTGCTAAGGTAGTAAAATCAGTCAACAGTAAGCAGTGGGCAATAGGCAGTAGGCAGTAGGCAATTTACCCGTTAACTTTTTTAAGAAGAATAGAAGCGTTATGCCCGCCAAAACCAAAGGTATTGCTCAGGGCAATCCTTACATCGCGTTTTTGTGCCTTGTTGAAAGTCAGGTTCAATTTTGGGTCGAGCCCGTCATCATCGGTAAAGTGGTTGATGGTAGGTGGAACCACACCTTCTGTAAGCGCCAGGATACAGGCGATCGCCTCAATGCTACCGGCAGCTCCCAGCAGGTGGCCTGTCATGGATTTAGTAGAACTGATGTTCATGTTAAAGGCATGTTCACCAAATACTTTTTGGATGGCTCTGATTTCTCCAATGTCACCCAATGGGGTGGAGGTACCGTGCGTGTTGACGTAATCAACATCTGCAGGTTTAATTCCGGCATCGTCCAGGGCGTTGATCATTACTTGGGTAATGCCTTCACCGTCCGGATGAGGCGCTGTGATATGGTATGCATCGGCTGACATTCCGCCACCGATTACCTCACAGTAAATTTTAGCTCCGCGTTTTTTAGCGTGCTCATATTCTTCCAGGATAAGCGCACCGGCTCCTTCACCCAGTACAAAACCATCACGATCTTTGTCGTATGGCCTTGAAGCGGTTTCCGGTGAATCGTTACGTTCAGAAAGCGCTTTCATGGCGTTGAATCCGCCCATCCCTGCTTCCGTAACTGCCGCTTCTGATCCGCCAGATACGATCACATCAGCCTTTCCTAATCGAATGTAGGTTAATGCATCATAGATGGCATTGGTAGAAGAGGCGCACGCGGATACGGTTACAAAGTTAGGGCCGCGAAACCCATACTTAATGGAGATATGACCCGCACTTAAATCGGGAATCATTTTTGGAATAAAGAAGGGGTTAAAGCGTGGGGTACCATCGCCTTTCGCATATGACTTTACCTCTTCCTGAAAAGTCCATAACCCCCCGATACCAGAACCCCAGATCACGCCAACGCGATGTGGGTTTAATTCCTGTAGCGGGAGGTTGGAGTCTTTAATGGCCTCATCGGCTACAATCATAGCATACTGAGCGAAGGGGTCCATTTTGCGGGCCTCCTTGCGATCCATAAAGTTTCCGATGTCGAAGTTCTTCACTTCGCAGGCAAACTTTGTTTTGAAGAGCGTGGCGTCAAACTTGGTAATGGGTGCAGCACCACTGGTTCCATTCTTTAACCCGTTCCAGTAATCCTGGAGGGTATTTCCGATTGGGGTGAGTGCACCAAGCCCTGTAACTACTACGCGCTTTAAAACCATGCTTCAGTAGATCGATGAGAAAAGAAAATATTAGACGAGATTATTTCTTCACATTTTGTTCCAGGTACGAAATGGCCTGGCCAACAGTTGAGATGTTTTCAGCCTGATCGTCAGGAATAGAAAGGTTAAATTCCTTCTCAAATTCCATAATTAACTCTACGGTATCCAAAGAGTCAGCGCCAAGGTCGTTAGTAAAGCTTGCTTCAGGAGTAACTTCAGATTCTTCTACACCGAGTTTATCGATGATGATCTGTTTTACTTTTTGTGCGATTTCAGACATGTTTTTACAGTTTTAGTATTTAAAAATCAGTGCAAAGAAAGATATTTCATGCAATATTGGCAAACCTTTTTTAAACTTGGTGGCTTCGAGTAAAATCAGGGTATTTCGGGTTGAAAATGAAGAAAAGCAAGCTGGTTATTGATTATGAATATGATTTCGAGTTAATCGGTATCCGGTCGTCTGTGAAGGGTTACCGGTTGGCCTGGGAGTTCAACCAGAAACTGGGTTTGCACCTGATCCGACAGGCCGACCTGGTGGTTGGCTTTAAGAATAACGAGGAAAGGAAATTTTCTTTTTATGCGCATGATACCCGCCTCAATCGATTGAAATTGTTTAAAAACAAACCTGTGGATTCCGACACAGGAAAGTATTTTCTTGTGCCTGAATTTCGTCAATTTGATTTTATACTTTTGGTTCAAATGGACGACTCAAACCAGCGCGATGCGCTCCTTCAGCAACTCAAACAAATACCCTCCATTGAGCTAACCACCGAAATCCCACTAGACGGATTGAAGTCAAAATCAAACTTTATTTTTTAACAAAGGAATTACCTGTATGACTGAGAAAGTTTCTTACAATAAGACAAAAATTGTTGCCACCGTTGGACCGGCTTCTAACACAAAAGAAATGCTGCGTGCCCTGGTGAAGGAAGGTGTGGATGTATTTCGATTGAATTTTTCACATGGCACGCACAGCGATCACCAAAAAGTAATTGATAATGTGCGGGAGATCAATAAGGACATGAACAGTTCGGTCGCGCTCCTGCTTGATTTGCAAGGTCCTAAAATCAGGATACAGGAAATGGAACCTGATGTTGTGATTGAGCGCGGTCAGACGTTTATTATCACCACCCGTGAATTATTGGGTAACCGTGAAATTGCCAGCACTTCGTACAAGAATTTGCCTAACGATGTAAAGGTAGGCGACATGATACTGATTGATGACGGTAAGCTAGAACTGAAGATAACTGAGGTACGCGATATTGATGTAGTGACCGAAGTAATTTACGGTGGCTCCCTGAAGTCTAGAAAAGGAATTAATCTTCCGTACTCGAAGGTAACGGCACCTTCGCTTACGGAAAAAGATTTGAAGGATCTTGAATTAGGATTAAAAAACAATCTTGACTGGATTGCCCTTTCGTTTGTGCGCAAGGCCTCTGATATTGAAACGTTGCGGAAGATCATTAACGATCGGAAAGCGACCTCACGAATTGTTGCTAAAATTGAAAAGCCTGAGGCCTTAAGCAACATCGATGAAATTATTTCGGTGACGGATGCAGTGATGGTTGCCCGTGGTGATTTGGGTGTTGAAATCTGGCTGGAGGAAGTTCCCATGGTTCAGAAAATGCTGGTGGAGAAATGCAATCAGGCATCGAAGCCGGTGATTGTGGCTACCCAAATGATGGAGAGCATGATTGAAAACCCGAGACCTACGCGTGCCGAAACCAACGATGTGGCCAACGCGGTAATGGACGGTGCCGATGCGGTGATGCTTTCGGCTGAGACGGCAGCCGGAAAATATCCGATTGAAGTGATCCGCAGTATGGTGCGCACCATTAGCTCGGTTGAAAAGAACCCGAAAATGTACTACCACTTCCATGAGGTTGACCCTCAGTCACCAATTTACATTAACGACAGTCTTGTGTTGTCGGCATGTAAACTGGCAAAAGATGTTGGGGCCAAGGCTATTGTTGGAATGACAGCCTCTGGTTACACCGCGTTTAAGTCATCGTCACACCGGCCGAACTGTAATATTTTTGTTTTCACTGGCAATAAAACCATTCTCACCCAGATCAATCTTGTTTGGGGTGCCCGGGCATATTATTACGATAAAGTAAACTCTACAGACGAGACCATTGCCGATGTGGAAGCTATCTTGAAGCAGGAGGGGCATGTAAAAAGCGGAGATATCTTTATTACCCTGGCCAGCATGCCTATTCAGGAACGGCAGCGTACCAATGCGGTGAAGATTAACGTAGTAAAATAATTTAGCATGGTGAATGGTGAGTGAGAGAATCTCAAATGCTCAATTTTCCATTCTTAATTCTTAATTCTTAATTCTTAATTCTTAATTCTTAATTCTTAATTCTTAATTCTTAATTCTTAATTCTTAATTCTTAATTCTTAATTCTTAATCGGTTCTACCAACATTACCTTTTCACGCTCTACCACTACCGCACCGGCCGGGTCGCCCTTCCGCTTTCGTACATACTTTTTTAGGGTGTAGGCAACAGGGCAAAGCGATTCGGTTTTTCTTTTTGAATGGTATGCTGCCAGTTGAGCAGCCCGTTCAATAACATCTTTCGGAATTTTTTTTCCGGCCTGGTACTTGACAACCACGTGCGATCCGGGTACGTCTTTCGCGTGCAACCACAAGTCTTCCTTAAAGGTGTGCTTGAGGGTAAGGGTGTCGTTGTGTTGCGCGTTTTTACCAATCCATATTTTAAACCCATTGTATTCTACCTCATGGTAGGGTAGCGGGGCTTCTTTTTTGCCAATCTCTTTTGAGAGGCCCGCTGAAACAATGAAGCTTCGAAGGGTTTTTAAGTCGGCAGTTTTTTCAAGGGCTGTAATTTTCTGCTGCAGGTCGCTGATTTCTACTTGTTTGGAGGCGATTGCTTCGGAAAGTTTCTGTATTTCAATTTGCCGGTTCTTCGACTTCCGGTAAAAAACTTCTGCATTTTTTTGAGCCGACAGGTCTTTCTTTAGTTTTATTTCGATTGGTTTGTTCTCATCGTAGAAATCAGGAAGGGAAACAATTTCACTGCCCGGCTTCACCTGGTGAAGATTCGCCATCAGTACATCGGCCCACACCTTGTAGTGGGTGTCTTTTTCAATCTCTTTCTTTTTCTGGTTTGCTTTAATAAGATAACTGAAACCGTTGTGAAGTTTGGTGGTTAACCGGGTAAGCACTTCTTTTTTCTCCTGGAAAAATGCCGAGAAAACGGTGTGCTGAATAAAAAATTCGTTGCTCGCCTCCACAGGGTCTTTGAATTGCTGCCGGATTTCACCATCCGGAAAAAGGGAAAGAAGAAGTTTTCCTTCTACTTCAGCAAGGTAACAGGTTGGTTTCTTTAAGTAATTCTGCAAATCCTGAATGGCTTGCCATTTTTCGATAATGGATTTTTCTTGAAAATTATTTCGTTCCAGAAAGTTCCAGATTGCCTTGCCGAATGTAAAATATAGTTTTGGGAGGTCGTTGATGGTTGATTCGAATGCTTCGTAACTCCAGTCGATGGTGCGATGAAGGTGATGCAGGTCGATGGATTCATCGGCCACGAGGTGATTCCGAAAAAGAGCGGTAGGCATTTGCTTTTCAAAAAGAACAAGGTTGGCTCTGTTTCCGTGCATTTTAAACAGCAGGGTGGTTTCCTCGTTAAATTCAATTGCCAAACTTCTTTCGTTATTGAATTGGGTTATGCGTATTACCCGCAGGCCGATCAGTGCTTCGAAAAGGTCAACCGAATTTTTTCTGGCCCGGTTAAAATCACTGGGGAAGGACAAACAGCAAAATTCAGATTGGAGACTGGCACGGATAAAAAATGGTTTTGAAGAAGTTTCCAACCTGATGATGAGTTCATCTTTACTTTGACTAAAACATTCCGACACCACAGCGCCCGAAATTCGTTTTTCAAGCTCTGCTGAAAGTTGCCGGAGGAAGTAATAGTTGTTGTGCATTTTAGTAGTCCTGAGTATTGAGTCCTAAGTCTTAAGTTTTGAATTGAAAGTTACAGCAATACTCAAGACTTATGACTACGGACTTAAGACTATTTGAAGTCCGTCAGCCGCTAATGAAATATTTTTCGGCAGCTCTTTACTTACCGCTCCATGTAATCCCATCTTATGGCTAATGTGTGTAAAATATGCTTTCTCTGGATTGATCTTCTTTACGACTTCAATGGCTTCTTTTAAATTAAAGTGGGAGACGTGTTCTTCCTTTTGAAGCGCATTCAGTACCAGAACTTTGGTGTCTCTTAATTTTTCATACGTATCATCAGGAATTACATTGGCATCGGTGATGTAACTGAAATTTCCGATGCGGAACCCAAGTACCGGTAATCTTAAATGGAGTACAGGTAAGGGAGTAAGGGTGGTATCCTTGATGGTGAACGCGTTTTCAGAAATGGTGCGAAGGTCAAGTTTGGGCAGGCCGGGGTATCCGTCAGGATTGAAAATATACGCGAAGTCTTCCCTGATTTGACGAAGGGTTTCTGTGGTACCGTACACAGGCATCGCCTGGTGTTGAAGAAAATTGTAAGCCCGCACGTCATCCAATCCGGCCGTATGATCACGGTGCGCATGGGTAAGAATTACCGCATCAAGCCTGTTGATATTCTCGCGTAGCATCTGCTGACGAAAATCGGGGCCAGTATCGATCACGAGACTTTGTCCGTTTACATCGATGTGAATGGAAGAGCGGAGGCGTTTATCGCGGTAATCGAGCGAACGACACACTGCA
Source organism: Cyclobacteriaceae bacterium (assembly GCA_049306095.1). Classification (GTDB taxonomy): domain Bacteria; phylum Bacteroidota; class Bacteroidia; order Cytophagales; family Cyclobacteriaceae; genus UBA2336. Next base: position 10,341 of record JBAQPU010000002.1, read on the forward strand.
CAGGTGCAGCCGATGACGGGTACACCCTGGGAAGTGCCGGTGCCCAGGAACGTTACCTTCAAGCTTTAATTTCAGTTTGGTTGAGTTCTTCGTAAAGTGCTTTGCTCTTCTCTGTAAACCGTGTCTGATCCAGCGTAGTGCTTCTCAAGATATCCAGCAGGGCATTGATTTTACCTTCGGTGGTGTAGAACTTATTGACAATCATAATCTTCTGTTCCTTTAACAGGCAGTACCCCGATTTGAAATTGCCCTTCTCGTAACGCAATACATAGTCAGATTCGGAAATAAGATCTTCTAATTTAGTCAGGAAGGCAGTGGTGTATTTAATCATAGTCATCGTTCCGTCAACGGGCGCAAGATACTTTGAATTTGTGATTTACGATTTACGATTCACGATTTTTCTTTGCACGATAACTAAACCACTATGGACTGAAAGCCCAGCGGTTTAAACAAAGAATGAAATTCACCTCCATGGTCTATGTTCCACAGACCATTGGCATGTTCCTTTTCTGTCTGTGAGACACAGACCGAGGATTTTTTATAAATCAACTTGGTTATTCGCGGTCATACTGAACCTGCCTACGCAAGAGCATTGTAGAAATTAGAAGACTTGCGCTGTAAGCGCATATATATCGTATTTTTGACGGATGGATTTTTCCAACAAGAAGCTTATTGTGATCGTTGGGCCTACGGCCGTTGGAAAAACGAGCGTGGCCATTAATCTTGCAAAGCATTTTGCCACCGAAATCGTTTCGGCAGATTCGCGCCAGATTTACAAGGAGTTAGAAATTGGCACGGCCAAACCATCGCAGCAAGAACTTCAGGAAGTTCGGCATCACTTTATCAATACCCATTCCATTCACGATAATTACGATGCCGCCCGGTTTGGAGTGGAAGCCCTTCAGTTGATTATGCATTTATTTGAAAAGTATGATTGTCTTATTTTATGCGGTGGATCGGGTCTGTATATTAAATCGCTGCTCGAAGGTTTTGATGATATTCCGGAGGTACCCGATGGTATCAGGGATCAGTTGATTGAAGAGTTTGAAGCCAAAGGATTGTTGTGGCTTCAAAATAAAATGCGCGAACTGGACCCGGAGTATTTCCGGAAGATGGATCAGAAAAACCCCGTCAGACTGATGCGGGCGCTGGAGGTAACGTTGGCAACAGGCCATTCAATTGCTTCGTTTCAGACAGCCGTAAAAAAGAACCTTCCATTTCAGGTTGTAAAAATCGGGCTGGAGTTGGATCGGGCAACCTTGTATGATCGGATTGATAACCGGATGGATCATATGATTCAGAAAGGCCTGTTTGATGAAGCTCAGAAGTTTTATAATGTCAGGCATCTGAATGCACTTCAAACGGTTGGCTATCGCGAAATTTTTGAGTATCTCGGTGGACAATACGGCAAAGAAGAGGCTGTGCGATTACTCAAACGAAATTCCAGGCGGTATGCCAAGCGCCAGCTAACGTGGTTTAAGCGCGATGAAGAAATCAAGTGGTTTAACCCCGATCAACTCAACCTGATGATTGATTTCATTCAAAATTAATTTTAAACCTTAAACCTTAAACCTTAAACCTTGAACCTTAAACCTTAAACCTTGAACCTTGAACCTTAAACCTTAAACCCTAAACCCTAAACCCTAAACCCTAAACCCTAAACCCTAAACTTCCTATATGCCCACCAATAAGGTTTTAGTGATCGCCTACTATTGGCCGCCCAGTGGTGGAAGCGGAGTGCAACGCTGGCTAAAGTTTGTGAAGTACTTGCCATCATTCGGATGGAAGCCTTATGTGTTTACTCCGGATAACCCATCGTTTGATACAAAAGATGAGTCCCTTCTGAAAGATGTTCCGCCCGAGGCCGAGATCATTCGCTTTCCGATTTGGGAGCCTTACTCGCTATTCAATAAATTTTCGGGCAAGAAGAAATCAAACGCGTTTGTTCCGGAGAGCAACCAGATTTCTTTTTTTCAAAAACTCAGTATTTGGATTCGGGGTAATTTCTTTATTCCTGATCCTCGGGTGTTTTGGGTCAAGCCTTCCGTTCGGTTTTTGAATGAATACCTGAAGAAAAATCACATCAGCACGCTTATTACAACAGGGCCGCCTCATAGCGTTCATTTAATTGGATTGAACTTAAAGAAGAAAAATCCTTCGCTGAAATGGCTGGCCGACTTTCGCGATCCGTGGAGTGAGTGGGGTCTTTTAGATAGTTTGCACGTAGGATCGATTACGCGACACTTTCATAAGCGACTTGAGAAAAGAGTTTTGCAAACGGCTGATGAGATTATTACCATTACGCCATTCTATGTAAAGCAATTTGAAAGAATTTCAGGAAGGCGTGTTAACCTGCTGACAAATGGGTATGATGATGAAGACTTTCGTGATTTTACTATAATAAAGCACGATAAGTTTCTCATTCGTCATGTTGGTACCGTGAACGAGAAATGTGATCCAAGGCCATTCATGCAAGCCATTGCTGCGGTATGTCAAGAACAAGAAGAAGTCAGGAATTTGCTGCAGGTTGAATTTGTAGGATCGGTTCACCCGGCATTCAAAGAATTTGTACAGTCAGACAAGACCCTTTCAGCATTAACTATTTTTACGCCTCCTGTATCGCATCACGAATTAATGAGCATCTATGCGTCAAGTGCTGTAGTGGTTTTAATTTTAACCGGCTATAAAGACGCTGAAGGATACATGCCCGGAAAATTGTTTGAATACCTGGCAACAGGGTTGCCTATACTGGCGGTTGGCCCTGTCGATGGCGATGCGGCTGACTTGCTGAACAAAACAAAATCGGGGAGAATGATTTCTTCCGCTAATCTTGCCGAAATGAAAGTTGAACTGATGCGATTATTTACGCAATGGAAAGGGAACTTGAAAACTTCGGAAGGGTTAGGCAATGAACTGTATTCGAGAAAAGCAATTACCGGCCAGCTTACATCACTCCTCTAAGTAAGTAGAGCTTTAACCAAATCGTTCAGTTTCTGTTTATTCGATTCAGCACTTAATTCGCGGGCTGCTTTTTCAGTATTGGATTTAAAGGTTTGAATACGTTCATTACTTAGCACCTTAATTTTTTCCGCCAAACTTTCAGGACTGAAATCATCCGACACAACACCCATGTTGTATTCGTTCACAATCGCGGCCATTTCGGGTGTAGGTCCTACGGCAATGGCCAGGCGCGCCTGGATAAAATCAAAAAACTTATTTGGCAACGTGTTAGCATAGTTAAAATTAACAGGCGGAATGAGGAATACTCCGATGTCGTATTGATTAATGGTGGAAACAATAAGTTCTCGCTTAATGGGTGGTAAGATATTAACGCGGTTTGTTTTGGCGGCCAGTCGTTTCAGTTCTTTAGGATATTGGATTGTTTTTTTTGCGCTGAATCCTTCCGAAAGTAAGTACATATCTAAGGTGAAGCGGTCATCCAGGTACGCCATCATTTCAATCATCAACTCCAACCTACGCGAGGGTGTGGCAATGCCATGATGGACAAGACGGATAGCGGTTGGATTTACTGAAGAAGCTTGTAGCGGATGGAACTGACTGGCATTGGTAATGATAACCGGATCGACCTGAAAATTTCTCCTATACTCGTTAGCAAGCCCTTTGCCGATGGTCATCATGCCATCGTTTTTCGGAATGAATTTTTTGCAAAGGAAAATATTCATCGGTTGAAACAGGAGCCTCCAAACGAGCTTATCCTCAAAATGGCGAGGTGCATATTCATGGGCATCAAAAATAATTTTTGTCGATGGTTTTCGTAAGCGAAAGGCCAGCGGGAGCGTTTCGATGTCATTGGCAATAATCAGGTCGTACGATTGTCTATTTAGTTGCGTCTGCAGGCTCCTGTAATTGTAAAGAATACCAAGAGCCTGTTCGAATTGCCGAAAAAGAAGCAATGTGCCTACGAGCGCTTTGTTCAGGAGGGTGAGTTTTGGTCTCTTGATTGGAAAAAAGGTAAACCCATCGGGGGTGGCTTCATAGCCTGCGACATCAACCTGGTACTGGTCTTTCAGGAAATTGATTTGCCGGGAAACGCGTGCGTCCTTGTTGAGGTTACTGAAAACGAGGATGAGGATTTTTTTCATTGAACCGAGCCCGTTGCAATATAGGCGAATGTTGTAATTTCCAGAGTTAAAATATTAGGCTATTTTGCGCGAATTATTTAATACTTCATGGGTGAATTAACACCTGCTCAGTTCGATTATGTTCTCTTTCACCTGAAGCATCATGCTTGCTTGCCGGATGATCTCATCAGAGGTTTTATGAGGCAGAGCGCGTCTCATTCGATAAATGTTTCGAACAGGGTAATTTTCTTTTCATCCGCAACGGAGTTTGTTCAGAAGGAGGTAGTTGAAATTTCTGGTTTACCGGTTCTGTTTCCATGTTCGCAGCGAAAAGAGTTCTTCTTTTTCGATGATTCGGGGAACCTTGTTTTTTGCCACGACCTTTTAAAGGCAATTTTCTATTTACTTTCAGGTTACCAGGAATATGAGAACCGCACCTCACGGGATGCGCTCAACAGGTTTTCTTATACTGATTCAATCCAACATAAGCTTGGTTTTGTTGCCAAGCCGCTTGTTAACTACTACATGGAGGTATTAATTGACGGGTTGCGTCAATTCTGCTTGAAGAATAACGTATCGTTGGAAAGGCGAAAGCTCTTTCATACGTTTGGCTTTTTGCTCACCCACGATATTGATGTGGTTGATTATTATACGTACAATTTTCTAGGGTACAAGTTCAAGGAGATCGTTGGAATTAAGAAAAGCAAGCTTCCTGTATATTCGAATGTTAAACTTTTTGTGCATGGCCTTTTGAAGTACTTGCGCCTGTCTAAAAAGGATAACCCATACTGGAATTTCGAATACCTTCGGAGGTTAGAAAGGAATCGCGCTTTTAGAAGTGTTTTCTTCTTTTTAGATAAAGGGATTAAGAATCATGATGCTCCTTACTCTTTTGATGAGAAAAGAATGATTGAGTTATTTTCTTTTCTTCAGGTGGAAAATTGTGAGATTGGATTGCACGGAACGGTAAAGTCGGTTCATAATTCCGATGTCATGAAGAGCAGCTTAGAAAAATTGCAAAAGGCAAGTGAGGTGGGAGTGACCGGAATCAGGCAACACCGACTTTTATGGGAGCATCCGCGTACCGCAGAAATACAAGAAAGCATCGGGTTGAAGTACGACAGCACCCTTGGATTTGCGGCACATGAAGGATTTCGTAATTCATACTGCTGGCCGTATAGGTTATTCAGCTTTGAGCAAGACAGGATGTTGGATGTTTGGGAGTATCCATTGAATGTGATGGATGTTACCTTGTTTGCGTACCAACAGTACACTCCAGAGACGGCCATGGAAAAGTGTATAGCGCTTATTGATGAGATACAGAAATTCGGAGGTGTATTTACCGTACTTTGGCATAATAGTTTTTTCGATGAAGATGTATACCCCGGTGTAACGAACTTCTATTCCTCTTTATTGAATGAAATAGCGTTACGCGTTCCTGAAAATGTTACGGGTAACGAATTAACGATGCGGATTGAAAACCATGTGAGATGACCAGGCAAGAAATTCATCAACATGCCAAAACGGCAAAACGAATTGAGAAGGATAGTTTTCTCTTAGAGCTGTGCACAGGCAAAGTGGTACTGGATGTCGGGTGCATTGGCCAGGATCGTGACTTTAGTTCGCCTGATTGGTTGCATAATAAGATAAGAAAGGTTGCTCAACAGATTGACGGGGTGGACATCCTGGTTGATCAGATTAATCAACTGAATGCAAAAGGATACTCCATGTATTCAGTTGAGGAACTGCAATCGAAGGCAAAAGCCTACGATGTAGTGGTTATTTCAGATGTGATCGAACACGTCAATGATCCGGTTAGTTTTCTGTCATTTTATTCGCGGTTTTTAAAAGAAAACGGAAAAATCTTTGTGAGTACCCCTAACGCCAACCGGTCAATTAATTTTGTAAACATTCTTTTTAACAATAACTACACGGTTAATCCAGAACACGTTTTTTGGTTTTGCCCGAAAACATTGCTGGAGGTTGTATTGCGTGCCAATCTTGCTGTGAAAGATTTTTATTGGGCAGGTAATTATTTTGAGATGAATGAGGTGAAAGGGATGTACCAGAAATTTAAAATCCTCATCAGTAATCTCCTGTTTAAGGTACGGCCAAACTTCAGCCCGAACATGATCTTTATCCTAACCAGGAAGTAAAATAATGGATGCCGAGAAACTGAGGAGTACCTACAACAACTATTTTTCCGGAGGCAAAAACTTATGGACTTCTAACGATGCAAAGAAGACCATGAAAGTTGCCCGGCAAACAATCGGTTGGCTGAAAAATGCAGGATTCACAAAACCCAATGGAAAGGTGCTGGATGTTGGGTGTGCAACCGGATATTATTCAGACGCGTTCAGACGGCTGGGATTTGAAGTAACCGGCCTTGATTACTCCGATGTTGCCGTTCAGCAGGCTACTGTAAATTTTCCGCAGTGCCGGTTTGTTCAAATGAATGGATTTGAGCCGATCTTTCATGAGAAATTTGATGTGATTTTTTGCAGAGGGTTTAGTGGTGCGAACACACACGATGTTGCCTTTGTAGCCAACTGGGTAAATAAGTATATTAATTTCCTTTCGAACGATGGATATTTTGTGTTGGGATATTCCAGTGATTTTTCCGGAGGTGAGAAAGAAGGTGAAACGGTGAACTTAACAAGAGTGGAGATTGATCAACTTGCCGGAAAGATTCAGGCTCACTATTCATCGTATAATGTCTTTTATTATTTCGGTTTTCTTTCGAAACTGAAAAGAACTTTTGAAAAGAACGTGTTAGGGAAACGGGTTAAGGATTATTACTACCTGGTTTTTCGGAAGCCTTAGGGAGGTATGGGGTAAGCAGGGTTTGAAGTTTCTGGTTAAAATGAATCGCGGCATAGTTAGTTTGGTAGTATTGAAGGCAGTTTTCCATTAGTTTCCTGCGTGTGTCTACATGATTGATCTTTTGAATTAACTCCAGGTCATCAATCAATAGACCACACCCTGCGTCTATTTTTTCCTTTGTCGGAATTCGTTGGTTGCCGATCAGCGGAATGCCCATGGCCAGATAATCGATGTCTTTGTTTGCCTCCTGTACCGCATAACTATAGTGAGCCGCCTTGATGAGGCTGAATCCAAACAGGAAGTAGTCCTTCAAAAGGTTTCCCAATTCGGTTTTCAAATCCATAACCGAAATTTTTGGGTTGTACCGAATGGTTGGATTGTTGTTAATCCTGTGTAAGATGGAGGTGTCGCCCACATCTCCAAAAATAAAAAGGGGAAGGTTTGTTTTTCGTTGAAGGTCAATGATTTCAGCAACTCCCTTCTCTTCCGTGAAAGCGCCCAGGTACAAGAAGACAATTTTATTTTCCGGGTTATTCTGTCCTGATAGTTTCTCGAACGGGGAAGTATAAAGCAAAATCGTTGCGTGCTGATTGAAGTAATGGAAAAGAGAATCGGAATTCACCAATATCTCATGGCAATAGGCAGCATATTTTTTTTCCAGTCTACTGAATAAGGCCGTAATTGGTTTTTTAATAAATCTGAACAGTCTGAATTTTTGTTCCAACTGGTAAAATCGTAAATAAACATTGTGGTCGATGGTGTCGTAAATAACAATCTTGTTGAGTTTGCGCGCATGCTTCGCAAGTGGGAGATAGCGGAGATCGTTTATAAAAACGATATCATAGTTCTTTATTAATGGTTTACATTGCCGGATGGCATGCAGATCAAAGAACCAGAGTGTTAACCAGTTGATCCGGCTTGACCGGGCACCGTAATCAGTTCGGTTAATAAAGTCGGGTTGTATTCCTAAATCCGTAAAGAATTCCCGAAAGTGAAGTAACCTGGGGTGGAGAGGGTTAATGCTTCGAGGCGTAAAAAAGGCAATTCGCATTACAATCTGCTATACGTGAATGTTTAACTTATATTATTTTTACCAGATTTTTAAACGATCCTGATCGGTAGCCCAAGATGCTCAAAATTATCAAATCATCCGTACGGGATACTTTTATTTACAGCATTGGAACGTTTTCAACAAAGCTTGCCGGTTTTGTTTTAGTGCCCATCTATACCAACAGCCGGTATCTCTCCGAAACTGATTATGGTGTGTTAAACCTGGTGGAGGCTAACCTTCAGTTTTTGATTTCGGTTTTTGGGTTAGGTTTATGTTATGCGTACGAGCGCTGGTATTGGGATAAAAGCTACCTGGAAAAGCGAAAGACGATCTTCTTTACCATTCTGGTTGTTACCATTGTTATTTCACTCCTTTTAGTTGGCACGCTTTTTCCGCTAGCTGGATTTTTTTCAGGAATCTTATTTGAGTCTGGTTCGTATGCCCTGGTCTTTCAGTTGATGATTGTAAATGCAGGGTTTGAAATTATTGCACAAACTCCAAACTCACTCATTCGGCTCAGTGAAAAACCAGTGCTGTACACCACTGCCAATTTGGTACGGTTATTCACCAGTATTTTTGCGACCGTCATTTTTGTTGTTTACCTGCAAATGGGTCTTGAGGGAGTTTATTATGCCCAGATTTTGGGCGTGATGGTTTACTTTATTGTGCTTTCAAAGTTTATTTACCAACACACCACCGTTGGATTTGAAAGAACCGCTCTGGCTGACATGCTGAAATTCCGTTTTCCATTCCTGCTGCCAATTGTGGCACTCAATGTATTTAATTTCAATGATCGGTTTGTCTTATCGAACATCAATGGATTGGTTGACGCAGGTGTTTATTCGTTGGGGGCAAAACTGGCCAATACCATTAAAGTATTTGTGATTACCGCGGTTTGGCTTGCGCTTACGCCAACCATCTATAAAATGATGCATGAACCAAACAACAAGCGGTTCTATTCAAAAGTGATGACGTACATGAGCTTCGGTGTCATGTTTTTTGTTATGGGGTTTTCATTTTTTGGATTCGAGCTGGTAGATGTGCTGGCGAAAGAAGATGTGTACCGGCAGGCGGCTAACATTATTCCAATTGTTGCTTTAGGTATTTTCTTCGGAATGCTCAAAGATGTTTCGTTGATTGGTTTAAACATAACAAAGAAAACGGGTTCTATCGCCATTACCACGTTTGTTGTAACCGGGTTAAGCTTACTGTTTAACATTATGTTGATTCCGTACCTGGGAATTTATGGGTCGGCTCTTTCAAACGTGGTTGTTCAATGTGTTTTCTTTGTCGTGATTTTCATGGTTGCTCAAAAACATTATCCGATTCCATATGAAATTGGAAAAATTTTAATGATGATTTTTTTGGCTTCGGTTTTATTTGTACCGGCAGTTTTGTCTAACGATTTTTCGGTTTGGGTCAGGATACCGGTAAAGCTGGCATTGATTGCCGCCTTTCCTTTGCTGTTATATTGGTTTGGTTTTTATGAACCGGTTGAAAAAGAGCGATTGGCCGGATTTTGGAAAAAGTGGAAGAACCCGGCAGGATGGAAGAAAAATTTAAAGGAACTTCAGTTTTAGCTTACTTCACCCTTCCCGGATTCTCCTTCACAAATGCGCCCCACGATTTTACTTTCGTTTTAGCCTGCCCGTTGTTGTAGTGATGGCAGAGTGCCACCGCCAGTGCATCAGTGGCATCTAACAGCTTGGGAAGTTCTTTAATAGAAAGCAGGGTCATCAGCATTTTGGCTACTTGTTCTTTCGAGGCATTGCCATTGCCGGTTACCGATTGCTTTACTTTTTTTGGCGCGTATTCCACAATGGGTATTTCGCGATATAGCGCTGCCGACATGGCCACACCTTGCGCTCTTCCTAATTTTAACATCGATTGAACATTCTTACCAAAAAAAGGCGCCTCTAACGCTACCTCATCAGGGTGGTAGTCGTCAATCAAGCTTAGTACACGGTCAAATATTTTTTTCAATCGAAGTTCGTGGCTGTCTACTTTCCCCAGCTTAATCACGCCAAACTGCAGGAGGGAAGCCTTTGATCCACGGATGGTAACTACACCATACCCCATGATATTCGTTCCCGGATCAAGACCCAGGATAATTTTTTCCTTAACAACTTTTCCCACGCGGGTAAGTTAGGCAGTCGGCCAGAATTTTAGAAATTGCAGCCATGGCTTTTGTTCTGATCGGAATTTTTGTTCTGTATGCTATGATGGTTTTCTGCCTGCAGCTCGGTTGGCAAGAGGCTGTTCATAGAAAGCACCAGGTCAATACACCGGTTGATCATGTTATTTCGGTTCTTGTGCCTGTTCGGAATGAAGCACACCATATTGCCTCGTTGCTCGATGATTTGCTCGGCCAAAATTTTCCAAAAGAGCGATTTGAGGTTATTGTTATAGATGACCATTCGGAAGATCAAACGGTACAGGTAGTTCAGGAAAAAATAAAAAGTGTGTCCAACACGATTGTTATTCAATCGAACGGACAAGGTAAAAAAGCGGCAATTACAACAGGAGTTCAGCAGGCCAACGGAACTATTATTGTTACTACCGATGCCGATTGCCGGGTGGGATCCGATTGGCTGGCATCCATCCATTCAGCTTTTGAAAATGAAACGGTAAAAATGGTTTTTGGCCCTGTGCGTATCCAACCCGACCGAACGCTCTTTTCAAAAATTCAAGGTCTTGAATTCGCGAGCTTAGTCGGTACGGGTGCGGCTACGGCAGTTTTCGGAAACCCAACCATGTGTAACGGTGCCAACCTGGCCTATCGAACGGAAGTATTTACAGAAGCAGGAGGCTATTCAGGCAACGAAATGATTGCTTCCGGAGATGATGAATTTCTGATGCGGAAAACATTCGCACGGTACCCCACGGGGATTCGGTTCAATAATTCAAAAAATAGTATTGTAACCACTCAGTCACAATCGTCATTGTCCGCATTTGTGTTGCAACGCTTGCGCTGGGCTGGCAAGTGGAAGCATAGTCAGGATGTATTCACAAAGTTGTTGGCTGTTTTCATTTTTGTTTTTCATTTTTCAACCCTTCTTCTGCTTGTTTTATTAGGCCTTAACCAGGTACATGCTGTATTGGTTTTGGCGCTTTTCCTGGTAAAAGGAATTTCAGAATTTATTTTTCTGCGGGCGGTAACTTCCTGGCTGAAAGTTCAATGGAATTGGCCCTCATTTTTAGCTTTGCAAATTTTTTATGCGCCCTACGCAATAGGCATCGGACTGGTGTCGTTGTTCAAAACCCCTGAGTGGAAAGGAAGAAAGTAAAATCTAATAGCCTGTTATTGTACCTCTAACATTAACTAATCATTGCGCGAAATGTTATTTCAGTATGCTCAGACAGCGCCTTGGCCAATCTTTGGTCTGGCAATGGCAGGTGCGGATTGGGCGCAGCGCTGGATGAGTATACGGGGCCATGCGGCCCGGAGCATATTTGTTTAGGAGCGTTTGTGCGCTACTTAGTAAATAAAAAAAATCTTAACGGGGGAGTCAGCCCCCTAAGTATTAACTTTACCACATGTCGGAACTGACCCTCAAAAGCAGATTTGAAATTAAGGAACTGCAACTCAATGCGTTGCTGGAGATTACCCAGGCCATTAACAGTAATATGGCGGAGGAATCGTTATACAAAATTTACAACTTTACCCTGCGATCGAACCTGAACATCGAAAAGCTGGCTCTTTTTGTACTCGATGATGAATGGGAATGCAAAGTGAATTTTGGTAACAAGAAAAAATTCAATAGAAGTCATCTGCTGCCGGCCTTTAAAACTATACAGGATATCACACACCTGAAGCAATTCGAAGAAACGTGTGACCTGACAATATTTGATATCATCATTCCGGTAGCACACAAGGGAAATACATTGGCGCTTGTATTTGTGGGTGGACTTGAAAAGAACAGCACGCCTGACCTGCATGATGATAACATTAAATTCATTCAGGCCCTCAGTAATATTATTATTGTTGCCATCGAAAATAAGAAGTTAGCGCGAAAACAGTTGGCGCAGGAGGCCTTTCGGAAGGAACTTGAAATTGCCAGTGATGTGCAGCAATTTCTTTTTCCTGAAAAACTGCCCAACAGCGAATTGTTGAAAGTAGAGGCAAGTTACCTGCCACACGATATGATTGGTGGCGACTATTACGATTATATTCCCATCAACAAAAATCAGTTTCTGCTTTGCGTGGCAGATGTGAGCGGAAAAGGAATCCCTGCTGCTTTAATGATGTCGAATTTTCAGGCTTCGCTGCGAACGTTGTTACGCCAGACACCAAACCTGACTGACATCGTAGAAGCGTTGAACTACCAGGTAATGGAGAACACAAAAGGGGAGAAGTTTATCACCTTCTTTGCTGCGATTTATGATATTCGCCTGAAAACCATGGTGTATGTGAACTCCGGTCATAACCCGCCTTTGTTATGGACGAAGAAGGATGGAATTAAATTATTGGAAGACGGATCCACGGTTTTAGGGGCCATGCATCCGCTGCCTTTTTTAAACGAAGGCTTTGTGACCGGTCTTGACGAATTCCTGTTATTCTGTTACACCGATGGGTTGACTGAAACAACCAATGCGGAAGGAAAAGAATTTGGGTTGAATTATTTGATGGAATATTTTAATAAGCCCGAAACCTATTTTAAGGATTTAAAAACCATCCATCAGGATATTATAGTCAGCCTGGATTCATTTAAGGGAAACCTTGGCTACCACGATGATATAACAATCTTGTCCTGCCGCGTTGGGTAATTCTGAGATTCAAAGTTCAAAGTTTATTTCCGTTATTTGAATTGATTTTTACCTAAACTTGAATCAGGAATTTTGAATTTTGAACATTGAACATTTTTCGCGTTCCATTTTTTCTCCCCTGGCTTTACCCAAACCTGGTTTGGCGAATTCCTACCCATCAAAAAGAATTGTTTCTCACCTTTGATGATGGCCCCGTGCCTGGCCCTACTGATTTCGTTCTGGAGACATTGCACAAACACAACTGCAAAGCAACTTTCTTCTGTATAGGTGATAATGTTCGAAAACACCCTGAAGTTTTTAAAAGAATTGTTGAGAATGGTCATGGCATTGGTAATCATACATTTAATCATTTGAAGGGATGGAGCACACCACTTGAAAGTTATATCGAAAATGTAAATCTATGCGAAAACGAATTTAAAGGCTCTGAACACGAAACACGAAACCCGAAACTTTTTCGTCCGCCTTATGGCAGAATAACCCGCCCCCAGATAAGAGCTTTACAGAATTATAAAATTGTAATGTGGGATGTGCTCACACTCGATTACAATAAGAATGTTTCCGCTGAGTCCTGTTTACGAAATTCGATTCGCGCTACCAGGCCGGGTTCGGTTATTGTTTTTCACGATAGCCTGAAAGCTGAACGTAACCTGATGTTCGCGCTTCCCCGCTTTGTCGATCACTTTTTTGAACAGGGTTACGAATTTAAACGGCTTCCGGCATGAGTAAACGAGTATTGATTGCCCCACTGGATTGGGGGCTGGGCCATGCCACCCGGTGCATTCCGGTTATTCAATCGTTATTGGAAAGAAAGTGTGAAGTACTTGTTGCTTCCAGTGGTTCAGCGTTGGCGTTGTTGAGGAAGGAATTTCCCGCGCTGACTTTTTTTGAGTTACCGTCCTACGGCATCCGTTATCCTAAACAAGGATCATTTGTGCTCTCAATATTATTTCAGCTTCCTAAGATTCAACGGTCGATCAGGCAGGAGTACAAAAAAATACGCAAAATCGTTCAATTGAATCAGGTTGGTCTGATTATATCCGACAATCGCTATGGTTGTTGGGTAAAGGGTGTTCCTTCCATTTTTATCGGGCATCAACTGAATATTCAACTGCAGGGTTTGTGGAAAGTTCTGAAGCCGCTGGTCGATTTTTTTCATGAAAGAATTCTGAAACCGTTCGATCAGTATTGGATTCCGGATGACCCCGCGCTGATGTTAAGCGGTGACCTCTCAAAACAAACGGGTCTTCCTGTTACCTATGTAGGCATCCTCTCCAGGTTCACCAGAAAAACGTTACCGGTAAAGTATGATGTGGGGATAATCCTCTCCGGCCCCGAACCTCAGCGAAGTATATTGGAAGAAATTATTTTTAAACAACTTCCCGAAAACCGGAGCATCATTATTGTCAGGGGAGTGATTGAAGGAGAGGGCAACTGGAAACAGAATGGCAACATAACAACCGTTAATTTTCTTCAATCAAGCAGATTGGAAGAAATTATAATTCAATCAAAGCTTATCATTGCGCGTTCGGGATACAGCACCATTATGGATTTAGCAAGACTTGAAAAACAGGCAATTCTTATTCCCACTCCCGGACAAACCGAACAGGAGTATTTAGCACAGCAGTTGATGAAGAGGGGAGTATGTTATTCGGTTAGTCAGCACAATTTTGAACTGGAGGCTTCCTTAAAGAAGTCTTCCGGTTTCTTCGGTTTTAGTAATATTGCAGTAAATGATATGCTTTCAAAAGCGATTGACGATGTGCTGAAATGAATTTCTGGATTGACTCCCACGCTCATATTTACTCCGAACAGTTTGATGTTGATCGTATCGATATGATGCATCGGGCTGAAGAAGCCGGAGTTGGTAAAATTTATATGCCCAACATCGATCATACATCGGTGGATGGTATGTTGGAATTGGAAAGTAAATACCCGTCCATTTGTTTTCCGATGATGGGCCTGCATCCTTGTTCGGTTGACAAAGATTTTGAAAAGGAACTATATATCGTTGAGAATTGGCTGGCTAAGCGAAAATTTGCGGCCGTAGGAGAGATGGGTACCGATTTGTATTGGGATAAAACGTTTTGGGGTCAACAGGTGGAGGCTTTTAAGATTCAGGTGAGTTGGGCCAAAAAATATAGCCTTCCAATTGTAGTTCACTGTCGCGATAGCATGGATCAAACCATTGCATTAGTTGAAACGCTTCAGGATGGAAAACTTACCGGTGTATTTCATTGCTTTACCGGAGATGCCGTTCAGGCAGAGAAACTGATCAAGCTTGGTTTTTACCTGGGCATTGGTGGCGTGGCTACGTTCAAAAAAGGAGGGATGGAAAACGTGCTGCCCTCGATTCCATTGGATAGGATTGTATTGGAAACCGACAGCCCCTATCTTACACCGGCACCGCATCGCGGTAAGCGGAATGAACCTTCTTATATTCCTTTGATCGGGAATCGGGTAGCCGAGTTAAAAAATATTTCCAATGAAGAACTGAAAACTGCCACCACCCAAAATGCACTCAAGCTCTTTGCGCAATGAACACGAAAACTATTCATGTTACTACTTCCGCTGAAAAGGTAAAGTCAAAAATCCTGATTGTATACACAGGCGGTACGTTCGGTATGACGCACGATCAGGACGGAGTTTTAATTCCATTTGATTTTGCTTCCATCATGGAGCATCTTCCCACGCTGCGAACCATGGCGCTGGAGTTAACCGTTGTCTCATTCGAAACACCCATCGACTCTTCAAATGTAAGCCCCGGGCATTGGCAGTTGCTGGCGCAAATTATTTTTGATCACTACAAAAGCAATGATGGATTCGTGATTTTACACGGTACCGATACCATGGCCTATACGGCTTCTGCCTTGAGCTTTATGTTAGAAGGGCTTTCTAAACCGGTTGTGCTAACAGGGGCACAACTTCCGATTAGCGAACCGAGATCGGATGCACGTGAAAACCTTATCACGGCTTTGGAGATTGCTTCCGCAAGGAAAGACGGGAAGGCGGTCGTGCCTGAAGTGTGCATTTATTTTGACTATGAGTTGTTGCGCGGAAACCGTTCGAAGAAAGTAGAGAGCATGCAGTTTGATGCGTTTGATTCCGGTAACTATCCACCGCTGGCAAAAGCAGGTGTTAAGATTGATTACAATTATGCCGCCATCCGCCAGGTAAATTCTTCCGGAGATTTAAAGATTCACCAAAACTTTGATTCTAGTATTTCGATCATCAAACTGTTTCCCGGAATTTCTAAAGCTGCGGTTAAAGCCATTCTGAATACTCCCGGACTAAAGGCTGTTATTCTGGAAACATACGGATCTGGAAATGCGCCTACGGCAAGCTGGTTAATTGATGCATTGAAGCACGCAATCGACAATGGAGTTATCATCGTGAATATCTCACAATGTCCGGGCGGCATGGTATTACAAGGTCGCTATGAAACCAGCAAAGATCTTTTGAAGATTGGTGTGGTCAGCGGAGCAGATATGACTACCGAGGCGGCCGTAACGAAACTGATGTTGCTGCTAGGCGAGTATAAATCTGAAAAAGTGAAGGAGATGATTGGTAATTCTCTCGCAGGTGAACTATTGTCTGCTTGATTCTTTGTTGCCGTTTAATTAATTGTTTTATTTGCGCCCTCATTCCCGGAGAGGTGTCCGAGTGGTTGAAGGAGCACGCCTGGAAAGTGTGTATACCTGAAAGGGTATCGCGGGTTCGAATCCCGCTCTCTCCGCTTAAAGGCCTTTTAAGCCACAAATGAGGCCTTTTGTTACTAATCTTGTTACTACTTTTTATTTTTTAGAGCCTTTTTTTGCTATCACTTTTAGGTAAAAAAAGAGGGCTGAACTGCACGAGAACGCCCTCTTAGAAAACGGAAAACTAATTGCAAGTTTATAAAAACCCCAAGCCTGCGAAAACTTGGGGTAGGGTTTCTCTTTAGGCAAGTCCTGGACAAGCTGAGAAACCTCCGGTGTGTTTATGTTCTATTCCTGAAATATGAGCCACGAACTATAAAGCCATTGAATGTATTTTCTATTCTGGCATTGAGCCACGGACTATCGCGCACTTGGCCGTGATACATTCCGCGTTTGTTTAGAATTTCACATAATGTTTGATAGTCCTGGTATTCTTTGAGTGCTTCATCCTGGACAAAGACTTTGAGTCCTTTAGCCTCAAAATGGCGTTCAAGTTGGTTAGTGTCAATCTGCCATACCTCTCCGTCATGGAACAATCCAGAGAATTTATTTGAGCCTGAATACGCCATGCGATAATTGAACCATGCTGATAGGGTGTACTTCAATTCTTGTAATTCAGCCGGTAGATCAGCCGGAACATGAATACCGGATGCTTGAAGTTCTCGAAGTTTTTTGTTGCCTTTAAGTTGAAGGTCAAAGATGTACTTGTCAATTGCTGATTGTGAAGATGTGATTGTTTTTATCTCATCTTGCCCAAGTCCGGCAGTATTAAGTTTGTTGAGGATGTTTAAGCGATTTGTTAGCTCGGCTGTAATGCGCTGAATTTCGCTTTGATGTTCATAAACCAAAAATGATTCTGTGCCTGGTGTTACTTCTTCAATTGCTGTTTCCATTGTCATTGATGTTTAGTTGTTTTTTTAGGATTAGCCCATGAAATCATTATCCATTTGATTTGTGGGTAAAGTGCTATAATCGCCTCAAGCTCTGGCGGAGAAAATTCCTTTCCGTCAACCTCCCATTTACCGGTATCGGGGTCTTGTATGGCTGATTTAATTTGTTCCATAAACTTTGTTTTGGATAGCAATGATTGTTTTTAGATCATCATCACTTAACCTTGAAAAATCTATCGGAGAACCTGAAAAATCATTGCCTTCGCTGTCAGTCATTGCAACGCTCTGGAGGCGTGATACTGCATAGGGTAGTAAATCAAGCATAACCTGAATTTTTTCTTTCTCCTTGAGTTTGCTAAACCATTCTGGAAAGTTTTTCCAGTTGTCGTTTAGAAATGTTTTGATTTCATCACGCAATTTATTTTTGCTTGACCCTTTTGGTTTACCTGGATTTCCTGGAGCGAATTTCCCGTTGTTGTTATGGTATCCGTTCACGTTGTCCTGATCGTTAATATCGTTCATAAGTAAATTTTTTTTGTTGGTTCTTCGAATCTTCCATGCTTAGAATTGAAGTAGGGCTTGGATTCCGTTTCAACAACGGAAAAGAATTTCTTCCGTACCTTTGATCCTGTTGATCTACTACGATAACCAAACAAGGAGCTGGCACTCATCGCGCTAAACGTTACTTGATCTTTTTTTTCGCCTTTAGCTTTAAGCGCATAACGGATTTGTGCCAACTTCCTTGATGCAATTTTTTCACGGATAACATTTTCAATTTGTCGTAAATAGTCTTTTCTCTTTTCGGAAAATATTGAAACTGAAATTTTCCAGTACTTGAATTTTAGAATATTTTCAACTTTGACACGGTTAATACCCATTGATCTCCATACGAATTGATAGGCTTTGAGCTTAATTACTCTACCATCACGCCAAGCCCATCCACGCTTAATTAGTGCCTTTATAGTTCGCTGATATGCTCGGTGTGTGTGTTCAATTCGGAATGTACCGCAATTGGGATTTTGTACTTTTAAATCAAGGTATTTGCAATACAGCTTAAAATCTTTCCATCCCCTGGAAGTGGAATATTTTTCCCGTGAATCTCCAATGTTTACCGGAACCTTGATGAAGTCGGATTGCGGAAAACGACACTTTTCGTAAGGTATTATATCCTTGCCTTTTACTTTCGAAATGTGTCGTATTTGGTTTTTCATAGGAATAAACTGATTTGACCTGCCTGGCAGGGTTGGCAAATGGTTTTGTTTGTACTTAGAAATTCAGCAGGCATTTTAGAAAGTGGATCAATGGCTTTCTTTACAATACACACCCTGTTTTCCTTTCTCAGGGTTGCAATGAACCTGCAAATATTCTGAATTGGTATTCCGGTTTTGCTGCTAAGTTGTAGCCTGGTCAATGGTTCTTCGCTTAGGGTTTCAAAAACTCTTGCTGCCTGACTTGCCCATTTTTGGCGTTTTTGTTTGTAGATTTGTTCCATCCTATTTGATTTAATTTTAAAGAAGGTCCACCTGGCAGTGGCCTTTTTTTTATTTGATTGAATCTGTTTTGATGAACACTCTTTTCCCGATGTAGGAAGCCTGTATTCGGCCATTTTTAATAGCCCGCCAAACTGTTGTACGACTGATGTCGTGTTGTTCGCAGAATTTTTGAACCGGTACGATTTGATTTTTTTGATCACGCTTTTCTAATTCGGCAGTGATCATTTCGCGGATTGTTTCTTCAAAATTCATATTAGTCATTTTTTTAATATTCTCTTTTCGTTGTGTTGGTCAACGATTCAAAGGGAATAAAAAAAGTAATTGACTGTATGTAGCAAAAGAAGTTAGTGTCTGCAATGACCGACTAAACTAAGACACTATTTTTTAATAAATGATTTGAGATGTTTATTTACCCAATCCTTTGTGAAATTGTCTCCTACCTGACTGTGTTTATTTAGAAATTCTGCCAACCCTCGGCACGAGGAAATATGCTGTTTTGTTGGATTTTCTCTTTCGATAATTGACTTAGCGCGATCTACTTTTTCGGCATTTGGTTTGCGTTTTTTGCCTGATGGTTTTTGTGGTGATTGATTCTTGTAAAATTTAACTCCCAATTCTGCATACGGTCTTTGAAACGCCATCTGTTTGAGTAATTCTTTCCGGTGTTTTCTAACTTCTTCTTCTGATAGACCGCCCGTCAAAATACCATTTGGAAATTTTCTATAAAGTCTTTCAATTTCAGCCTTAGCTTTCATTTGTTGTTCGTGCGCTTCCTTGAGCTTAGCTAATTCTCTTTTGGTACGCTTCTGCTTCATGCTACCTTCATTAAGCCACTCAATCCCTTCATGGTCTTTTCCATTCCCTGCATTGCCTGGCGTACACGGTTAACCCTGAATGTATGTTCAGGTGAACCCGCGTAGAGGTCGGTAATTGATTTAAAGCTGTGGCCTAATTCATCTCTGGCAATCTCTCCACCTAAGCCGAGATCGTTTAACAGACGCGCATAAAACCGCCTGCCTGAATGAAAAGAAATTTCTTCGTATTTGGGCTTCATTACTTCGCTGTGGAGGTTTCCGACTGCCCGAATGACCAATACATCTTTTGTTAATCCTGAACGCCTTAAAAGCGGTTTAAGAGCCGATGACAACGCCTGCCTGGTATACTTAATACCTTTGCTGTATTTCCGAAATAGTTGTTCGTTGTATTTGTGAAGGGTTACAAGAACCGGCTGTTTAGTTTTCGTTTGCAGGCGTTCGTAATGAAAGTCGTTAAGTTCTCCACGTTGAAGGCTTAGGATATCGCTAATCCGTAAACCTGAAAAACAGGCTAATAAAAAAACATCTTTAGCCACTTGCTCAAGGTCATTTTCTGAATCTGTTTGCATGACAGATTTAACCTCCGCCCATGTTAGCCTGGTTTTTAATGCGTTGACGGTGCTGTATGGAAGTTCATAACTCGTAAGGGCAGGGATATCAATGTTAGCATGATTAGCAACATTTATAAGGGCGCGGAGCCTTTTGTATTGCGAATTATTGGCAACGCCCTGTTTTGTCAGGTGTTCAAAGAAAGCCTTTATACGGGGCTTTGTGAGCTTATCAAAGGTTAGAGCTTTGTTATGTTCAGTGATGTTGGTCTTAATGGTTTTAACAGCCTTCTTTTGGCCTTCACTGTAGGGTGAATTGAGATAATCGTTACACCATCCAATGATACTTGATCCTAAAGGCTTTTTAGCCTTGTCGAGGTTTTCGATAAGGTCTTTAAGGGTTGGTTCATTCCCTTGATTTAAGAGGTCGGTATAGCTGTCCTGTAGCTTTTTCTCAAGCTCTTCCAGTTTTGCCGGTAGAATCTTTGGCCGGTTTTTTTTCACGTGCCATTGATCTTTAAGGAGCCTTACCCCGGTGTTGTAAGTGAACTGACTTTTAGAGTTCTGTTTACTCCTGATGTACACCGGAATACCTTCTTCGTTAGCGCGAGATTTCCAGAAAAAGTATGATATTTTGAAATAGTCCTTCATGTTACTTTTACCCTTGTTACTACTTTTGTTACTACTTTCTGAAACAAAGGTAAACATAAAGTAACTAAAATTGGCTTAAAATCGCTGGTTTATTCCTTTAGAATGCTTCAAATTGCAACTTTCGGGCACCGCTCTCTCCGCCACGTGTCATGCCGGACCTGTTCCGGCATCTTACTTTTTGATAGACGTAGGCTCAACCCGATATGGGAAGATGTCTCGCTTTGCTCGACATGACCGAATTGTGATACGAGATGCCAGCCCTGCCGCTTCCGGTAGGCAGGCCTGTTCCGGCATCTTTATTTTCAAAAAAAAATTATTCTATCTTTCAGGCTGTACAAATTCTCTCTATGGCTTTTTCGATGCAGTTAAAATATAATAACCCGAAAGTTGTCAATGCCTGGTGCATGTACGACTGGGCTAATTCGGTGTATAACCTGGTGATTACCACTACCTTTTTTCCAATTTTTTTTCTGGGCGTGACCAAGGCAGCCTTTGGTGAAGATAACGTACCCTTTATGGGCAGGGTATTTAAAAATTCAGCCTTATATGATTATGCGTTGGCCTTTGCGTACCTCGCCATCGCCATCATCCTTCCTATACTTTCATCGATTGCCGACAGCCAGGGAAACAAGAAAAAGTTTATGCAGTTTTTCTGTCTGCTGGGCGGCTTTGCCTGCAGCGGATTATTTTGGTTCAGAGGTGAAAACATTGAGTGGGGCATTACCTGTTTTATTCTGGCAGTAGTGGGATATGTAGGAAGCCTGGTCTTTTATAATTCGTATTTACCTGAGATTGCCGCCCCGGAAGATCGTGACCGGATCAGCGCGCGTGGTTATGCGATGGGATACATCGGCAGTGTGATTTTACAAATCATCGGGTTTGGGTTGGTTATTTATTTCTCCAGCCAGAATGATAAACTGTCTGGTCCGCTTTATACCTTTTTATTAGTGGGTATCTGGTGGATTGGCTTTGCTCAAATTACGTTTGCTTACCTTCCGTCAAATAAGCCGGTACCTGAAAAACTGAGTCGAAATTTTTTAACCAGGGGGTTTATTGAGTTAGGGAAAGTCTGGAATCAGATAAAAAAATTAAGTGTATTGAAATGGTACCTGACAGCCTTCTTCTTTTATAGCATGGGCGTACAAACGGTGATGCTGGCGGCTATCATTTTTGCCAGTAAAATTTTAGGCTTGCCCAGCGAAAAGCTGATTATAACCGCAGTATTAATTCAGTTGCTGGCCGTTGCGGGGGCGATCTTGATGTCGCGATTATCGGAGCGGTTTGGTAACCTTAAAGTGTTGATGGCGGTGGTGTTGATGTGGATATTTATTTGTTTTTCGGCTTATGAGGTAACTTCACTAAAAGAAGCAGGGCATTCAGTGGAGGTGTATTTTTACTTTTTGGCGATGGGCGTTGGTCTCATTATGGGGGGTATCCAGTCGCTGAGCAGAAGCACCTACAGCAAATTGATGCCGGTGACCAAAGACACCGCTTCTTTTTTCAGTTTTTATGACGTAGCAGAAAAGGTAGCGATCGTAATCGGCATCTTTACATTCGGCTACATCGATGAATTGCTGGGAATGAAAAATTCCCTGCTGTCCTTGATTGTATTTTTTGTGTTGGGGTTTGGCGGCTTGATGATCACCTACCGCAAACAGCTATTAGCTAAAAGCTAATAACTGGTAACTGGTAACTGGTAACTGGTAACTGGATAGTTAATACCTCAGATGCTTCACCGTCATTCCGTTGTTGATTAACTGCTTCAATGAATCAATTCCAATTTTTAAATGTAAATCAACATAACTGGTTGTTACCACTTTGTCGCTGGCTTCTGTTTTTACGCCTTCAGGAACCATCGGCTGATCTGAAACAAGTAACAGCGCGCCTGCGGGAATTTTGTTGTGAAATGCTGTTGAGAAGATGGTAGCCGTTTCCATATCGATGGCCTGCGCCCTTATTTTCCGTAAGTAGTTTTTAAATTCTTCATCCCATTCCCACACCCTGCGGTTGGTTGTAAACACGGTTCCGGTCCAGTAATCCTGGTTGTAATCACGAATGGTAGTTGAGATCGCTTTTTGCAGCGCGAATGATGGAAGCGCTGGCACTTCAGGAGGGAAGTAGTCGTTCGATGTTCCTTCTCCGCGTATAGCGGCAATAGGAAGGATCAAATCACCTAAATCGTTCTTTTCTTTCAGTCCGCCACACTTACCTAAAAATAGAGCTGCTTTTGGTTTAATGGCACTCAAACAATCCATCATGGTTGCCGCATTTGGGCTGCCCATCCCAAAATTGATGATGGTTATGCCTTCTGCAGTGGCATTTCGCATGGGTTTGTCAATGCCATTAACAGGAACGTTATGAAGATCAGCAAACATCTTCACGTAATTATCAAAATTGGTGAGCAGAATGTATTCACCAAACTCATTGAGCGGAGTGCCCGTGTAGCGTGGTAACCAGTTTAGTACTATTTCCTGTTTCGTTTTCATCTTGTTGATTCCTTATTTTGTGGCGATGTTGAAGCTCAATCTTCCTGAATTTGAAGTGAACCTCAAAAAATCTGAGGGAAAAATATGGATTTTTGACGGGATAAGAAAAAAGTACCTGGTGCTGACTCCTGAAGAGTGGGTAAGGCAGCATTTGATTAATTACTTCATTCAATATTTAAAATATCCAAAATCGTTGATCAGTGTCGAACGCGGACTTACCTATAACCAGCTTCAAAAACGATCGGATATTGTTGTGTTTGATCGTTCCGGTAATCCGTGGATGATTGTAGAGTGTAAATCGCCTGAAGTAGAATTGGATCAGAAAAGTGTTATGCAGGTTGCTGTTTATAACACTGATACTAAAGCAAAGTATGTTTCAGTATCAAATGGATTAAAACATATTTGCTACGAAACGAAAGCGGAGGTGAAGGATGTTGTGTTGTTGAAGGATTTTCCGGTGTACGAATAAGTCTGAATCTGGATAGCCAGAATTAAAAAAAATTTATGGATTAATTCTTTTAATCCATAAATCCCGGATATCCTGATTCAGACAATTTGAATTACAAAAACTTTTTCACGTCAACCAGCGGAAGCTTGAACGCATCAGCCACGCCCTTGTAAACCACTTCTCCCTGGATCACATTTAATCCATGACGCAGTTCAGTGCTTTCCTGACAAGCTTTCTTCCAACCCTGGTTCGCCAGGCGAATCGCATATGGTAAAGTAGCATTAGTCAACGCAAGCGTAGAGGTATACGGTACGGCACCAGGCATGTTGGCCACACAATAGTGCACCACATCATCAATAATGAAAGTAGGATTCTCATGTGTGGTTGGAGTACACGTTTCAATGCAACCACCCTGATCTACGGCAACATCTACCAGTACTGTACCAGGACGCATGGTCTTCAGCATGTCTTTTGTAACCAGCATAGGAGCTTTAGCGCCAGGGATCAATACAGCGCCCACAATCAGGTCGTGATCTTTTACCATTTCACGAATCGAATATTCATTCGATACCATCGTATGCACATTCTTCGGCATCACATCATCTAAATAACGAAGGCGAGTCAGGTTAACATCCATGATGGTTACATCAGCGCCCATGCCGGCAGCAATTTTAGCTGCATTGGCTCCTACGATTCCACCACCTAAGATCAATACTTTGGCTGGCTTCACACCCGGAACTCCACCTAACAAAATTCCTCTTCCTTTTAAAGGCTTCTCTAAATACTTGGCGCCTTCCTGAATGGACATACGGCCTGCTACTTCCGACATGGGAATAAGCAAGGGTAAACTGCCATCAACACGTTCTACGGTTTCGTAAGCCAAACAAACCGCCCCACTGGCTATCATCGCCTTTGTTAAGGGTTCGTACGATGCAAAGTGGAAATAGGTAAAAACAAGTTGATCTTTCTTAATGAGTTTGTATTCCTGTTCGATCGGTTCCTTCACTTTCATGATCATCTCGGCAAGGCTGAATACTTCTTCAGCTTTATCGATCAGCTTGCCTCCTGCTTTTGCATATTCTTCATCACTAAAGCCGCTACCCGATCCGGCAGTTTTTTGAATATACACTGTGTGCCCACGCTTAATTAACTCCTGGGTGCCGGCAGGGGTTAAGGCCACCCGATTCTCGTTATTTTTAATTTCTTTAGGAACTCCAATGATCATATAACAATCGTTTTAACAGGCTGCAAAGATAATTGTGGAATATAAATAGTCAACCTGACGAACGTCAGGCAGGGTATTATTTTTTTAAGGCTATTTGGCTATTTTTGGGCAATCGGAATACTTACAACCACTCAAATTGATCGCAGTGAGCACAACAAAGGAATCGAAGGTGAAATTTTCACAAGCGAAGGTTAAAGAAATACTGGCCGATTACCGGTTGGCCTGCGAAAGCAGGGAAGCAAGTTTACTTGGTCGGAAAGAAGTATTTATGGGAAAAGCCAAGTTCGGCATTTTTGGCGATGGTAAAGAGATTCCGCAAATCGCAATGGCGAAAGTATTCCGCAATGGCGATTTCCGCGCGGGGTATTATCGTGATCAAACGTTTATGCTGGCCATTGGCGAGTTAACCTTACAACAATACTTTGCCCAGTTATATGCCCATACCGATGTAGAGGCAGACCCGGCCTCAGCCGGCCGGTTGATGAATGGCCACTTTGCCACCCGCATGCTGGATGAGCAAGGCAAACTCAAAAATTTAACGCAGCTCAAAAACAGTAGTGCCGATATTTCTCCTACTGCCGGACAAATGCCCAGGTTATTAGGAATGGCCTATGCCTCTAAATTGTTCCGGAATAATTCCGAACTCCATCAATTTGATACGCTTTCAAATAAAGGAAATGAGATAGCATTTGGTACCATCGGAAATGCCTCTACATCGGAAGGAATGTTTTATGAAACGATTAATGCGGCAGGTGTTCTCCAGGTTCCGATGCTCATGTCGGTGTGGGACGATAATTATGGCATTTCTGTTCCGCAACAATATCACACAACAAAAGGAAGCATCTCGAAAGTATTGGAAGGTTTCCGCAGAAATGAAAAGGAAAAAGGCTATGAAATTTTTAATGTAAAGGGCTGGGATTACGCAGGGTTACTGGCTACCTACCAACAGGCAGAAAAGATTTGCCGGGAGGAGCATGTTCCTGTGCTGGTGCATGTAGAGGAGGTAACACAGCCACAAGGCCATTCTACTTCCGGTTCGCATGAACGATACAAATCGAAAGAGCGACTGGCTTGGGAAGTGGAGCATGATTGCATTGCAAAAATGAAGCAATGGATACTGGAAGATGTTTTGGTGGTGCCTGAAGAACTGGAAGAAATTGAAAAGGAAGCAAAGCAGACTGCCCGCAATGCAAAAGAGAAAGCATGGAAAGCATTCAATGCCAGCATTCAGGAGGAATTAAAAAATGTGCTCGCGATTTTAAATGCGGCAATCGGGCAAAGCAGCATGAAAGAAGAGTTGGAAGACATTAAGCTTCAACTGGAGAAGACGATTAACCCACTTTACCTGGATACCATGAAGGCAGCCAGAAAAGCTTTGCGGGTAATGCGACATGAAAATTCAGAAGCGCGTACCGAATTGCGCCAGTGGATTGAACGCGTTATGGAAGAGAGTGGCGATCGCTTCAGTTCTCATTTATATAGTCAGTCAGCGCAGTCGGCTTTAAAAGTTGAAGAGGTAAAACCTGTTTATTCTGAATCGTCACGTGAGGTGGATGGCCGCGAAGTATTAAATGCATGCTTCACATCAGCCTTTAGTCGGGATGCCCGCATATTTGCCTTTGGCGAAGATGTAGGGAAGATCGGTGACGTTAATCAGGGATTTGCGGGCTTGCAGGAGAAGTTTGGTGAATTGCGATTAACGGATACCGGTATTCGCGAGTGTACTATTTTAGGGCAGGGCATAGGAGCAGCGTTACGTGGCCTTCGGCCGATAGCCGAAATTCAATACCTGGATTATTTGTTGTATGCGCTTCAGATCATGAGCGATGATCTGGCGTGTTTGCAATACCGTACGAAAGGCGGGCAAAAGGCTCCACTCATTATTCGTACGCGCGGCCACCGGTTAGAAGGTGTTTGGCATGCAGGCTCACCCATTGGCATGATCCTTCACAGCCTGCGCGGAATTTATGTGCTTGTTCCGCGCAACATGACACAGGCCGCAGGGTTTTATAACACCATGCTTCAGTCGGATGATCCCGCATTGATCATCGAGTGTTTGAATGGCTATCGGTTGAAAGAGCAACTACCCGATAACGTGGGCGAGTTTACTGTTCCCCTGGGAGTTCCTGAAATACTGAAGGAGGGGAGCGATGTATCGATCGTAACGTATGGCTCTATGTGCCGGATTGTTATGGATGCTGCACAGGAGTTGGAGAAAGTCGGTATTTCCTGTGAGGTGATTGATGTTCAAACGTTGCTGCCTTTTGATATTCACCACACCATTGTTGAATCGGTTAAGAAAACCAACCGGGTCGTATTTGCCGATGAGGATGTTCCGGGCGGAGCAACTGCCTTTATGATGCAACAGGTGTTGGAAGAACAGCACGCGTATCAATACCTTGATGCCGCTCCGGTTACGATTACAGGAAAAGAGCACCGGCCGGCTTATTCGTCAGACGGGGATTATTTTTCAAAACCAAATCCCGAAGGAATCTTTGATATAGTTTACGCCATGATGAGGGAGTCGAATCCTGAAGGCTTTCCTACTATTTATTGATTTTCATTTAACCGCAGAGGCGCTAAGAAGTGAAATAATTCTTTGCGTCCTTGCGCCTTCGCAGGTAAAGATTATTAACCGCAGAGACGCCAAGCCGCCAAGGGAATGAAGTATTACTTAGCGCCTCAGAACCTTCACAGTGCGAAAATTTCCTGAATTCAGGTAAGAATTTTATATTTGTCCCTTAAATCTACCGATTTAGTGGACTTTAGCCAGATTTTTGTACTTGCCGTTGTGGTGTTCCTGGTGGTTTCACTCTACAAAGAGTTCTTTAACCCTTCGTTAACGTTTTTTATTGCGGTTGTTGCATTGTTGGTAACAGGCATCATCACACCGGCAGAGTTACTAAACGGACTTTCGAATCAGCAAATCATTATCATTTTTGTATTGGTGCTGGTAACAGCCGGTATTCGGTTGGTGTATGGTTCTGATCTGTTTGCCGGATGGTTTCATCATAAGCTCAGGCCAAAGGCTTTTCTTTTGCGGGTAATGGCAACCTCTTCGGTTATATCGCCTTTCATCAACAACACTCCCTTTGTTGCGTTAATGATTCCGTATGTTCGCGACTGGGCAGAGAAAACCGGCAACCCCAGTTCTAAGTTTATGATCCCATTGTCCTTCGCTACCATCATGGCGGGAATGATCACGGTTATTGGAACATCCACCAACCTGGTGTTAAATGGTTTGATTCAGGAATATCACCTGCAGTTATTGGGTTTTGAAGATTTCTTTTTTCTGGGCGTATTGGTAACCGTTTTCGGTTGTGCCTATTTGTACTTTGTCGGGTATAAGTTACTTCCTTCCAATCCGAACCGCATGGATCACCTGCGCGAAAATGTAAAGGAATACATTATTGAGACGGAAGTTTTTGAAAAGTCGAAGCTGATCGGCAAGACGATAAAAGAGGCAGGCTTACGGAATTTAAAAGATGTATTCCTGGTGGAGATCATCCGCCATGAAAAAGTGATTTCACCCGTTTCACCTGAAGATGTTCTGGAGAAAGGTGATGTGTTATTTTTTGCAGGAAACACGCAGTCCATCTATAAGATTATTGAAGAAGATAACGGCCTTCGTATTCCTAAACAGGACAACCTGGAGCGGGAGGGGCAATTTAATTTTGTGGAAGCGGTGATTCCTGCCAACTCTAACCTGATCGGGTTGCGCATTAAAGAATCTGATTTCAGAAAAAGATTCAATGCCTCCATTATTGCCATTCACCGAAATGG
Source organism: Cyclobacteriaceae bacterium (assembly GCA_049306095.1). GTDB lineage: Bacteria > Bacteroidota > Bacteroidia > Cytophagales > Cyclobacteriaceae > UBA2336. The sequence goes on from JBAQPU010000002.1 coordinate 39,098, forward strand.
TAAAAAAGTTTCCGGCAAAGTAGGTGAGATGCACCTTGCCGGTGGCGATTTTCTGCTGCTGCTGGCAGGAGAGGGTAATGAAAACAGAAATGGAGGCGTTGAGAAAGATTTGTTTTACATCTCATCGCCCAAAAAAATCACCAAAAGCAAATCGTCACATTTAAAATGGGTAGGTATAGCAAGCCTGGCCTTGCTGGTTCTGGGAATTGCTGAAGTACTTCCTCTTTTTCAGGTATGCATTGGAATATTAACGGGCTTGATTTTGCTTGGCATTTTAAGTTTTACCGAGATCAAACGGGAACTTGATCTTAGCTTACTTATGATTTTAGTTTGTTCACTGGCCATTGGTGTCGCGCTCGAAAAATCTGGAACTGCCGAACTGATTGCGCAGGGATTAATTGCTGCCGGCAACAAGCTTGGCGTAGTTGGTGTACTGGCGTCTTTGTTTCTGGTCACCATTTTTCTGACGGCCCTTATTTCCAATACGGCTGCTGTCTCCATTGTTTTTCCAATTGCTATGTCAATTGCCGGGCAACTTCAGGTTTCGTCTACTCCGTTTTTTGTGGCTATTGCGTTTGCTGCTTCGGGCGATTTCATGACACCCATCGGCTATCAAACCAACCTGATGGTGTATGGCCCGGGTGGCTACACGTTCAAAGATTTTCTGCGGGTGGGCTCGCCACTTACCCTCCTGTATGTTGTAATTTGCATAGTGTTCATTTCATATTACTATAACCTGGTGTTGTGAGTAATTTATATCCCATACAAACAAAAGTTGTTACCGCTGATCGCCAGCAATTACTGAAACAGCGGGCGAAGCTTATCTGGTTTACCGGACTATCCGGTTCAGGCAAGTCAACCCTGGCGGTGCAGCTGGAGGCTCAATTGTTTTCCCTCGGTTTTAAAACCTATTTGCTGGATGGAGATAATATTCGTTCTGGACTGAATAAAGACCTGACCTTTACTGATGAAGGCAGAGTTGAAAATATTCGCAGGATTGGCGAGGTATCAAAATTGATGCTCGATGCGGGGTTGATTGTGTTATCAGCTTTTATTTCTCCGTTCCGGTCGGAACGTGAGCAGGTAAAGAAAATCGTGGGAGCTGAAAATTATGTGGAAGTGTTTGTAGATACACCCCTTGAAGTTTGCGAACAACGCGATGTAAAGGGATTGTATAAAAGAGCGCGTACCGGGGAGGTGAAGAATTTCACCGGAATCAGCTCGCCTTATGAAGCCCCTGAAAAACCCGACCTGATTATAAAAACAGATCAGACGGATATTCAGCAATCAACTGGTTTGTTGATGAAACTGGTAGAACCAAAAATTCGCCTGCAAACTGTATGATAAAATTTGAATTTTGGAACTTGGAACTTGGAACTTGGAATTTGGAACTTGGAACTTATTAACGTATGAGCCAGTATTATTTAAGTCATTTAAAAGAGCTGGAGGCGGAGGCAATCTATGTGATCCGCGAGGTGGTTGCCCAGTTTGAGAAACCCGCGCTTCTTTTTTCCGGAGGTAAGGACTCCATTGTATTAGCTTACTTATCAAGAAAGGCTTTTTATCCTGCCCGAATTCCTTTTCCGCTGGTTCATATTGATACAGGTCATAATTTTCCTGAAACGATGGAGTACCGCGATTGGCTGGTGAATGAATTGGGCGTTAGGCTGGTGGTAGGATCCGTTCAGGAAAGCATTGATAAAGGAAGGGTGCGTGAAGAAACAGGATATGGGGCCAGTCGAAACGCACTTCAAACAGTAACCTTGTTAGATACGATTGAGGCCAACAAATTTGATGCAGCGATGGGCGGTGCACGAAGGGACGAAGAGAAAGCACGCGCCAAAGAACGTTTCTTTTCACACCGCGATGAGTTCGGGCAGTGGGATCCTAAAAATCAAAGGCCTGAATTGTGGAATATTTTTAATGGAAGAAAACATCAGGGAGAACATTTTCGGGTATTTCCAATTTCAAACTGGACAGAGATGGATGTTTGGCAATACATCCAGGCTGAAAATATTTCTATACCCAAGCTTTACTATTCACACGATCGGGAAGTAATCGAGCGTGATGGCGCGATTCTGTCAACCTCACCGTGGTTAAAATTGAAAGAAACAGAAAAGGCGGTGATGAAGCGCGTTCGCTTCCGTACTTGTGGCGATATGCCCATCACCGGAGCAGTTGAATCATCAGCCGATACCATTGAAAAAATCATTGAAGAAGTAGCGGCTTCGCGTAAGACAGAACGTGGCACCCGGGCTGATGATAAACGGAGTGAAACCGCCATGGAAGACAGAAAAAAATCAGGTTACTTTTAACGCAAGAAATGACAAATCAATTATTACGATTCACAACAGCCGGAAGTGTCGATGATGGAAAGAGTACACTGATCGGCCGGTTGCTTTACGACAGTAAGTCAATTTTTGAAGATCAACTGGAAGCTGTTCAGGCATCAAGTTCAAAAAAGGGATTCGACTATGTTGATCTCTCGCTTCTAACGGACGGATTAAAATCGGAACGTGAGCAGGGCATTACCATTGATGTGGCCTATCGGTATTTTGCCACTCCTAAACGAAAATTCATTATTGCCGATACACCCGGCCATATTCAGTACACGCGTAACATGGTTACCGGTGCATCTACAGCAAACCTTGCGTTGATTTTGATAGATGCGCGTAAAGGATTGGTGGAACAAACCTACCGTCATTCATTTATTGCCTCACTCCTGAAAATCCCGCATGTGATTGTTTGCGTGAATAAAATGGACTTAGTGAATTATGATGAGACAGTGTTTGAGAAAATTGTCGATGAGTATAAAGCGTTTTCCTCCAAGCTGGAGGTTCATGATATTCAATTTGTTCCGATCAGCGCATTAGCGGGCGATAATGTGGTGAACCGTTCTGAAAATATGATGTGGTATCAGGGAGCAACATTGCTTCACATGTTGGAAACGGTTCACATCGAAAGCGATTATAATCATATCGATAGCCGGTTTCCGGTGCAATACGTTATTCGCCCTCAGACAAAAGTGCATCAGGACTTCAGAGGATATGCCGGTAGAGTGGCGGGAGGAATTTTCAGACCGGGTGATGAGATTACGGTACTTCCTTCCGGATTCGGCTCAAAAGTTAAAACCATCGAGCGGGGAGGCGAATTGCTGAGTGAAGCCTTCGCACCCATGTCGGTAACCATAACCCTGGAAGATGAAATTGATATCAGTCGTGGAGATGTAATCGCCAAACCAAACAATCAACCTAATACAGATCAGGACATAGACCTGATGATTTGCTGGATGAATCAAAAACCCGTTAACCTGAATACCAAGTTTTTTGTTCGACATACAACCAAAGAGGTGAGGGGAGTGCTGAAAGAGATTCAATACAAACTGGATATTAACAGTTTGCAGCGCGTAGAGAATGTAGATCAACTTGCTATGAATGATATTGCTCGCGTTAAGATCAGAACAGCGCAGCCGTTGGCGTTTGATAGTTATCGGAAAAACAGAATTACCGGAAGCATTATTTTGGTAGATGAAGGTACCAATGAAACCGTGGCAGCCGGAATGATTGTTTGACGTCATGCTGAGCGATAGCGAAGCATCCCCTTAATAGGGTAAAAGCTGATGAAATCGATATAAATGAAAAAGGGAGGATCAGTTTATATTCTGACAAACACCCATCATTCAGTATTTTATGTTGGGGTAACTTCTGATCTTCCTTCAAGATTAATTGAACACAGGGAACGGGTCTATCCAAACAGCTTCACGTCAAGATATAATCTTTTTAAGTTGGTCTATTTTGAAAATTTCTTTTCAATTGAGGAGGCCATTGATCGTGAGAAGTATATTAAGGGTAAGGTTCGTAAGTATAAAATTTCTCTGATAAGCTCAATGAATCCAGCGTGGAAAGATTTGGGCGCAGAAGTGTTAATGTGGTAAAACGGAAATTGGAGACTCTTCGCTATCGCTCAGAGTGACGTTGTAAAAAGAAATTGCTAACGAATGGAATTGCAAAAATTACTATCTGTTGCCCGATCAGCAGCCGCTGAAGCTTCAAAAGAAATTTTGAGGGTTTATAATTCTGATAATTTTCAGGTTGAGCGGAAAGGAGACCATTCTCCGTTGACTATTGCCGATAAGAAAGCACACCTCGCCATAACTTCCATCCTCGAATCAACTGAACTGCCAATCCTGAGCGAAGAAGGAAAAGACATTCCTTACCATGAACGGAAGGACTGGAACTATTTCTGGATGGTTGATCCACTTGATGGAACCAAAGAATTCATCAAACGAAATGGTGAGTTCACGGTTAATATTGCTTTGATCGAGAATCAAACTCCTGTTTTAGGAGTGGTTACCGTTCCGGTAACGGGTGAAGAGTTTTTTGGAGCAAAGGGGATGGGTGCTTTTTTGCATCACGGGGAAAGTACCATACAACTACCAACACGAACACGGGTTGATTTACAAAAACCGGGAGTGCGAGTTATCGCCTCACGTTCGCATATGAACGAAGAAACGCTGCAGTATATCGATCGGTTGAACGAACCTCAATTAGTTTCGTCAGGCTCGAGTCTGAAGTTTATGTTACTCGCCACCGGCAAGGCCGATGTGTATCCGCGATTTGCCCCAACCATGGAGTGGGATACCGCAGCAGCGCATGCTATTGTGAAAGAAGCAGGATTTTCAGTAAAGGAAAAGGATGTTGACGCTGAGTTGCTCTACAATAAGCCCAACCTTCTCAATCCCTATTTTATTTGTCTTTAAAATCTTCTTAAGTTGCCAGTTATTATGGCAAAGAAGGAAAGAGTATTAATTACCGGTGGAGCGGGTTTTTTAGGTTCCCACCTGTGTGACCGTTTTATCAAGGAGGGTTTTCACGTGATCGCGATGGACAACCTGATTACCGGTGATGTAAGGAATATTGAGCACCTGTTTAAACTTCCTGATTTTGAATTTTACCATCACGATGTTTCAACTTTTGTGCATGTTCCCGGTGAGCTTCAATACATTCTCCATTTCGCTTCTCCTGCCAGTCCGATTGATTATTTAAAAATTCCGATCCAAACATTAAAAGTTGGATCGCTTGGTATCCATAACCTGTTGGGATTGGCCCGTGTTAAAAAATCCAGAATTCTGATTGCCTCTACTTCAGAAGTATATGGCGACCCATTGGTGCACCCACAGCCAGAAGAATATTATGGTAATGTAAACCCTGTTGGTCCGCGCGGTGTGTACGATGAGGCCAAGCGTTTTCAGGAAGCGATGACGATGGCTTACCACACCTATCATAACGTAGATACCCGCATTGTTCGGATTTTCAATACCTACGGTCCGCGCATGCGATTGAACGATGGCAGAGTGTTACCGGCATTTATCGGACAGGCATTGCGGGGCGAGGACTTAACCGTGTTTGGTGATGGTTCTCAAACACGTTCCTTCTGTTACGTAGATGATGAGGTAGATGGTATTTTCAGATTATTGATGTCTGACTACACCTTACCTGTAAATATTGGTAATCCAGATGAGATCACCATTATGCAATTTGCGCAGGAAATTATTAAGCTGACAGGTACCAGTCAAAAGATAATCACCCAACCTTTGCCGAAGGATGACCCAAAGCAACGTCAGCCTGACATAACCAAGGCTAAAAAATTGTTAGGGTGGGAGCCAAAGGTTTCACGTGCGGAGGGATTAAGGATTACGTATGAGTATTTTAAATCGCTGCCCAGGGAAGTACTTTTTGAGCGCGACTATAAGAATTTTGAGAAGTATGTTCGGTAACCCTCAAAATTCATTTGAAGTAAGGTGTATTGCTATTGGAGCAACTTCATAATATTAAGTTTAGATACTTTATATAATCCTTGATAAATATGCTTATGGAGAAAAGCGCAAGAATATATGTAGCTGGGCACCAAGGTATGGTTGGTTCAGCCATCTGGCGTAAATTACAAGCAGAAGGATATAAAAATCTTATTGGACACTCTTCCTCACATCTTGATTTAAGAAATCAGCACGCGGTTGAGACTTTTTTTTCTGACACCAAACCGGATTATGTTTTTTTAGCAGCAGCAAAAGTAGGTGGTATTTTAGCTAATAGTACGTATCCAGTTGATTTCCTATATGATAATCTGATGATTCAAAATAATGTAATCAGTAATTCATTTGAACAAGGTGTCAAGAAATTATTATTCTTGGGTTCATCATGTATCTATCCTAAACTTGCTAATCAACCTATTGAGGAGGATAGTTTGTTAACCGGACAGTTGGAGTCAACCAACGAAGCATATGCTATTGCAAAAATAGCTGGCATTAAGCTTTGTCAGGCATACCATAAACAATATGGATCACGGTTTATTTCCGTTATGCCTACTAACATGTATGGATATGGAGATAATTACCATTCGCAGCATTCCCATGTACTACCTGCTCTTATTAGGCGCTTTCATGAAGCTAAGTCCGAAAATAAAAGTGAGGTGGTTATTTGGGGCACTGGTACCCCTTTACGAGAGTTTATGTTTGCGGATGATCTGGCTGAGGCTTGTTATTTTTTAATGAAGAACTATGATGGTCCTGCCTTAATAAATATTGGAACGGGAGAGGAAGTATCAATTCATGATTTGGCAAAACTTGTTGGCAACACGGTAGGGTATGAGGGAAAAATAGTATTTGACTCAACAAAACCCGATGGTACTCCACGAAAGTTAATGGATACAACGAAACTTCATAAGTTAGGGTATCGGCATAAAGTATCTTTAAAGGAAGGAATTTCTTTAACCTATCAGGATTTTCTTAAACACTACGTAGAAATGCGAGAGAAATGATACTTTCGCAATCATGAATTTATGGGGTGGATTATTTTTATGGTGAAGGAAGGTCAATTTGTATTTCTAGCTTAATTTTAATGAAAAAAGCATTTATTACGGGTATCACAGGGCAGGATGGAGCTTACTTGGCAGAATCCCTTTTGAATAAAGGATATGAAGTACATGGGCTAAAGAGAAGAACATCCTTATTCAATACTGGTCGTATTGATCATATTTATCAGGATCCGCATGACAAGGGTGCGCGGTTGAAACTTTATTATGGGGACCTTACAGATTCTACCAATCTTATCAGATTGATCCAGAAAATTCAGCCGGATGAAATCTACAATTTGGGGGCAATGAGCCATGTTCGTGTAAGTTTTGAAATTCCTGAATATGTAGCTAATACTGATGCGATTGGAACACTCAGAATTTTAGAGGCAGTTCGGATTCTTGAGCTAACTAAAAAGACGCGTATCTATCAGGCATCTACATCTGAGTTGTACGGTAAGGTGTTTCAAACTCCTCAGTCTGAAAAGACACCATTCTATCCACGCTCACCATATGCCGTTGCTAAACTATATGGCTATTGGATAACGGTAAATTACCGGGAGGCATATGATATGTTTGCCTGTAATGGAATTTTATTTAATCATGAATCTCCCTTGAGAGGAGAAACTTTTGTGTCGCGTAAAATCACCAGAGCTGTGGCTCGTTTGTTTTTTGGATTGCAAAAGAAACTGTATATGGGTAATCTGGATGCTAAGCGTGATTGGGGTCATGCAAAGGATTATGTTGAGGCCATGTATTTAATTCTGCAACAATCGGTTCCTGATGATTATGTAATAGCAACGGGGGTAACCATCTCTGTACGTGAGTTTATGATTCGTTGTTTTAAACATGTTGGAGTTACGCTTACCTTTAAGGGGAAGGGAATAAATGAAATCGGGTTTGTAGAAAGAGTTGAAGATGTAATAGCAGGATGTACCTTAAAACCTGGTGATGAAATTGTGAACATCGATCCCCGATATTTCAGACCAACGGAAGTTGATTTACTTCAAGGAGATCCATCAAAGTCTAAGAAAATTTTAGGATGGGAGCCTCAATACGATGTTAACAGATTATTGATTGAAATGGTGAACGCAGATATTGATCTCATGCGTAGAGAGAATTTGTTAAGGCAAGGAGGATTTAAGGTTTTAAACTACCATGAATTGTAATCTACCTCCTAAACCAACCTTTTGTATATTTTGACTCTAAAATTTGAATATTTGTACACAATGACTCGGATCCTATTTGTCTCTATCATTATATTCCTTCTATTAAGCTCATGTGTTACAAATAAAAAGTACGTTTATCTCCAGAAGGATGATGTGAACCATAAAGATTTACCTAAGGACACGGTAATCAGATATTATGATCTCCAACGGTTTGAGTATAAGATCCAGCCTGAAGATAATATTTCAGTAAGGTTTGAGAGTTTAACGCCTGAAGAGTTTAATATTTTTAACAGAAGCCTGCAGCAGGAACAAATTCAAAATCTAAATCAGGGTAATGCAATTCTCATTGGAGAACTGGTTGATCCTCTGGGTGAGATTACGTATCCGGTAATTGGAAAAGTTAGAGTGGCAGGCTTGACTGTGTATGAAGTTCAGACAAAACTTCAGCAAATAGCAGATGAATATCTGGAATCACCTGTTGTAAAAGTCCGGCTAATTAATTTTAGATTTACTATCCTAGGAGAGGCAAAGCGCGAAGGTACTGTTGTTCTTCCTAATAATAGGGTTAACTATATTGAGGCTATTGGATTAGCAGGCGGTTTGACTGATTTAGCTGATAAAAAGAATCTAAAATTAATACGGCAAATCAATGGTAAAGCAGAAGTTCATTACCTAAATGTTCTGGATGAAAAATTTATTAATTCTCCTGAGTACTTTGTTCATCAGAATGACATTCTTATTGTGCCAGCACTTCGGCAAAGGCCATACCAAACCTATTTTGGTAAGAATTTAGCACTGCTGATTTCATCTCTCTCTCTTTTACTGTTAACCATAAGTCTAATTAATTCCAAATAACGTGGATCAGTCATTTTTTGATCATGAGAAATCACAAGACCAACGGGGGTCTACACTGGATCTAAAACGGGTATTATATCGGGCACTTCGCTATTGGTATGTCATCGTTGTTTCATTGCTTCTTGCAATTTCAATCGCCTTTTTACATAACCGATATGCTACACCTATTTATCCAGTAACAGCATCAATTCTGATTAGGGAATCACAAGAAGAATCGCAAGGCAGGTTATTGTATAACAACCCTCTGGTTAGTGGTTATCGCAATTACTTTAATGAGTTGTATATTATCCGGTCCTATCCGTTAGTTCAGCGAGTTATTGAAGAATTAAATTTTGAGGTTTCTTTTTTTTTAGAAGGTAATTTGCTTACTACCGAGGCTTATGATTATGTACCTGTCAAGGCAAAGGTTGTAGATGATCATGGTTGGGCAACCAAAAAATTTTATTTCAAAATTGTTAATGAAGATCAATTTGAGTTAGCCACCGATGGGGATATACCACTAAAGGAATCTCAAACTTTCAATTTTAATGACACTATTCATTTTTCAGGACTGGATTTATGCTTGAAACTGGATGGTAGTAAATCTGTTCGACCCAGCTACGGAACTCAATATATTGCTGTCTATAGGTCATCGAATAGTCAAGTTGATTCCTATGTGGGCAGACTTAATGCATCTTGGGCGGAAGAAGGAGCGGGTGTTGTGAACTTATCAATTAATGGATCCAGTACTGTCAAAGAGATTGATTTTCTGAATGGATTAATTCGACAATACATAGAGAATGATATTGAAAAGAAGACGCTCGCAGCTACTCGCACCACTGAATTCATTGCAAGCCAATTAAGTGGTATTAGTGATTCCTTAAAAATGGCTGAAAATCAGCTTGAGGCATTTAAAAATAGGAATGTAGTTACAAATCTTGGTGATCGGGCAGCAAGTTTGTATGAAAAAATTGAAGCCTTAGAGTTACAGCGAACCGATCTTTTGGTCAGATCAAATTACTATAAGTATCTGGAGGGGTACATTCAGCAAAGCGATAACCTGGATCAGGTTATATTGCCATCTTCAATCGGAATCCCTGATGAAATTTTAGCTGGTCTTGTCGCTGAAATGGTTAAAACTCAAATGGAAATAAAGATGTTGAATCATGAGGCTAAAGCTGTTAATCCGTTTGTGCAAGAAAGGAGAAGAAAGTTAACAGAGCTAAAAAAGGAAATTATTGAATCGGTTCAGAACCAAAAGGGAGTTGATGATATTAAGATGAATTTTCTGAATAAGCAATTGCACATGGTAGAACAGCAATTGAACACCTTGCCAATAGCGGAAAGACAACTGGTTTCTATTAAGCGGAACTATACTGTTTTGGAGAATTTGTATGTATTCTTATTGCAGAAGAAAGCCGAAGCTGAAATTTCCAAAGCATCTACGACTTCGGATATTGTAATGGTTAATGCGCCCAGAGCCGGGGGTACAATCTCTCCTAAGAAGGGTCAGAATTATTTGGTGCTGATTTTTCTTGGGTTTTCCATACCATTGTTTGCTTTTGTTTTAATTGAAATGTTTAATGTCCGAGTACAGTCTCGGGAAGATATTGAAAAGCTAACCGGTATTCCATTTATTGGAGGTGTGGGGCATAAGAGTACGGATAGTAATCTTGAGGTGCTTGCACGACCTAAAACCTCCATTGCTGAATCGTTTCGGGCGTTGCGATCGAATTTGATTTACTTTTTAGGAAATCAGGATAAAGCAGTTTTTCTGATTACAAGTTCTATTAGTGGTGAGGGTAAAACGTTTACTTCCGTCAATCTGGCTTCTGTATTTTCATTATCTGGGAAGAAGACTCTTATTGTTGGTGCGGATATGCGAAAACCAAAAATTTATGCCGATTTTGATCTTAGTAATGATGTTGGATTGAGTGGTTATCTCGCAGAATTAAATGATTTCGATTCCATTGTTCAGAAGACCTCTTATCAAAATCTTGATTTGGTGAGTGGTGGGGCAGTACCACCCAATCCGTCCGAGTTATTGTTAACTGAGAGAATGAAAGAATTTATTAATGAGGCCAGATTGCGGTATGATTATATAATTATTGACACGCCACCACTGGCAATTGTAACAGATGCATTTGTACTGTCTGGATATGCTGACCATACCGTCTTTCTGGTTCGTCAGAATTATACCCCAAAAATTTTCCTGAGATCAATTCAGGATTTTTACTCCAGTGGTAAACTGAAGAATATTAGTATTGTATTCAATGATATTTATAAATCTGGTCCTGGATATGGTTATGGTTATGGTTATGGCTATGGCTATGGCTATGGTTATGGTTATGGTTATGGCTACACATCCCGGGCATCTGGTTATTATACAGAAGATCAGCCAAACGTAAAGGGCTTTTTCAATAAGTTTAAAAAATCATGAACAACCCATCATCCGCAAAGAAAATAGAAATTATTGCAGAAGTGGGTCAGGCTCATGATGGAAGTTTGGGGATTGCGCATAGCTATATCGATGTTTTGGCAGGTCTTGGGGTGGACGCAGTAAAATTTCAGACACACGTAGCGGAAGCGGAGAGTAGTATACATGAGCCATTTCGAGTTAAGTTCTCATACGAAGATGATACGCGGTTTGAATATTGGAAGCGAATGGAGTTTACCCTTCCGCAATGGAAGGGTCTAAAAGATCATTGCGAACAGGTTGGTCTTGAGTTTATATCAAGTCCATTTTCGTTGGCAGCCGTGGATATCCTTGAGGAAGTGGGTGTGAAGAGATACAAAGTAGGCTCTGGTGAAACAAGTAATCTGCTCTTGCTTCAGAAAATTGCTGAAACAGGTAAACCCATTATTCTTTCTTCGGGCATGAGTGCTTTTCAGGAGCTAAAACAAACTGTAGACTTTCTTGCCCCTTTTGGAAATCCGCTTTCGTTGTTGCAATGCACTACTGCTTACCCTACCAAACCAGAGCAATGGGGCTTGAATGTCTTATCTGAATTGCGTAAGGAATTTGGGTTGCCGATTGGATTCTCTGATCATTCTGGTGATATTTTTGCCTGCATTGCGGCCGCTTCTTTGGGAGCGCAGATATTGGAATTTCATGTAGTTTTCGATCATCAGATGTTTGGACCTGATGCTCCTGCGTCATTAGTACCGTCACAAATCAAACAGTTGGTAGCGGGCGTACGTGACATTGAAAAATCATTCGGGAATCCGGTTGATAAAAACAGTATACAAGATTTTTCACCTCTTAGAGCTATGTTCGGGAAAACATTGGCCATCAATAAACCCCTTAAAAAAGGTCAAGTTATTACATTTTCAGATTTGGAAAGTAAAAAACCTGCTAATATGGGCATACCTGCCTCTGCTTATCGCGCAGTGGTGGGTAAAATGATTAATAAAGACATGAGTGCATTTTCTTTTTTAACCTCTGATGACCTGGAATGAGCAAGCGAAAAATTTGTGTTGTAATAACGGCCAGACCCAGTTACAGTAGGATAAAAACGGCATTGGATGCAATTAAGAACCATCCTGATTTGCAGCTTCAGATTGTGATAGCTGCTTCGGCATTATTGGATCGGTATGGGTCAGCGGTACAGTATGTTGAAGCCGATGGGTTTACGATTGATGCACGGGTTTTCAATGTGTTGGAAGGCGAGAACCTGACCGCGGCAGCTAAGACAACCGGCATTGGCATTCTGGAACTCTCAACGGTGTTTGATAATTTACAGCCGGATATTGTAGTAACCGTGGCAGATCGGTTTGAAACCATGGCAACTGCTATCGCGGCAACGTACATGAATATTCCACTTGCTCATGTTCAAGGGGGGGAGGTTACAGGGAATATTGATGAAAAAGTACGTCATGCCATTACTAAGTTAGCGGATTATCATTTTGTCGCTTCTCAGGATGCTCAAGAGCGGGTGATTCGCCTAGGGGAAGATCCGGGTATGGTATTTAATACAGGATGTCCTTCAATAGATTTGGCAGCATTAGTTATGGAGCATGATCAGTTGGGATTTGACCCTTACCGTAAGTATGGAGGAGTAGGGAGTAAACCTGATCTGACAAATGGATATTGGGTCGTGATGCAGCATCCGGTTACTACAGAGTATAGTGAGTCGCGAAAACATATTGAAGAAACACTTTTGGCATTGAAAACTTCGCAATTACCGGCCCTTTGGTTTTGGCCTAATGTAGATGCCGGTGCTGATGGTACCTCTACCGGAATAAGAGCCTTTCGTGAACGTGAACAACCGAAACACCTTCATTTTTTTAAGAATATGGAACCAGATGATTTTCTGCGTCTTCTGATTAACGCGAAAGGATTGATAGGAAATTCGAGTGTTGGAATTCGCGAATGTTCATTTTTGGGTGTTCCGGTTATCAATGTTGGTACGCGTCAATCCGGACGAGCAAGAGGAAAAAATGTTTTGGATGTGGGGTATGACCATTTGTCAATAAGTGCAGCCATGAAATCTATCTTAATAACCCCAAGACCAATGCAGGATAAAACATATGGGGGTGGAACTGCCGGGAAAAAAATAGCCGAACTACTGGCCGCCCTCCCGATTAGATTTGATAAGAAAATCCAATTTTAATAGATTGATAAATTCTGAATACAGTTTTTATATGTGTTCATGCTTATCCTTAACAGTTTGACTTAAATTAGGATGAAGACGCTAGCAATAGTACCAGCCCGTGGTGGGTCAAAGGGTGTTTTGAACAAGAATAGGAAAATCCTTTCTGGGAAGCCGCTTATTCAATACACACTGGAAGCGGCAATAGAGAGTAAAAGATTGTCCAGTATTATAGTGAGCAGCGATGAAGATGCTATACTGGAGATTGCATCTGCATATCAATTGAGATGCCATAAGAGACGACCAGACCTGGCCTCCGATACTAGTCCAGTTATTGATACCATATTGGATATTCTTCAAACAGAAGGCGATGAATTGGATGCTGTTATGATTCTCCAGCCTACCAGCCCGTTGCGTACAAGTAAAAATATTGATGAGACCATTGAACTTTTGGAGGGTAATCCAATTGTTAATTCTGTGATTTCGGTTGTGCCAATGAATGATATACATCCTGCTCGAATGTATAAGCTGAATAATAACGAGCTTCATTCATTTTTGCCGGAGTTTGAGCAGGTGCGGAGACAAGATATTCCGGTGGCGTACTATAGAAATGGTGCCATTTACCTCACGAGAACCGATGCTTTATTAGCTAATAAAAGCATGATGAATAAGCCGATCAAACCCTATGTAATGGATCCGGATTGGTTGTTGAATATTGATGGTCAGCGTGATATTTTTCTGGCAGAAGCGCTCATCCCGCACTGGCTTATTTCAGACAAAAAATGACCCTATGATTGTATTAAATCTGGAGCCTTACGGATACAGTGAGCAAGCAAAAATAAAGTGGAATGAGTTAGGGGTTTCCTACCTGGAAAGTTCCTGGGGAGACTTTAAGAGCCAATCGATTGAGCAGGTTGGGATTTTAATTGTGAGGTTGTCACGCCAAATCAATGAGGATGTAATTCGGCAATTCCCCTCCCTTAAATTTGTAGTCTCGGCAACCACCGGGTTAGATCATATTGATATTCAATGCCTGGAGAATAGGGGAGTAAAACTGATTTCATTAAAAGGAGAACTAGATTTTTTAAAAACTATACCCTCAACCAGCGAGCATACTTGGGCACTTCTGTTGGCTTTAGTAAGAAATATACCCTCTGCAATGACTGATGTGCGATTAGGAAATTGGAACAGAGATCAATTTAGAGGGTTTCAATTAAAAGGAAGAAAGATCGGTATTATCGGAATGGGAAGAACGGGGTCACAGGTTGCTCAATTTGCAGAAGTATTTGGAATGACCGTGCTCTACTTTGATCCTTATGTTGAGGGCACCCCGCCATTCATCCGTTGTGCATCCCTAACGGATATGCTTAGTCAATCTGATATTGTTTCCGTTCATGTTCATCTTTCCAATGATACAAATCGAATGATAAATGCCGATATTCTATCATTCGCAAAAGAAGGATCGTATTGGGTAAACACATCACGCGGAATGATATGGGATGAGCAAGCGGTATTTGATAGACTCAAGTCGGGTTGGCTCAAAGGGGTGGCGACTGATGTATTAAGTACAGAGTTTGCCATTGTAAAAATGAGCCCTTTATGGAAAGCACTGTCAGAAGGAATGAACGTGATAATAACCCCTCACATTGGCGGAGCCACTTGGGATGCCATGTGGCATTGTGAAGAATTTCTTGTAGACAAGATGAAGGGCCTACTGAAATGAGTATTGATATAGCCTATATTGTTTCCCATGGATTTGCGGCCAGGATGGTTACGCAAACAAATTTATTAGGGAAGCTTGCCAGTGCAGGAAAACGCGTGGCCTTAATTTGCCCTGATAAAAATGATCCGAATCTTTCAACTTATTGCAAGGCTCATGGTATTCAATTAATAGAGTTTAACGTTCGCAAAGGCTTTGGTGATGAGAACTATATGTTTAAGAGAAAATATTTGCTTGAAAATATAGAGGATAATCCGGCCTTGCTTGATAAGCATATTCATGCAATTCGATACAACGCCTCCTTGAATCCCATCAAACGAATACGTCCTTATTATTATTGGTTTCTGTATAAGTTGATTCCTTTCCTGCCGTTTATTCGTAAAAATTTTAAACGAAATGAAACCCGCAATCTAAAGTCAGCAAAAGCCAAAAATCTGATTGCTACTCTACAGCCAACTAAACTGGTTTCCACCTACCCAGTTAATTATAATGAAGCTGTTTTGCTCTACTATGGAAATAAACATCCTCAGGTTGAAACCTGGATTCATTTGTTAAGTTGGGATAACATTACCTGTAAAGGCAGATTTCCTGAAGTGGCTGATCAATATATTGCGTGGGGGGATATTATGAAGTCTGAGTTGCAGGAATACTATAACGTGCCGAAACAGGCTATTCATGCTTGTGGAGTACCCCATTTCGATCTGCATTATTCCGTTAAAAATAATCCTAGCTATAGCGGGCACTTGGAAGAATTGAATCTGAATAGTGATAGACCATATCTTTTTTTTGCCATGAGTTCCCCGCGGTTTGCACCAAAGGAAATTGATATTGTTGAGTGGTTAGCTGCTCAAATCAAATCCGGGGAGTTTGGTGATAATATGCAATTGGTTGTACGTCCGCATCCTCAGAATGTAGTAGGTAATCTTTCTGACAAAAATTGGCTTCCGCGACTTAGGGCGTTGAATACTACAGGGAAGATTGCTGTGGATTTTCCAACACTGAGCCAGAGTAAACTCAATTGGAGTATGGATATGAATGACATGGAACGAATGGCGAAACTGATTTCGGGTTCTTGTGTTACCCTAAATTCGGGTAGTACCATGTCAATTGATGCATTGTCACAAGAGAAGCCCGTTATCATTACCGCATTTGATGCAAACTTTAAGTTAGATTACTGGAGATCGTCCCGAAGATTAGTCGATTATGTTCACTTAAAAAAACTGATTCAGTTGGGCGGAGTGAGTGTCGTGAATTCATATATTGAACTTAGAAATGTGATTTCTCATTACCTGATAAATCCCGGTTGGAATGCAGATCAACGGAGAGAGGCAATTCGTAATGAACTTTACAGAAATGATGGAGAATCTACCAATCGCGTAGTAGAAGTTTTGATTAACAGTTGAATATGACATTTAAAAGTAGCTTTAAACAATTATTTATGTTCTTGAGTAATCTGCGTTTGCTCAGGGTATATTATGCAATGTCTCAAAAAGGCTATCTATTGGAGAATGGTTGGGTTAGCTCCATAGAGAAAAGGATGCCGGTTGATAAAGGTGGTTTCCCTCTTCCCTGGGTTACACTTTCGTTTATCGGCTTTATCCGCGATCGACTAACTAATAATCTTTCTGTATTGGAGTATGGCAGTGGTAATTCAACACTTTTTTATGCGTCTCGCGTAAAATCGGTGACCAGTGTCGAAAGCAATGAAAAGTGGTATAAGAAAATTCTGGAGAAGATGCCTGAAAATGTGGTATTAACTTATGTGCCGGTAGACGATAAAGAACGGTATGTGAATTTTGCCCAACATGTAAAACAGTTGTTTGATGTTGTTATCGTAGATGGTCATAGCCGGTTTGATTGCGTAAAGGCTGGCAGACAGACCCTAACCGAGCGTGGTGTAATTGTACTGGACAACTCGAACAGAAAGGAGTATAAGGAAATTTATTCTTACCTTTTTACTGAAGGATTTAGATGTCTTGATTTTTGGGGTATGGCACCGGGATCAATTCGTACTAACTGCACCACTATTTTTTATCGTGATCAAAATTGCTTAACTATTTAACAAAGCCTTGAGTGTTCTGAATAAGGCCAAACGTGCCGGCAAAATTCAATTTATTGCCATCCTCATCAGCAAAGGTATCGGGGTTATATTTACTGTCTTGTTGGCTCGCATACTTTTTCCGGAAGACTACGGCAATCTTACCGTTGCCCTGATTTTCACCGGCTTTCTCACGATATTCAGCAACTTTGGTTTTCAAACTTTCTTAATACAAAACAACAACGATGACCCTGGTATTCCTCACACTACCTTCTTCCTCGAACTTGCTTTTAGCGGCCTGGTAATAATAATATTACTGTCTTGTTCTTTCCTGGCGCAATATCATTTTGGAAATGAAGTTGTCGGTAATATGCTCAGGTTATATTGCATCAACATACTGGTGATATCCATCGGGCATACTCCCTTGGCTTTGTTCAAAAGAAACCTCGACTTCGATATATCCTCAGGAAGCGAAGTAGCCTACACTATTTCATCTAATATTTTTCGCGTTGTTTTTGCGCTGAGTGGGTTTGGAGCGTTATGTTTTCCTATTGGCGATATTCTGGGTAATATCCTAAAAACGGGTATGATTTACTGGCGCTCAGCTTTCAGGCCACAATGGAAATTTTTTGAGAAGAGTAAAGTTAAGGAAATTTTGCGCTTCGGAGGATATACATCTCTTACCAGTATTGGTGCTTACATGGCTAATCAAATAGATAAAGTTCTGGTGGCATCTGTTTTTCCTATTAAACAAGTTGGCTTTTATAACTTTGGGTATGCGCAGTCGGGATTGTACTTTAATTTAATTCAGGCTTCACAAACAAGTGTATTGTTGTCGCTGTTTGCAAAATTTCGTGATAATCTTCCGGAAGCCAGGAGGGTGCTGATGAATGTTACCCGGTTGGTTAACTTTCTGGCATTACCTGTTTATGGTTATGCCATTTTGGAGGCAGAACTTATTGTGAAAGTAATTTTTTCTGAGAAATGGCTGGGGGCGGTACCGTATTTCCAGATATTCGCTGCCGATTTTTTATTTCGATCATTCTTTACCGGCATTACTGGAATTCAATTAGCCTTTGGACTTGCTAAAAGTGCGGCCCGCACTAAACTTATTAATTCTGTTCTATTTGTACTTTTGCTGTTAATAGCTTCAGGTTTTAATAAACCGGAATACTATGCCTGGTTTTATTTTCTGGCTACTGTAGTAAGTACAATGCATAACGTGGTGGTAAATGGTAAATTATTGGAATTGAAATACGGAAGCTATGCAAGAAATTTTATACCGAACATGATTACTATAGCACTCACATTGATTGGGTACTACACCGTTTTTTCCATGATCCGGATAGATGACGATATGGTTAAATTACTGACTTCTGGTTTGTTTTTTAGCGCTTTTTATTTTTTTTCCACCCTGCTTTTTAATCGTTCAATGTTATTGCAGGTGTGGCGCATAATACTTCCTGATACGTTAAAAAAAGCATGAGAACTGAGGGTAATCCCATAAAACAAAACCCGGCACTGAAGGGAGGGTATAAGAGGCATCGCATCATCATGCCGGTGTATATACCCAACCACGAAGGGTATTATAAAGATGCGTTCGCGATTTTTGAACTTTGCCTGCAATCACTGATCGATACAACCGATCGCGCTCACGTTAATATTTCCATCATCAATAATGCCAGTGTTCCGGAGGTTGATGAACTGGTGAAAGGAAAGCTGGCTACAGGGGAGGTAGATCAGTATGTATACAACCAGGTTAATCGCGGCAAGGCCGATGCTATTGTGGGTTTGGCCAAAGCAAGTTATGAGCCCTTTATTACTATTGCAGATGCGGATGTCTTGTTTGGATCAAATTGGTTGTATGAAATTGAAAAGGTAATCTATGATTTTCCACTAGCGGGAGCGGTTTCACCATTTCCAGCTCCCAATTTGAAATTCACTTTTACATCGTCAGTTTGGATTTCAAATTTTTTCACTATTAAAAGAGCAAAAGTAGTATCCGACCATGATTTATTGAAGTTTGAAGAGAGTCTTGGTATTTCAGGTTTCTTTAAACAGGAAGATATAAAACAACAATATTATTTAAAGGGTAAATTGACCAAAGCGATTGTTGGGAGTGGTCACTTTGTATGTACTTACCGGAGAGATATTTTTTGCTTTTTGGATTTTAAGCCAACGAAAATGGGTTTGAAGGGTGGATTGAAAATCATTGATGAGAATGTAGACCGTCTAGCCTTTTGGCGCCTGAGTGTACTTGCCCCAAAGGTTTATCACATGGGAAATGTTTTAAATAGCAAATCAATAGAGTTATTTTTGTCAGTCGAAACAGGTGAGAAATTTAGTGGAGAAATAAGTGAAGAAATAAAAATATCCTTCCTGAGGTATACTCCTTACTTTCTTCGTAAGAAAGTAATTTTTTTGATATTGATAATAAAAAAAATTGGGCTCAGATGATTCAGCAGTTAAGGCGCCTCTTAATTAGGGTAAGTGTTTTAATAGCTACGCGAAGAATTAAGAAACTTGCGACTATTGGAACAAATGTATTATTATCCCATCATTTTGTTTTTAAATGTGAAACTGCTGGCAGTCTATACGTAGGTAATAATGTGAGTCTAAATGGTTTGTGGGTTACGCAGGGAGGTGGCAGCATAAAAATTGGCAACTACTGTAGTTTTCGAACAGGAACGTATGTTGGTTCATCGAACTTCATTATTATTGGTGATCACGTATATGGAGCTGAAAATGTCTTTATTATTGATAATAATAATCACCCAATTTCTCCCAAAGAGAGAAAGGAGATGACCATGACGCAACCCAATTCACCATCATGGAAATGGAATGAAAGGGTAATTTCTTCTCCGATTATTATTGAAGATAATGTTTGGTTAGGCAGAAATTGTATGATATTAAAAGGGGTGAGGATTGGGGAAGGATCTATTGTTGCTGCCGGGGCAGTAGTTACGAAGGAGGTTCCTCCATTTTCTATAGTTGCTGGTAACCCCGCAAGAGTGGTTAGAAAAATTGAGAAGGATTATTGATAATGGAAATCTTAACGAAAGATGAAAGTTGCTTTATTTTCCCGCTCCATATATCCGCGTACCGGTGGCTCAGCGTTTGTAACGGAACAGCTAGCCTGCAATTTTAAACGAAACGAATTCTTTGTTGTGGGTGGCCGTGATGTGTTTTCTACGAAAGTTTATTCCCGATCTGAAATCCTTCCCGTCTTTTATTATTTACCGAGTCATGCCAGTATTAAGGGCAGGGGTGAGCGTTTTTTTTCATGGCTTGGTATTGTTCTATTCCCTTTTAATGTATGGAGGGGGTATTGCTTACTCAGGCAGGAGAAGCCCTCAGCAATTGTGGGTACTTTCCCGGATGGTTATTTTTTACTTCTGTCTCTTGTATTGGCGCGGATATGTAAGGTGCCTTATTTTACCTATTTTCATAATACCTATGTTGAAAACCGTTCAGGGCTAAATCGTAAAATAGCACTTTATATTCAACAGAGAGTTTTTGATGCTTCCCGGATTATTTTTCTGATCAGTGATGGCCTCAAAGAATTTTATGAGGAGCATTACCCGCAGGTAAAACGGTTTGAAACCCTTGAGCATTGTTTTAATGAAAGCCTGCCGCAGCGTATGGAGCCAGAGCAAAGGGTTAACAATAAGGTTTGGCAAGTAGCCTTTACAGGCAATTTCAATCATTCGAATATTGACGCTACCGTTCGGATGGTTAATGTGTTAAAAAATATGCCGGATGTGCGCATGAATTTTTATACGCCCGTGCCCAAAGCCCTGCTGGCGCTGCGGGGTGTAAATGTTTCGGCCATTCAGTATCATGGGTACCTGCCTGCTGATGCCTATCAGCACGAATTGGCAAAGAATGATATCATGGTGTTAACCCATGGTTTTTGGGGCGGATACTCGAATGTGGAATACAAAACCATTTTTCCCACACGCACCATTGAATTATTCCGCACAGGTAAGCCATTGTTTGCCCATGCGCCAGCAGAAAGTTTTCTGGCAAAATTTTTAATACGCAACGAATGTGCGATTGTAGCAGATAAGGCTGACGAAGTACAGGTAGCGCAACAATTCAGGAAACTGATAGAGAATGAACAGCTCCGGCAGCAAGTGGTAAAAAATGCGCAGCAGGTATTGCCGGTTTTTAATGGATCAACAGTGGCTGCGAAATTAATTGACAGAATCTGTACTTTTGCGCCCTCATGAACCTCGACCGTTTCATTTTTTTTCTGGTATGCCTGCTTGCCTTTACCATTAACCTGGAGAATTTTTTTAACGTTTTTTTTGGCATCAATACCCCTTTTGAGTTATACCGGTTAATTGCGCTTGCATTAATTGTGTTGCTACTTGTTCAGAAGCATCATCGCAGGCGTTGGGATAAGGCGGATAGACTTATTTTTTTCGTGTTCAGCTGGGGGGCTATGATGGCGATCATTCGTTTTTTATTTGCCTTTGTTAACATTGAGGCCATGGCTGTAAACTACATTTTATTTGGGATTAATTTTTTCATGTTTTATTCCCTTAAAAATTTTTCATGGACGTTATCCAGGAGTTCCGTGGTTATACTTTGGTATAATGCGGGCCTGTTGGCAAACCTGTTGCATTTTCAGGTTATTGGGGTTGAGACCGGACCCAATGTTGATTTTGCCCGGGCAGCAGGGTTTTTCTCAAACCCAAATAGCCTCGCTCTTGCGTGCCTGTTTGGAATTTTAGGATGCTTTTTTGTTTTTATTTGCAGTAGTAAGGCATGGATGCGGTACCTTAGTGTTGTTTTTTTTCTCATTGATTTTTATGTTTTAAATCAGACATCTTCACGGGCGGGAGCAATAATTGCAGGATTACTGTTATTGCTAATTACCATCTGGTACTACTATACCCAGCGTAGAATTGTGAGCAGATTTGTTATGGTTACTACCGTAGTTTTAGTGTATTTATTTTCGGGATCCTTCACGATTGGAGCATTGGAGCGTCAACGTTCAAGGGAAGACCGGCAAGTAAAGGAAGAACGGGAAGCCCTTACCCAAGCGGGTCTTGACGCCTTTGTCGATACAAAATTTATGGGTCTTGGATTGGGCCAATTCAAAGAAATTAATAATTTCTATAAGTATGTTTACCCGTATAATGCCGGTATTGCTAACGTACGCAGGCAAAAAAACGAGGGATTGGTAACGCATAATAGTTATATACAGATTTTAGCAGAGATAGGCGCAGTAGGCTTTTTTGCTTTGATTGGATTTTGGTTTTCTGTTTTGTCAAGAGCGATTAATAATAGAAAGATTAATAGACATTTTTTCTTTTTTCAGATTGGCATTATCGGTATTGGTATAATATACTCTATTGGTCACGTAATTTATCTCGCTCCAAATTTATGGTTTTGCCTTTCTTTTATTTTTCCATTGAAACTTTATAAAGACAGATGAGCGCTAAAAAGAAAATACTATTTGTAGGTTCATTTATTGCTCCTTCTGATGGTAGAATTGGTGGGCAATATTTTGCGAGTAAGTCATTGATTGAAAGCGATCTCGCTAAAGTGTATAATTTTGTAAAGGTTGATTCAACAATTGATTCTATTCGTGTTGGCTCAGTATTCTTACGGTTGCACAAAGTAATTGGAAGGGGCTTAAGAATATTTGCTATACTTTTTTCTCAAAAGATTGATGGCGTATTGCTTTTTTCCAGTTCTGGTTTAAGTTTTATTGAAAAAGGGACAATCGGTGTAATTTCTAAACTTTTTTTTAAAAAAGTAATAATTTTTCCTCGGTCAGGATTCATTATTGATAACCTCGAAGGAAGTCAAATTTTCAGGTTGTATTTTAAAATTGTAGTTAGAATGTGTGATTCGGTTATTTGTCAAAGCAATTTTTGGAAAGAAAAATTTTCACTTTACACCCCGCGCAAAATGGATAGGAAATTCCATGTCATAGAGAATTGGCTTCCAGATTCGTACTGGAAGTTACCACAAAAAAAAATGGATTTTGATGAGAATAGACCCTTGAAGTTGGTATACTTTAACCGAATTGAAAAGGAAAAAGGTATCTATGATTTTTTGGAAACAATGAAAATCTTGCAAAGAGAAAGAATTTCGGTAACGGCAACTATATATGGTGATGGTCGAGAACAGGAAAATGTTATTCGTGCCATTGCTTCAGAACCGATTCTAAATACAACCTATGGGGGTTGGCTTTCTGCTGATTGCAAACAGGCTATCCAAGCCTTTGATCTTTGTGTCTTTACGTCCCATCGTGAAGGATTTCCCAATGCTCTGTTAGAAGGAATGGCGTACGGTGTGCCTCACATGGCAACCACTGTTGGCTCGGTTAATGATTTAATCATTTCTGGGTACAATGGAGTTTTAGTGGAAGTTAAGTCGCCTGAGCAAATGGCAAATGCCATTCGTGATTTGGTTAAGAATAAACAGCTACTTCAGATTTATTCTACCCGTTCACTTGAACGGATTTCTAGCAAGAATACGCTTTCATCTGCAGTTTATAGTTTTGCAAAACTGTTCGAAAGAGTTTTATGAAAAATCCACCATTATTATTATTTCGTTTTGGGAATTTTCTATTCCGTAATAAGCTAGTATTTTTAGCTACAATTATTACTTGGCTAAACAGACTAATCTTTGCGACATTTATACCCTCTTCAGCTACTATTGGAAAGAATTTTCAACTTGGGTATTGGGGACTTGGTGTAGTGATTCATTCACGCTGTGTCATTGGGAATAATTGCCTGGTTAGTCAAAACGTAACTATTGGTCGCAATTTTGGGAGCCAGGGAATACCCAAAATCGGTAATGATGTTTATGTTGGAGCAGGAAGTGTGTTGTTTGGAGATATTGAAATTGGTGACAATGTTATTATTGGGGCAAATAGTCTAATTAATAAAAATATACCTTCGAATTGTACCGTTGTGGGAAATCCCCTTAGGATTATTGCCCGCGATCGTGTGTTGAAGTATTATGAATTAGATACTATTGTGCACCTTGTGAATTAACTTAGCTGGCTTGCCCCGAAACAGTTGCTTTCTATATTATTTCTTTGAATGAATTTTAGGCTGTCGCTTTACTGCCGTACTTTAAAGCATGTTACACTGCGTCAGTTTTACTATTACCTACTGTATTGGGTTAGAAAGCATTTGTCTTTAAGCAGTGTTGCTACTTCCAATCCATTTGGTAAGGGTCACTTTCTTATTCTTGAACCTCGACCAATTGTGACTGATAGATGCGTAGATGAAACCAATTGTTTTATATTATTAAACAAACCAGTCTCTTTTCCTGATGGTGCGATTGATTGGAATTATTCAGCAAACGGAAAATTGTGGACATATCATCTTAATTACTTTGATTTTCTTCAACAACCTGGGTTGCCCGACAATTTTAAATTTAATCTAATTCATGATTACTACTCCAAAAGAAGGCAACTTAAACATGGCATAGAACCATATTGTATTTCATTACGAAATATTAATCTGATATACTATTTATCGGAAACTCGTAATACAAGTGTGGAATTTGATGAATTAATAGGAAGCCATTACCTGGTGCTGTTACGAAATGTCGAGTACCACTTACGCGCGAATCACTTGCTCGAAAATGCATGTTCATTGGTGGTGGGGTCTTTCTATTTTCGAAATAAACAACTTTATGCAAAAGGAAGTCGGTTATTGGTAGCGCAGTTGAATGAACAGATATTTAAAGATGGCGGTCATTACGAAAGAAGCCCCATGTACCATATGATCATTCTTCATAGGCTGTTGGATATTGTTAATGTGCTTCTGGGTAATAAAATATTTGACAGCCAGGAGGATTTACTTCAGATTTTGAAAGTGAAGACCGGGCGGATGTTGAGTTGGGCCAAGAACATGAGTTGTAACAATTGCTTGCCTGCATTCCATGATTCAACAAATACGGAAAAAGTGAACATTCCGTTAGTAGAGGCGTATGCTCGTAGACTGAAAATTGAGATGCCAGTTATTTCATTGGAAGACTCTAACTACAGAAAATATAAAACAAATGACCTTAGTTTAGTGATGGACATTGGATCTGCTAATCCTTCGTTTCAGCCAGGTCATTATCATGCGGGGATTTTTAATTTTGTTCTTTACGTAAAAGATATTCCCTGTATAGTTGATATTGGCGTGTCAACTTATGAAAATAATGAAAGGAGACAGTATGAAAGGAGTACAATGGCGCATAATACAATCACCATTAATAGAGTTAATCAATCAGAGGTATGGGATTCTTTTAGGGTTGGTAGGCGCGCCAAGGTGTATATAGAGAAGGATATTAAAGATTCTCTGATGGCAACTCATGATGGCTATGATGATATTGGAAAGAGGCATAGGATTACGTTGAATAATTTGAAGGATTTGATTTCAATGAAACACGAGTTGATTAGTACAGGTAATCGGTATAGTGTAACTACCAATGAAATGAGACTTCATTTTCATCCCACCATTAATCCAAAGTTATTGCATTCTGGGATTGTCGTGGATGGGCTATTTAGTTTTGAGTTCGTTAATGCCTCTTATGTTCTGGAAAATTATTCTTTTGCTGAAGATTTTAATGTGCTCTGTGAGGCTAAGGTGTTAGTGATTACTTTTGTTGACTGGTGGGAGCTTATTATTCGATCCTAAGTGAAAGACCCGGTGAAATCCTTTTGATTTGTGCGGATTCTATATTTTTATCAATACTTTTCTACCCTTGAAGGTTCGTGGGGTACGCGTGTATATGAATTTACAAGACGCTGGGTTCAGCAAGGGCATGATGTTACGGTGGTAACATCGATATATGCTAAATCCGACCTAAAGTCGAAGAGATTGGTTGAAGATCAATTTATTGAAGGGGTGCGGGTAAAAGTTATTAATGTTTTGATTGATAACAGGCAGTCAGCTTTAAAGAGAATAATGACCTTTGTTCAGTATGCTGTAGTGTCATCATGGTTTGCGATTACTTTAAAAGCAGATGTTGTAATAGCATCTTCAGGACCAATTACTGTTGGTATTCCTGGCTTGATAGCCCGATGGCTCAGAGGTCGTAAGCTTGTGTTTGAAGCTCGTGACCTCTGGCCCGAAGGAGCAGTCAGAATGGGGCTGTTACAAAATGCCATTATGATAAAACTGTCATATTGGTTTGAAAAGATATGCTATAAGAGCTCATCTGTCATAATAGGACTTTCTCCGGGTATTCAACAAGATATTAAGAGAAGGTTTCCTGATAGGATAGTTGAAAGTGTCACTAATGCAGCGAATATAGCTTTGTTTTCTAAGCCAACCAGGCTAGATGACAGCATAACGGCTGGGTCTTATGCTATGTATTTTGGGAATATCGGGCAAGTAAATCATTCGGAATTTCTGCTTGATGCTGCGAAAATTCTGCTTGATAAAGGAAGAGATGATATTCAAATAGTTTTAATAGGTGACGGTCAGCTGAGAGACCAATTAAAATTGCGAGCTATTCATGAGAATTTGTTCAATGTTAAATTTCTCGATTTGATGCCAAAGTCCACACTGATTGGATATGTGCAGAATGCCTTGGCTTCTGTAATTCCATTAAAACCAATCGCGGTTTTTGATACTTCATCGCCAAATAAATTATTTGAATCACTAGCAGCTGGAGTCCCAGTTATTCAAACCACACAGGGTTGGATAAGATATTTTTTAGAAGAGCATAAAGTTGGATTTACTGTGGATGGAAACTCTCCGGGTCAGTTAGCGGATGTTTTGATTGAGCTAAAGAAAAATAAAGTACTAAAGGAGGAGACGGGAAAAAGGGCTTCAGCGATTGCGAAACAATTTTTTGATAAAGATTACTTGGCCGATAAGATGCTTTCCGTGATACAAAAGGTGTATGAAGGAAATTGATTTTTTATTAACAGGCGGCTCTGGTTTTCTGGGAAAGATTATCAGGAAAGCGCTGAGTCAAAACTATACAATATGCACCCTGGGTAGAAGTAGTGAAGCCGAAATTAACTGTAACCTGTCTAATGAGGTACCTAGACTTGAAACTTTGTCGATAAAAGCTGTTATCCATGCTGCTGGTAAAGCTCATGTAATTCCTAAAAACAAACAGGAAGTTGAAGAATTTGAACTGGTCAATTTCAATGGCACCGTTAATCTGACAAGGGGTTTGATAGTAATGAATCAACTCCCATCATCTTTGATATTTATTTCGACAGTTGCTGTTTATGGCGTAGAAGAGGGATTCAATATTGATGAGAAGCATCCGTTGAAAGGAGAAACACCCTATGCAAGGAGTAAAATCAAAGCAGAAGAGTTCCTAATCCATTGGTGCAATGAGAATAAAATTCGGTTAACTATTTTGCGACTTCCTTTGGTGGTAGGAGAAAATCCTCCCGGAAACCTTGGATCAATTTTGCGATGGATGAGAAGGGGACTGTATATTGGTATTGGAAATGGAAATGCAAGGCGAAGCATGGTGTTGGCTGAGGATGTTGGAAATTTTATTCCTAGCGTTTCAAAAATAGGCGGTCTTTATAACTTAACAGACGGATATAATCCCTCTATTAAAGAAATTGAACATGCTATTGCATCTGAACTTAATCTTAGTAAACCTTTGCGTCTTCCCGAAGGCGTTATTAATGTTGCGGCCAGGATTGGCGATGTTATCGGCTCCTGGGTCCCTTTAAATTCAGTTCGTTTACGAAAACTAACATCCTCCTTAATTTTCTCAGATTCAAAAGCAAGAGAGATTGGCTGGAACCCTCGGCCGGTAATTCATAATTTGCATTTTAAATGATATTTTGGTTGTCCTATATTTTGGTTGTCATACTGGCTGAATTAATCTACTTCAACCTTGCTCGTCACTATAATATTATTGACAGGCCGAATGAACGAAGCTCTCATCATACTCCTATTATTCGGGGAGGCGGAATTATATTTATAATCGGTGTATGGTTTTGGTTTTTCAATACAGATCAATTGTTGTCGTTCTTTGTTGCGGGTGCTACGTTGGTGGCGTTGATAAGTTTAGCGGATGATATTAAACCCCGCCCCGCCTGGATCAGGTTTATTATTCATTTTATTGCAATTCTGTTATTGTTCTATCAGGTTCAACTGTACAACTGGCATTGGTCGCTAATACTGCTTGCAGGTATTGTTTGCATTGGTACGTTAAATGCGTTTAATTTTATGGATGGCATTAATGGAATTACGGGCATCTATGCAATGGTGAACCTGATTACATTTTTGATTTTAGACAAACAAGTTTTTGATTTTACTGACTCATCATTAATAATAGTAATACTGATCGCTAATTCGGTCTTTTTGTTTTTTAATTTCAGAAAACAAGCACGTTGTTTTGCCGGAGATGTGGGAAGCGTAACATTGGCATTTACACAGATTTTTTTTCTATTACAGATCATCCTTGCAACCGATTCTCTTTTGTGGGTATTACTTTTTTTTGTTTTTGGTATTGATTCAGTTATAACGATTATTTATAGGTTAAAAAAGAAGGAAAATATTTTTAAGGCGCACCGAACGCATCTATACCAATTTTTGGCAAATGAGTTACAATGGGATCATCGCCTGGTAGCATTGCTTTATGGACTGATTCAGTTATTTTTTAATTTGTTACTCATCTATTTCTTAACACGAGGACTTTTTCTGATGCCCTTGTTTGGAGCTGTTATTATTTCGGTTTTATATATAACGGTTCGTGAAATTGTAATTCGAAAAATCAAGGTGACTCCTACTTCTGAAAGTAATTAGTTTTAGTACTTTTGGATAAATTCAAAATCATTTTGAAAAAAATTGTTTTAGTCGCTGGTGCCCGTCCCAACTTTATGAAGATTGCGCCTATTATTGAGGCGATCAATGTTAGTCGTCAGCAAGGGTCATCGTTACAATACGCATTGGTTCACACCGGTCAGCACTATGACGCAAAAATGAGTGAAGATTTCTTTGTTCAACTGGGTATTCCAAAGCCAGATGTTAACCTGGAAGCGGGTGGAGGATCACAGGCGGAACAAACGGCTGCCATCATGACCCGATTCGAGCAATATTTGATTAAAAATCCCGCTGCCATGGTGATGGTGGTGGGGGATGTAACCTCTACACTCGCTTGTTCGATTGTTGCGAAAAAAATGGGAATCCTGGTCGCGCATGTTGAAGGAGGAATTCGTTCGGGCGACATGACCATGCCTGAGGAGATTAACCGTATTGTTACCGATTCAATTTCTGATTACTACTTCACCACCAGCAGAACTGCGAATAGCAATCTGATTAAAGAAGGAAAAAATGAAAGTCAGATTTTTTTTGTCGGCAATACCATGATCGATTCTCTACTGAAGAACATGAATCGCTTGATAAAACCACCTTTCTGGGAAGAGCTGAAACTGCAGCCGGAGAAATATTTTGTGTTGACGTTACACAGGCCATCTAATGTGGATGATAAAGTTCAATTGCAATCCATTTATTATGAAATGGAGAAAAATGCAGGGGAGTTTCCGGTAATTTTCCCGATACATCCGCGAACGCGTAAAAGCATGGAACGTTTTGGAATAAAGTTGAACCATATCAACCTGGTCGATCCAATGAGTTATCTCGAATTTAATTTCCTCGTAAAAAATGCGCGAGGTGTCATCACCGATTCAGGAGGAATAACAGAAGAAACCACCGTGATGGGAATTCCATGCATTACACTTCGCAACAGTACCGAACGACCCGAAACCTGTACCATCGGAACGAATGAACTCATCGGAACTGATCCTTCACGAATTGGTCCTGAAATTAAGAAGATGAGGCTTGGCACCTGGAAGAAAGGTACTATTCCTGAACTGTGGGATGGTAAAGCCGCTGAAAGAATTGTATCGATCTTAACCACTCAATTGCTGAGGTAATTGAATAACTTTTATTCCCGATATGGTAAGCGTTGGCTTGATGTTGTCTTGGCAATTCTTCTATTGATGGGCCTGTCCTGGTTTATTCTCATACTCCTGACCCTGTACGTGCTTACGAATCAGTTTCCTGTATTCTTTAAGCAAGAACGAATTGGTAAAGACGGGCTTTCTTTCGTTATGATTAAGTTCAGATCCCTTGCCAATAACGATGCACCTCTTCAGGAAAGACGATTTGCCTTAGGTGATTTTTTACGTGCCACTAATCTGGATGAGTTACCCCAACTTTGGAATGTTTTAAAAGGTGAAATGTCATTAGTCGGCCCTCGCCCTTTGCCGGTAGAATACAGCTCATTGCTCACAAAAGAACAAAGGGAAAGACATCTGGTCAGACCTGGAATTACCGGGCTGGCACAGGTGTATGGAAAGAACAGCATTTCATGGGATCAAAAATTTCAGCATGATTTAACATACGTCAGGAACATCACTTTTTGGAATGATATTAAGATTTTAGCAAAAACCGTTACTTTAGTTCTCTCCATGAAACGTGATGTGTCGCTCATGGAAGATAAATTCAAAGGATAACCATGAAAGATATTGCCATTGTGGGTAGCGGAGGATTGGGGAGGGAGACAGCCGTACTACTTCATCAAATTAATGAGCATGAACTAACGTGGAATGTGACGGGCTTTTATGATGACGCCAGACAAGTTGGTGAGAAAGTAACGAGTCATTTGGTTTTAGGCAAAATCGATGAGTTGAACAGAATTGAATACCCGTTATTTGTTGTTGTTGCTATTGGTGATCCGACAATAAAAAAGCAAGTCATTGAACGAATCAGTAATCCTAAGATAAAATTTCCTGTATTGATTCATCCAACTTCAGTTTTAGGGCTGAGTATTCAGATTGGAGAGGGTACTGTAATAACGGCAGGCTGCCGCCTGACTGTTGACATCAAAATTGGAAAGCATGTACTGTTGAATCTAAACACAACGATTGGTCATGATGTGTCAATTGGAAATTTTTCATCGATTATGCCGGGGGTGCATTTGTCGGGACATGTGCAGGTTGGCGAATCCGTTTTAATTGGTACAGGCGCCAGTGTTTTGCAACAAGTAACTATCTCCGATAACGCAATTATAGGAGCGGGAGCCGTGGTTAACAGACAGGTTAAGGAAGGGGTTACGGTTGCGGGGGTTCCTGCTAGATCAATTTTTAAAAGATGAAGGAGCTAAAACCAGCAATTCGATTTCTTTTAATTTTTGTAGGCCTGTATGTGGGTCTCAACATCCTTTACGGACTTTGGATCCATTCCTGTGGAGATCAGGTTGATGCGGTAACATCGCTGGTAACAAGGCAGTCTTCATTTTTGCTGAATGTATTCGGAGAAACTACACACACAGAGCCGGTGGCTTCCTCACCTTCAATTTCTATTGTAAATCCTTCCGGTATTGTCATTAATGTTTTCGAAGGATGCAATGGAATCAATGTCATGATTGTATTTGTATCTTTTCTATTTGCGTTTGGGGGAGAGAAGCGAAAAATGCTGTGGTTCCTGCCGTTAGGGATTTTTATGATTTATCTCGCTAACCTTATTCGGGTAATGGCTCTTTATTATGTTGCGCAAAATTGGGCAAGCTACTTTTATTATGTCCATAAGTATGTG
Organism: Cyclobacteriaceae bacterium; assembly: GCA_049306095.1. GTDB lineage: Bacteria > Bacteroidota > Bacteroidia > Cytophagales > Cyclobacteriaceae > UBA2336. The sequence goes on from JBAQPU010000002.1 coordinate 70,846, forward strand.
CTGACTGCTTTTTTGTACGCGCTTGTCTTTCTGTTATGGTGGTTCTGGATTGAAAAGATGAGTGGTTATTCATTGAGGAGCGCTATGGTAAATAAAAAGTCATGAGGAAGTATCTTCTGATAGGCATCTCGTTGAGTGTGCTGGCAATAATATACTTTTTTCAGCGGGTAAGTTATGCTGCTTTTATCAATGCTTTTTTGCCGGAAGCTATTCACATTGTAAGTCCGGGCTTAATCTTTATAGTAAATAAAACAACGCGACTGATTCTGAATGACCTTGCCTGCATGATTTTTATTTACGCTGTTTTTCAAAGTCGTGTTTACCTGAGGGCTTCGTTTTATCTTTTTCTTATTGAGTTGCTCGTATTATTACCTTTTTATTTTGTTTTGAAATTAAATTTGGAAGGTGATTCAGAACTTTCGTCTCCGCTTCTTTCTCAATTGCATCGTCTTATAGTAAATCCGCTATTGATGTTTTTACTCATGATGGGATTCGTGTATCAGAAATTAACTTATAAAAAGTCGTGACGTTGCAATGGCTACACCAATCACCATACCGCTTTCGTACAACCCTATCGATATATCTAAACTATCCGAAGTACTTACCCGGTATGATGGTGTTCATCACAATCAAATCGTTGCTGATTTTGAAAGGACGTTAAGCGAAACAACAGGCGCCCCGCATGTGGTTGCTTTAAATTCAGGTACTTCGGCCATTCACCTGGCGCTGAAGGTGTTGGGTGTTGAAGCAGGTGACTACGTGATTGTACCCACGTTCACGTATGTAGCAACCATTAACCCCGTTCGGTACCTGGGAGCCATACCGGTTTTTATTGATTCAGAGCCGGAAACGTGGAACATGAATCCACACTTGCTGGAACAAGCTATTCAGGATTTAAAGCGAGAAGGCAAGCCCCTAAAAGCCATCATTTTAGTCCATACATACGGGATGCCGTGTAAATTGGATGATATATTGCAACTTGCTGATTATCATAAGATTCCGGTTGTCGAAGATGCTGCTGAGTCGTTAGGCTCTACCTACCGTGGCCAACAGGTGGGTACTTTTGGGGATATTGGTATTTACTCCTTTAACAATAACAAGATCGTTACCACCTATGGAGGGGGTGCCTTGGTAGCAAAAAGGCCTGATTGGATTCAAAAAGCAAGGTTTTATGCCAGTCAGGCCCGGGAGCAACTGCCTTACTATGAGCATAAGGAAGTAGGTTACAACTTGGCTATGAGTCCCTTGTGCGCGGCTTCGGGAATAACGCAATTGCCTGAATTAGGAAGGAGAATAAAGGACAGAAGAGAAATTTTTGAATATTATTCTACCAGTCTTTCTGGATATGAAGTGCAATTTCAGTCCGAAAATGAAGATAATCGGTCAAATAGGTGGCTTTCTGCGGTCCTTTTTAAGGATTTGGCAACGAAAGACCGTGTAACGTCCGTCCTGGCATCTGAAGGAATTGAAACCAGACCTTTATGGAGACCTATGCATGATCAGCCAGTATTTTTGACCTATAAAAAGTATGCTAACGATTTATCGATGGACTATTTCAACCGTGGCCTGTGCTTACCTTCTGGAGGAGATTTACAGGCCGAAGCACTTCAAAAGGTTGTGGAGTTACTGAAGCAAAAATTAGGTTACAAATGAAGTTTGGGGGGTATTTAACGGGATGAAGTTCATTATTTTGTATATTTTTGTTCAAACTGTGAAAACTGATAAAATAAGGATGATGATTTAAGCTTGCAGAGTAGGCTTTAGTTATTTTTCAGATCAGTATTTCACGTGAAAAAATAAGCAACTTGAACTTTCTTCATTCACTAAACGAATGACAGGGATGGTCATTTTAAAATAATATGTTGTCTATCAGTTCTATGGAAAATAAATTCAATTCCCCTGTGTTCCTGACAAGAATAAGCAATCAATTCCTTCTGTTGGTGGCGTTCGTTCTTATCGTTGGTACGTTAAAGGCGCAAACGGTCACGACCACTGGTAGTGGAAACTGGAGTTCAACTACACCCGATGCACCGTGGCCCGGTGGTACTATACCAGGGGCCGGAGCTGATATTATTGTTGGGAATGGGTTTACACTAACGGTAGATGGGATTCGCACGTGTAATTCGCTTTCGGGCGGAAATGGTTCTATCGTTAACGTGAATGCACAGCTTGACATCACAACTAATCTTGTTATTGGGGATGGTACCACGTTTAATGCAAGCAATACATTAAATGTTGGAGGTACCACCACAGTCGGACAAGGAACGAGCGGAATTATTTCAATAGTAACAACTGGAACTAAGCGTTTTTCAGGGTTGGTGACGATTAACAACGGTGCAAGTTGGAGTAACGCTGCAGAGGCTGTAGTCTATCGTGGCGGTATTACCAATAATGGATCTTTTTCTGCCGGAACAGGTACACAAACGTTCAATACCAATTCACAGGCACTCACAGGAACGTTCATCATACCGAGAGTTACCGTTACCGGTGGAGCCGTAGTGCTGACCAACACCAACACGTTAACAGTAGGCACCGCGTTGAGCGGCAGTGGCCGTATCACCCAGGGAGTAGGGGCGACCTTAAACATTGGTGGCACAAGCGGTATCACCAACATGACTGCCACAGCGAGTGGCAATACCGTGAACTATACAGGTGCAGCACAAACTATTCATAGCAACGCGTATGAAAACCTGGGGTTATCAGGAAGTGGAGTAAAAACATTACAGGCAGGCACGACAGCCATCACTGGAGATTTGATTTTAAGCGGAACGGTTTCAACAACAGGCGTAGCGGGTTTAACCATCGGAGGAGATTTGAATATCGGAACAGGTACTACGTTTACGACCGGCTCGTTTACGCATAATGTTGGCGGAGATTTTACTAATAACGGAACGTTTACCGGCACAGGCAGCACCGTTGAATTCAACGGAGCGGCACAGAACATCACAGGAAGTTCAACCACATTCAACAACCTGACCTTATCGGGATCAGGTGTTAAAACCATTGGAGTACCTACGCTTACCGTTTCAAGCGCTCTGACTATCGACAATGGAGCCTCGGCAGCCTTAAGCAGCGCGACCCACACCGCCAATTCACTTGTATTGGGAGGAGCTGTTCAGCAATCTGGTACGTGGGGTAGTTCAAGTTCAGCGGCAACCAATCAGAACGATACCTTCTTCAGTGGCACCGGACTGGTTACAGTAGCCACAGGAGCAAATACATTTTACTCCATAGCGAGCACCGCATGGAATTTAAATACGACCTGGTCGACTACAGGCT
>JBAQPU010000003.1:0-107400 GCA_049306095.1 Cyclobacteriaceae bacterium
CCAGTCGGTAAATCTTATTGCTGGCAAGTTGCTCTCCAGCAGAGCTTGCTTCCTCTTCAGATTTAGGTACGGAATAAATGAAATTTCCAATTAAATGTCACCAACCATTTTTGGCACCATTACCAAATTTTATAATGATATTTTCAAATCTTCAAATTAACCCATTTTCAAATTGCCTCTCTTCCCCAACTCAATCACCTCCATATTTTTAATTTCCTTAGAGGTTATCTCAAACCGGATGATCGTTTTCATTTGGTGCAGGCCATGATTTCCGGCTGCCCCCGGATTGATGTATAACATGTTCTTGTACTGTGGATCTTTTTTTACCCGAAGAATGTGTGAGTGCCCGCAAATAAACAAATCAGGTATCTTCTTCGTCAGAATTTTTTTAATGCGGGGGTTATAGTTGGGCGGTGCTCCCCCAATATGGGTTATAAAAACAGATAATCCTTCGCAGGTAAACCAACTGTCTTCAGGATACTTTCGTTGAAATGCCATATCATCAATGTTGCCGAAAACAACACGCACCGGTTTAAATTTTTCCAGCGGTTCAATTACATCGTGGCCAGCATCACCGGCATGCCATATTTCATCGCACGAAGCAAAATATTCAAAGATCTTTTGATCAAGATAACTATGGGTGTCTGACAATAAGCCGATTCTCATGAACACAAATGTAAAAATGCCGTTTGAATAGTAAGGTTAACCAATAGTCAAACAGTATATAATTTTCGCGGTTTAAGCGTTATCTATGCCGACTTATTTATGAATCAACTCATCCGGCATTTTCTTACAACATACGCAATAATAGCTTCCACCCTTGCTGTTCAGGGTCAGGAAGAGGAAGAGAAACTGCCAAAGAAAAAGCAATTTCAAGCCAGGCGAATAGAGGTAAGCCCTAAGATTGACGGAACGCTGGATGATGAATGCTGGCTTAAGGATGCAGAATCGTTGCAGTTCATCCAAAAGAACCCCAACAATGGTGAACCTTCTGATTTTAGAACCTCAGTTCAGTTGGTGTATGATGATCGCGCCATCTACATAGGCGCCTTGTTGCATGATCCTGAACCCGCAAAAATACTTCGTGAGTTTGGCCAGCGTGACGATGATGACCGTAACGCTGATTTATTTGGCGTACTACTGGATACGTACAATAGCGGCATAAACGGATTTGCTTTTATTGTAACGGCTGCGGGGGTTCAGATTGATTCTTACTTCACCGCTGACGATGATGATGAGGCCTGGGATGCCGTTTGGAAAAGCGATGTGAAAATTACTGATGAGGGATGGGTTGTAGAGATAGAGATACCCTATTTCGCGTTGCGTTTTCCAAAACAGGAAATTCAAACCTGGGGCGTTAATTTTTATAGAAATGTGAAACGTAAACAGGAAGACAGTTTTTGGAACCATGTCGACAATGCCGTGCAGGGCTTGGTGAATCAGTCGGGGGTATTGAATGGTATCGAAAATATTAAACCACCCCTCAGGCTTTCTTTTTTTCCGTATGCTACTACCATTTATACGAATGATGGAGTTTCCGGAAACTCAGGATTCTCTTTTGCGGGGGGTATGGACCTGAAATATGGTATCAACCAAAGTTATACACTTGATCTCAGCCTGATCCCGGATTTTACGCAAGTACAATCGGATAATATAGTTTATAACCTGTCGCCTTACGAAGTTCGCTTTAATGAAAACAGACAGTTCTTCACCGAAGGCACGGAGCTCTTCAACAAAGGAAACCTGTTTTATTCGCGAAGGGTGGGGCAATCTTTCGTTGACACCGATGAGGTGTATGACAGCGAGGTTGATACCCTGTTAAACCGCCCGTCAGCCCCTCAATTGATCAATGCTATCAAAATATCCGGACGCGATAAAAATGGTTTAGGCCTTGGGTTCTTTAATGCGGTTACAGCTGAGACAACAGCACGGGTCCGCAATAAGACAACTGGAGAGAAGCGCAGTGTTGTTGTTGATCCCCTCACCAACTTTAATGTGCTGGTAGTCGATAAGAACCTTAAGAATAACTCCAATATTAATTTTACCAATACCAATGTGACCAGGGCAGGGCATGCGCGTGACGCCAACGTTTCAGGTGTCAGTTTTCAGCTACGCGACAAAACCAATACCTATCAGGCCAGCGGCTTTGGCTCCATTGACTTGATTCAGCAAGAAAATGAGGGTGAGAAGGAAACCAGCAGTGGCTACAAATATTTTTTGGAGTTAGCCAAGGTTAGCGGAACGTGGCAGTATGGCTTAAATCGTACGGTAGAAAGCTATGACTACGATATCAATGACTTGGGCTATTTACAGGCTCCTAATGAAATCACTCACCAGGCTTGGGTTGGGTATAACATTTTTAAACCTACCTGGAAAATCAATCAGCTTAATACAAGGTTTGGAGTGGAGCATGGTCAGTTGCAACATCCGCAAGCGTTTTCGGGATTTGAAACATTTATGAGAATGGAAACGCAGTTCAGAAATTTTTGGGGTGTTGAATTTGGAGTTGGTATCGAGCCTGTTAAAGGCTACGATTTTTTTGAGCCACGCTATGATGGTTACAAGTTTGTTCAATACCCTTCATGGGATTTCTTTATTGGGATGGAATCCGACAGCCGGAAAGCATTTTATATGAATGCTTTTAAATTCAGGTGGGATAGGCCTGAATGGAATCAGCAATGGAACGGATTTGGTTTTTTTGCCAGGTACCGGGTTAATAATAAACTGTCATTCTTTACCGAAGTGAATGTTGAAAACGCCAATAATAATATTGGCTATGCATACGATGATGTTTTTGATGTGAATGGCAACCTGCAAGAAATTATTTTTGGAAGACGTGAACGTGAAACGTTCGAGAATGTTGTCGGTTTCCGGTTGACCTTCACTAATAAAATGGGATTGAATGTGCGCGTGCGTCATTACTGGTCAACTATTGAATATGAAAAATTTTATAAACTGGAGGCCAATGGCGAGTTAGGCTCCACCTCATATACCGGTTTGGATGATCAGGGAAATCCAACTCAGGATAACAGCTACAATGCCTTTAATGTTGACTTTGTTTACTTCTGGCAAATTGCCCCGGGAAGCTTTTTGAATTTTGTTTGGAAAGACGCTATTCAGCATGAAGATATGAATGTACGAGCATCCTATTCAGAGAACCTGGGCAACACGGTACAAGCACCCCAGATTAATTCGATATCGCTCCGGATCACCTACTTTATTGATTACATTACCCTGAAGAGGAGTTTGCGCGGCAAACAGGGCTAATTATCCGTTTCATATTCAATCAAGCGAACTATGAGGCCATTGGGCGTATCGGTATGGATTACAATTGGTTATCCGCTTATTTTTCGCATCCAAAAAAATCATAACCGTGAAAAGTAAAATTCTGATTATTCTTCTCCTGGCACTCTCCACGCATTCATTTTCTAACGAAGCCATTCCGCCATCGGGCTCATCGCTTCATGACCAGTACAAATACCTGAAAAGTGATCTTGAAATCATCGATGGTTATCGGATGATCAAGATGTACACAATGGATAAATTCTGGACAGTGGTAACGGACTCTTTAACTACGCAGAAATTGAAATTGAGAGAGTCGGCAGCCTTGCTGGCAAAGCTGCAACAGGAAATTAAAACCCTGGAAGGTTCAGTAACAACTATTAAAAACGAGAATCAGGAATTACAGGCCGGTGTCGACAGTATTTTACTTTTTGGAAGGACGTTTTCAAAAGCCGGGGTAATTTCAGGTTTTTTATTGGTGATACTGGGATTAGCCATAGTATCTGGAATTCTATTTTCAATTGGCAGGGTATCCATTCACACGGCCCGCGAATTGCGTAAGCTTAATGAAAACCTGTACCAGGAGTTTGACACCTATAAGCGCCATGCTGTAGAAAAGGAGATTAAGCTTTCGCGTGAATTGCAAAATCATCGGAATAAACTGGTGGAGCTGAAAGCGATCTAGATTTGTTTTCTTGCTTCCATTCCTTACTTTATAAAGAAGGTTGCGTTAAGCGGGAGTAGCTCAGTTGGTAGTCCGCCAGTTGGCGGATGCCAAGTTGCAGGCAGCGGGTTTGAGGCTCGTCTGCCTGCCTGCCGGTAGGCAGGTTTCCCGCTCAGCATATTTCGCTGTAAATTTCAGGGTATACGAAGTTTTTTCAGTCGCTGCGGTTCTTCGAAATGATTTTATCGGAAATTTAATGCTACTCCTCTGAATGAGTTCGAATCAAAACCTGCCCTCATCTACATCCCTGATAAATTGAATCACACCGGGAAAGAAATGCTCCTGATCATCCCACATACTCAGGTGGCTTCCGTTGGGGCACAGTAAAAATCGTCCATGCTTTACCTGGGTGCTCATCCATTCCATGTGTTTAGGATCCATCGTATCATGTGTGGCACCAACGGTGAGGGTAGGCACCGTAATTTCTGGTAAGCGGGCCTTAATGTCCCACACTTCAAGTTTTCCGCTAATACCAAATTCACTTGGACCTTGCATCAAGGTGTACACAACACCGTTCATATGTTTAAACGCCCGATTGACCGGATCAGGCCACTGGTCAGCTGGGAACCGACATAAATGCTGGCAATAAAAATTTGGAAGCAACAACTCCATATAACGGGGATTTCCAAAATCATTTTTTGCTTCCAGGGCGCGTACTTCTTCCAAAATTTTTGGGTCCATTTGTTTCGCCAGCACCTCATCGGCATACCTGCCGTACTCGGGCGCGCTCGCCATCATGTTGGCAATGATAAGGCCCTTTAAATTCTGTTGATATTTTAGCGCATACTCCATCGCCAGAATGCCTCCCCACGAATTGCCTAATAAAAAGAAATTGGTGCTATCGAGTCCAAGGGCTGCACGAACCTCTTCCACTTCCTCTACAAACCGGGGGATGTTCCACAGGCTTGTATCTGTTGGCTGATCGCTGTAATAACTGCCAAGTTGGTCATAGTAATAATATTCTATGCCTTCCTGCGGAAGGAAGCTGTCAAAACTTTCAAAGTATTCGTGTGTGGCAGAGGGCCCTCCGTGGAGGAGAAGGACTTTTATTTTGGGATTATTTCCTACACGTTTCGTCCATACTTTGTATTTGCCACCGTGGATGGGAATCATTTTAATGCCGCCCGTTTTTAGGCCGGTTTCATTCAAATCGTTGTATGAGATTTTATCTTCCTCTACAGAAACCTCGGGCCGGCAGCTGAGCATGGAAGCAACGATGAAAAGGCAGAGTGAATTTTTCATGGCTAGGTGAGTTTGATTAGCTGAATTTAGTTAATTTTTGTAACCTGAAATGTAAAAACTCCTTGTGGCCTCGGAGTGGGGTTTGATTTCTTGTTCCCGCACGCTAATTTTCCAATGGGTTGGTGGTTGTGATGACCATAAAAGATATGCGGGAGTAGCTCAGTTGGTAGAGCGGCAGCTTCCCAAGCTGCAGGTCGCGGGTTCGAGACCCGTTTCCCGCTCTACATTTTATTAACGTGATCCTGTGAACCGAATTGATAGACTTACCGCCATGCTTATTCACCTGCAATCGAAAAAGGTTGTAAAAGCCGAGGAAATGGCCGATCGGTTTGAGATCAGCCTGCGAACGGTTTACCGCGATGTGAAAGCGTTGATGGAAGCAGGCGTACCCATTGGCTCAGAAGCCGGCAAGGGCTATTTTATTGTGGATGGCTATCATCTGCCTCCGGTCATGTTTACACAGGACGAGGCCAGCTCCATGATGATGGCCCAGAAGTTTGTTGAAAAGATGACTGATAAATCCGTTCGCAAGGCTTTTGAATCGGCCATGTATAAAATTAAATCGGTATTGAGCGAATCTGAAAAAGATCATTTGGATCATTTGCAATCGCATATTGAGGTACACGTAGGCAGGCGAGAGACTAAAAGTGAGCATGATTTCCCCGATCATTTTATGACGGAAATTCAGCGAGCCGTAGTTCAAAAAAAAGTATTAAAGCTGGATTACATCAGCGGTGCCGAAGAATTAACCCAGCGTGAAGTAGAGCCGATTGGTTTATTTTATTACAGTTCAGCCTGGCATTTGATTGCCTGGTGCCGACTGAGAAATGGTTATCGCGATTTTCGTTCCGATCGGATAAAAGATCTCATGAATACCGGTCAGCCCTTTGAAGGCCGAAACCTGATTTCGCTTCAGGAATATTTTCAATCCATGTTCCAAAGCAATAAGGATTTAGTTAAAGCTGTCGTGCTCTTTCAAAAAGAGGCGCTTCGGGGCCGCCCTGTGTATGGTGCTATTTCGCAAACTGACCTTGGAACAAAGATTCGGGCAGAATTCATGATGGACAATGCCAGCCACATGGCACGCTGGCTCATGATGTTTGGCTCTGCGGCTGAAGTGGAGGAGCCTGAATCGCTCAAAGCAATCATTACAGAGTTAGCTGAAGAACTACTTGCTCACTATGGCAGGGTAGATGTTTAAGAGTTGATAGTCCCGGGCTACTCTTCTCTCATTCCCGCCCTGCCTGACGGAAGGCAGGCAGACCTTAGCCACATGTCATTCTGGCCTTGAGCCGGAATCTACCGGTCCCTATTTACCAAAAAGCTTTTTAAAGAAGCCCTTGTTTTTTGCTTTCTCATGCAGACTGTCAAGGGCGGTACGAAGGCGAACTAACGATGCAGAGTCTTTGTGGATAAATTGCTCTACACCAATTTTTTCGACTTCGTTTCGGATGGCCTCATCGCTGGCACTTGTATAATAAATTACTGAAATATTGGGGTGCTTTGCTTTTAATTCTTTCAGGTAATGAAGGCCGGTCAGGTTTTGCTTATTGGCAAAAAAATGGTCGAGCACGATGGCAAAAGGCTTTTCGTGAAGATGCTCAAACATATTTTCCGGATTATCGAAAGTTCGTACGGTATAATTGCCCAGCATCTCTTCAAAATGCACTTGCAGCATTTTCTGCTGCACCAGATTGTCTTCAACAATATAAACAATGTTCTTCACGGTGTCGGGGTTCAAATTCAAGCCTAAAGTTATTAATAATTTGATTTTTTGAAATCTTCTGAGCCAGGCTAAAGCCTGCTGACATACGGCTGTCAGCAAAAACAAAAAATTTGTAAATAAATCTGAAAATACCTGTTTCTATTGCCATAGGGCTGTCACTCTGTATTCGTTGATTAGCATAAAATTTAATGTTATGGTCATCAGCGAATACACCCCAACCCTTAAGCAGGTTAAACCCATTAATTTCCTTTTCTTTCGTACAGAGACAAGAGTAACGGAACTGGAGAAATTTTTACCCATTTCCAACGAACTTTTCAAGGAGTAATTTGCGCATTACAGGTCCTGTTCATTGGCATTACTTCGGGTTTATGGGTGATATTAATAAGCTTTTCACATTAGAGATTGCCCTGCCGGTAGCCGAAATAATTAGAGAGTACGATGGGCGGTTTCATTTCAAGCGTTCAGAGCCGTTTTCCTGTGCTTCAATTGTGCATGAAGGAAATTGGCTGGACATTCCAAAAAGTTATGAAAGATTGATGGCGTTTACCGGGAAGCAGAAGTTAACGGCAGCAGGTGTGAACCGCGAAATCTACATCAACGTTGATTTTGCTAATCCTGAATCGAATGTCACAGAGATTCAACTTGGTGTAAGTTAAAAATGGTACAAGAATGAGAAGGGCGGTTTTAATTGCAGGAATAGTAACGGCAATTGTTGCACTCCTAACAACCTTAAGCTGAATATTACAACTTTATTAAAGAGAACTGATATGGACATACTGGTATTTAAGACTTCGGTAGATTCTCTTCAAAGTGTAAAAACTTTAGAACCATTGCTTGACCTGGTTGCCGGAAGGGGAAGGTGGAATTTCGCGTTGGATGATTCCGATAAGATATTGCGAATAGCTTCCGGAAATATAAGTGTTCAGTCAACCATTCGGTTACTGCAGGAGAATGGGTATGAATGTGCCGAACTGGAAGATTGACATCGTTGAGTACGCTGTTAGAATAATCGAAAACGCGGCTCCATCCGAAAAACAAAACCTGCCCGAATCTCAACCATTTCTACAAAGCTGGTGTACACGTACCCAACATGGTGTTCATGCACTACCTGGGTTTGGGTATTCAAAAATTGCGCTGTTACATCCGTTTGCATATTGTTGTTGGTGTTATGACTGGGAGCATCGGTGTTCATATAATTCACCTTACCGCCCAGGGTTAAATTTGCCCCTAAGTTAAATAGGAAGCGGTTCGGTTCTTTCCTTTTAAAAACGCTGCTTAAATCCCAGTGAAACCCGGCTCCCCCGGAAAAAACATAAGTGCCGTCTTTCAGTAGTAGATCCGCGTCAACGGGCTCACAATGATCATTATCATCAGGATCATAAATGTTGAGGTTGGTTCGAAACCAAGAGTAGCCTCCTTTTACTGTCATATACGGCTGAATTTTTTTTCCTTCAATATCCGTTAGAAAGTATCTTCCTCCGATCATGAAGTTCAGGAATGAATTATCTACGATGATGTCCATCTTGGCTGTGCTGCCATCGCTGAAGGTATATTCCTGCCTGCTTTTGTCGTGCCCGTAAATGGTGTAGTTCAAATCCATGCCAAAGGCGAATCTGTTTTTGTTTTCCGGAGTGAAATATAAATCCATGGTAAACCCATTACCATACTTCACATTTTGTTTCATGGTAGCGATGGGCGCGGTGAACGTATACCCAAAGCCCATTTCGTAATGCTGAATTTGAGCCGAAACTGTTGAAGTCAGAATCAGAAATAGAAAGAGGATTCCGGTTTTCATGTACGGAAGATACTAAAATTCAATCATATCTTTGTTGCATGACAATGGAAGAAAGAGTCCTGGAAGTTGAATCTGTTTTTAGAGGATTGGATCAGGAAATCGGGTCATTCCAGTCGTGGTCTGGGCTGCACTGCAAATTTGGTTGCGGTAAATGCTGTTTTAAACCGGATATTGAGGCTACCATACTGGAATTTCTGCCCTTTGCCTACTACCTGTATAAACATGATCTCGCATTGGAGTGGCTTGAGAAGTTGAAAGAAACGGACTCATCCATTTGCCTGATTTTAAATCCAACGCAGGCAGGAGCAGGGTTATGCACTGAATACCCATACCGCGGATTGATTTGCAGGCTGTTCGGATATTCGGGTCGTACCAACAAATATGCCGAGCGCGAGCTGATCACGTGTCAAATCATTAAAACAGAACAATCAGAAGCCTATCAAAAGACCGTAGAAAAAATTGCCTCAGGCAATGCGTTACCCATGATGAATCAATTTTACATGCAGTTGCACGCTATTGACATAGACCTGACCCGCGATTTTTATCCCATCAATATTGCTATACGAAAGGCGATAGAAACGGTTTTGCATTATTACGCGTACCGTTAGGAGTTAGATTGGAAACACTGATTTGAATTACCAGATGACCTGTTGAACAGTAAGAACGGCCTTTTCAACAACCGCTTTTGTAGTTGGTTTGGAAACAGGGGGAATGAGCCTGCGCGATACATCACCCGTCTCAGTTGAGGCTGGTTGAAGCCAAAAGGCCAGCAATATGATCAGGGCAACCACAATACCGGCCAGCAGGGTGTATTCTTTATGCGTGAGTTTTACCTTCATTGTCCATCGTTTTACGAAGGTCGTGCCAATTCATAAAAATGTACTTTTTAGTGTTGTTTCAGGTTTTTCCGGGTGGCATCTGTTCGCTTTTGAACAACTGCCTTATATTTTTCGTACAATCCGTTAAGCTCAGTTATCCAAAGGCATGAAGAAAACTTCAGAAATCCTTTGCTTAAATTTGTAGCCGTAGGCGCGATAATGTTACGAATGATGAAAAGATTATTTTTTGGTGTTGCTTTTACGGTTTCGGTCTTGTTACTGACGGCTATGCGACCTTTTCCAACAGGAGAAGTAAAATGGATGACCTTTGAGGAAGCTGTTGAGAAATCAAAAACGGAAAAACGAAAGATTTTTATCGATGTGTATACCGATTGGTGCGGATGGTGTAAGGTAATGGATAAGAATACGTTTAGTGAAACACGTGTGGCTAAAATTTTGAACGAGGAATTTTACCCGGTAAAATTTAATGCCGAGCAACGTGAGAATGTAGTCTTTAATGGCACAACGTTTAAATTTGTTCCCTCCGGAAACAGTGGTGTTCATGAACTGGCAGCTGCTTTATTAAATAATAAACTGAGTTACCCTACGGTTGTTTTTCTGGATGAGGAATTTAGAATGATTCAACCGTTGCCCGGTTACCTGAAACCCGAAGAGTTTCACCCCATTGTTCAGTTTATTGGAGAAGATCACTACAAAACGGTGAAATGGACCGACTGGCAAGCAACCTATAAGTCGCCTTATTAGGCTTCTCAAAAAATCACCTGAAAAATAAAAGCCACCCCGATGGTATCAGGGTGGCCTCAGTATCAATCATAGAAGAATGACTTAATCCTTCTTTTGTTTTTTCATTGTTTTTAAATAGTCCGTATAGCCCAGAGCAGCAACGAAACCGATAATCACTGCTACAATGGCGATAAAGAGGTTGGCACCGTCACCTATAAATTGCTGGAACATATCTTGTTTTTTTTATTGTGCCAAAGGTAATGATAGAAGCGGAAATCGCGAATGAATTTAGTGTAAAAGTTTAATGAGTTTATCCACAATGGGTTACCTCAAATTCTCAGTTTCTCTTGATGCCCTAACAGGCTGGTACGGTCATTCAAGCAACTTTTTACGTTTGCCCATGTAGTAAAAGTTAACCGAAGCCAGAATTACCAGTACCACCAGTACCAATAGAATAATAAACAACCGGGTATTGCTAAGTTCTAACGTTTTAATTTCAGCTTCTTTTTTCAGGAGTTCATATTCCTTTTCTTTTTCCTGGATGTTTAAGGCCATTTCCATTTGGGCAATGTTGCGGCTGCTCTCTTCACCATAAATTTTTTCACGAACGGAATCATACTTCAAGAGCATGGTATAGGCATTTTTCAAATCGCCTGCCCGAAAGAGATTTTCTGAGTTATTCTTTAATATCGAGGGAATAAAACTATAGGCTTGTAGTTCAAGGGCCAGTTTCTCAGCTTCATTCAGGTATTGTTGAGCTGGTTTCGGCTGCTTTGCCTTGGTGTAGGCAATGCCGATGTTGGTGATGGTGTTCAGCATGCCCAACCGGTTGTAACTGGTGCGTTCTATTTCAAGTGCCTTCTCATAATGTTCAATGGCGCGTTGGTAATTTCCCTGACGGAAATACACATTGCCAATGTTATTCATAGGGTCTGAAAAAGGCTGACCAAGTTTGGAACTTATTTGATAGGCTTCCGAGAAATAGCGCATGGCTTTTTCGTACAATTGCAAATCAACATGGAGGTTGCCCAGGTTGTTTAACGAGCCTACAATTTTAGCCTCATCTTTCAGTTGGATAAATTGTTCATACGATTCTTCCAGGTACTTCATGGCCTGCCCGAAGTCACCCTTAATCGAATAAATATTGGCGATATTATTTTTAGTGGTGGCAATACCTTCTTTGTTGTCCAGTGATTCGTAGGTTTTAAGCGAAGTGATATAGTACTCCAGCGATTTATCCAGTGCACCCTGACTTTTGTAAGCAACTCCAAGGTTATTGTAAGAAGCTGCCATTCCTTTTTTATCACCAATTTCCGTAGCAAGATTCAGCGCTTCGCGCGTATAGCCAATGGCCTTCACAGGATCAGTCTGTAAGGTAGCCCTGAACAATTCGTTTAAAATCTTTACTTTGAATTCGTTTTTGGCAGTGTCAAGGGCGGTAAGCAAACTATCTTTTTGGGCTGTAGCCGAACCCAGTATTGTGGTTATCAGGAAACTAGAAAAGAAGATTCGCTTTATCATTTTATCCAGCGTTTTTTCAAGGATTAAAGATAGTCCAAATTTACCGTATCGGAACGATGCAATTTTATGAATCGTTTACTGGCGTAAATTTTATTTATATTAGGTAATCTTTGCTTTGAAATAGTATGCAAAAAGCTATATACCCGATTGTATTCCTGTTTTTATGTAGTTCAATTTTAATGGGTCAGACGCCCGATGAGGCCGCTGTAGGGGAAGTAATCAACAGGCTTTTCGTGGCCATGAACAAAGCCGACAGTGCAATGCTGAAGTCAGTTTTTGCTTCAGATGCCGGGTTGACTTCAGTTGTGAAAAATAAAGAAGGCAATACTATTCTAGAAAAAGAAAGCATTCAGGAGTTTGCAAGCGCAGTGAGTAAACAAACAGCAGGTGCCCTTACGGAAGAAATTTGGAATTTAAAGATTCAGATCGATGGGGATTTTGCACAAGCCTGGTGCGATTACGGATTTTATTTTAATAACAAATTCAGCCATTGTGGTGTTGATGCATTTCAGTTGTATCGGACAAAAGAGGGGTGGAAAATTTTCCAGTTAGCGGATACCCGAAGAAAGGAAGGCTGTGTCATTCCGGAAGCGATTCAACAGAAATATCAATAGCGCTATATGAAAAAATTACTGATTGCTTCGTTGCTGACGTTGATTGGCAGCGTATTGCTGGCACAGGAAAATATCATCACCACGTTTATTCTCGTGCGCCATGCTGAAAAAGACCTGACCCAGAGTACCAATGATCCTGATTTATCAAAAGAAGGAAGTGCGCGGGCGGTTAAATTAAATGAACTTCTTGGAAAGACTGATATTCATGCCATTTACAGCACGGCCTATAAGCGAACGCAGCAAACAGTGGCCCTTGTGGCAGCCGAAAAAGGATTGACGATCCAAACCTACCAGGCTAAAGAAGAAGTTGACAAGATGATACAAGAACATGCCGGAGGAACAATTCTACTGAGTGGCCACTCGAATACGATTCCTGTTATTTTAAATTTCCTGATAGGAGAGGAGAAGTATAAAATGTTTGACGACCTTGATTTTGGAAACGTAATTGTGGTTTCGTTTGTCAGTCGGGGTAAAAATGCAAAGGTTACGTGGCTTCGGTATTGATTACGCCAGGTTGTGAAAAACATTTTGTACGTCATCATCCGCCTCCAATGTTTCAACCAATTTCAGCACTTCGTCCTGCTGTTCTTCTGAAAGTTCTTTGGTGGTGGTAGGAATGTACTGCAATTCCGAACTTTTAGCTTCCATTCCTTTTGCTTCCAGAAATTTTGCCATTTGTCCGAAGTCGGTAAACTTGGTATACACAATTATTTCTTCATCTCCTTTTTCAATATCTTCTGCACCGGCATCGATCAGGTCAAGTTCCTGTTTATCCAGGTTAATTCTTTCAGGAGCAAACCTGAATACGCCTTTATGCTCGAACATAAACGAAACAGAACCTGAATTTCCCATGCTCCCGTCATTCTTGGAAAAATGCAGGCGCACATTGGCAACCGTGCGCGTGGGGTTGTCGGTAGCACACACCACCAATACCGGCACGCCATGAGGGGCGTACCCTTCATAAACCACTTCCTGGTAATCTTTTTCTTCTTTGGATGACGCTCGTTTAATAGCAGATTCAACGCGGTCTTTCGGCATGTTCACACCCTTCGCATTTTGAATGGCCATCCGAAGTTTTGGATTATTGTCGGGGTTAGGGCCTCCTTGCTTTACGGCAATGGCAATGTCTTTTCCGATGCGCGTAAAGGCCTTAGCCATTTTGTCGAAACGCGCGAACATTTTGTGTTTCCGTTTTTCAAAAATCCGACCCATGATATTTTGGTTTGAGGTGCAAAAATAATCGGATTATGGAAATATGCTATTGGCCGATAGCTAATGACCTGGTTTTTTGCCGGTTGATTTTTCCCGTTTCCGTGCGGATAAATGCTTTCATGCAAATCACCTCTTTAGGGATTTCATAAGGGTGCAAATTTTTTATTAGTGGAAGAAAATCCATACCTGTTGTTTCCCCCTCGATGATCAATACCAGCTTTTCTCCCAGTCGTTCATCCGGAAAGGCACTTACAAAAAAGGATTGGTTGGGAAGAAACTTCTCAATGACCTTCTCAACCTTCTCGGGAGAAATTTTAAAACCACCGCTGTTGATGATGTTATCGTAGCGACCGATCCACCGAAATTTCCCAGGCCCTGCTACTTCAACCAGGTCATTGGTAATAATTTTTTCTGATGATTCAGGCAGACGAATCGTCAAGCAATTTCGCTTGTCGGTTTCAATGGTAATTCCAGGCATAACAGTAAAGAGATCTGTAGCCTGTAAACCACTCAGGCGTTGTAGCCCAATATGAGAGACTGTTTCGGTCATGCCATACGTGGCATAAATCGCACACGTAAGGTTGCTTAATTGTTTTTGCAGGCTGTTGCTCACCGAGGCCCCACCCACAATAACGGCCTTTATTTGGTTAAGCTTTTTTGTGGAATCCGGATTTTTAATGATTTCCTGAAGTTGCAAGGGAACAAGTGCTGCGAAATGGACGGGCGTCTGGATATTCTGGAGAGGGTCGGCAGCAGGTTCTACAGCTATTATTTTCATATTGCTTTCCAGTGCCCGCACCAGCATCATTTTTCCGGCAATGTATTTTGTATCGAGGCATACCAGTGCGGTATCATTTTTCATTAACCCTAATGCTGAGATAGTTCGAAGGGCGCTTTGCTGAAGCTGATTTCTGGTTAGGGTAATTTCTTTTGGTGCACCTGTTGAGCCGCTTGTGGTGAGGGTAAACTCATCTTTTTTTTGAAGCCAGCATTGAATCAATGAAAAAGTTTCTGCTTCAAAAGCAGTGCGTGCTGTTGCTTTTGATTCTACAATATCGGTAACGGATACGGCCCTTTGGTTGAGAAGAATATCTGAAAACAGATAAGACATGGAGGTTGTTACATTTCCCGCAGGTCCTGTTTAAAGCGGTCAATTACAAATTTTTCTTTTTCACTAAATCCGCCACAGGTTTCGGCAACCTGCGTGAATACGCGAAGAGCTTTTTCCTTTAGCTCGGGAGTGAGGTGGTTTTTATACTTCTTGAAATTATTGATCGCTTCGTTGTATGCTTCATTGATGGACGGCTGGGTAACTTCATCGAGCAGATCGAACCTGCTTTGTGCTACCCATGATTCGTAGTCAAGCTCGGTTTCAATAATTTTGTTAAAAGCTATACGCTCTTCCGAACTTAATCCTTTGTCTGACTGCGCCACTACGTATGCGATTTCTGCAATAGCCCGATAGATTTCCCGTTTTTGAATATCCATAGTATTGTAAACTCAGGGGAATTTAGGAAACTTCGACCAATCGGGGGTACGTTTTTCCATAAATGCATTCTTTCCTTCTTTGGCTTCCTCACTTAAGTAATAAAGCAAGGTGGCATTGCCGGCAAGTTCCTGAATACCCGCCTGCCCATCAAGTTCGGCATTAAACGATGACTTGAGCATGCGAATTGCCAGTGGGCTCTTCGCAATGATTTTGCGGCACCATTCAACCGTAGTTTCTTCCAATTTATCTAACGGCACTACTTTGTTTACCAGACCCATATCCAGGGCATCGTTGGCATCGTATTGATCGCACAGGTACCAGATTTCACGTGCCTTCTTTTGTCCGACAATGCGGGCGAGGTAAGAGGCACCAAACCCTCCGTCAAAACTTCCCACTTTTGGTCCTGTTTGGCCAAAGCGCGCATTTTCGGCAGCAATGGTTAAGTCGCACACAACATGCAGTACATGCCCTCCGCCAATTGCCCATCCGGCAACGGAAGCAATCACCGGTTTTGGAATCGTGCGGATCATCCGCTGAAGATCAAGAACATTGAGGCGGGGAACGGTGTCCTGGCCAACGTATCCGCCATGACCACGAACACTCTGGTCGCCACCGCTGCAAAATGCCTTTCCGCCTTCTCCGGTAAGAATGATCACCCGAACCTCTTCATCATCGCGGCAAATAGTAACAGCGTCAATCATTTCCTGAACCGTAAGCGGTGTAAAGGCATTATGAACTTGAGGCCTGTTAATGCTGATGCGCGCGATGCCTTCAAACTTATGGAATATGATTTCCTTGTACTCTTTAACTGTTTTCCACGGGTATTTATAACTCATAACTTTTCTTGATTGTCTGTTTTAGTTTGTCAAAGATATTCTTGTTCAGTTCAATGCTGGTTTCCAGTTCCAGTATTTTTGTACGGCCGTCAAACTCAAAGAAATTTTTGAGTGTGTTTTTAATCTTCCGTTTGTTGTCAAGCTTCAGGTAATCAAAGTCAAATTCTTCGCAAAGCTTTTGAGCATTCAACGCCTGTTTGGTAATGAAGTACTCGTCACGTTCGGGTAACGAGCCGGGGCCGTCAATCATATTGAAAATAATTCCCCCATGATTATTGAGCACCACCACCCGAAGGTTCGGCAAATCGTAATTATGCCAAAAGGCATTGCGATCGTAGAAGAAGGCCAGGTCACCGGTAATGAGCACGTTTGGTAATTCATTCATGAGTGAATGGCCCACGGCAGTACTGGTGCATCCGTCAATGCCGCTGGTACCGCGATTGGAGAATACGTTAATGTTCTTATTGAAATCATTTAATCCGATCAGGTTAGCATAGCGCACACTCATGCTGTTGGCCAGGTGCACATTGCCAAGAGGGGGGAGGTTTCTTAATACCTCATGAACCAATTCAAGTTCTCCGAATGCTTCGGTGGGCAAAAATTCTTTCAGGCAACGAACGGCCCTGCGCTCTTCTACTTCCCAAAGTTTCTGATAGTTTACTTTCTTCTGATTCTCAAATGCTTTTGATTTAACAATCGTCTGAAGTGATTCAAAAAAATTAGCAGGTGTAGTATTCAACACACGGGTAATGCTTTGAAAGGGATCGGCAACCGAACCGGCAGGTTGAATGTGCCAGTGTTCTTTTGGTGAATATTTCCGAAGAAATAGTTTTAAATTTTTTGAGATGACCGATTTTCCGAACGTGATGAGTAATTCCGGTCGCAGACTTTTTTTAACACCATCGGGTGCCTGTCCCAGGAAAACATCACTATGCCGGATAACCTGTTCAATTGAATTGAGGTTAGCGATAATGTCACCTACCACCGGAATGGCCTGAAGTTTTAAAAAATTCGAAAGCGATACCAGCAGGGTATTGTCATACTCGTGTTGGCCGGCCACGATCAGAATTTTGGTGTACTGGTTCATTTCCTGAAGCAGGTTTTCAACCTGTTCGGGCGGTAACGCGTACTGAGTAAGAACCTGCCCGATTACGCGAACGTCATTCGAAAAACCAATTTTCTCTTTTGGTTCGGGATATAAGGGTTCACGAAACGGGGCGTTGATGTGAACCGGGCCACGGGGCTCTTCTAACGAGAGGTTAATGGCTTCATTGACAATTCTGTTGATGGCCCACAAACTGTCGGGGTGATCATATTCCTGTGGAAGCTGAAATGATTTTTTAACATGGCTCCCGAAAATTCCCTGCTGATGAATGGTTTGTCCATCGTGCTGTGCAATCCATTCAGCCGGGCGATCAGCCGTGAAGATGACCAGCGGAGTTTGTGAGAAAAACGCCTCCGCAACGGCTGGCGAGAAATTGTACGCAGCGGTTCCTGAAGTGCAGACCATGACCGAAGAAGTGCCTGATTGCTGGGCCATTCCCAGGGCAACAAACCCTGCACTGCGCTCATCGCTGAACGTGCGTGCTGTAATTTTTGAATGGCGGATAAACGCTACGGTGAGCGGGGCACACCGCGAACCGGGACAAAGGACTACGTTAGTTAAGTTTTTTCGCGCGCAAAGTTCAGCAATATCGTAAATGGGTTGGAGGCGCACGTTACAGGATCACGTTCAGCAAGGTGTTTAATTTCATTTCAGTTTCGTCCCATTCATGTTCCGGGACCGAGTCGGCCGTAACACCGGCTCCCGCATACACGAGCGCCTGCTTTTCAAGCACCTGCATGCAGCGCAGGTTAACAAAAATAGCGATGTTATTGTAGAGGTTCACAGGCCCGAGGTAACCCGAATAAAATTCGCGATCATATCCTTCTTCCTGCAATAAGAATTCACGAGACGTTTCAAGAGGCATGCCGCATACAGCCGATGTCGGGTGCAGTAAGTCTAACATAACCGAACCAAGTTGCGGAAAGTTTGTAGCCTTCATATCCACCGAAAACTCCGTTTTTAAGTGCATCAGGTTTCCGGCCACAACGGTTTTAGGGCCATGTTCTTCAAATTCGCGCAACCTGATTTTTTTAAAGTTATTGATGATGTAACGGCCAACCAATGCCTGCTCTTCAATTTCCTTTTGTGTCCACGCAACATTTTTGAGGTTTATACCATCTTCAAAAACTTTGGTTCCGGCCAGTGCTACCGTTCGAAAAATCTGCTGGTTCTCCACACTCACCAGAACTTCGGGGGTGGCCCCGAGCCAGGTGCCAATGGTGGGTATGCTGATGCACGAAACCATGGCGTTGGGGTAGGCCTTGCATAACTTTTGAAAGGCATCGATGCAATCAAATGATTCAGGCAAACGGATGGACTTGAAACGTGACGGAACAATTTTTTCGAATCGGCCGGTTTCAATTTGCTCCACACTCGTCTTCACCAATCGTTCAAAGTTTTCTTTACTGATTGAATTTCCTGTAAGCTTTTTCACCGAAAAGTGTGGCAGAACTTTGCCTGCTGGTGCCTTGGGAAGAACTTCCTGCAGCCAGTTTATTGAAGAAACTTCGGAAGGTTTTTGAGGCACGGCCAGGCGGCCATGCTGAAAGGTGAATGATAAATCAGCTTTCAAAAAATGAGATTGTCTTTGTTTGTCGAAGGGCGAAAAGATAAAGCCCTCTGGAAGTTCTTCTAACGCGGCCTCCGGTTTTGCACAGGTAAAGGAGATGATCAGGTTCTTAGTGTGAACGTTGGGTAATCGCCACAAGGCAAAAGAATAGTCGCTCAGTTGTGCGTGGTTGAGCAGTACATGAAAGAGTTCTTCTTCTTTCTGCCCTGTCTGAAATGCGGATGTCTTTACCGGTTCAGCCATCTATCGCTTATCAATAACAGCCATCGTAATCCGGCTGATACACACTAATTCTTTTTGTTCGTTTGTAATTTTTATTTCCCAAACCTGGGTTTTCTTACCAACATGAATAGGCTTTGTGATGCCTGTTACAAAACCTGATTTTACACTTTTTATATGGTTGGCGTTGATGTCTAACCCTACGCAATACTGTTTGGTGGTATCCACACAGCAGGTGGCTGCAACACTTCCCAGGGTTTCGGCCAGGGTAACCGATGCCCCACCATGAAGCAGTCCAAGCGGCTGATGGGTACGGCTATCCACCGGCATGCGCGCCTCAATAAAATCGTCACCCATAGCGGTGAGCTCAATGCCCAGGTGTGCCACCATGGTATTGGCAAACATTTTATTGAGCATCTCTACTGTTGCACCCGGATTAAAAAGTGGCATTGTGGTTTATTTCCCTATTTTTGCGGCCAAAATAGCTGAAAATTGAACACCAAAAAAATATACGTTGTTCGCCACGGCCAAACGGATTTGAATCTGAAGGGTATTGTTCAAGGCAGCGGAGTCAACAGTAGTTTGAATGAAACGGGAAAGGCACAGGCGTTCGCTTTTTTTGAAGCATACCGGCATATACCGTTCAATAAAATTTATACGTCAGCACTCAGGAGAACTCAGGAAACGGTTGAGCCCTTTAACGTTCTTAACATCCCCACTGAAGCTCTCCCGGGATTGAACGAAATCAGTTGGGGAAAGAAGGAGGGGCAGCCCATTACACCCGAAGAGGATGCGTATTATCACCACATGCTGCGGGAGTGGCAGAATGGAAACACATCGTTGAGAATTGAGGGAGGAGAAAGTCCTGATGAAGTGGTTGCCCGGATGAAACCGGCTGTTGATCACGTCATGAGCCAAGGGGATGAAAAGACAATTCTTATTTGCATGCATGGCCGTGCCATCCGGATTTTGCTGTGCTATTTATTACACTATCCGTTGCGGAGCATGGATATGTTTGAACACGAAAATGCTTGCTTGTATATTTTGAATTATACCGGCTCCATGTTTAGTGTGGAGTTGTATAATAATGTGGATCATCTGCAGAGTTTGAAAGCAGCGTGTAAGGTATAAAGGCCCTATTCTCCATGCTCCTTTAACTGCGTTAGCGCAGATTTCGCCTTGCTGTCAATACTATTTTTGTACTCGTGCTTTTTATAGGTGAGTGCTTTTTCAAAATACTCTTTGGCTTCTGTATGTTGTTGCAGTTCCATCAGCAAGTAACCAAGTTGTAAGCATGCATTAGGGGCGTAGTACCAGTTCTCATCACCCTGTTTGTGGATGGTTTCCAGGTAATCTTTTTTTGCATCGGCAACCGATCCGCTTTTATGGGCCAGGCGTGCTTTACGGTAGGTAAATTCTATTTTTTCTTTTGGGGTTGAAAGTTCTCGTTCAGTAACAGAGGAAGCAATTTTTCGTGCCTGGTCATAGTATCCACCATCGGTAGCGTAGCGTATTTTCGAGAGTTTAACATTTGGATAGCCCTCGATCAGGTTCCGGGCGGCATACTTATCAGCCTCAGATGACTCCCTGCCTTCTTCTTTCGCGCGATTGAAATATTTCGCTGCTTTGGATGGGTTTTCTGACAGCCAATAACAGATGCCTGTTTTATAGTATGAATCCTTGATGTAATTCTGTCCGCTGTAATTGTCCAGAAATTTCTGAAAGGATCTAATGGACGATTCATATTCACCCTTGTGTAGGTACACCTCACCCAACTGATAAAAGAGGTATGGAATTCGTAATCCGGCATTACCATCCTTTAGGCGGGTAAGATAGGTGAGTGCTTTTTCACTTTGCGAATTTTTAATGGCAACAGAAGCGCCCAGGAAAAGGGCCAGGTTTTGAGCGGGGTGCTGCCGGACGATTTCATCAAAGCCGGCAGCGGCAGATTCTGTTTGCTGCAAAATAAACCCACGGAATAAGTTAGCGAGCAACGCGGTTTCCAGGGATAACCTGGGGCAATTGTTCATGACATATTGTAGATCTTGTAACCCGGTTTCTATCGAACCCTCCATGTTCAGCACGTTCATTACCCATTGATATTTTTCAGGCACCGACCCCAGCATGATTTCGAGGAGGCCGGACGACTTTTTAATCGGAATAAAACCGGGCGATTTTTTCTTGCACTCCTGAACAGCAAGATAAGCCTGACGGATGTTCCAGGCGGCATCAAACTCATGACCGAATTTGAGGTAGGTGAAGGCCCACTGTAACCGAAGTTCAGCAAGAGCGAACAAAGCGTCAGCGGTTAGGGGCTCTATACGCTCGAGTTGGTCGAGCCTTTTTTCGTACTCCACCTCATAGATATCAAATTTACCTTCATCTTCCGTAACCAAAAGTTCAAGGGCATCGGCTAATGAGGCAACATATATTTGTTCGGGTGTTTTAATCTCGTTGAGCAGCGTTCTTGCTTCATCTACCTGAAGATTCAGAACCCGGGTGTAAGCCCGATTCAGTTTTTCATCGGCAAGCCATTGCTTTTCTTGACCGTAACAGAACAGTGAACATAAAAAAAGACAGGCCGTTAAACCTGTCTTTTTTAAATCGGGTATGGTGTTGTTGTTATTCAACTGTTTTTCTTCTTCTGGTAGGAGCGGGTGCAGCGCCTGCCTTTTTAGGCTTATCGCTTTCATCCAACGACTCCATATCTACATCGGCTAAGATACGACCGGAATGTTCATCGATTACAATTTTCTTTTTCTCACGGATTTCAGCAATTTTTTGAGGCGGGATAACAATGTTACAGCCCTCGGCCGCACCGCGAACAACCCGAACTACCGCCAGGCCATTGGATAAGCTGCTGCGCAGTCGGTCGTAATGTTTTAGGAGGTTTTTATCTTCGATTTTCTTGATGGCCTTTTCGCGTTCGGCCAGTAATTTCTTTTCTTCTTCTTCGCTCTCAGCCAGAATATCGCTGAGTTCTTTCTTCTTATTATCGAGGTGTTCTTTTCGTTCTTTGATCAGGGTATCTGTTTTCTCGATTTCTGCTTTTTTAGCGGCTGTCAGTTCTTTTCCTTCCTTCACTTTCTTCTCACAAATCTGAATTTCAAGTTCCTGAAGTTCAACCTCTTTGGTGATGGCATCGAACTCGCGGTTGTTGCGTACGTTCTTTTGCTGTTCTCCGTATTTTTTAATCAGCTTTTCAGCTTCTTTTGCTCCTTCTTTACTTTTCTTGATGTTCTCTTCGATTTCCTTCAGCTCGGTCTGGTGGCGGGCCAGGCGTGTATCGTATCCGATCATTTCATCTTCCAGGTCCTGTACTTCGTCTGGCAGATCGCCTCTTAATTTCTTTAATTCGTCCAGTTTGGTGTCGATGGTTTGTAGTTTTACAAGCGCTTCGAGTTTTTGTGCTACTGTTTGAGTTTCCATTAATTTTTAGAGATATCGTATCGGATTCGTGTCGGTAGTAGAAAAATTGAGCGCAAAAGTAGGAAATTTTTCTTTTAAAAGCTCTAAAATCAGCTCTTTCGTAAAAACCTCACTTTCATAGTGCCCAATGTCGGCAATGGCGATTTTGCCATCAGCATCAAAGAATTCGTGGTATTTGAAGTCAGCCGTAATAAAGAAATCGGCCCCGGCTTTTATGGCTTGTGGGAGAAGAAAACTTCCGGATCCACCGCAAATAGCCACCTTTTTCACTTTTTTGTCCGGTAAACGGGTATACCGGAGGGTGGTCAAGTTCATACTATTTTTCAAACGCTTTAAAAATTCCATTGGTTCCAGCGGGTTCTCAAGCTCACCAACCATTCCGGCTCCAACTTCCTGATTTTCATTGCTTAGCGCTGTTAAATAATAAGCAACTTCTTCATAAGGATGGACTTTTTTTAATGCGCTCGTAACAGTAGCCTCAAAGTGAGACGGAAAAATAACCTCTATCCGGGTTTCCTGTACATACTCTTGCTCGTTTTTCTTACCGATGTGGGGGGCAGCGTTTTCATTCGGCATAAAAGTTCCTGTACCCTCCATCCGGAAACTGCAGTTTTTATAATTACCGATTTGCCCCGCACCGGCCTGGTGAAGAGCCATCAGTACAGCTTCAACGTTTGGATGAGGGACAAAGGTGACTAGTTTAGAAAGTGTTTCTTTTTTAGGGACGAGAATGCGGAGATTTTTCAGCCCAATTTTTTCACCGATTTTCCGGTTCACACCCGTGTGAACATTATCAAGGTTGGTGTGGAGGGCATACAAGGCGATGTTATTCCGTATCGCCTTAATCACCGTACGCTCAACATAATTACTGCCGGTTAATTTCTTCAATCCTTTGAATATGATCGGATGATGTGCCACCACCATAGTCATACCCCGATCGATTGCCTCCTGTACAACCTCTTCCGTGCAATCGAGGGTTACCAACACGCCTGTAATTTCCTGAGAAGGTTCACCGGTAAGGAGCCCCGAATTGTCGTATGATTCCTGGTAGGCGCGTGGCGCAAGCGATTCAAGATAACTGGTGATGTCTTTTACTTTCATTTTTTTGGAGTAGACAATACTCACAGGTTAGTTGTATTTTTGTGAGAATCATTAAGCAAAACTACACTTTTATTCATGCCGGTTCTCAGGTTTTTGCTGTTCCCCTTCGCCCTGGTTTACGATGTTGTCATGGACATTCGTAACCGGTTATACGACATGAAGCTGAAGCCGTCAACTTCTTTTGATCTTCCGGTAATCAGTGTCGGAAATCTGGCAGTGGGCGGTACAGGAAAAACTCCGCTTACCGAGCATTTAATTCGCATTTTATCTCCACAGTATAAGGTGGTAACGCTTAGCCGCGGATATGGCAGAAAAACGAAAGGCTTTCGGATTGCCAACCAACAGGATAACGCCCGTACAATAGGAGACGAGCCGTACCAGATTTACCAAAAATTCGCACCGGCCGTTCAGGTTACGGTTGGCGAAGAACGTGCGTTGGCTATTCCCACGATTTTGCAGGAGGTAGAGGGAACCGATGTGATTATTTTGGACGATGCTTTTCAGCATAGAAGTGTTGTGCCGGGACTCAGCATTTTATTATCGGAGTATCACCGCCCCTTTTACCATGACCACGTGTTACCATATGGCCGGTTGAGAGAAGGCCCGGAAGGCGCCAGTCGTGCCGATGCCATTGTTATTACCAAGTGCCCTTCACATTTGGAAGAAGAAGAACTGATGAATATTGAACACGAGGTTCGAACATATTCTTCCAAGCCCGTCTTTTTTTCAAAAATCCGGTATGGCGAACCGGTAGCCTTTGGAGATGTTTCTAAAAGTCTTTCGGTCAACGTTATCTTACTTTCAGGCATTGCCAACGCGCATATTCTGGAAGACTATATTGCAAAAACCTTTACACTCATCAAGCATGTTGCCTTTCGCGATCATTATGTTTTTAAGGCTTCTGATCTGAAAGCGGTTGAGCGCCTGCTTCAAAAGCACTCCACTTCCGTTAGCATTATTACTACCGAAAAAGACAAGGTAAAACTCGAAAGTGATGAGCTGAAACCCATCCTCTCACGTCTTCCGATTTTTTATTTACCCATCGAGACAGAATTTTTAAGAAATGGAGCGGATTTTGATGCGCTGGTGACGTCTTTCATGAATAGTTTTAACCGTGAGTAATCAGCCATTATCTTTGAGTGTGCGTGTACATCTTTTATTTATTGCGTTGGTACTGCTTTCCTTTAGTGTGCGGGCACAGGAAGACGAACCGGGTCCACGGATCGGGTCAAAAATTATCGATGACTCCACCCGTAATATTTACGGGCCTACTACTTCACGTTATTATTTTGAAGAAGATTTTTTTCTGAATCGATCCGGCCTTTTTCCAATCGATACCACCCGTTGGAATTTTCACAAGTTCAGTTACGTGCAGCGTAACAATAATTTTTATCAGGACTTAGGGAACATTGGTACCGCCATCCGGTCCATTTATTCGCAGGCACCCGATTTGATCGGAGCAACGCCCGGGTTTGATACGTATGATTTATACTGGGCAAGCGAAACCATCCGATACTACGATACGAAATCGCCCTACTCAAATCTGAAATTGGTTATTGGAGGGAAGGGCAGGTCGCTTACCCGTGTAACCTACAGCCGGAATATTACACCGCGCTGGAATTTTGGGTTTAATTATCGTGCCCTGCTCATCGACAAGCAGGTTCAGCGCCAAGGTAAAGGTGATCGCCATGTGCGCAGTACGTATTACGATTTCTATACCGTTTTCCATACCAAAGACAGTCTTTACAGTGTATTTCTGAATTACAGGAAGAACTACCAACAAGCCGATGAGTATGGGGGTGTATTAGTTGATGATGAAGAGAACTTTTCGTACAGCGATTTATTTGGAAAAAACGCACAACCTAACTTAACAGAAGCGGAGAGTAATGATACACGCAGCAACTGGCATCTGTTTCACCAGTTTAAAGTGGGATCAGGATTGCAACTCTATCACAAGGGTGATTTTTATAAGCAACGAAACCGGTTTGCGGACGGGGACCCGGAAAATGATTTCTACGATACCATTGTGGTGGACAGCGCTCAAACCCACGACCAGGTTCAGTTTCGGTCACTCCGAAATGAGTTGGGTGTAAAGGGTAGCTTGCTAAAACTTTTTTACAACGGTTATGTGGCCTGGCGGCATTATTCAATGGATTATAAATATTTCTATGAAGATAATTTTTACCTCCCCACTTCACAAGATGAGTTTTATGTGGGAGGAAGGATTGCCCTGAAGGTAGATTCGCTCATCGATGTAAAAGGAAGGGCCGAGTGGATGATGGACGACCGGTACCTGATCCAGGGGTCTATTCAATCGAAGTGGTTTGAGGCATCGGCTAAACGCGCAGTTTATACTCCAGGGTTTTTGCAGCAAGCGTACCGAGGCAGCCATGATGTTTGGCTTAATACGTTTAACAACATTGAAGCAACGGAAGTGAAAGGAAGTTTGATCTATCAAACGGAAAAACTAACGGTAGCTCCCGGACTTCGTTTTTCAACATTTAAAAATTATGTCTTTTTCAAAGAAGACACCTCCCGTGTTCAGGATGTGCTCCCCCTTCAATCTTCAGGCTTCCAAACATGGGTTTCGCCAGAATTAAATTTTTCAGTTACCATGGCTAAACACGTGAACTTCACAACGCAGGTGTTGTACACAAAAATTTTAGAGAACGCGGAGGATGCCATTCAGGTGCCCGACTTATTTATTAATGCCCAATTATCGTATTCTAACATTTGGTTTAATAATAATCTTGATTTTCAGGTCGGCCTCGAGTCGCATTGGAAGTCGGCCTATTATGCACCGGGATATGATCCTGTTATTCAGCAATACTATGTACAGGAACGATTTCAGGTTCCTGGCGTTCCGATCATCGATGTCTTCTTAAATGCAAAAATCAAACGGGCACGCATCATGGTGAAGTACAACAACATCCTGATGCTTTTCAGTAACTACGGAAACATTCCAACACCATTCTATCCCGGCATTCAAAACTTGTTTGATTTCGGTTTCGATTGGTCATTTTATGATTAAGAATGGATGCGAAAGATAAGTTTACGTTAGGGTTGGAATTACCGACCGATCCGAGGTGGATCAATATTGCTGAAAAGAACCTTGAAGAGGTTTTAGTCGACCATGCCTACTGCGAACAGAAGGCTGCTTCGTCCTGTATTTCGCTGATTGTATTGTACCCCGAACGTCAGAAACTTGTTGATGTACTCACCGGTGTTGTGGCGGAAGAATGGAGTCATTTTGAACGGGTGTTAGAAGAACTGAAGAAACGGGGTTTTTCTCTTGGCCGTCAGCGCAAAGACGAATATGTGGAGGCGCTTACAAAAATTGTATTAACGGGTGGAAGCCGCGATCAGCAGTTAGTAGAGAAACTTTTATTGAATGCATTAATTGAGGCCCGGAGTTGCGAGCGATTTAAAATCCTCTGGAAAAATATTCCGGATGTGGGGCTCTCGAAGTTTTATTACGAGTTGATGGTGTCAGAGGCCGGCCACTATAAAAATTTCCTGCAACTGGCGAAAGAATATATGCCTGAGGAGTATGTGAATAAACGCTGGAGAGAATTTCTCGAAGCAGAGGCCACCATCATTGCATCGCTTGAGGTGAAGGGTAACAGGATGCACTAAGGTTTCGGTTCATAGTTTAAAGACCCTTTAGAGACCTTAAACCTTAAACATTGAACCTTGAACCCTTAACCAATTACGTTTTCTGTTTCTTCTTCTTCGCAGCCGGGAAGAGGACATTGTTCAGAATGAGCCGGTAGCCTGCAGAGTTAGGATGTTGGTTCAAATCGGTATGCTCTTCCCCAACTGAATGCTGATAGTCCTCCGGATCGTGACCACCGTAAAAAGTCCAGAAGCCTTTGTTCAGCACTCCGTGAATGTACTTGGCCTCTTTAATTTCTTTATTCTCACCCATAATCACTACATCGGGTTTAATCAGGCTGGTTTTAAACCCCGTAGTTTGTCCAAAAAATCCGTTGATCACCTTGGTATGATTCTGTGTAAGCATGGTGGGAATGGGATCCCACTTGGCTGAAAACTCAAAGAGGCCGAAGTAATCATTGTCCTGTCGGAGTCCGCGTTCCTGGGGCGGATTGTCAATCGATGAAAATTCGTATTGGTACGGATCACGCACGAGTTTAAAATTGGTGAAGGCTAATGTTTTTTCGAAATCAAGTTTTTCCTGCGCGCGTGGATCGGCCGGATCGCCATCAAACATGCGTTCACAAATATCAACGCCTTCCGCTGCCAGGGCAATGTCAAAACTGTCGGTAGCCGAGCACATGGCAAACAAAAATCCGCCTCCGGCTACAAATTCCTTAATCCGTTTAACGACAGCAAGCTTAAGTTCTGACACCTTATAAAAACCATGTTTGCGCGCCAAATCCTCAGCTTCTTTTTGTTGTTCGATGTACCAGCCCATGTTCGAGAAGGAGCCATAGAATTTTCCATACTGCCCGGTAAAATCTTCGTGATGCAGATGAAGCCAATCGTATTTTGGAAGATTACCCCCCAGTACTTCATCATCAAAAATTATGTCGTACGGAATTTCGGCATACGTCAGCACCAGTGTAACGGCATCGTCCCACGGCTGTGCACTTCGCGGTGAGTACACGGCTATGCGCGGAAATTTTTCCAGTTTCATGATATCGTAGTTCACGGCAGGGCTGGCAATTTCTGAGATGATCTGATTTGCCTGAGCATCTGAAATAACGTCAAAGCTTACCCCTCTAACCACCAATTCGTTTTGAATGGCCGGATGGAATTTGCACATGAAACTTCCGCCCCGGTAATTCAGCAGCCAATCTACCTCGTTATTGCTTCGTAAAATCCAGTAAGCAATACCATAAGCCTTTAAATGATTGGCTTGTTTTTCGTCCATCGGGATGAAGATGGAATTAGCCATTGAAATTTTAAAAGCAATCAGGAAACAAAACAAAAGCAAGCCCTTCATCGTACTCAACTGTTAAGATTCGCGTAAATTTACCATCGTGTTACGGTTTATCCCCGGAACGCGTCATAAGTAAATAAATCGCAGTTCGGGTGTAACATTCCGGGTATATAGATCAACGTATTGTGGTACAAACTTCGTTACAAATTCAATGAATTTAATCGAAAATATAAAGGAAGGTATGCGGTCAATACAGGCCAATATGCTCCGTTCCGTATTAACGGCCTTAATTGTAGCAATCGGTATCACCTCGCTGGTGGGAATTCTTACCGCTATTGACGGCATTGAGCGCTCGGTAAATGAAAGCCTGGCCGGCCTTGGTGCCAATACGTTCGACATTAATTCAAAAGACAACCGTGGTGGCAGTAGCCAGGGAGTGGCTCAAAAAGTTTATCCTCCTTTAAAATTGAGTGAAACACAACGGTTTATCTCCCTGTATAGTGTACCCTCATCAATAAGCCTTTCAGCGAACCTGTCGTGGAATGCCGAGGTTAAACATTTGTCGGAAAAAACAAACCCGAATGTGATGGTGCAGGGGATTAACGAGGAATACCTGGCTATTAAAGGTCTTGAAATGCAAAAAGGCAGAGGGCTTTCAAAAATTGAGGCAGGATATGGAACAAACGTAGCCGTAATAGGTCATAAAATTTATACCACACTTTACAAAGGCAACGAAGATCCCATCAACAGTAAAATCACCATTCAGGGTACGCAATTTAAAGTGATTGGCGTTATTGAAGAAAAGGGCCAGTTGGCAGAAGAAAATTTTGATAACATGGTGGCCATTCCCATTCGGTTAGCAAATCAAATGGCTAAGGGCAGAGGGCTTGCATATGAGTTAACGGTTGGCATTTCCGACCCGGATAAAATGGACTATGCCATGGGCGAGGCCACCGGACTGATGCGTTCAATCAGAAGAGATGAGGTAGGCCACGAAAATTCATTTGATCTGGAGAGGAGCGAAACCCTGGCACAGGAAATGGAAAGTATTACGTCAGGATTACGCATGGGAGGGTTTGGCGTAGGATTTATCACGTTGCTGGGGGCATCCATTGCGCTGATGAATATTATGTTGGTATCAGTTACCGAACGTACCCGCGAGGTGGGCGTACGGAAAGCGTTAGGTGCAACCCCACTGCGGATTCGCCAGCAATTTGTGATTGAGGCAATCGTTGTATGTTTATTAGGAGGAGTGGGCGGGGTCATTCTGGGTATTTTAATTGGAAACGGGATCTCGCGCCTGATGGGTATCGAAATTTTTGTAGTGCCCTGGATGTGGATGTTCATGGGCATGGTAGTTTGTATTGCGGTGGGTTTAATTTCAGGATATTATCCGGCTCATAAAGCATCCAAGCTTGATCCCATCGAATCGCTAAGGTTTGAATAAAATACCTCTGCGGGAATAGAAACTCTCTCTAATCGGAGAGTTTTTTTGTTTCTGCCTGTTGGAGTGATTATTGTTATGGCTGATGCTATTTATTTTGAGTGAATGAAATTTTTGAATCGGAAAGGCGATTGTATATTTTTCGGTCAGAAACAATACTTTATTTTCCTTAAAGGAGGGCCACTCATGCGAAGAATTCTTTTTCTTGTTTTTTTTATAGCCTCGGCCCCCACGTATTTACTTGCGCAGAAAAAAGATCTGAATTCGTATATTCTGGTGACTGACATTAAGTATGCTTCTTATCCAAAGACGGATCCGAAGTTGAATATGCTGGATATTTATATGCCTAAGAAGGGCAGTAATTCGCCTGTGCTCATTTGGGTACACGGTGGTTCATTTGCGTATGGCGACAAGGAATATGTTCAGGAGAAAGCCGAGTTCTTTACTAAAAAGGGGTATGTTTTTATTTCGGTTAATTACCGGCTGTCACCAAAGGTTACTCACCCGGTGCATGTTCAAGACGTGGCCGATGCGATTATGTGGATTCAAAAGAATGCTGTGCACTACAGTGCCGATGGCTCCAAGATTTTTTTGCTCGGTCATTCAGCGGGGGCGCACCTGGCTGCACTGGTTAGCACGGACGATACCTACATTAAAAAATCAGGTGGAAGCCTGGAGGTACTTTCGGGTGTGGTTTTGCTGGATGGAGCCGGGTATGATCTTTCGTTACTGATGAGCGATGCTAAATCAAAAGTGAAGGAGTGGTACCTTCAGGCGTTCGGAAGCTCCAGGAAAGAATGGGATCAAGCCTCTCCCGTGAATTTTATTGCGAGCGGTAAAAAAATTCCTGCATTTATGATTGCCTATGCCGGTGAACGCGATGCTTCAGCAGAGGAGGCTATGATCCTTTCAAAAAAACTTACGGAAGCCCAGGTCGAGAATAAAGTATTTTCGTACGAAAAGAAATCACACCTGACTATCAGCAAAGAGTTGGGAGAAGATGGCGATAAAACAACCGAAGATGTATTGCGTTTTTTATTGGAAAAGCATTACCTGGCGGTAAACCCCACCCGATAGCTACAGCAACGCCCGTATTATCTTGACTACATTTCCTGCTACAATTTTGTGACCCTCTATATTGGGGTGTATGCCATCCGGTAAATTTAATTTTTCATTTCCTGCTACCCCTTCCAGCAAAAAGGGCATGAGTGTGGCGTTGTTCTTTTTTGCAACTTCAGGAAACACCTTTTTGAAATCAGTGGTATAGTCAGCGCCCATGTTGGGCGGAACCATCATACCCACCACCACAATTTTCACGTTTGGATTTTTAGCTTTTACCTTATCGATAATCGCCTGGAGATTCTTTTTGGTCTCATCAACAGGCAAACCTCGGAGTCCGTCATTTCCTCCAAGCTCCAGCACAAAAACATCAATGCGTTGGCGTAAAATCCAATCAATCCGTGATAAACCACCGGCTGTTGTTTCACCGCTTAGCCCCGCATTGATTACTTTACATGGCATCCCGTCTTTAATCAGATGTTTTTCGACCAGGGCAGGAAAGGCTTCTTCTGTAGAGAGTCCGTAGCCGGCCGTAAGGCTATCACCAAAAAATAGAATTACCTTCGGTGAAGCCTGAATCGAGAGCAAGGATGCAATAAGAAGGAGATATTTTCCGACCATCATAAATAAGATCAATTATCCTGAAACAATTTTAAGGTATATACGATTTAATTCCATATTTGATTAAAGCAAAAACCATGTCGCAAGTTGTTCTGCAAGCCGAATCCCTCACCAAAACCTACCGATCGGGCAGTAATTCTCTAACGGTACTTGACCAGGTAAGTTTTTCTGTTCACCAAGGCGATACCCTGGCCATTATTGGTCCTTCCGGCAGCGGGAAAACGACTTTACTCGGCTTGTGTGCCGGGCTAGACATACCCAGTCAGGGAACAATTTCATTGATGGGCTTTAAGCTGAATACGATGAGTGAAGATGACCGGGCCTATATCCGCAATCAATACGTAGGCTTTGTGTTTCAGAATTTCCAGTTGCTTTCAACGTTAACTGCATTGGAAAATGTGATGGTGCCGTTGGAATTGCGCGGAGAGAAAAATGTGGCACCGAAGGCGAAAGAATTATTGGTACGGGTGGGGCTTGCCGAACGGATGCACCACTATCCTACACAACTTTCCGGTGGCGAGCAGCAGCGTGTGGCGATGGCACGAGCGTTTATTACGTCTCCTAAGATTTTGTTTGCCGATGAACCTACCGGTAACCTCGATGAAGAGAATTCACAACACCTTACCGATTTGTTGTTTGGATTGAATAAAGAACAAGGCACCACCCTGGTATTGGTCACACATAACCTGGAATTAGCACAAAAGACGGAGCGCATTTTGCGCATGCGCGGAGGTAAACTGGTTGATCAACAAATTGTTGCATCACTATGATCGAGTATATCATTCGAATCAAACGGAAAACACGCGGTATTCTCCGCGATGGATGGGTTTGGAACATGGCCTGGCGTGATGCGCGGCACAATTTTTCAAGACTGTTTTTGTTCACTGCTTCGCTGATCACCGGCATTGCCGCAGTGGTGTCGCTCGATTCCATGAATACCTCTTTGCAGGAAGATATTGATCGTAATGCCAAAGCGCTTTTAGGTGCTGATATCGTTGTTAATGGAAATAAGAAATTTGAACCCTCGCTTCAAACCCTTTTTGATTCCATTCAATTTCCGCAAGCTGAAGAAGCGGACATGGCATCAATGGTTTTGTTTCTGAATAATGGTCAATCACGTCTTGTTCGCCTGGTGGCGCTTGAAGGTCCGTTCCCCTTTTATGGCGAATTGGTAACACAACCCTCCAACGCGTATGCGTTAATGAAAACAGGCGGCTATGCCATGTTGGATGAATCGCTTGCCAGTCAATATGAGGTAAGTTCGGGCGATTCGCTTAAAGTTGGTAACTCAATTTTTCCGGTATCGGGTGTTGTAGAAAAGATCCCGGGTGGAGGCGGCCTCCAGTCAACCTTTACACCTACGGTATACATCGCCCTGTCAGCCCTGGATTCCACAAGGTTGGTTCAATATGGTAGCCGGGTTAATTACCGCAGGTATATTAAAACCAATACCGATGCTGAAGCAGATGAACTCGGCAAATGGCTGCAACCCCGTGTACGGAAATACGGTCATGGCTTTGATGATGTACAGGAGAGAAAAGAAGAAATGGGTGAGTCCTTTCAGGCAATCTACCGGTTTTTTTCGTTGCTCGCTTTTGTAGCCCTTATTTTGGGATGCATTGGAGTAGCAAGCTCTGTTCATATTTATGCACGTGAGAAACGCGATGAAGTAGCCGTATTACGATGCATGGGCTCTACCGGATGGCAGGCATTCAATATTTATTTTATACAAATTTTTGTGTTGGGCATTATCGGAAGTGTAGGGGGTTCTTTCTTGGGCGTAGGCATTCAACAACTTATACCCGTCTTATTTGAAGATTTACTTCCGGTGGAAGTGGGCTTCGCAGTTTCCTGGACTTCGGTTTTGCAGGGAATTTTATTGGGCGCGGTTGTATCGGTTTTATTTTCCATGCTTCCGCTGATGACAGTTCGGTTTGTTCCGCCCCTTACGGTATTGCGTGCCGACTTTGAGCCAACCCAAATTTTTTCGAAGGCACGGTGGGCGGTTATTATCCTGATCGGGTTGTTTCCCATTGCTTTTGCTGCCGCCCAAACCAAAAGTTTAGTAACCGGAGGCTTGTTTTCCCTGGGTTTGCTGGCGGCATTAGGTTGCCTAACCCTGGTGGCCGTTGGATTGCTTTTTATGGTTCGAAAATTTTTTCCGGCAAAAGCATCATTTACCTGGCGCCACGCACTCGCTAACCTCTTCAGGCCGAATAATCAAACCCGAGTGCTGATGGTAGCCATTGGTCTGGGTACATTTATTATTGCTACGCTGAACATTGTAGAGAAAAGTCTGCTCGAACAAGTGGAATTTACCGGTCAGGAAAATC
Organism: Cyclobacteriaceae bacterium; assembly: GCA_049306095.1. Classification (GTDB taxonomy): domain Bacteria; phylum Bacteroidota; class Bacteroidia; order Cytophagales; family Cyclobacteriaceae; genus UBA2336. Next base: position 33,788 of record JBAQPU010000003.1, read on the forward strand.
AGTCAAATACCATATTGTTTGATATTCAGGCTTCGCAAAAGGAAGGTGTTGTCAAACTGATGGAAGAGCACAGCTTTCCGGTTAAGCAGGTTGTTCCAATTGTTACGTGCCGGCTGAGCGAAGTAAACGGACGAACCATTGCCGCCATACAAAACGATACCACCGATAAGATTCAAAACTGGGCTATCACCCGCGAATACCGCGTAACCTACCGTGATAGTTTGCATCATGCTGAAGAATTAATTGAGGGAGAAATGCACAAACGTACCCCAGGCCCCGATTCGGTTTGGGTCACGATTTCAGAAGGGGTGCAGGAAGATCTTGAAATAAAAATTGGCGACTCGCTGCTGTTTGATATACAGGGCGTTCCTTTAAAGGTGAAGTTGGCGGGTGTTCGGAAGGTTGACTGGTCGAATGATCCACCTAATTTTATTTTCGTATTTCCGACTGGTGTACTCGAACATGCACCTCAGATTTTTGTTGCGACTACCCGCATTGATGACCAGCAGGCAGCGAATCGATTTCAGCAACAGTTGATCATGAACTATCCGAATGTATCGTTGATTGATTTGCGGCTTATATTGAGTACCATCAATGAGTTGTTCGATAAGCTTGGCGTGGTGGTTCGTTTTTTAGCACTCTTCAGCATTGTTACCGGTCTTGTGGTTTTAGCGGGTGCAGTCATTAACAGCAAGTTTGTGCGTATGAAAGAGAATGTGCTGCTGCGCACCATCGGGGCGCGTACCGGTCACATTACGAAGATTACCCTGATCGAGTACACTTATCTTGGATTATTTGCCGCACTTACCGGAATGATTTTGTCGCTGGGCGGAGGCTGGCTGCTAACCACGCTGTTCTTCAAAATCACCTTTGCCTTCGACTGGTTTGAATTATTGTTAATTGGAGCAGGGGTGGTTATGCTTACGGTTTCCATCGGGTGGTGGAATTCCCGTGAAGTAATTAAAACGCCACCGTTGCAAGTGTTGCGAAAGGAGGGGTGATCGATTACTCTGCTTTCAACATCATTGCGTATTCCTCAGAAATCCTTAAAATTGCACTCCGTTTCAGGGCCCATAGCTCAGCTGGTTAGAGCACTTGACTCATAATCAAGGGGTCGCAGGATCGTGCCCTGCTGGGCCCACAGATAATCAAGGAGTTACCGTTCGTAACTCCTTTTTTATTTTCGAGTTGAAAACAAGTTAAAAACATCTTTCTGGTCTACTGATCGAGCTAGTGGTTCTCGGATGAGCGGAAACTAAAAGCTTTAAGTTTCTAAAAATATTCTTACGTCACCCTGAATTCGTTTCAGGGTCTTTTGCGGTGCAGATGCTGAAACAAACAATTGTCATTGCTGTCTTGCCTGCCTTACAGCGTTGTATCCTCAATCTCACGGTTGGATAACTCTTTTTGACAGATTCCGACTCCCTAAGCCGGCAAGCATATAGGCTGTCGGTCGAACCATCAATTTTAGTCCGATTTCACAACGGTGATGTGTGTTCGCACACAAACTAAGTGTGTGCGCACACAATTTGAAATTTTCATTGTTTTCTATTGGCTCTTTCTCTAAGTTTCGACCGTTTTTACCGAAGGAGAATCGTGATCGGTAATGACACTTCCTTATCGTTACGCAAGAAGAAAGTCTGATATGCAGATCGTAATTGGAATTGACATTGGTGGTACCACAACAAAGTTGGGGGCTGTTACCCAACAGGGTGAGATGCTCTTCAAAACTACCTTTTCAACCTGCGCCCATGCGAATGAAGAATCGTACCTGCAGGAATTAAAGCAGAAGGTAAATGAGGTATTGAAGGTTGCAGGAAATAACGCAGTGATGGGTATCGGTGCCGGTGCGCCTATGGCAAATTATTTTACCGGAAGTATAAAAGGAACTGCAAACCTGTCGTGGAGAAAAGAAGTCAACCTTAAATCATTTTTGGAGGAAAGTTTTCAGATCCCGACCGTTATTACCAACGATGCGAACCTTGCAGCCATAGGTGAGAAGCATTTTGGCCAGGCAAAAGATTTTAACTCTTTTGTTTCCATTATTATTGGTACCGGATTGGGCTCAGGAATATTTCTCAACAACCAATTGCTGCATGGAAAATATGACCTGGTGGGTGAACTGGGGCACACTTCTGTTAAAAGAAATGGAAGAGTTTGCGGTTGCGGTAAATACGGATGCCTGGAAACGTATGTTTCCGCCAATGGACTTCGAAGAACTTTTTTTAAACTGATGGCAGATCAAGATTTACCTTCAACCTTGCGCCAGGTTTCTTATGACCAGGTTACTCCGGAGTTAATTCATGAAGCTGCAAAAGCCGGTGATCCGATTGCCAGACTAACCTTTGAATATACGGGCGATGTTCTGGGAATGAAAATAGCTGATTTTATTATTACATTCGAACCGGAGGCCATATTCCTGTCCGGTGGTCTGGCCAGTGCGGGTGAATTATTGTTGAAGCCAACGCGCGAAGCTGTTAATCGATATCTTTTAAAGGATTATCCCGAAGTAAAAGTTCTTCTATCAAAACTTCGCTCTGATGAAATTTCAATTCTGGGAGGTGCCGCATTAGCCTGGGATTATTATCAAGCAGAATTTATGAATCAAAACGTAAAAAGCATATGAATGTAGTTACTGGAAAAAAATCTGCCGTGGCGTTTGAACCCTTTCTGGGAGATGAAGAACGCAAGTATGAAAAACTTCACACGGTCATCTTTGAGAAATCATCGGAAGCTTCCAGAGCGGTAGCCTCTGAAATTGCAGACCTCATCAGAGAAAAAGCTTCCAGGGGAAAGCCGTGCGTGTTGGGTTTAGCTACCGGATCAACACCAACATCGGTTTATACTGAGTTGGTGCGCATGCACAAAGAAGAGGGATTGAGTTTTAAGAATGTAGTCACCTTTAATCTGGATGAATATTATCCTATGCAACCGGCTTTAATTCAGAGCTATGTTCGGTTCATGGACGAATACCTTTTCAATCATATTGATATCGATCGTAAAAATATTCATATACCGGATGGCACCATCTCGTATGACAACGCTGAAGCTTTTTGTAAGGCTTATGAAGAGAAAATAGCGTCCTTTGGCGGCCTCGATTTGCAAGTATTGGGTATTGGTCGCACCGGACATATCGGATTTAATGAACCCGGGTCGAGCATCAACTCCCGTACCCGGATGATTACGCTTGATCATATTACACGGGTGGATGCTGCCAGCGATTTTTTCGGTGAAGAGAATGTGCCTCGAAGAGCAATCACCATGGGTATTGGTTCTATCCTTAGAGCCAAGCGGATTGTTCTGATGGCCTGGGGTGAAGGAAAGGCTAAAATTATTAAGCAAACGGTTGAAGGTACAGTAACCGATACTGTACCGGCTACTTTTTTACAAAATCATGAAAATACCACCATTGTTTTAGACGAGGCCTCTGCGGCTGAGTTGGTTCGTATTAAAACGCCCTGGCTGGTGGGCACCTGCAAGTGGGATGATAAACTTGCCCGCAAAGCAGTTACCTGGTTGAGTCAACATCTCAAAAAACCTGTTCTTAAACTAACGGACAGGGATTACAACGATCATGGTATGTCTGATCTGGCAACGGAACATGGCCCGGCCTATAATATTAACATTCGAATTTTTAATGAATTACAGCACACCATAACCGGTTGGCCCGGTGGAAAACCAAATGCCGATGATACGTATCGGCCGGAACGGGCAAACCCTGCGAAGAAACGCGTTATTATTTTTAGTCCGCACCCCGATGATGATGTGATTTCAATGGGCGGAACGTTTATTAAACTGGTTGATCAGGGGCACGATGTACACGTAGCATACCAAACATCGGGCAACATTGCTGTGTTTGATGAAGATGTAATCAGGTTTGCCGATTTCTATAAAGATCTCGAAGCTCTTGATAAGAGTGCAAGCAAGGAAGGTGCTTCGCTGTATCAGAAAGTTGAACGCGCCATGAAAAATAAAAAACCAGGTGAAGCAGATGGGCCTGAGGTTCAAAAAATAAAAGGATTGATCAGAAGGGGGGAAGCAAAAGCCGCTTGCCGGTATGTTGGTATTCCTGACGATCACGCGCATTTCCTTGACCTGCCGTTTTATGAAACCGGTTTGGTGAAAAAGAAACCACTAAGCGAAAAGGATATACAAATTACCGTTGATATTTTAAAAGAAATAAAACCTCATCAGGTGTATGTAGCAGGCGACTTATCCGATCCGCATGGTACGCACCGGGTTTGTTTGGCAGCCGTCTTTCAGGCGCTTGATCAACTAAAAAATGAATCATGGATTAAAGATTGTTGGGTGTGGTTGTATCGCGGTGCCTGGCAGGAGTGGGGAATCAACGAAATTGAAATGGCTGTTCCGCTCAGTCCTGGTGAACTGGAAAGAAAGAAAAAAGCGATTTTCAAACATCAGTCCCAAAAAGATACCGCTGTATTCCCAGGATCAGATAGCCGCGAATTCTGGCAACGGGCTGAAGAAAGGAACCGGGGAACGGCTCAGCTTTATGATTTACTGGGTCTTGCCGAATACGAAGCAATAGAAGCGTTCAAGCGATATCATTTTTTGTAAGTTTTCTTAGCTGTTTTCGGACAGTACTATAAAATGACCATCATTCTTACCTTATCATCGGGTGAGAATGATGGTTTTTAATTTCTATATGATAGTCGGTAAACTTACCCAATGATTGAATACCTGCCTTTTCAAATAGTTCTTGAGATGTTCAGTATTTTTTGCTACCGGAAACAGCGGACCAGGACGGCTTTTGTAATTCATTTAGGTTTTAAAGACGGACTATCTTTTTTTGCTATATCATGATCTGAAGAACATGTTTATTGAAATACCCCTTCTGGCTGATTCGCGTTTTTACTTCTTCCCAACCATTTCCTTCCATCGGGGATGCTTTATGTTCTGCTGATCGCTCACTCAATCATTGCTTGCCTCGCTGAGCGTATAGTCTTCCCTGTTGACTTTTATCATACTGCACGCATTAAATTTATGGAACGCTCAGGCCCCTGCACGACACGGAAGACTTGCGCCAGTTAGGTGATTTTTCCTGCTTATAAATGTGTACAAAAAAAGGGGCTGCCTCAAAATCTCGAGACAGCCCTTCTATTATAAGTAACCTTAATTAGTTAGCTGAGGTACAATAATTTTTGCCGAGGTCCCACCAGATTTTGGTATTTACCAAATCGTCTCCTCCAAGCAATATTACGCCTTTGTCGTACTCTTCTTCATTCGTAAGAATTTCATTGTTGGGGTATTGAACCCGTTTAATATAGTTTGCCGGATCTTTAACGTTGGTACTTGGTGTAGGCCAAATAGCGGTATAGCGATCCATTGCAACTTCTGTACGAGGAAGGTTCAACCTGCGTTTGTCGTTCCATGCTTCCTGCGACATATCGGGGAATAAGGCTAAATACTTCTGGGTAATAATTTTTTCCAGTTTGGTATTACCTCCGCCTACACCTGCAACTGAGAAATCGCCCGTGTTGTCATCAAAACTGGCGCTTGTTCCTGCTGTATTCACTTCGGTTGATGCAAGGTATGTGCTTGCCTGTGCCGAAACGCCCCAGGTTGCAAAGGAAGCATTAACACCCGCTTCGTATAAAGCTTTTTCATCTGCAGCTGTATAATTTCTAAGGGCGGCTTCCGCCTGTAAGAATAATACTTCTTCGTACAAGAACAGATCATAGGGGCGTTTTTTATACGGACCGCCATCTTTGTACATAAACCCTATCTCGGAAAAGTCAACTGATTCATAATTTGCAGCTGTCAGTTCACCATGAAGATTAATATTCAAGCCATCAGGAAAACCTTTCCAATCTCCGGTTTGAAAAGCAGGATCAAACATTACAGGTCCACGAGGGTCAACTTTAGCGGGGTGGGTTGCTGATAAATCGGTTCCGCTGCGTTTATTTTCTATTCCAACGGTTGGGAAATTAATACCGCCAATGCCGGTCAGTAATTTCTCCATAGAAACAGTCAAATTCAACGGGCCTCCCCAGGTAATCTGGAACATGGTGTAATTGTAATCCTGGCCCCAGCCCGAGTTAGACGGAGGCAATTTGGCATTGTCGTTAGGGCTTTGCATTACTCCTGCCGCAATGGCTTCGGTAGCTTCTGAGGCAGCAGTTGCACCATCGATTTCAGTTAGGCGCATCGCTAACCTTAAATGTAACGAGTTGCCAAACCTACGCCATTTTTCTTTGTCGTTCTGGAAGATGATATCATACTTACTATTTCTGAAGATTGGGTTAGCATTACCTGAGGATAATATAGTATTCGCCTCAGCCAATTCTTCGAAAAATTCTTCATAGATATCCTCTGGTGAACGATACGGAGGATTGCCCAAAACTTCACCTTCGTAAGAAGCAAATGGAATGGGCCCGAACCAATCAACACCTACAGAAGCAATCCAAACGCGCCAGATTTTGGCTACCGCCTTGGCGTTAGCCACCGCATCAGGGTTACTTTCTTCTAATCCCCTTAGTACGATATTCATATTGGAGATACCAATTTGAACCCTGCGGTACATCCGGTTGCTCCAATCATCGATCATTTGATAGTAGCGGGTTGAAAAACCGCCACCGTCCAGTTGCTGCCCATAAAAGTCAACCATTAAAGACTTCACGCGTTGCTCGTCATCGCCTTCAATAGCAGGAACACTTGTTCTAAAAATTGAACCTAGCTGAGCCTCCAGGAAATTGTAGTTCACGGAATTGTCAGGTCTATTGGGATTTTTATTCATGTCTCCAAAATCATCACAGGCAACTGGCGCTCCTGCCAGGATGAATCCCATTATTAATAATCTTATATTTTTCATATTGCGTTAATTTTAAAATTCGTTCTTCTTATAATCCAACCTTAACATTAAATCCAATACTGCGCATGGTAGGCATAGAAGCATACTCGGCACCAATGGCACTGCTGGCGCTGCTGTATCCGGCTTCCGGATCGAAGCCTTCAGTTTTACTTGAAATCATAAACAAGTTGCGTGCTACAAACCCAGCCTTAACGGTTTTGAATGGAGTTTTGGATAATATTGACTGTGGCAAAGAATAACTGAGAGTCAGTTCGCGGAATCGAATATTTGTAGCATCGTACACAAAAGCTTCGTTGATACCGGAGATACCTTTCCAATATTGTTCAGCTGTAATAGCGACCGTATTCGGGCTACCATCGGATTGCGATACACCTTTCACAATTAGCCCGCCTTCCCGGTTATCTTCCGTTAATGCTAACGTGCCATTAGCTGTACCCATGTTGATAGATCCCATAAAAATTCTTCCACCATAGGTTGCATCAATTAAGAAACCTAACGAAATATTCTTGTAAGTAATGGTGTTTGACCAACCGAACATTCCTTTTGGCATAGCGTTCCCTAATTTTTTTGTACCAGGCGCTTGAACGGGTATTCCACTGGCATCAATAACCAGGTTTCCATCATCATCACGTAAATAGGCGGTTCCATAGATATCACCATATGCGCCACCCTCTTCCACTACAATAGAAACTGGTAAGGCTCCTAAGCTTAAATCCTGACGGGATGTTGCTTCAGTTAATTCAATAACTTTATTTCTATTCATTGACCAGTTGATAGTCGATTCCCACTTCAGGTCGCCTGCAATTACCGGAACAGTATTCAACGTTAGTTCAACACCTGCATTTTGGATGTTACCAGCATTTACCAGGTCAAAACTATAGCCGGTAGCCGGAGGAATAGCCAACCTTAGTATCTGATCAAATGTGTTGGTTTTGTACACTGCTAAATCTAAGCCTAAACGGTCGCCAAAAAGGATTTCCAAACCTGCCTCAATGGATTGGACAGTTTCATTTTTTAGATTAGGATTTGCACGCCAATTATCGCGGGTTACATCCATCTTTTCTTCCTTGATGTTATAATTAGTACCAAAAGTATTTACTAGCCCATAGGGATTAGTATCGTTACCAACCTGTGCCCAGGAAGCACGCAACTTTCCGAATGAAATTGGTCCCAGGTTTTCCAAGGTTTCTGTAAATACCCAGCTTGCACCTACTGAAGGATAGAAATATGAATTTTCTGAGGCTGGAAGGGTGGATGACCAGTCGTTACGACCTGTTAGGTCTAAGTAAAACTGACCTTCATACGACAATGAAACTGCTCCATACAATGAATTGATTTGCTTTTCACCGCTATAATAATCAGCCCGGTGTTCTTTGCCAGCAGAGATTGCATAGAAATCAGGGATTTCTAATTCGCCCGAGAAATTATTACTCAACGTACTTGATTGCTTCATTCTGTTGCCACCCAGAGTAGCAGTCACTCCAATATTTCCAAATTGCTTTTTAGCTGTCAGCAAAAAGTCAGAGTTAATTTCTTTGAAAGTTTCGGTCTGAACCCTGTATGAACCACCAGCCTCCCAGTAAGGATTTCCTGTTGCGCGGATCAGATCGTAAATACTGGTGTAATTATCCAATCCTGTACGTAGTTTTAAACTTAACCAATCGGTGATGGTGAAATCCAATGCTGCAAAACCGATATAGCGGTCTCTTTTATCAGAGTTTTGGTTTCGGTAGGCTGACCAAAAAACGTTATCAGGAGCGGCATTGTGATCCGTTACATAAGCAGCCGGTTTTCCGTCAGGGCGTTTCCAATCGGTATCTTTGAAGGAATCATAATCTGAAAATGCCACGCTGCGAGGACGATAAAGGTTGTCCATAAAAATGTTGTTGGGGTCACGGGCAATGGCAATACGATTGTTGGTATTTTGCCTGATGTAGTTGACTTTACCATCAAACGATAACCACTTCAGTATTTTTGCCGTTGTTCTCAAATTTATGGTGGTCCTGTCCAGGTCGCTGTTAGGTACTACAGCCTTATTATCTAAGCGTGTTACCCCTGCCAGCATAGTTAAATCATCTGTGCTTTTGGTAAACTCAACATTGTTTGTCCAGGTACTGCCGGTACGCAAGAAATCTTTGTATAAATCATTATCGCGTGCAGAATATGGAAGGTTTCCCAGGGTCATGGACTGTGTACTTCCATCCATTTCAGGTCCCCAACTACCTACAACATTATTATTGAATGTTCCGGCAATGCCTTGTCCGTATTTATTTTGAAAATCCGGAGTCATCATAGGATTTTCAAAAGTAAAGTTTGTACCAAAGGTGACTCCGCCAGTAGAATTTTTCCCTGTTTTAGTAGTAATTAAGAGTACACCATTGGCTGCCCTACTACCATATAATGCTGAGGCTGCCGGTCCTTTCAGGACAGTAACGCTGGCGATATTATCCGGAGCGATATCACCGATACCAGAGCCTAAGTCTATCTGGCTATTTCCCCAATAATCGTCAGGAGAGGATGCAAAACTGCTAATGGGCACACCATCCACAACAATTAAAGGCTGATTGGCGCCTGCAACGGTATTGTTACCACGAATGGTGATACGGGTAGAGCCACCGATACCTGTTGCATTTTGTTTGATTTGCACACCGGCAACTTTACCGGCCAATGCATTGGCTACGTTAACATCGCGGGCTTCAGTCAATTTATCGCCACGCACATCTTGTACTGAATATCCCAACTCTTTCTTTTCACGTGAGATACCCAAGGCAGTCACTACCACTTCACTGAGTGTTTCCTCAGATTGTTGTAACGTCACCTCAATGGAGGTTCGGTTGCCTACTGTTACTTCCTGTGTGGCATAACCGATGAATGAGAATACCAAAATACTTTGGTCATTTGGTACGCCAATGGAGTAGGACCCGGTGGCATCTGTGGCGGTACCAGTTGAGGTTCCTTTTACGATAAGGTTTACCCCGGGCATTCCGGTACCAGAAGCATCTGTAACCTTGCCAGTTACAGTTCGCTGCTGAGCTGTTGCCCCAAGGGCCAGCATTAACACGCATGTCAGTGCCCAACTCGTTTTGTAAAGGTTTTTCATGTTTTGTTGATTAATGGTTTTTGGTTAGAACTAAAAGAGGATCATAACAAACGATTGCATTACGAATGGAAGGTAGGGTGTTCGGAATAAAAAAAGCAAGAAAAATATAAAAATGTGTGCGAACACACTTAAATTGTGTGCGAACACACGGAATTTAATAGTCCTTAAAAATAGAGCGAGAAAGCACATTCTGTGAAAGCGAATAGCATGTTTATTTTTTAACTCATTGTAATTCAGTCCTATCCTAACATTACCAGAGCGTGACCAAAAAAAATGTACGTATTAAAGACATCGCCAAGTTGGCCGGTGTTTCCACAGGCACAGTCGACCGGGTTTTACACAACCGCGGGAAGGTTTCAGAAAGTGCCTTAAAAAAAGTGATGGAGGTGATGAATGGAATTGATTACCAGCCTAATGTAATTGCCCGAACCCTCGGCTCCAATAAAACACACCGGCTAGCTGCCCTGGTACCGAATCCTGTTGTTGACCCCTATTGGGCTCAGTCGATGTCGGGTATTGCCCAGGCAGAAACCGAATGGAGTAAGTATGGTGTGGTTATAGATCTATACTTATTTAATCAATATGATAAAGATTCATTTAAACAGGCTGCTGCTGCTGCTTTAAAAAATAATCCTGCCGGAATTTTGGTCGCCCCACTTTTTTACCATGAAGCATTACCCTTTTTTAATAGTTGTAAGGAAGCCAATGTACCCTATGTGCTTTTTAACACGCGTATTCAAGAGGCTGAACCCATTTGCTTTATCGGGCAGGAGTTGCATCGAAGCGGAAGGGTAGCGGCTTCGCTGGTGGAAATGGGGCAACCTTATCCGTGCTCGTTTGCCGTACTCCATATTCATGAAGACATCCCCAACTCTCCGCACCTGATTGAGAAGGAAAATGGCTTTCGTGAATATTTTATTGATTTGAAGAAACCGGGTTTTGAAGTAAAGACTTTCGTAATGGATGACCCCGAAAGCCCTTCTTTTGATTCGCAGTGCCAGTCTATATTTAATATGAAAAACCTAAAAGGGATTTTTGTCAGTACCTCTAAAATTTTTACCATCGCTGAGTACATTCGCAAGCATTCCAAAAAAGGCATCCGATTGGTTGGGTACGACTTGCTGGACACCAATATGCAATACCTGAAATCGGGGCAAATCAATTTTGTAATCAATCAAAACCCCAAACGGCAAGCTTTCCTCGGCATTTCTCATTTGGCCAGTTCGCTTGTCTTTAAAGCCAACGTGCCTAAAAATGATTTTCTTCCGTTAGAAGTGATTACCGGAGAAAACCTGCAATCCTATCTTAACTCACACATTCATTAACCAGGCATTCTTATAGTTTTGGGGCCAGCCACAAAAAGCCTGAAGCCAAAAGAAAAAGAATAAAAAAGATTACCGGGCTCATTTGATTTTGAAGAGAAAGAGTATTGATATGTCCAGCTTTTGCCCATGTTGTTGAGGCGATTGTATTGGCATGTAGTTGGTTGGCGGTTCGTAATGATTCCAACGACTGACGGCCTGAAACAAAATAATGGAGAGTTGTTGAGTCTGCTGTAAGCTGGTGCCAGCCTGGTATGCCTACCCATGTGTTTCCAAACCACAGGTTATCAATCCTCACATCTTCCGTCAAGGGTAACAACATTCCATCGTCTGTTAATCTAGGGTGGATTTCTGTTGTTGAAATGACCTCAACATCCATGGGCTCATTTTCGTAAACAGGGAAGTCGGTCAGGATTTTAATTCTGAATTTTTCGGTTTGCTTGCGGGCTGTTTTCTCAATTAAGGGCGACCAAAGAGAAGCGTAGGTTTCTGTATTCCCTTCCAGGGCAATGCGATAAGTTTCCTGCAGTAGCTGAATGCCTGTTTTGCCAATCCCTATAAAGGTGTAAGCCGAAAGGACATCAGTTTTATTTTTTACCACGCTGAAAACGGAAGCGCTGGGTTGAATTTGTATGGAAAGCCGTGGAAGCACTTCAGGCTTTGTACCGAGGTGGGCGGTATCCTTCGTTATTTTTTTGAAGCTTATTGGAATAAAACGTTTTCGTATTTGATCACTTTCATCGGCTTTAAGAGGAAGAAGGATCAGGCCTAGCCCGCCTTTGATTGATTTCTCCATGGAAATTTTTTCTGAAGGCCTTAATGTTTCGAGAGCATCGCTGTCGATAATCACTAAGTCAAATGCTTCAAGCAGGGGCGGAGTCAGGCTTGTAAATTGCAAAGGAGTCGTATTCGCATATTCGTAGCGGAAATTGTTTTTTGAAACCTGATAACGAAGGGTTAATCGATTTCCATTTTCGGCAAGGAAATTTTTCAGTTGCCGTGTTTCAAAAGTTGGGAATTTTTGCAGTAGCAAAATGTTTAGTCTTTCACCTTCTTTTACAACTACCGGAATCTGTTCTGTTTTATAACCTGCCTGATCACGATATTGAAGCTTATAAACGAATGTTCCGGCTTCTTTCGGTTTGAATCTTAACCTGAATGAAGTTAAACCGGGCTGTACTGTAGCAGAGTCTTCCTTTCCGGCAGCACCGGAAAGAAGTAAGGTTGTGGTGATGTTACTTTTTATTATCCCCTCAATGAAAGCTTGCTGATTGGCTTTAATGTTTTGCGGAAGATTGAGTTGCTGAATACCGACCGGAGATTCAGCCGGAAGAAATTGAAATTTACAAGCGGGAATAAGTTCAAGGGCATGATACGGTAAGCCTTCTCCGGCAATGAATTTGATTTGATCTTGTAAGGCAGTTAGTTCAAAAAAGGTTTTTAGGGTTTCTGATGGAGAGTAAATTTCTGAATCTGGTGTACGAATCAGCAGCAATTGCGGATGTGCAGTAAGCAGACTGTCAATTTGATTTTTACTGTACCCGGGAGTGAGGATGGCAATACCGGAGGTTTCCTGCCCCAGCCTGTAAGCTGGTCTTAACAAAATCCCTAAAATTGAAATCAAAACAATAAGTTGTGCGATCAGCCGTAAGGGCAGGTATTTTTGATTTCGTTTAATTTCTTTCCATAATAAAAATGAAAAAAGCCCAAGAATACCAGGGATAATTATCCAAACAGGAACAACAGGATTGATGAAGAACGTGGAACTATTCATGCTTCAATTCTTCGAGTTGTTGGATGAATTTTTGATCGAGTTCATGCACAATAGTTTCTTGTTTTTTTGGAAATGCCGGTTGTGGGGGTAGTATTTTCCAAAACTCTTGTTGCAGTGTTTTCATGACGTGCTGCATTTTATCCACTGGAATTTTTTCATCGAGCAGGTCACGAATCAATGAAAGGCCCTGAAGGGAAGTGCCGGGCTGTGCCACTGCAATTTGTGCCAGCTCTTCACCGGCTTTTGTTAAAATTCTTTTATCAGAAGCATTCAATTGTGGTGAATCCTGCAGTGAGCGTGCCTCTAATAAGGAGAAGCCTTCGCGTATAGCCTGAAATTTTTTTTCCGTGACAATAAAATAGTGATTGGTGGATGATTGAACCTCGGCCAGGTCAGCCGTTAATCGCTTTTCTTCTTTCAGCGGAGGAGGATCAAAACCCATCCGGTGAACGTAAATGCGTGAGTCGTTGCTGATTTCTTTTAAGAGGTTTAGTGCTTTATATTGGTAAGGCAACGATTGTGCGGGGGTATAAATGCGCAGGTAGAGTTCGGCATCCCACATTAAACTGAGCGCCATTTTAAGTTTTGTTTTTACGGAGACCATAAAAAACGTAGCTTCTTCCTGGTTGTCATGCTGATGAACAAAATCTTTCAGCGGATTTTCCTTGTCTTCTTCTGAGAGTTCTTCCTCGTGATGATGGGTGTCTGTTTTTTTATCGGCTACCAGGTTGTGTTCGTTTTTTGTATCATGTTGGTGTCCAAAGGCCTTGATTGGATCCTTTTCCGCGTCATCTTCTTCCTGGTGATTGGCGTCACCGGGTCCGGTACCATGAGGAATTCCGGAATCTTCTTCTTCTCCCAGAAACTGGCCGTACTTCAACCGTAGAACTTTTTGGTCGTACCCAAGTTCATTGCTGGTCGCATTGAATTTTTCTTTTGAAATTTTCTTTTCTTTCTGATGTTTCAAAAGTTTTTCGGTGTCAATAATGATTTGCCGTTGACTGCGGAAATATTCAGGCATTAAGTCAACGCCCAGGCCTTCATCTGCCGTGAGGATGTAAGAGGCCGTGTCTTTCAGTGAAATGAAAAATGTTTCAGTGCGATTTCGATTGGGCAGGGGAGTTTTGTTGTCGGTCGCTTCTACATAAAAGTAAAGTTCATCGCCCGGTTCAAGCCCAAGTTTTTTCAGGTTCAGGGTTGTATTGGCAGTTAGATGTTTTCCGGAAATCGTTGGTGGTGTGGTAAACCTGATCTTCTCTTCCCTGAATTTAATTCCTTCACCGCTGCCTTTACTTACGGTAGCAATAAGTTGTGAGTCGTTCAGTCCATAGTCGTCACGTAAATCAGCTTTCACATCAATCACGAGATCGTCTGTATGAAGTAATGCTGTAAATTGTTCCAGATTTGCTACTGTAATTTTTGGGGGTTGATCTTTAATGAGATCAATCTTGTAGTAATCTGATCGATACGCTCCCAGGGTATCGCGCCACTGTAGTTGATAAAAAGCTGATGTTGCGAATGCCTGCGAAAATGTAAAGGAATAATTTCCGGCTGGGTTCAGGCGTGCTGAGTCGCGACCGGGAAAAATAATGTGGGCATCAATAGGTTGGCTGGAAAAAGAGATCATCCACTCAATACGGCTTCCTTCCGGAATACTGGCCGAAAGATTTTTTGATTTGTAGGATGCGATACCGGTGTAAGATGGTGGTGTTACCTGAATGGATAATGATTCAATAAAAACCGCATCAGCAGCATTGACTGGAATGATTTGTTGTTGAGCGCCTGGTATTAATGGCGTGACTGTTTCTGTTATTGCAAATCCTGACAATACGAAATAAGACAGGGAGCAACCAATGAAAATCCCTATGGCTTGCACAAGCCGGTTGGGGAGTTTAACAGCAGGGTAAATATTTTCAAAAGCTGCCAATGTCTTTTCGCATTGTAGTTGTTGTAAAAGGGTTAACTCATCCTCTTGAAGTAAAATCAGGTCGGCACTTTCCTGCAGGTCAGGATATTGTGCGTTCATGAATTGAATGATGTGTGACGTTTGGAAGCGAATGAGATTCTTTTGAAGAATTCGCGCGGTAAACATGAGCAGTCCGGGAACCCCCGCCACAACTATTTTCAATGAGGCAGAAGCAATAAAAAGCCCCGTTAGCCCATATACGAGCATGATTATTCCCACAGCAATTAAAATTGCCTCCGTTAACCCGATGAGCAGGTAGCGTTTCTTGAGCGAGTTGAGGTAATATCGTGCCTGTGTGTTGCTCATTGATTTTTGTGGTATGCCAGTAATCGTTCAATCAATAAGATGGTTAAGAGTATGGAGATCAAATAGGAATCGGCTGACTGCAATGGGCGGACTGCATTTTTGTTTTTATCGACCGCCTGTTGACTCCATGCTACTGAATCCTGAATCATACGTTGATCATTTTCCCGGACAACTGCCTGGTATTGGGTTGAGGGAACAATGATAGAAGCAAGCGTAACACTTAGATTTTCCTGTAAAACGATTTCTTCATTCAATGATTTTGTGATTCTCCATTTGTGTTTTTGATCCTGAACAATCAATGGATAGCCGGTAACTTCTCTGGTATAAAGAATGTTTTCCGTTGGTGGAATTCGTTTACTGGAAAGCCAGATGATCCACGTTACGAGGTCGCTCTGCAGAAATTTTGAATCCATTTTAAATTCAACTTTCATAGGTGTAGCAAAAGACGTTTTTATGGATCGTAAAATAGCTTCTATAATTTTTTTATCGTATGCATGCTCCTGGTCGTAATAAACAGCGATGCTAAGCGTATCTTGCGGGTTAGCGGCTTCTGATAAACTTGCCGAAGGCACAGCCTGTGTTGTAAAGTAAGTTTCACTGGCGTTTGAAAACCCTTTCCTGATATACGTACTGTCAGCATGTTTGAAAACATTCAGCGTAAATTCTTCCGGCTCTGGAGTAACACCAATCCAGCGAATGTTAGCCGTAAGCGGTGTTCGGATTCCTGAAAACCCGTTGATTTTATTTTTGGCCAGCACGATGGCCTCTGAAAGATTTAGTGTTTTTAATTGCTCTGCAAGGCTCCGGTACGGAATACTACGGGTTGCAGGTATGCTATCCTGAAGCATCGGAAAGTCATCCGATAGCCAGTGAAGTTCATATCCCTGTTCACGAAAATTTTCAAGTTGCCGCTCAACCTCAGGGTTGTGTTCCAATCTCTTTTCAACGATGACCCATTTTGTTTCACCTGTGGTGCATCCGTAGAAACTCAGACCGCCCATTAAAAGAACAAACAGAATAATCATGAGACAGCGCAAGACAAGCAAAACAATTTCGTTAAGCCTGATGCCCTTGAATTGTTGAGTATTGGTTTCGTGCAAGTGTCGCAAACTCCCGATGCGAATGACTTTTCCTTCCTTTCGGCTGAGCATGTGAATGGCAATAGGAAGAGAAAGTCCTGCCAGTGCCCATAGCGCTATCGGGTTTGTAAACAGCATTATCGCAGAAGTCTTTTTCGAACGGTTAAGAAATTCCAGAGTACTGTTTCCACCGGCTCGTCAAGTAACACCAGGTAGTAGCTGATTTGCTTTTCCAGCATCCACGCACGGGAATCCTTCAGCCATTGATGAACCCGCCTCACATATTCTTTTTGTTGTGTAATAGTGTCTACTTTTGTCCGGGTTCCACTCTCGAGATCCTCAAACGTAAATGAGCCATCATAATCCAGGTTGGCTTCGCGCCTGCCCATCAGTTGAAAAATGATAACTTCATTTCTGGGTGTTTTTAACCTGGAAATAAACTGTTGCAGATCTTCCGAGTCATCGTACAGGTCGGTGATGAAAACGATCAATTCTTTTCCGCGATGATCTAAAAGTTGTTCCAACGCAGCACCTTTATTCCAGCTGCCATCACTTTTCAGCGATACCAGTTCATTGAGGAATCTGATAAATTGTTGTTGCTCAAAACGGGGTTGTATAATTTTTACCTGCTTGTCATTGATGGTAAACAAACCAAACGTATCACTTTGCTTGCGCGCAAGGTAGGCCAGGGCGGCCGTCATGATTTTCGCGTACTGCAATTTGCTTATACCGTTTTCTGTGTATGCCATCGAGCGGCTCGCATCCAGCATGAATTTTACGGTAATGTTTGTTTCGATCTCTGCCTGCTTGATGTAGTAACGTTCCGATCGTGCAAACATTTTCCAGTCGAGTTGCCGGAGGTCATCGCCCGGTTGATAACTTCGGTACTGACTGAATTCCTGTCCGGAACCCACCGATTGACTTTTGTTGCTGCCGCTCATGAAACCCTCTACAATGATGCGCGCCACCAGTTCGAGTCCGTCAACGGTGTTGAGGATTTCAGGTTTTAGTAATTCGCGGATGCGCGCGTCCATGGCTTATATACTTTGTAGCCCAATCGTTTCTAAAAGATGCTTGGTTACATCATCGGGGGTAACGTTTTCAGCTTCGGCTTTAAAGTTCATCAGGATGCGATGCCGTAGAACCGGATAAGCCACATGACGGATGTCTTCCTGAGTGACAGCAAAATTTCCATGTAGCAAAGCCCTTGCTTTGGCTGTGAGAATCATAGCCTGACCTGCCCGTGGTCCGGCACCCCAGCGCACCCAGTCTTTTACAAATTTTGTTTCTGTTTCGCTGGGCCGTGTTGCGCGAACAATGCGGCTGACCAGGTCAATGAGGTCAGCATTGATATGAACTTCACGTACGAGCTTTTGAGCTTCCAGTATCTTCGATCCTTCAATTACTTTGTTGATGCCTGTTCCTTTTTTTCCGGTTGTATTTTCAAGAATAGAGCGTTCTTCCTCAGCTGTTGGGTAACTAACCTTAACGTAGAGTAAGAAGCGGTCAAGCTGGGCTTCGGGCAGTGGAAAAGTACCCGATTGTTCGATTGGGTTTTGAGTGGCCAGTATAAAGAATGGGCGCTCGAGCGGGTAGGTAACACCGGCATAGGTCACTTCAAATTCCTGCATGGCTTCCAGTAAAGCCGATTGTGTTTTAGGCGATGTTCGGTTGATTTCATCCGCCAGAATAATATTGGCAAACACCGGGCCCTTGTTAAATTTAAAAATTCGCTTTCCTGTGGTGTGATCTTCTTCCAGAATTTCTGTTCCGATAATATCGGAGGGCATGAGGTCGGGGGTGAATTGAATACGCCTGAAACGAAGATCAATTGCTTCCGCCAGCGACCGGATCATTAATGTTTTGGCAAGACCGGGCACACCTTCCAGCAAGGCGTGGCCTCCCGCCAGGAAAGTGATCAATAGTTGATCGATAATCTCTTCCTGCCCGACAATCGCTTTTTTGATTTCCTGTTTCAGGTCATTCAGTTTGCCGATGATTTCGTTTACGGATTGTTCCGTTGCTTTCAATTGCTGATTCATAAGGCTTTGTTATGCGGTTAAAGCATACATCACAATGTTGATGCTAAACCGGGTATTGTCAATTCTATAAAAACGTTTATTTCTGAAATCGTAGTCCCACTCGCACCCGTAATCTTTATTGCTGTAAAGAACTCCAATTTTATTTTTGAATTCAATGGCTTTCAGGTAGTCGTGTACAATATCATCGCCCCAGCCATTCAATTCCTGGGCGGTGGTGGGAGGTCCATCGAATTGGAAAAAGGTGGAATAAATCGGGTGATTGTTGGGGATTTTTTTTAATGCTACCGCTCCGAAGATGCGTTCCATTTGCGATTCAAATGACTTTGCGAAGAGCCCGTCAATATCGTGATTACAATCATCCACAAAAATAAAGCCTCCGTTTGTAACGTATTTCTCAAAATTCTCGCGCTCCTTGGCAGTGAATTCTACCAATTTGTGGCCGCTCAGGTAACAAAAGGGGCATCTGAAAATTTCATCACTGCTCAGGGGTATAATGTTTTCTTTCGTGTCGATCTGAAGGGTTGTGTACTCTATTAAAGAGTTCAACACATTGGAAGGCATGCGCTGATCAACATCCCAATCGCCCGACTCATATTGGAGGCGGGTAAAAAAGAATTTTGAATTGGTTCTGTCGATCATAGGTCGCTAAGATGCTGTATTTCGGTTAGTTGGAAGGTTAAAATTATACAGGCGGATTTAAATTAGTGAGAAAAAGTAATGTAGTCACGTACGATGAGGTACAAATAAAAATACGCTGACTGGCGGGGATTCTTTTTTTATAGGGGAGCCAGTTCGAAAGAACTGGCTCCTGCATGGTAAATAAGTGTTGTCAGGTCGAAAGACCTGACAACACGACTAACGTACTTAAACGGCATCCGACAAACTGCTGAATGTAAAGTCGCGGATCTTCAGCGGAGGGAGTAAATAGTTAATATTTGATTCTACGCTTACTGTACGCTCAACTTTACCCATTTCTTCCAGGTTGTTAAGCATAATCACCGGGCTTTCGTTGAAGCGGAAGTTTTTGATCGGGTACTGAATCTTTCCGTTCTCAATATAGAATGTACCATCACGGGTTAGGCCTGTGAGCAATAAGCTTTGCGGGTCAACATCACGGATGTACCATAAGCGTGTTACCAATACTCCTTTTTTTGTTCCGGCTATTAACTCCTCCAGCGATTTGGTTCCGCCCTCCATGATGAAAGCATCAGGGCCCGGAATTGCCTTTACATTTTTTTGCTGTGCCCAGTAGCGTGAGTAGGTCAGGTTTTTCACTATTCCTTTTTCAATCCAACTGATTTTTTCCTGCGGACGGCCATCGCCAGCCCATGGGCTTGTTGGAAGTTCGGGATTTTGAGGATCCGAATAAATATTAACCCGCTCATCTACCAGTTTTTCTCCGAGGCGTGTTGTGCCGCCCGGTTTGCTCAGGAAACTGCGTCCTTCATCAGCCTGCCGGGCATCCAATCCAAAAAGAATTCGTTCGAGCAATACAGCGGCTGCTGCGGGTTCAAGAATGACCGTATATTTCCCGGGCTCAATTGCTTTCGCATTAACCGAGCCAAGGCTTTTTTGTGTTGCAATTTGCGTTGCCCTGGTTGTATCCAGTTTGGTAACGTCATTATAACCACGCGCTGCATAACCCGATCCTTTGCCATCCGGTGTTCGAACAGTAACCGAAAAGTTTACGTTGGTAGAGGTATTGTAGGCGAATGCACCTGCAGTATTCATCATGGCTGCATAACCGGTATTGTCTTCCCAAAATCCTGCTGCTTCTACCTTGTTATCTTTTGCAATCTTCAGACTTTTCTCCACAGCGTCTGCACGAAGCTTAGGTGTAATAGCGGCAGTTGAAGGAACAAATGTTTTAGATTCAGCGTACGTTTGTGCTCCGAGGTTTGGAACAAACTCTGGATTTTCAGGAGCTAAGCTGGCGAGTTCCTCTGCTCTTCTTACTACTTTTTCAAGGGAAGCATCATCCAACTCATTAATAGTAGCGATACCCACTTTCTTACCAAATGATGACTGTACGACCAATTGTGTTTGAGTAATGCTTCCGCTGGTCGACACGGCATTGCGTGCGTACCGGATGTTTCCATTTTGAGTTCCACCGATGCTTACCTCGCAAGCATCAGCTTTTGAAAAGCTCAGAACTTTTTTTAATAACGCATGCGCTTCGTCTTTTGTTAATAGTGCCATATTTACCGTTCTGTTTAAATGGTTCTTCCTGTGTTAATAACATTTACGCCATTGAATCGCGTTGTGGCGCTTCCGTGCGACACAGCACTTGACTGTGCGGGTTGACCTTTTCCATCAAAGAAAGATCCGCCCAGGCGATAATCTTCCTGATCGGCAATATCCGCACATGCATTCCAGAATTCCTGTGTGTTTGATTGGTAGGCAACATCTTTGAGCATTCCCGCTATTTTTCCGTTCTTGATCTCGTAGTAAAGTTGTCCGCCAAACTGGAAATTATAGCGTTGCTGATCAATTGAGAATGAGCCATCACCAACGATATAAATTCCCTTTTCAACATTTTTAATGATGTCATCTATACTTTTCTTTTCTGCTCCGGGCTGCAATGAAATGTTTGGCATGCGTTGGAACTGCACACTGCTCCAGTTATCGGCATAGCAACAACCCTGTGAAGCATTTAATTTCAGGATGTGAGCTTGGTCGCGGATGGTTTGATAGTTAACAAGAATACCTTCTTTAATAATATCCCATTTTCCGGTTTGTACACCCTCATCGTCATACCCCACAGCACCTAACGAACCAATCTGAGTTTTATCAGCAACAATATTGACCAGCTTGTTTCCATAATTGAATTTTTTTGACTCCCACTTATCAAGAGTAAGGAAGCTGGTACCGGCAAAGTTTGCTTCATAGCCAAGCACGCGGTCAAGTTCAGTTGGGTGACCTGCTGATTCGTGAATGGTTAACCATAAATGTGATGGATCGAGTACCAGATCATACTTGCCTGGCTCCACTGATTTAGCTTTTAATTTCTCACCGGCTTGCGCGCCAGCAGCCCGGGCATCTTCAATCATGTCGTAGCGACCTTTGTACAATGTAGTAACGCCCTGAATTTTATCCTGAGGGCGGGCGTACAGGTACTCATACCCCATGCCCATGGGGGCACTAAGGGAATTTCTCGTTTCAAATTTTCCGGTCGTTTTATCAATCTTAGTAATGAAGAAAGTTGGCCAGATGCGGTGAATATCCTGATCGATGTACGAGCCATCCGATGATGCAAAGTATTTCTGTTCATTGACCATGAACAGAAAGGAGTTTACGTAATCTGCCCCGGCTTTCATGGCGGCATCGTTCACCCCAAGCAGTAGATCAACTTTTTCCTTGATGGGAACTTCAAATGAATTTTTTTCGATGGGTGCTTTCCAGCTAACCTCTCCAAAACCTTTTTGTGGAGCTAGTTGTACCGGTACCGTCAGCAGGCGAGAGTTTTCTTGCGCAATGGAAACTGCCAGTGCTGCAGCATTTGCAATGCTGTCGTTATCCAGTTTGTCGGTGGCGGCAAAGCCCCAACTGCCATTGGCGATAACGCGAATACCCATTCCATAGGTTTCGGTGTTAACAATATTTTCAACTTTGTTTTCTCGTGTAATCACAAACTGGTTGAGGTAACGCCCTATGCGTACATCGGTGTAGGTGGCGCCTTTGGCTCGAGCAGCGTTTAAGGCGACATCGGCCATTCGTTTTTTCAATGCTACGTCAATAGTCTCCAGCGATTTTTCAGGAGCAATCGGGTTACCCATCATGGGTATGCCCGGGAGCATGGTTGCCGTGGCGCCCATACCCGTAAGGTAAATAAATTGTCTGCGTTTCATTTAATGAAGCTTAAGGTGGTTATGTTCGATTTCGGTCAGGTCAGGATACTACAAAGAGTAGGCTTACATATTTACCATTTTATTGAAATCAAAGCAATCGAAATATGAATGAAAACAAAAAATCCCTGATGTTGGGTCAGGGATTTTACAAGTCGATTTTTGTTTAGTTGTAAGACCACTGCGAGTTGTCTGACGACTGATAAAGAATATACCCGTCTGACCGCCCCAGCCAGCCTGACGGGTAGACTGTTAAACGGCATCCGACAAACTGCTGAATGTAAAGTCGCGCACTTTCATGGACGGAATAAATCCGTTCGGATTTCCTTCACTGGTTACAACCCGTTCAGGTTTACCAAGGGTCTCCAGGTTATTCAGCATGATAATCGGACTTTCATTGAAGCGGAAGTTTTTAATCGGATACATAATTTTTCCGTTTTCAATATAGAAAGTACCATCACGGGTAAGGCCTGTAAACAATAATGTTTGCGGATCGACCGGGCGAATATACCAGAAGCGTGTAACCAAAATTCCTTTCTTCGTATCCTTGATCATATCCTCAAGTGAGGCAGTACCACCCTCCATGATTGAGTTCCCTCCAAACGGAACCGGGGCTACGTTTTTCTGAGAGGCCCAGTAGCGGTCGTAAGCAAGGTTGGCTACCACTCCGTTCTTGATCAGGTCCATGCGCTTACGCGCCTGGCCATCACCTGCCCATGGTGAAGATGGGACATCCTCATTCCAGGGATCGGTATAAATATTAACACGTTCGTCAACAATTTTTTCGCCTAGTTTAGTGCCACCACCTTTTTTAGCGTAAAAACTGCGGCCTTCATCAGCCTGGCGCGCGTTCATGTTGAGCATTAACCGAACAATGTCAGCAGCAGCCGAAGATTCCAGCACTACTGTATATTTACCCGGTTCAATTGCTTTTGGATTGCGCGACATCAGCGCTTTGTCAATAGCCCTGCGTGATGCTTCTGCCGCATTTAATTTACTGACATCGGTTTGTGTGCCGGCTGCCCAGCCGGAGCCCGTTCCATCATTGCTTCGCATGGTAACGGTGAAGTCGACATCGGTTGATTTATTATAGGCAAACAGTCCTTTGCTGTTCATGATGGAGTTAAAGCCGCTGCTGTCTTCCAGATAACCGGCAGCCGTAACATCTTTTGCTACGGCCGGATTAATGCTGTCGGCAGCGACCTGTGCCCGAAATTCGGGAGAGATTTTCGCGGTTGATTCAGCAAAAGTTTTTGATTCACCTCCGTACGTCTGCTGCGGAAGCGGCTCCATAAACTCCGGATTTTCCGGTGCCAGTTGCGCCAGTTCTTCGGCACGCCTGACTACCTTTTCCAGTGATGCATCATCAAACTCATTGATGGTAGCCGAGCCGGATTTTTTTCCAAAGTAAGAGTTTACGAAAAGTGTTACGTTGCTGTCTTCTCCTGCTGTTGAAACACTGTTTCGGGCATACCGGATGTTTCCGCGATCGGATCCGTTTAAACCCACAGAGCAGCCGTCAGCCTTTGAGAAGCTGATAACCTTTTCGAGGATTTTTTTTGCTTCTTCTTTTGATAGTATAGCCATGATTTGAAATTTTAGATTTATGATTTATGATTTTAGATTAAGATAAAATCTTAAAATCTAAAATCTGAATTCTTAAATTTATATTGTTCTTCCTGTATTGATCACATTGATTCCATTAAAACGTGCAGTGGCAGATCCATGTGAAACTGCGTTCGATTGACTTGGCTGGCCTTTGCCGTCATTGAAGGCTCCGCCCAACCGGTAGTCACGTTCGTCACATATCTGTGAACATGAATTCCAGAAATCCTGCGAGTTGGCCTGGTAGGCAACATCTTTTAATAAACCCGCGATCTTACCGTTCTTGATTTCAAAAAAGAGCACCCCGCTAAACTGAAAGTTGTAGCGTTGCTGATCGATGGAGAAGGAGGAATCTTTTACGATGTAAATTCCTTTTTCAACTCCGGCAATCATCTGCTGAGGAGTAAGTTGTTCTTTACCCGGTTGCAGCGAAACATTTGGCATCCGTTGGAACTGAACATCGGACCAGCTTTGCGAGTAACAACAGCCATGCGATTCCTTTTGTCCGATGATGTTTACCTGGTCGCGAATGGCCTGGTAGTTCACCAGCACGCCATCTTTGATCAGATCCCACTTTTTGCATTTCACACCCTCATCGTCATAGCCCACAGCACCAAGCGATCCGGGTTGTGTTTTGTCGGCAACGAAGTTCACTATCTTGCTGCCAAAATTGAATTTCTTTGACTCCCATTTATCCAACGTTAAGAAGCTGGTACCGGCATAGTTTGCTTCATAGCCCAGCACACGATCAAGTTCAGTAGGGTGACCAACCGATTCGTGAATGGTAAGCCAGAGGTGCGATGGCTCCAGTACCAGATCGTACTTGCCAGGCTCTACCGATTTGGCTGCAATCATTTGTTTGGCTTGTTCGGCTGCTATTCCGGCATCTTCAATAATATCATACGACTTATTATAGAGTATGACATCACCTGGTCCCTGAATTTTATCTTCCGCTTTTCCATCCAGGTATTCATACCCCATACCAACAGGGGAGCTGAAGGAAGGTCGCGTTTTAAATTGGCCGGTGGCGCGATCTACTACGGAAACACCAAACCCCGGAAGGATGCGGTAGATATCCTGATCGATGTAGGAGCCTTCTGATGATGCAAAATATTTTTGTTCGTTCACCATGAACATCTGGCTGTTAACAAAGCTTGCTCCTTTTTCGAGGGCCCTGGCGTTTGCTGCCAGCAGAAGATCAACTTTTTCTTTTACGGGAACTTCAAAACCATTTTTCTTAATCGGGGTTTTCCAACTGATTTCACCATAGGAAGGAGTGGCCGCCAGTTTGACGGGTTCTTTTTGAAATTTAGAATTTGCTTTTGCAATGGCCACGGCACGCTCGGCCGTTTTCTTCATTCCTTCGGGTGTTACATTATTGCTGGCAGCGAAACCCCAGGTCCCGTTGGCGATCACCCGGATGCCAACTCCGAACGATTCGGTATTCACAATACCCTGAACCTTTTTCTCGCGTGTCATCACAAACTGGTTGAGGTAGCGGCCAATGCGAACATCGGTGTAGGTGGCACCCAGGCTTTTGGTCGTATTCAGGGCAATGTCGGCCAGTTTCTTTTTCTGGACTGTGTCCATCAGCGGGTCAAGCAGCCGCATCGGGTCAACCTCTTGTGCGAAGGAAGGAATAGGCAGCATTAACGCGCCTGCACCCATTCCCGCCATTTGAATAAAGTCTCGTCTCTTCATTGGGTTAAGTTATTTTAAAATTCAAGATTCATCATAATTCATAATTCATAATTCAAGATTGTTTTATTCGGAACCATAGTTAAAAATTTTGAATATTGAATTTTCTAATTTTGAATTAAATAGTTCTGCCCGTATTAATCACATTCACCCCATTAAAACGAGCAGTTGAACTTCCGTGCGACACCGCGCTTACCTGTGAAGGTTGCCCTTTTCCGTCAAAGAAAGAACCGAACAAGCGGTAATCTTTCTCATCACAAATTTTTACACAATTATTCCAAAACTCCTGGGTATTGGATTGGTACGCCACATCGTTGAGCATGCCGGCAATCTTTCCGTTTTTAATTTCAAAGAAAGCGGTTCCGCCAAACTGAAAGTTATAACGCTGCTGGTCGATTGAAAACGATCCGCGTCCGGCAATGTAAATACCCTTCTCAACATCCTTAATCATTTGTTCGCTGGAGTACGTTTCTTTGCCTGGCTGAAGTGACACGTTGGGCATGCGTTGGAATTGCACATTGTTCCAACTTTGTGAATAGCAACATCCATGCGATTCGTTTAAGCCAACAATATGAGCCTGATCGCGAATGGCCTGAACGCCAACAAAGATTCCGTCTTTGATTAAGTCCCACTTTTTACATTTAACACCCTCATCATCATAGCCAACTGCACCCAATGAACCCGGTTGTGTTTTATCCGCCACTATATTGACAATGGGACTGCCATACTTAAAGGTGCCGGATTGCAGCTTATCCAGCGTAGCGAAACTGGTGCCTGCATAGTTTGCCTCGTATCCTAAAATCCGGTCTAGCTCCAGCGGGTGACCCACCGATTCGTGAATGGTTAATCCCAGGTGATTGGGCTCCAGAACCAGATCATATTTTCCGGGCTCCACCGACTTAGCGGTAATCATCTCTTTGGCTTGCCTGGCAGCGATGATGGCGTCTTCCACAATATCGTAACTGTTTTTATAGAGCACCATTCCACCAGGGCCGGCCAGTTTATCTTCTGTGCGGGGAATCATGTACTCGTAACCGAGGCCCATCGGGGCACTCATCGCATCGCGTGTTTTAAATTTTCCGGAAGCGCGGTCAATGACCGACACGGTGAAGGTTGGCCAAATGCGATGTACATCCTGATCGATGTACGATCCTTCGGTAGAGGCAAAATATTTTTGTTCGTTAATCTGAAAAAGGTTGGAGTTAACAAAACTTGCTCCGTTTTTCAGCGCTTCTGAATTAGCATTCAATAGCAGGTCAACTTTTTCTTTAACCGGCACTTCAAAAGAATTTTTTTGGATGGGTGTTTTCCAACTCACCTCGCCATAACGTTGTACTGCTGCCAGTTTCACCGGCTCCTTTTGAAATTTTGAATTGGCCCTGGCAACGGCCACAGCTCGTTCGGTGGTTTTTTTAACACCCTCTTCGGTTACCAGGTTCGTGGAAGCAAAGCCCCACGTTCCGTTTACAATTACCCGAATGCCCACCCCAAAAGATTCGGTATTGGTCAGGTTTTGCACTTTATTTTCACGGGTATTAATAAACTGGTTCAAATACCTCCCGATTCGCACATCTGCGTAGGTGGCACCCCTTGACTTAGCGGTGTTTAGTACCACATCCGCCAGTTTCTTTTTTTGAATGGTATCAAAGGGAGATTCCAAAAGGGCTTCTACCGAAACCGGATTTCCAAGCAAATCCAGTGGAAGCATTAACCCTCCAATTCCCAGCCCCGTCAATTGAACAAAGTCTCTTCTTTTCATGCGTGTTTTATTTTCTTCCTATGAGGATTTTTGTCTCTGGAAATTAACAAAAACAGGTGGGAGTAGAAACAGAAAAGGAGTAGTGGCAGGATAAGGGTTCAAGTGGTGTTAGATAACCGTCAGCTTCTCTGGAATAGGGTTTGAGGTTGGCAACCGGTTCTCACCTAACCATCACCGGTCACGTTGAACGGTAGCGAACTTCCCTTGTTAGGATTAGTTGCTAATCGTTCAACAAAACGGTGTGTTAAGAGTTGATTTGAGATGATACGATTACCAAATCTTAATCCGCTCTTCTGGTTTTTTATAAAGTTTGTGACCGGGCTTCACGCCAAAGGCCTCATACCAGGCATCCATGTTTACGGGGGCGCCAATGGTTCTGTACTCGGCAGGCGAATGTGAGTCGGTTACAATGAGTTGTGCTTTTGTTTCGGGCAGGGTGTTGGCTCTCCATACCTGTGCCCAGGCGAGAAAAAACCGCTGGTCGGGTGTGAAGCCATCAATTTTTTTGTTTGATTTCCCTTGTGGGGTCATTTTAAATGCTTCGTATGCAGCATTTAATCCGCCAAGGTCGCCAATATTTTCACCCAGCGTAAGTTTGCCGTTTACATGAATGCTGTCTAACACCGTGTAAGCATCAAATTGTTGTTGTAAAAGTTTTGCTCTCTCGTTAAATTTTTCACGGTCTTCGGTTGTCCACCAGTTACGGAGGGTACCGTCTTTGTCGTACTGACTTCCGGAATCATCAAACCCGTGCGAAATCTCATGCCCGATAACCGCACCAATTGCACCATAATTAAAGGCATCATCCGCATCCGGATGAAAGAATGGATACTGAAGAATTCCTGCCGGAAATACAATTTCATTATTCACTGCATTGTAATAAGCGTTTACAGTGGGTGGTGTCATACCAAAACGTTTTTTATCAACCGGTTTGCCCAGTTGGCTAACCATGTCGTTGTATGCCCATTGAGAAGCGTTGCGTAAATTTTGATAGAAGGATTCACGCGCTATATCAAGGCCATCATACGTTTTCCATTTTTCAGGATAACCTATTTTGGGCGTGAATGTATTAAGCTTGTCCAATGCTTTCTGTTTCGTGGCATCACCCATCCAATCCAGTTTTTTGATGCGGATCTCGTAAGCCTTTACCAGGTTTTTGATCATTTCATCCATCCTTGCTTTCGCTTCGGGCTTGAAATGTTTTTCTACATACAGCTGACCCAGCAGTTCACCGATAGTTCCATCGGTGAGTTGCGACATCCGTTGCCAGCGAGGAGTCAACACTTTTTGGCCGGTCATGACCTGAGTGTAGGCAAAGTTGGCCTTCACAAAGGGGCTGCTTAAGTACGGAGCTGCCGTGCGAAGAACATTCCACTGTAAGTAGGTTTGCCAATCAGAAACAGGAGCATTCTTTAATAAACTGTCAGCAACCGTAAAGTATTTTGGTGAATTTACCAGGATGGTATCCTGTCCGGGAGTTTTTAATCTGTCAAGCGTACTTACCCAATTGAAGGAAGAGGATGTTTTTGAAAAATCGGAAACTGAAAACTTATTGTATGTTTTATAAGGATCGCGCATTTCAACCCGGCTCATCTGGGCCTTGGCCAGAAGTTTCTCTAACCTGAAAATAGTTTCGGCTTTCTCTTTGGCAGAAGCCTCTGTTTCACCGGCCAGTTTAAATAAGGTAGTTACATAGGTATTGAATGCAGCTTGAATTTTCTGGGTTCGTGCGTCACTCTTTAAATAATAGTCGCGATCGGGCATGGAGGTGCCGCCCTGTCCAAGTTGTACGACCATTACCTGTGGATGCTTGCGATCTTGTGCAACAAAAAAGCCGAATAGGGGAGAAGCAATACCATTTGTTCGTTCATAGATGATTTCATTCAGAACCTGTTCGCTGTTTTGAACAGAACCAGCCCGTACATAATCAGCCTGCGCAGGAGAGAAGCCTGCTTTTTCAACCGCCAGACTGTCCATACCGGCAGCATAAAAATCACCTACTCTTCTTTTTACCGATCCGGAGGCAGCGGTTTTATCGGCAGCCGCCTCAGACAGGATAACCTGTACAGCTTTCACATTAAAATCGCGCAGCATATTGAAGGCTCCCCAACGGGTTTCCTTAGCAGGCACCGGGTTGTTTTTTAACCAGATGCCGCCAGCATACCCCATGAAGTCATCTCCGGGCTTAATGGTAGGATCCATGTTGGCCGGGTCGATGAGTTTTGGTTTTGTTACCTCCTTCTGAGCGAAGGTTATGGAGCTCGTTGCTATCAACAGGAGCAGCCCTAAAAATATTTTTCTTGTAAAATTATCGTGGTTCATACAGGTTGAGTTTGATCTTAAATGTAGACTATATTCTTGTGACGGAGCCTACCGTTTAACCCAGCTATCCTGAGGTCAACCTTTGGTATAACCGTTCATGGTTGAGTGGAATTCAAACGATTGCGATTTCAAAAAACACCACTCGTTCACGTAAATTTAAAACATCCACTATATTTCGGATCATTCAAACTGAAAGTATGAAACGTACTATCGCGATTAGCCTGTTCCTATGTGTTGCCAATACGGTATGGGCGCAAACAATTTCATCACCCGATAAAAATCTGAAGTTGACCTTTAGCCTTTCGACTGACGGACAGCCGATCTATGCGTTGACGTATAAATTCAAACCCGTTATTCAGCCAAGTATGCTTGGCATTGAATTAAAAGATACCCCATCGCTTTCGAATGGTTTTCAGGTTACAAAAGTGGATACCCTGCTGCATGACACGAGTTGGGAACCTGTATGGGGCGAGGTAAAAACCATTCGCAATCATTACCGGGAGTTAGCGATAACCCTGCAGCAACCGGCCACAGATAGAACCGTTGTTCTGCGTTTCAGACTTTTTAATGATGGGCTGGGTTTTCGTTACGAACTTCCGCGTCAGGAAAAACTGGCACACTTCATTGTAAAAGATGAACGAACAGAATTTGTTGTGGCCGGTGACCACAAGGCTTTTTGGATTCCGGGCGATTATGATACGAATGAATATTATTACACCACCACGAAGCTGAGCGAAATAAATCCGTTGGAGCGAAGCGGTGCTATTGAAATCAGCACGCGAACACCCATCGCAGATGCGGTTCAAACTCCGCTGATGATGAAGTCGGCTGATGGATTGTACATCAATATTCATGAGGCTGCCCTGGTGAACTATCCTGCCATGAATCTTTCATTGGAAAAGCGTTCGTTGAAATTTACATCGCACCTTGTTCCGAATGCCATTGGAAATAAAGCACATTTACAAACACCTGCCAAAACTCCATGGCGTACAATTACTGTAAGCGATCGCGCAGCTGATTTACTGGCGTCAAAAACGATTTTAAATCTGAATGAGCCTTCGAAAATTGAAAATACCGACTGGATCAAACCGGTGAAATATGTGGGCATCTGGTGGGAAATGCACGTGGGTGTTGGTAGTTGGAATTATTCGAATGAAAGTAACCTGACGTTAACAGGAACGGACTGGAATGCATTGAAGCCGAATGGTCTTCATGCAGCGAACACCGCAAATGCCAAGCGTTATATTGATTTTGCTTCCACACACGGTTTTGATGGCGTGTTGGTAGAAGGATGGAACATTGGCTGGGAAGACTGGTTTAGTACTGGCAAGGAAGATGTGTTTGATTTTGTAACTCCCTATCCGGATTTCGATGTGAAAGAATTACATCGCTATGCTGCATCAAAGAACGTGAAACTGATCATGCATCACGAAACATCGGCATCGGTTACCAATTACGAGCGAAGAATGGACGAGGCGTATTCGTTTATGAAAGCTAACGGATATGATGCCGTAAAAACCGGTTACGTAGGTCGTATCATTCCACGGGGTGAGTGGCATGACGGGCAGTGGATGGTAAACCATTATAATCGTGTGGCAGAAAAAACAGCCGCGTATAAAATTATGTTGGATGCGCATGAGCCTGTTCGTCCTACCGGATTGCACCGCACGTACCCGAACTGGCTGGCAAATGAGGCGGCTCGCGGAAATGAATTTAACGCCTGGAGTATTGGCAACCCACCCGAGCATGAAACGATTCTTCCTTTTACGCGATTGATGGGAGGCCCGATGGATTACACCCCCGGAATCTTCGAAATCAAAATGGATTATTATTCAGAAAAGTCGGGCAGGCAGCCGAGCGGCTTTCAGGTACATACTACGTTAGCAAAACAGCTTGCCTTATACGTAACCTTGTATAGTCCATTACAGATGGCAGCCGATTTACCCGAAGCTTATGAGAAGCGATTGGATGCTTTTCAATTCATTAAAGATGTGGCGGTCGACTGGGATGATACTAAAATTTTAGAGGCAGAGCCGGGCGATTACATCACCACTGCTCGTAAAGCTAAAGGAAAGCAGGAATGGTTTATTGGAAGTATTACTGACGAAAGCAAACGGATGGCAACCATTCCATTAAATTTTCTGGATTCTAAACAAAAATATGTAGCCATTGTTTATGCGGATGCCGTTGACGCCCACTGGAAAGATAACCCCATGGCGTATGAAATTAAAAAATACCTGGTCGATCGCTCGACTGTACTGAAAGTCAGCATTGCAGCGGGAGGTGGTGCGGCCATCAGTATAAAAAGCGCCACACCGCAAGAAATGAAATCGGTCAGGAAGTATAAGTAGGAGGCAATCGGATGATTTTTGTATTTATCGTTTCTCCTTTTTTAACCGCCATTCATAAAGTTCGTCCGTTGAAATAAAATTCCTGAACCCCTTCTTTTCAAGACCCTTAACAAGTTTTTTGTCTCCGCTCCAGATCTTGCAACGAAAATGTTTTGAGAATGCAATGTAGGGTGTATCCTTCGGGTCAATTTCAGTAACCAATTTTTCGGCCTGCAGCCAGGCGGTCTCTTTTATCTGTTCTTCTGAAATAAAAGTTATGTCTTTGCAGATTTGAAACTCTGACTCTTGAATTTCATCAAGATTCATTCGTGAAATCTTTACCAATTTAGAATGATGTTTTCTGATTTCTACCCGCAGAAAGTCAGGAGCAATAAAATTAATTTTGTTTTGCGAGTTGATGAGGAGGTCGCCAATCTTACCATTTGAGTTTAGAATGCCACTAAAAACAATATTGGCATCAACGATAACGTTCACTTGACGAAACGTTTTCGATTCTTTTTCCACCAGGAGGAATTTACCTGGTCAGCCAGTCTGTCAATATCCGATTGTTTGGCTCTGGATTTGGCTGTTGCTTCTAGGTATTTTACGTAATCAATTAATCTTTGTAAACCAAAGCTATCTACGGCTGAAGAAACTGTAATGGTTATTTGGTCATTATTGATTCTTTCTATAAGCATTTTTAAACCCTGCTTTTAATTTATCAAAGATAAAGAAAAAGGTTTAAAATCTGCATTATTGATGTCCTTGAAAATTGACTGAGCTTTTATGATTTTTTTGGATTGAAGCGCAAAGGAGTGCTCAACAATCAACTCCGCAATTCTGAATTTCAAATTCAATGGTAACGTGACTGACGTTGTTCTGAAGAAGTTTGCTTTTGATTTTGGTTTTCAGGTGTTCCAGTGCTACCGGATTCAGATGATCAGGAACAACCGCGTGAAAGGTTACAACGTTGTACGTGCCATCCATGCTCCAGCTGTGGATATCATGAATTTCAATGATTTCAGTAAATCCGGTCATCTGTTTTCTTAATTCGTCTTCCGTCAGGTTATCCGGAACGGCTTGCAAAATTATTTTCAGAACGGCTCGAATATTTTTATAGACGTTAAACAGGATGAAAAAACCAATTCCTATCGAAAGAATAGGATCAAGAATGGGGGCATCAGCAAAGGACATAACCAGCGCCCCAACCAACACGGCCACCCACCCCAGCACATCTTCCAGAAAATGAAGGGAGATAGCTTTTTCGCTTAACGTTTGACCCTTTTTCAATCGCAGTAACGCAGCACCGTTAGCGGCAATGCCAATAACAGCCAGTATGATCATGCCCGGTACATAGGGTTGCTGAGGGTTTGCCATACGATCGATGGCTTCTATAATAATCAGTATAGAACCTAATGTAAGGACAATACTGGTGATGAAAGCGCCTAAAAGTGAAAAGCGTTTATAACCATAGGTATATTGCTGATCTTTCTTTTTTTCTGATTTTTTCTGAAGGTAATAAGCGAGGCCCAGAGAAAGACTATCACCAAAGTCGTGGAGGGCATCACTCATGATGGCAATACTGTTGGTGTAAAAACCTCCTGCCAGTTCAAGTAAAGCAAAACCTGTGTTGAGCCAAAAGGCTACCTTTATGTTGCCCGTAGCATGATGGTGATGAGCATGATGATGGTGGTCGTGTGAATGGTGAGGGTCCACTTTTTTTAGGTTTCAGTTAATTGCGCGCGTTACCTTGGCTTGTACCAATGTAGCAAAACTTCTGAATAGGTTGTGGTGGTAGTTAGCGAATGTGGGCGGCAACCGTAGCGGCAAAAAGGTCAGCAGCAGCCGGATGCTTCCTAAACCATAATTCCGGCTCAATGAGTTCAAGTTCGGATACACACAGGTTCCCGGGATTATCCCAAATCACATCTACCCGCGCATACAGGGGTACCGGTTTAATACAGGAGACCACACGTTTCGCAAATTCAATTTCTTTGTGTGATGCTTCGTATTCATGAACAGAGCCTCCGAAATCATCCTGCACCCGGAAGTCGCCAGGTTTGGCTTTCTTTAATACAGCATGACTGTAAGTTCCGCCAAAGATCATAAACGCTACCTCACCCTGAGAGACTACCCGTTGTTGAAACTCCTGCAGGAGCATGGACTCCTGTGAAATTAACTCACGGAAAATAGTTTCGTGGTTGCCCAGGTTTTCTAACGTAAGTTTATATGTGTGCCGGGCTGATCCGGAAATGGCGGGCTTGAGAATGCTGGTTGCCCAGCCTGCGCTGTTGATAATTTGTTGCAGGGTTCGTTGATCACCCTGTTTAATAAAAATGGTTGGGGGAATGTTAATGCCTTGTGTTTGCAAATCGGCCAGGTAGTGTTTATCGATGTTCCACCGGATGGTTTCAATCGGATTAATAAAAGTAGTTTGTTGATTGGCTTGGTCAAGCCATTGCGAAAATTCAGAAAAGCGGTCGAAGTAGTCCCAGGTAGTTCTGAACAAAGCGTAACGGGTTTCCTTCCAGTGATACGTAGGGTTATCCCAATTTGTTCGAGCCACACGAAGTCCCTTTTTTTGAAAAGCTTCAGTAAGCAACCGATCATCTTCAAGAATGTTTTGAACGTACCCATTGAGTTTTGCCGGGTTTACGTAGCGCGAATCGGTCAGCAGTGTAATGTCAATACTCCTCATAACACAAGAATACTAAAATTGTGCAAACAGGAATGCTTGTTTGAGAAGTCTTGAGTTGCTTGTCATTCCGGTCTAAATATATTGTTACATCACCCTGAACCTGCCTACCGCAGGCAGGCTTGTTTCAGCATGATCGCAAAATAGGAGTTGATGTTATTTTGCTCAACCTGACAGATCTTAACTTTTGATACAGTAATTTAGTTTTTCTCCTTCCAGAACTCGTCTGTCCAGTCATCAGAAAATGGTTCATGATGATGTTTCTCCACTTCTACTAACTGTGCTGCGGTGGCAACCTGCTGAATGTCATTGAATAAATCCCGTTCTTCAAAACGGATGTGTGCTTCCAGTTCTTCTTCCAGCAGGCTCAGCGATTGACGGGTGTCCTCGGTGTTCTCCACAAGACTTTTCAATCTCCTATGATCGGCTATTGCCTTTTTTACTTTGCTGTTTTCGGGAGGAAGTATAGGGAACAGGTTTGCTTCCTCGGTTTCAAAATGTTGCATCAGGTGTGACCTCCAAAACCAGTCGGCATATTTTTTCATTCGTTCGAGGGGGATGTTTCGTTTAAATCCTTCTCGTATTTTCCAGCAAAAAAGTAATCCGTAGTGATGGTCGCGACTGAGGGGTTGCAATGAATGGTGCCGTTTAATCGGGTTGTTGCTCATGGCTTTCCTTGCTTGAGTACTTTCTGCAAAACGATTGCGTGGTTTATTTTTTCGTCTTTCGCTGCAAAAAGCAACGTGAGGTTTTGTTTCAGGGCGATAGACCGAAGTCTTTTTAGTTCGTCACCTTTTGTTTTCAACTCTGCCCGGTAGCGTTCCGAAAAGCGCACAAAATTTTCAGGCTTGTGGCCAAACCACTTTCTGAGGTCTGTTGATGGCGCAATTTCCTTGTTCCACTCATCCATGACAACGTTACTTTTTTTTAAACCTCTGGGCCAAAGCCTGTCCACCAATACCCGGTAGCCATCAGCCGTTGAGGCAGCTTCGTAGACTCGTTTTATTTTTATTGTATTCTTTTCCATAACAATGAATACAACGGAGGGGTTCAGGTTTACCAATATGCCGTGTAAAACGCTACCAGCATCGCCACAATAATCAGCGCCCCCACTGCAAACGAAGTGGAGACTTTAAACATGCTGGCGTCAATCTCTAATCCTTTTGGTACAATGCCTTTTTTGTTTTCGTACATGCTGATGAGATACATACCCGCTATGCAGGTGAGGAACACAATGGCCATCCGGTCGAGGAACGGAATTTCATAGATGCCTGACCCTACCGGAACAGACCAACCGAAAGCATGCAACGGAGCAAGGTCAACCCAATATGGAAGGAATTTCAGGATAATTGAAAAGAGGAACCCGCCAATGGTAGCAAAGAGTGCGGCATTGGAAGTTGTTTTCTTCCAGAAGAAGCCCAGGATGAACATGGCGAAAATACCCGGTGAAACAAACCCGGAATATTCCTGGATGTACTGAAACCCTTGCTTTCCTTCACCCATCAGTGCATCGCCCACAATCAGCGAGAGCAACACAGCCATCAACATAGAAACGACAACCGAAATTTTTCCAACGTTTACCAACCGTTGCTCGGTAGCTGTTTTTTCGAATGTTTTTTTGTAGATGTCTAAGGTAAAAATGGTAGCAATACTGTTGGCTTTACCAGCGAGCGATGCAACAATGGCAGCTGTTAATGCAGCAAATGCCAATCCTTTTAACCCCATGGGAAGCAACCCCAGCAAAGCAGGATAGGCTTTATTCGGATCCTGAACTCCGGAAGAGGTAAGCATATCCGCAGCGCTAATGCCCGGAATATTTTCATTGATAATATAATAGACGGCAATGCCGGGAATAACCACGATAAGGGGCATTAACATTTTTAAAAATGCTGCAAACAAGAGTCCTGATCGTGCCACGGGAAGGGAAGCGCCCAGCGCGCGTTGGGTAATGTATTGATTGCACCCCCAGTAGTTCAGGTTAGCGATCCACATTCCGCCTATCAGTACGCTCAGTCCGGGAAGATCAATATAGCTTGGGTGACTCCGGTCAAAGATGAGGTCAAAATGACCCGATGCTTTGGTAGTTAACAAAGAGAATCCTTTTGCAATTCCTTCGCCACCTGAAATCATATTCAAAGCAATGTAGGAGGCAACCAGGCCACCAAGAACCAAAAAGAAAACCTGGATCACATCGGTGTAACCGATCACTTTCATTCCACCCAGGGTAATGACAATGGCAAATACGGCCAGCCCGAAAATACAAACGGCTAAGCTTAATCCGGATATTCCGCTGATGGCCAGCGCTCCGAGGTAAAGAATAGACATCAGGTTAACGACAATGTACAGCATGAGCCAGAACACCGCCATGATCAGCGCAACTTTGTCGTTGTAGCGCTGACTCAAAAACTGCGGCATAGTGAAAATTTTATTTTTCAAATACACCGGCATGAAGAAGATAGCCACGATCAGCAAGGTGGCTGCGGCCATCCACTCGTAAGCCGAAATAGCAAGCCCGAGTTTGAAACCCGATCCGCTCATGCCTATCATTTGCTCGGCAGAAATATTGGAGGCGATCAGGGAAGCACCAATGGCCCACCAGGTAAGAGAACCTTCGGCCAGGAAAAAATCTTTTGAATCGATTTGCGCTTTTTTCTTTCGGTTATACACCCAATAACCGTACACAGCCACGATTAGAAAGTAAAAAAGAAACACAATGTAATCGTAGAGTTGAAGTCCTTTCATGGCGTAGGTTGTGATTGAAAAGTACGTAATTACTATTTTCCGGTAACTATTAGAAATTATTTCAGGGTAAACTTGATTTCTTTTACATCGCGCGAGTTACTGCCGATATACACCTTAAATTCACCGGGTTCCGATTTCCACTGTAAATCGTAGTTGTAAAATTTCAGGTCATCGTCCGTAAGGGTGAAGGTAACCTGCTTTGATTCACCCGGTTGAAGTTCAATTTTTTGGAAGTCTTTCAGTTCCTTTACAGGCCGTGTAACCGATCCTACCAGATCTTGAATATAGAGTTGAACAATTTCTTTTCCTGCTACTGTTCCTGTGTTCTTAACTATAACCTGAACAGTCAGTGAGTCACCGGATTTTATTTCAGCAGCGCTTGCTGTTGGATTGCCGTATTCAAAAGTTGTGTAGCTTAATCCATATCCAAACGGATATAACGGTTCATTAGAAACATCCAGGTAGTTCGAGCGGAATTTCTGAAACCACTTTCCTGCTGCCAGCGGTCTGCCGGTGTTCTTGTGGGCATAGTATAATGGAATTTGCCCAACGTTCTGTGGGAAGGTGGTGGTTAATTTTCCGGATGGGTTCACATCGCCAAACAATACATCGGCAATGGCATCGCCCGCTTCGCTTCCTGCGAACCAAACATTGAGTATGGCGGGTACGTTTTCATTTTCCCATTTCAGTACAAGCGGTCGCCCGGTAAATAAGACAATCACTACCGGTTTCCCGGTTTTTAATAATGCTTCAAGCAACTCGCGTTGTGTTTCGGGGATATCAATCTCGGTACGGCTTGAAGCTTCACCACTCATTTCAGCCGATTCGCCTACCGCGGCCACAATCACATCGGCACTCCTCGCAATTTTTAACGCCTCCTCACGAATGGCCGCAGCCGATCGGGGATCGCGGTGCAAGGTTTTTCCAAACAAGGTGGAGTTTTCTTCCAGTGTAGCATCATTGGTAAGGTTGGAGCCTTTTGCGTATACAATCTTTGCATTTGTACCCACAGCCTTTTGCAAGCCGGCCAGCAAGGAAATGGATTCTGAATTTCGGGCGGCCACACTCCAGGTGCCGGTCATGTTTTCTTTGGCATCGGCCAACGGCCCAACAACAGCAATGGTTCCGGACTTTTTCAGCGGCAGCGTATGGTTATCATTTTTCAATAACACAAAACTTTGAGTGGCAATCATGCGGGCTTTTGCGCGGTTAGCTTCGGTAAAGATTTCATTTTTAGCGCGGTCTTCATTACAGTATTTATAGGGATCATCAAACAAACCAAGTTTGAATTTGGCCTTCAAAATTCTTCGGCAAGCCTGATTGATTTGTTGTTCGGTTATTTTTCCTTCCTTCACGGATTGCGCGAGTGTGTTTAAAAATCCTTCACTCACCATGTCCATATCCAATCCGGCATTTAATGCTTTTGCAGAAACCGTTTGAAGATCGCCCAGGCCATGATCGATCATTTCACTGATGCCGGTATAATCCGAAATCACAAATCCATCAAATCCCCATTGCTTGCGCAAGACATCGGTCAACAGCCATTGGTTAGCCGTGGCCGGTATACCATCGATTTCATTAAACGATGCCATAAAACTTTCGGCACCCGCTTCAACAGCAGCTTTGTACGGAGGAAAATATTCGTTGTACATCCGGTAGCGGCTCATGTCGGTGGTGTTGTAATCACGACCGCCTTCTGCAGCGCCATATAATGCAAAGTGTTTAACACATGCCATGATGGATGTGTTGGAAGTAAAATCCTCACCCTGGTAACCCTGCACCATTGCACGGGCAATCTGCGAACTTAAAAACGGATCTTCACCGTTGCCTTCTGAAATTCTTCCCCAGCGCGGATCGCGCGCGAGATCAAGCATGGGTGAGAAGGTCCAATTGATGCCATCTGCGCTGGCTTCCTGTGCAGCCATGCGTGTAGCTTGTTCGATCAATTCGATATCCCACGAGCAACTTAAGCCCAACGGAATAGGGTAAACCGATTCGTAACCATGGATAACATCCATTCCAAAAATCAATGGAATTTTCAACCTACTTTTCTCTACCGCAATTTTTTGTACCTCTTTTACCTTTACTACAGATTTGATATTGAAGAGGCCGCCCACTAAACCTTTTTCTATTTTTTTAGCGATGTCGGAGTTGGCAGCTTCACCGGTTACAAAATCTCCTGCTACGGGCAGGTTAAGTTGCCCGATTTTTTCTTCCAACGTCATCAGGGCCAGCAGCGAATCAACGCGGGCATCGGTGGTGTTTGTTGTAGTATCGTTTGAAGGCGAGCAGGCAACTAATCCTGTTACAATGCCTGCAACCAAAAGGTATGTTCGTTTCATTTACTCTTTTGTGTTTTTGTATGTGAATCCAAGTTTTTTCAACCCTTCCTGTATTTCGGGTGCACCCATGAATAATTTCCACAGTAAACCGGTACGATAGTTTTCAATCATCACCGGTATAGGCCCCTGATCAATGGCGAGATAATGTGGCAGCATCCAGTTTGAAGAAAAGCTAAAGGCATCGTAGGGGCCATATTTTCCGATGAGGCTATCCCTTTCCGGAGCATATAAAAATTTTAACATGCGCATGCTCTCTTCA
Source organism: Cyclobacteriaceae bacterium (assembly GCA_049306095.1). Lineage (GTDB taxonomy): Bacteria > Bacteroidota > Bacteroidia > Cytophagales > Cyclobacteriaceae > UBA2336. The sequence continues at coordinate 73,806 of JBAQPU010000003.1, forward strand.
GGTGTGTAAGGGAACGATGAAAGGGCAGCCGTTGGTGAGATCACACCTACATCTTCGGAAGGGCGGTGTGCCGCATACCCTTTTACAGAGTAGCTGGAAGTAAGGCCCCAACAATTTTCACCATAGCCTTTGTATTGCTTGGGATTATCAACACAATATTCATAGACACTGCGTGCATGGTTTTGATTGAGTTCCCAGTAATCGCCATAGCGATCTTTCAGGTTGCGCGGATCTAGCCCTAAGTAAGAGTAATGCGCCCAGAACAACGGACCCACCGGATCATCGCCATGTTCATAGTGGTCAAGAACGGTTGGCAGGTTATAGAATTTGCGATCGGATTTAATGCTGTCGTTGCGCGCCCAGCCTTTATGATACACTTCCGGTTTTATGCTGTGCGTAGGTGAGGAGGCTGCCAGTACATAAGCAATCAGGCATTCATTGTAGCCACCGATTGGAAAATTCATAGCCCATTGATTTTTGGGTGACCAATGCCAATACAGAACATCTTTTTTGTTGGTGTACCAATCCCATTCAATTCCTTTCCACAGTTTGTCAAGTTTTGATGCGAGTGCTTTTTCTTCATCGTTTCCGTTTTTGAAATATTCACGAACGGTAATCAGTCCTTGCGCGAGAAAGGCTGTCTCCACAACATCACCGCCATCATCTTTGGGGCTGAAGGGTTTTACTTTTCCGGTTTCACCATTCAACCAATGAGGCCAAACCCCATGAAAGCGATCGGCCGTGTCGAGAAAATTCGCAATACGCGAGAAACGTTCAACCGCCTGCTGGCGGGTAATGAATCCGCGTTCAATTCCTACTAAAATGGCCATCAGCCCAAAACCCGATCCTCCGGTAGTAATAATGTGTTTGTCGTTATCAGGATAGACGTCATCCATGTGCGTACGCTCCGGGGCTAATCCTGAAACAGGTTCAGCGTTATCCCAGAAATAGCGGAAGGTTTGATATTGTACGAGGGTAAGCAACGAATCATCCGATATGGTAAGAGGAGTAGATGTAACTTCCGTTGATTCTTTAGGCTTGCATGAAATTGCTGTTACCAGCATGGCAAGACAAAGAATTTGAAAATATTTTTTCATAATGATTAATTAAAGTCTAATTCGTTCATACCGGTTTGTACTTCCGGTGCCGACATAAATAAATTCCACAACAACCCGGTTCTGTAATTTTCAATCATCACAATGATGGGACCCTGGTCGATGGCCAGGTACGAGCTGGCGTACCAGTTTTCAGTTACATTGAATGCATCATAAAATCCATATTGCCCCCACAGCCGGTCGCCCAGTTTGTAGTAAAAGAATTTCAATGCTTTCATCGATTCGGTGGGCGTGTACGGAAACGATGAGAGAGCCGCGGTAGGAGTAATTACTCCTAAATCATTTTGTGGTGAGTGAGCATTATAACCATTTTGATTGTCGCTGGAAGTAAGCCCCCAGCACTCATCGCTATAGCCGATAAAATTTTTAGGATTACGGATGCAGTATTTATAATTAATGAGCGAAGCATTTACATTTTGTGTCCAGTAGTTTGCATAGTCATCAGTAAAATGTGGATCGAGGCCGAGGTAAGAATACTGAACCCAGAAAAGCGGGGAAGGACTTTCCAACGGAAGTACAATTCCTTCATACGTATTGTTCTTTACAATGGAACCATTTTTTCCGTAGCCGTTGTTGTATGCAATTTTCGGAACAGCATGGGTAGGTGATGCAGCTGCCAGGAAGTAGGTGATCTGTTCTTCAAAGTATCCGTACAACGCAAAGTTCATGACCCAACCTTTGTCGGGCGACCAGTGCCAGTACAATACATTTTGGCATGTTGGTTCGCAGCGCCTGTACCAATCCCATTCAACGCCTTCCCATAAAACATTGATACGATCAATTAAAGAACTTTCGTCCGGAACACCGGCATCCAGGTATTGTCGGAAGGTGAGAAGCCCTTGCACGAGAAACGATGTTTCCACCAGGTCGCCACCGTTGTCGTTGGTGCTAAAGGGAATTACGTTGCCGGTATTGCCATCCATCCAGTGCGGCCATGCGCCATGAAAGCGATCAGCTGTTTCCAGGTAGTCTAATATTTTATCCATGCGGGTAAGTCCTTCGGCACGGGTAATGAAGCCCCGTTCCATTCCCACAATTAATGCCATGATACCGAAGCCGGAGCCACCGCTGGTTACAGTATTGCCAGACGTATTTCGTTCTCGTGCCATGCCGCTGGCGGGGTGTGCGAAGTCGTAGAAGTATTTGAAGGTTTGTTGTTGTACGAGTGTTAAAAGTTCATCATCGGTAACCACCGGAAATTTAGGTGTTGGATCGAGCGCGGTATAGAAATACTGACTGAACTGGTCTTCCATTTTTTCTCCCTTCGCACCTTCTATTTCATACGATACCCACAGCAGGTACCGGTACAGGTGTTTTAATGGCTGAGTGGGTTGAAGGGTTAATGTTTTATTTTGGTTGGAGAGGGTGTAGGTAAATACTTCAGTTCCGCTCACATCTGCATATTCGACTGTGGCAAAAGCTGGATTGAGTGCGGCAGAAAAAGTAAATTCAAAACTGGCGTTTTGAGGAATATCTTTAATGGTGCCGGTGTTGAGTTTTTCGACACCGTTGATTTTCAGTGAAACGATGGATAGCGGTTCCAATGCAGGGGTTTCATTTTCGCTGCATGAAATGCTGATGAGAAATACAAGGAAGAATAGAATACGATTGAACATGAATACAATTAAACAGGATAAGTACCTGAATGAAAATCGTAGGGTTTCCGTTTCCAGAAACCCTACGCATAATCAAACCAAAAACCAATTGTTATCTGCCGGCAGATCCTAAATTAAACAGAGCTGTTACTTCTGCATCAGAAAGAGCGGTATTATAAACCCGAACATCATCAATAGAAGCAGTTGCCATAGGTGACCAGGTTTGCTGATCTACCCCGTTGGGGAATCCCAATGCTGTTGTAGCGCCATTTCCAAATACAGGGCTACAAGGAACGTTCATTCTAAGAGGCAATGCCGGAGGGGCATCACCACGTTGAAAATATTTACCTATTGAAACTCCATTTCCGAAAATGTGGAATTGGCGTGTTGTCGAATTCCAGCGCGCCACAAAGTGAACCCACTCTCCTGTATGCTTGAAAACCCCAAATGGAGGATTACCTCTCGGATCAGGACGGTTGTCCTGACCGTTAATGCTTCCGTCAGTATTTTTGATAACGAAATGTCCTTTTAGCACAAGGGTATCAGGTTGTGGGTTTGCCCCTGCAAACCAACCTGTTTCAGCCGCCATGTTGATATTGCCCCACATGAAGTCACCTTTGTTTTCCTCTGTATCTGCATCAGGGAATAAACCGAAAAGCATGGAATATCCTTCACTCGCAGTTCCTTTGTTATTCTTTATTTTTACCCACATGCTAACCGTGTAGTTTTGTAAGGCATCAGCGGTATTTAAAGCGGCAATATTTGGATAGCGTAATGCGCCTGCGGTTAATTTCAGTGCTTGTCCAATTTGCCCGCTTTCAAAACCAACGGTACCGAAAGTTCCGTCTCCGCCTGCCAGGGGTTCAGCACCTGATTCATCTTCTTCGTACGTTCCATCAAATGTCCAGTTTGCCAGTAGATTGTCAGCGGCCACCTCATCCGAATTGTTGTAGCCATCAATTTTTGGTAGTTCATCATCACCTCCGCACGATACTAATGTGAATGCACCCATTCCAAGGGCTACACATCCTGTCAATAAATACTTGATTGTTTTTTTCATGTTGATTTAGTTTTAAAATTTAAATTTTACTTCTTGGTTGTTAATTGTTTCCTTTTTCAGCTAACCGGGTGAGCCTCTTGCATCCAGGGTTAGTATGGTGAATATTTTTTTATACATCAGTAGTTCGGGTTTTGAGTTAATTTATTTCCGCTCAACAGAATTTGCGAGTTTGGAATGGGCAGCAATTCATGTTTACCGGCAACAAAATTGGTTTTACCGGCCGCATGCATCACCGCTTCGGCATTGCCCTGGCGTATTACATCCCAAAAGCGGTCATGTTCCATCGCCAGTTCAATTCTTCGTTCCTGCCAGATATCCGCTATGGTAACGCCCGATTTGGAAGATAAGTCTGCGCGATCGCGCAACAGGTTGATTTTTCCGTCAGGGTCACCCGTACCTAAATGAACGGCTGCTTCGGCATTCATTAACAGAACTTCTGCGAACCGCAGGATGCGGATGTTTTTAGGACGATTTTTATCACCACTGTTTGCATACTGCTCTAATTCACGGCTGGTGTATGCCTTGTAGTTGTAATACAGATTTTCAACCGAATCCTTACTGGGTATCCGGAAGCCATCCCACAGCGTAGTGCCTGCGTGAGTTCCGGAGTTATCGATAAAAATGATGGTTGCCGCTTTTCGGAGATCGCCTGGTTCGTAGGCACTGATCAAACTTGTACTGGGTGTATTAAAGCCCCACCCTAAGTCATCCCAACCACCTGAACCACCCTGGCGGGCGCCCTGGCAATTGGTATACAAGTCGGGGTTCAGGTTAGAGTTGTTAAATTCTCCGGTCTGAATTTCAAAAATCGACTCGCTGTTATTATCGCCCACTTGTCGCCAAATGGTTGCGTAATCGGCAACAAGCGAGTATTTGGCAGAAGCGATAACCTCCTCTGTTAAATCATAAACCTGCTGCCACTCGGTATTGGGTGTTGCTGAAAAAGAAGCCTTGTACATGTACACTTTGGCCAGCAGTGTTTGTGCTGCGCCTTTGGTTGCATGGCCAGGGGCTAATACACCTTTTAATGGAAGGTTTGTAATAGCAAATTCCAAATCACTGATAATGGCTGCGTAAACCTCAGCAGCTGTTGCGCGGGTTTGAAAAACCGGATCGGTGTTAGCATCAGCAGCATCAGCAGGTACTCTCAGTACCAACGGTACTCCGCCATACATGCGCACCAGATTGAAATACAAGTATGCCCTTAAGAAACGAACTTCAGCAGAAAATTGGTCTTTGCCCTCAACAGACGATTCATCCAGCGCCTTTAACGCCTGGTTGGCTGCACCGATACTATTATAGTGTCCGCTCCACAGGGTTTCGCAAAATTTATTGGTAGAGGTTAACGTGAAATTGTCCATGGCGCCAACCGGCACAGCCTGGTCGGTGGGTGAACTTCCTTTGTCGGCATCGTCTGACATGATGCTGCTGGCGGTGATGAAGGCAAAGCCATGCACGTCACCTCTTCCCCACGAATCGCCTTGCAGCAAACTGCTGTACACACCGGTAACAAGTTTTTGGGCAACATCCGGATCGGAATCGGGGTTTACACCACCTTGCACGTCCACTTCCAGAAAGTCGCTGCAGGAAGCACTTATCGTCAAAAGTAAAATGAATAGTAGGCTGTGCTTTTTCATGCCATTACTTTTTAAAATCCAACATTTAGTCCAACGGCCACAGTTCTTGTAGTAGGATAGGCGCTTAGTTCAATTCCTGAATTAAGGGGCCCTCCGGGTAACTCGGCTGTAAAGCCGCTGTATTTTTTAAACGTGAATAAGTTTTGCGAAGTAGCGAATACACGCAGACTGGAAATTTTGATGCGTGAAAGAAAACTATCCGAAAATGTATAACCGATGGTGAGATTATTGATGCGTAAAAAATCACCGGGTTCTACAAAATAGGTAGAGCCGGGAAGGTTGCCTTCATTGGCACGGGGTTCCGTCTGTGTATGGTTCGAACTTGTCCAGCGGTTGTAAACAATCTCCTTCTCTACATTATCACGTGCATCAACCCGCACACCTTTTTTTCCATTGTACACTTCGTTGCCAACGTTACCATACAGGCTCATACTGAAGTCCCAATTCTTGAAATTGGCGCCCATGTTTAGCCCGAAGTAGGCAACCGGTTGATACGATCCTGCAAAGACACAGTCATCGGTGTCAATATCACCGTCATTGTCTTTATCCAGGTATTTGAAATCGCCCGGTTTGGCATTAGGCTGAATGATCGTTCCTTCATCATCCTGGTAGGCGTTTACTTCTGCAACGGAATTGAATACACCAATCACTTGTAACACATAAAAGCTTCCAATGGGCTGTCCGTTATCGGTATTGGTTACTTGTCCTTGTCCACCGCCAATTCCGCCATCGCGTTTGTTCTCACCACCGTTCAGGGCCAGCACTTCATTTCGGTTGAAGGTTACGTTGCCGCTTACGTAATACGAGAAGTTGTCGCTGATGTTGTCTTTCCAATTCAGTACAAGTTCAACACCTTGATTTTGAACAGTACCAATGTTGGTTGTAACAAGGCCATCAGCATCACCCACGGTTAATGGAATGGCTACATCGGCCAGTAAATTTTTTACTTTTTTATTGTAGTAGTTTACTTCACCGGTAAGCCTTGATTGAAGAAATCCAAACTCGACCGCTACATCGTACTCCTGCGTGTTTTCCCAGGTAATGTTAGGATCCAGTATCCGGTTATTCTGAACACCGTTTGTTGCCGGGCTTACACTGCCATTAAAATTGTAGGCTTTGTTTTGTGCCAGAGTAGGAGTGAAGGCGTTTGTTGGTATTTGATCATTACCCACTTCACCGTAGGAAACTCTGAGCTTTAAGAGGTCGAAAATATTTTGATTCTGGAAAAAGCTTTCACGACTGATCAGCCAGCCTAACCCTACCGAAGGGTAACTCTGCCAGCGGTTGTGCTCGGGCAGGCGCGAACTGCCATCCAACCGATACGAAACAGTGGCCAGGTACTTTTCACTGAGGGAATAATTTACTCTTGCGAGGTATGAATTGCGCGCCCAGGAGTCACCGCTTCCATCGTTTTGAGAGGTGTTGGCATCTCCCACTCCGATATACCAAAGATCAGGATCTGCCGGAACATCCAATCGCATGGCTGAAAACCACGATTGATTGTATTTCTCAGCGGTTACACCTCCCAGAAAAGTGAAGGCATGATTTCCAAAAGTTTTTGTTGCCGTTACGGTATTATCCCAAACCCAACGGAAGGTTTGCGATTGCTTTACCACCAACCTGCTGTTTGTTGCATATTGATTTCCACCCGGAGTCAGAAACGTATTGCCATCCGATGCGCTGAACTCATAATAATATCCCCGATTTAATGAGTTGCGCCAATCGGCACCAATGGAAGACCGGAGCGATAACCATTCTACAGGTTTAAACTCAAGGAAGGTTGAACCTTGCAGGCGGTTTTCTTTCACGTTGATGTCGTTGTTGTTAACATCTAGAAGTGGGTTACCCACATTTTGAAAAGCCGAAGTATTTCCATAGAGCCCGTCAATCTGATCTACGATAATAGGAGAGGCGCGGTAGGCATCATTGTATACAGAACCAATGTTACCATAAGCATCGATATCAACATTGCTAAACCCATTTTGATTTTTGCTGTTGCTGTACGAGGATTGAAGGCCCAGTTTTAATTTTTTTGAAATGGTGTAGTCTCCATTCAGACGCAGGTTAAATCGTTTAAATTCATTTTCGATCACAACGCCCTGATCCTGCAGGTACCCGACATTAAACAGGTAAGTAGCTTTTTCATTTCCGTTTGAAAATGAGATGTTATGATTTTGCTGAAATGCCGGACGAAGAATAACATCATACCAGTCGGTATTGTAAGGGGTATCCATCGGTATAGAGCCCGATGCTGCCTGTGCATAGTTTCTGTACTCATCGGCATTTGCCATGTCAACCAGGTTGGTTGCCTGCCTGAAGCCAATGTTGTTATTGTAAGAAATTTTTAGACCGTCAGTCACACCTTTTTTTGTGGTGATGATCACCACACCATTTGCTCCGCGTGAACCATAAATGGCTGCGGCTGATGCATCTTTCAAAATATTCACATCAACAATGTCAGCCGTATTGATGTTGGAGATGTCATCGGTTAATACACCATCCACTACGAATAGGGAAGTGGTAGCGCCATACATTGTACCAACACCGCGCACCCTTATTTGTGGCGAAGTTCCGGGTTGTCCGCTGCTGATGATTTGCACACCGGCAACCTGGCCTTGCAGTGCCTGCGTGGCGGTGAGTACAGGTTGCTTAGAAAGTACATCGCCTTTTACGGTTGCAGTAGCACCGGTTACGTCACTTTTCTTTTGAATGCCATAGCCGACTACCACCACTTCTTCCAGGGTTACTTCATCAGGTTCCAGCACCACATTTACAGTGGTACGGTTATCGACATTAATGCTTTGGGTTTTATAACCTATAAATGAAAAGGAAAGCGTGGTTTCTCCGGGAGAAAGCCCGATGGTGAAATTTCCTTGGGCATCAGTTGAGGTACCTTTTGTTGTTCCCTGAACGATAATGTTCACACCGGGCAGGCCCTGGTTATCACCAGGAGCGGTTACTTTACCGCTGATCTGGCGGGTTTGAGCTATTACGCTACCAACCAAAAGCACTGATAAACAGGATAATAGTAGAGTTTTCCTCATCATCACAACCAAAATTTGAATTTGTGAGCAATTGCGTTTACTAGACTAAAGTTTGGTAAAAGCAAAACAATACGATAGTATTATTCGATTAAACTAACCTTTTTAGGAGGAAATTTGGTTCCCGGATGGATGATCTTTTTATCTAATAAAAACATTGGTCTCATAACCATTTTATAGGTAAATGGGTCATTTATTAGACTTTTTTCCTTAATAAAAACATTTACCGGAAACGATTCCAGAATTTCCCGGTTGGCTATCAGTTTTCTGTCTGAATTTTACTTTTTAAGGGGATTTGAGGCATTTCCATAATTACAATCTCCCAACGGGCACTGGTTGGCCTGCCCCCTTTCATTTTGATCTCTTTTATCCGTTCAACTGCCTTGGCCCGAAAGCCCCAAACAGAATTCAGGCCTATCCCTAACTTTCGGGAGAGTGATTCAAGCGTTGTTTCTCTCTTTCCGCTTACTGCCAGGTAGGCAATATAAAATGCCTTTTCTACCGGAAATTTTATGCCATGGAAAATGGTAAAAGCAGTAATGGATTCGTTGTACCCGCAGCGTGTGCAACGCCTTGAAAACTTCTGCGCACCATCGAAATATTTTTCATTCCCACACTTACGGCAGTGGTAGCCATTTTCCCATTTCAGATTTTCCAGTGATCGGTAACACGCCAGGCTATCGGGGTACAATGTTTTAAATTCATCGTAGCTCATGGTGGTTTCCATCAACCGTTCGTTCAACACTTCTTTGATCTTGTTCTTGAGTTTCCAGTTGTCAAGGTCCAGGATGGAATTAATTTGATTGATTTCGATCGCCTGCTGCTCTAGTTTTTGGTTGCTCTCCTGTAGTTCGTGATTCTTTTTATCCAATTCAATAGTTCGTTCATGCACTTTTTCCTCTAATTCACGATTTACTTTATCTTTTAACTGCATGTTAAATTCATGCTGGTGAATGATGCGCTTGAGGGCACGATCGCGATTGTCTTTCAATATGCGGATGCGATCGCCCAGGGCAAACGTGAGGAACAACATTTCCAAACCAAAGCTGAGGTGAAGACTATAATGTGAGATAATCGTGAATGGCAACACGTTTAAGTATACCAGCATCCGAATGAAGAAGCCCGAAAAGAGTATTCCATACGCAATTACAAAAAAGCGTGCGGGTCGATAACCTTTGTACCACACGATAATACCTGTATAAAAAATCAGCGAAAGCGGAATGATTTCAATATTCCGATAGGTGAAGAGTTTTGGATATAGAAACAGGGCGACCAAAAACAACATGGTTCGGGCAACAATCATCCATTGAAGCGCCTTATCAAGCCGTGATGCATTGGCCCTTGTGCTGAGGAATCGCCTGGTAAAAACAAGTGCCCAAAGAATTAATGAGTATAGGGATACTCCAACGGCTATTTTATTCCATTCGGGATGGTTTGGCCAGATGTATTGAAAACCGATTCCATCCAGGCTCATCGCATAAAGCGCCACACTTAAAATGTAAAAAATGTAATAGATGTGCTTAACCTCCCGAATGGCAAGGTATACCAGGAAGTTATACAAGCTGATGATCAGGATCATTCCATAAAATGTACCGTACAAGAAATATTCGTTGATGACGTAATAAATGAACCGGTCTACCGAACGGAAAACAATCCGTATATCGGCAAAATCATGCGAACGGATTTTGAAGTAATAGTAAACGGTGGTATCGCCATGATTTGGTAATTGAATTTCAAAATTCTTGTGCAGGAAGGTTCGCTTTTCAAATTTATACTGGTCACCGGTAATGGATTGTTTATATCCTCCTGTTTGCTGCGGAACAAATGCTTCGAGGTGATCGATTGTTTGATCATAAAATTCAAAAAGCCAAACCTTTTCCGACTGCGAATTGTACCGCACAGGCATGCGAATCCAATAAGCAGCATCGGGTTGGTAGTCGGTATTTTGGTAGGAATCGTGCCGGAGGAACTTATTGGCAAAGGAATCAGCTGAAACTTCTTCGATTGTCAGGGTATCGGAAGGGTCGATGAAATAGGTTAACTCATTCAGGGTAAAAATATGTTCGTCCTCCACATCATCAACCACTGCCACCTGGGCGAGGGCAGGGGTCATCAGGATGCACAAGGTGAAGATAAAAAATTGTTTCATACGCAACACGCAGGAAATAAACACCGCCAATGTCTTTTTTGATTTGCTAAAATACCAAACTAGAATAACTATTATTGTACGAGAAGCTTCTGTTTTGCCATGAGTAAAGAAAAAAGAATCATAATTCTCCAGGTCCTCCTCTTTATAGCCACTTTTATTACGACTACCATCGCGGGTGCTGAATGGACCTACGGAAAGTCGGTGTATGTCGAATTTGGCTGGAACGATTTTTTAAGCGGTCTTCATTTTTCTGTTCCTTTTTTATTGATTCTCACGGTGCATGAATTCGGTCATTATTTCACAGCCATGTACCATAAGGTGAGGGCGTCATTGCCGTACTATATCCCGATTCCGCCACTGCCTTTTTCCATTGGCACGATGGGTGCTGTTATCCGGCTTCGAAGTAAGGTGCACTCGACAAAACAAAACTTTGATATTGGTATTGCCGGTCCGTTGGCCGGGTTCGTTATTGCTATTTTGGTTTTGATTTATGGGTTTGCCACACTTCCTCCTACCGAGTACATCTTTCAGATTCATCCTGAATACGAAAAGTTCGGGATGAATTATGCCGATTCGGTGTACAGTCCGGAACATGCACAAAAGAATGTGATTGATGTAACGATCGGAAAAAATTTGCTGTATGCATTCCTTGAAAGTTTTGCCGATCCTTCCCGGGTTCCAAACCCGCATGAAATCATTCACTACCCGTACCTGTTTGCCGGATTTTTGGCGATCATTTTCACCAGTCTGAATCTCATGCCTATTGGCCAATTGGATGGCGGCCATGTATTGTATGGTTTGGTTGGCCATCGCATGCACCGCATAATTGCTTCAGTCTTTTTTGTGGGATTTATGTTTTATGCCGGCCTTGGCCTGGAATATATACGGCCATCACTCCCGTTAAGTGAATTACAATGGTCGATACCGATTTATATTCTGTTCATGTATTTATCGTTCCAGGGATTGGGTTTGCCCTTTCGGGATACAATCATGTACACGTTGCTGGTGTTTGCGGCCCAATATATTGTGATGGTGTTATTCCCAACCGTTACAGGCTATTCCGGTTGGCTGGTATTTGGGTTTATCCTGGGAAGATTTTTAGGGATCCGCCATCCGCACAGTGAAATTGAAGAGCCACTGGATAATAGAAGAAAAATTTTAGGGTGGATTGCCGTCCTCATCTTTATCGTGTGCCTCACACCGAATCCTATTCAGTTGATGGAACGATAAAATATTATTGCGTGATGATAAGCTTATCAGTGTAAATTCTTTGCCCGGCTTTGTATCGCAACAGGTACATTCCAGGGTTGGCCGATACGGATAATTTTTTCTTGCCTTCGGAGTCTTCCATTAAAAACTGAACGGGTTGACCGGTTAACGTAAAAATACTGCATTGTTGAACCGGGCCCTCGAGATAAAACTCACCCCGGTTTGGGTTCGGATAAACAGAAACCGGGTTTCTTTCTTCTTCCGTTACACCGGTAATAATAGGGGCATAACCAAACTTTGGCCGTATCATCAAACTTCCGGTTACGCGGTCGTTCACCTGCCAGGGACTCGTATCGGTTAATTTGAAGTACATTCGGTCGCCTGTGTCATTACTCTTATCGAGGCCAACCCGCACACGTGTGGTGGCCGGTTCGCGGTATCCCAGATAGAACGTGTCCTGCACAATGGTGCCTTCAAAAAAGTCTATTTTTTGGAAATAGTTGTTCGATGCCGGGTTAACATCAATCGTTTGTTCGTACAGCACGCTGCCGGGTTTTCCATTTTCTTGATCGAATATGAAGAATTGAGCCGAGGTGGTAACGGATCCGGCAAAGTAGGGGAAATGAATTTCTACACCATTGATGGTATCCTGCGAGTTAGTGAGCATATCAAACCGATAGGCCAGGTAATTGCCAGCTGTGGTTAGGCCTGCCGCGTAATCGGCAAGGTTGTCATCGTAGGCGTAAAAATCTTTGAGGGTGTAGGATTTTCTTAAGGTATCGTTTGTTTCAAAGTTGATAGGCTCAAAACCAACATTAATGGAATCACCGGTTTCCAATACCAGCGTTAAATCGATGCGTAAGGAATCGGCTGTCAGCAGCGATGATAAATCGGGCGATTGAGGGGCCGTAACCATTCTTTTTTCAAGTGCCTGTATGGTTGGAGAAACCGGACTCTCATTTAGTAGCGTAACATTTCGAAGGGAAGGAACCCCGCCTTCGTATGAAGTTGTTTTTTCGTACAAGCTGAAGTTCATGGGTTGAAGATCATTCTCGAGGTTACCCAAACCAAAAGAAACCAATCCCATGTTGTTGATTAAGTCGGTCTTCAGGTGAGTGTACGGAGCGGCATAATACGAATTAAAGAGGGGAGAGAGGGCCGTGAATGAGGAGCGATCAGGAAAGTATTTATCATTGATATTTCTTCCTTTATCTAAATACACGTAATCGATATGCCAGGCGTCATATCTTCCTGATTTTCGGCCGAACGAGATGAACCTGAACTGAAAGTTATCGTGGTAATATTCTCCCTGGTTAATCGGGATGATGGTATCATAAAAAAACGTGGGGTTCATGCCGGTGAACACACGCAGGGTGGCAATGTCTTCCCAGCCGGTTAACAGGCTTTTGAATTGCAGCAACAAAAAATCATTGGGGTCTGGCGCCTCTCCGTTGCCACCGGCCTGATAAAAAAAACTGAAGAAAACAGTGTTGCGCTGAAGAACCGGAACTTCCGTCATTTTGATCAGCTGAGATTCGAGTGTATCGCGGAAACCAAATTCAAGTTGATCGGGCGGGTTTGGATTATACGGCACACCGTTTTCATCCAGGCCATCGAACGTGGCAACATTTACCGAAGGGGCAAAGAGTGCCTGGCCGTTGTTGACAAGAACTTTACTGTTGTTCAGCCACAAGGAATTAACAGCGTGAGTTTCGGTAGTAAATGAAAAATCGTCCCAAAAGGGTAGCGATACCGATTGTGGTGCCTGAATCTTAGCAGCGACTTTTTTTTGCGCAGTTTTTTTTCCTTCCAACGGGTATTGCGATAACTGCGCCCACACCATCGTTGGAAATAAAATCAATACAAGAATGTGCCTGAATTTATGCACGTTGCTGAGGTCTATTCTTCCGGTAAATCTTCTTCCACTTCTTCGGGTATAAGGGTGCCCCTTGCACCAACCCAAACCTTAACGATGTCGCCCACCTTAATATTTTCGTTGGCTACAGGCTTTTGTTTCAGAATCACCACCTCATCAATTCCAATAGTGTCGCCCACCACTTCAATTTCTAAATTCAGGTTCGATCCGAAAATAGCCACTTTGGCGTCTTCCAATAACAGGTCAACCACATTAGGTGATGGTAAATTGGGGCTGCCTCCATCGTACACAACCAGGTCAATAACCGATCCTTTCTGAATGCGTGTACCTGGTTCAATTTTTTCGCCTTTAAATTTCATTTCTTTCACGACATGTAAAAAAGGCCCACGGATCAAATGAATTCTGCCACGCTTCAGTTCATTGCTCTTTAATTGTACTTCGGCATTAATGAGTGACCCATCCACCAGGTTAGGCATAGGCACCGTAGGCGGGGTGATGCGGTTCAGCGAAATGTAAATGACCCTGTTCTCTTTTACTTTCGATCCGGCCACCGGGTATTGTTTTAAGATGGTAAGCGGAGGGTGATCTTCTGAGTAGGAGGAATCATTGACTTCGTAGCGGAGGTTTCTACTGACCAGGAATTCTTCCAACTCCTCCAGTTTCATGCCCTCAATATTGGGTACCGTAATGGTTTCACCATGATTGGTGATCGCAGGCAGGTACACATAAAAATAAATAATCATTGAAAGCAGGATGATGCCGGCCGTAACGACAATGCTCACCAACATTCCGCCCAGTGTAGCACTATATTTTTTTAGTTTGAACCCCATGAAGCAATGTTAATTCGGTAAATATACGAGGATCAAAACTTTAACGAAGACTGGAAATCATGCTGTAGCCGACTATTGGCGTTGTGTCGTTCATAGGCCAGGTTAATCAGTTGGGTGATCAGGTCGGTAAAAGAAATGCCGCGCTCTTTCCACATCATGGGGTACATGCTGGAGTTGGTAAAACCCGGAATGGTGTTGATTTCGTTGACATAAATTTTACCCTTTCTGGTCAGGAACAGATCCACACGGGAAAAATCTTCACAATGGAGTGCCTGGTATGCCGCCAGGGAAGCTTCGCGGATTTTTTTGATTTCGTCTTTTGAGAGTTCGGCCGGCACTTTAATGTCAACAGCTTTCGCATCAACATATTTTGCATCAAAGGTATAGAACTCGTATGCTTTGCTGACCACAATTTCTCCCGGATTAGAGGCTTCAGCCGGAGTGTTGCCCAGAATAGCACACTCGATTTCACGGCCCGTAATAAATTCTTCTATGATCACTTCGTGATCGTACCGGAACGCTTCCTCAATGGCCTTATTGAAATCGCTTTTCTTGCTCACTTTTGTTACGCCAACGGATGAGCCCAGGCTGGCAGATTTCACCATAAACGGAAGACCCAGTTCTTTTTCAACGTGTTCAAACCTGATTTTTTTCTGGTCGTTGAAGTGAAAAGCAACAAATTTTGTTACGGGTATGCCGGCATCTTTTAACAGGCGCTTGGCAACAATTTTATTCATGGAAATGGCTGAGCCCAGTACCCCGGTACCAACCATGGGAATATTCAATGCCTTAATAAGTCCCTGAATACTTCCGTCTTCTCCATCGGTACCGTGCAGCACCGGAAAAATAAGATCGACTTTAATGCGATCGCTGCTGGCCAGCAGAATAAAACCGGGTTTATCTGGGTTAAGAATAAGTCCCAGTGCCTGCCCCTGTTCAATTTCCTTATCGACAGTTTTCGTCAGGAACCATTGACCGTTTTTACTGATACCAATCGCTAATGGTTCAAAGTGTTCTTTATCAATAAACTCAATGATGTTTTTAGCGGAGTTGACGGAGACACCATGCTCAACCGAACGGCCTCCATACAGGATAGCCACTTTTTTCTTACCTGCCATTCAAGGGAATTTTACAGTTCAAAGATAAGCAAATTGAGAATGCTTACGGTGAAAGGAATACCTTTGTGGTGTAATACTGTTGGCCAATCTGAAGCCTGATCAGGTAAAGCCCGGTTGAAACATCGCGGGCAGGCAAAGTAAATGTTTGGTTGAACGCATCGTTCAGTAAAGAGTGGTCAACCTGCCGACCCATCATATCGGTTATAACCACATCTACCGGCTGTGGTTCGGTTAAACTAAAGGTGAGGTTCACCCCTCCGGATGAATTTGCATAAATAGCAAAGGGCTCACACTCCGGGTAAATGATGGTAATGGTTGTTTCCAGTTCGTTGTTGCCGTTCACGGGGTCTGTTGCTCCGTTGATTTGTACCACATTTACTGTAAGATCATTTTCCGAGAGGTGCATTTCGCGGGATGGAAATGAAATTTCACCTGTACCATTCAGGTTTAACCCGGTCAGGTTTACGATTTCAGAGGTGCCGTTTAATGAAACTTTAATCTTGAGGTCGGTAATAGTTTCTGAACTGTGATTGATAACATAAAGATGAATCTCAGGAGTATCATCGCATGTAACCGGCCCCGGTTGAGTTATGCTAACAACCTCCAGGTCGATGGTTCCGGGAATGGGTTCATCTAACCCTAACGAAGTAAGCAGACTGTTTCTTCGCGGCACATCGGTGTCTTCTAAAATCAACATCATCCGGTCAACTTGTTGTTCTGTGAACAGATTCATGCAGACATCATCTGTATAATCCATGTAGTTCTGGAACATCTTATTGTTGGAGCATTCGAATGAAGGATGAGAAGGGCATCCAGAAGTTTCTTCCAGTTGGTTGGGCGTGTCGCTTACATAATCGGTTCCTGCGCAACCACTATCATCGCCCCAGATATGACGTAACCCAAAAAAATGACCCACTTCGTGTGTTGTGGTTCTTCCCAGATCGTAATCAGGATCAGACGATCCAACACCAAATACGGTATAGTCGATAACCACGCCATCGGTTGTAGCTATTCCGTCTTGAAAATCTTCCAGGCCTTGCAGGTTTGATACAGGAAATTGCGCGTACCCAAGATAATTACTTCCGATGTTGGTAACCCAAATGTTTAAATAGTCTTCCGAGGGCCAATAGCTTACGGCATGCAGGTCTTCATCAAATGGTGTCCAGGAAGTTTGTCCTCCGTATACACGGTTAATACCTGTTGTGGCTTGCCCCTGGGGGTCTTGTTTGGCAAGTACAAATTCAATGTCCATACTTCCGGCCACCGACTGGAATTCCATGGGTGTGCTGGAAGCATCGGCATTGAGCCTTTTAAAGTCATTATTTAAAACGTCAAGCTGTGAGAATACCCGAGCATCTGAAATTACCTCATGACTAATACCAAAAGTTCCGTCTGCCTCATTGGTATAAATTAAATGTACCACCACAGGAATTTTGTAAGGGCCTGCTTGTTGTCGCTGGGCTTGTGTCCGTAGGTTACGCAGCGATTGTTTTCGTTGTAGCCATTCTTCAAATTGTTCTTTGGTTTGCCGAAAACCTTTCTTTTGCATGAGGTTTTCCATATAGGGCACGGTGCCGCAACGTTCCTGTGCCAGCAGGGCATGACTAAGGCCAACGAACATGAGGAGGAAAAACAGCCGCACGTGCTTCAAATCTTGAGGAGTATATCACTCAAAGATAAGAAGAGTAATCAGAATTGATTTGTGATTTTAGAATTACGATTTTAAGATTTTCCGAATGCTGATACCTAATCCCTAATGCCTAATCCCTAATGCCTAATACCTGATACCTAATGTCTAATGCCTAAAAATTATACCGTAAGATTAATGACTTCAATTCCTTTTATTTCAGGAACGGCTCTTTTGATGGCTTCCTCTACACCGGCTTTAAACGTCATGGTGGACATCGGGCAACTGCCGCACGCACCTACGAATTCAAGTTTTACAACATGGTCATCTGTAACCTGGGTGATCTTTACATTTCCGCCATCGGCTTCCAGGTATGGACGGATGGAATCCAGTGAGGTTTCAATTTTTTGAATAAGTTCTTCTATGGTGGTAGTCGCACTCATTATACTTTCAATTCAACTTTTTGGGTCTCCGCAAAGGTAGTATTTAGCTCGGACTTTATTCTAATATTAAAGACTCGCTGAGAGCCCGTTAAACTCTTATTTCAGTTTTAATCGTTTCCGGTTGGGCATTTCTAATCGCAATTTCCCTGGCAAGCGATTCAGCTAAATCCATAAAAGACCTGGCTACCGGACCATCTTTTAATACTGCTGGTAAACCAGAGTCTCCGCTTTCGCGGATAGACTGCACCAACGGTATTTGCCCCAGAAATGGAACCTTATATTTTTCAGATAAGTTCTTGCCGCCATCTTTTCCGAAAATAAAATATTGGTTGTTCGGCAATTCTTCCGGTGTGAACCAGGCCATATTTTCTATTACACCTAAAACCGGAACGTTAATTTGTGGTTGCTTAAACATTGCCAGACCTTTGTTGGCATCGGCCAGGGCAACTTTTTGCGGTGTGGTTACAATTACCGCCCCTGTAACCGGTACGGTTTGAACCATGGTTAAGTGAATATCACTTGTTCCGGGCGGAAGGTCAATCAGTAAATAATCCAGATCACCCCATTGGGCATCACCAAAAAATTGTTTTAAGGCCGAACTGGCCATAGGCCCACGCCAAACAACAGCACTATCCGGAGGCGCAAGAAATCCAATGGACATCAGTTTTACGCCATATTGTTCTAACGGGATAATTGTATTTTTTCCATTGATTTCCTGAACCAACGGTTGCTCATGTTCGCAGTTAAACATGGTTGGAATGGAAGGGCCGTAAATATCAGCATCAATCAGGCCCACCTTGGCGCCAGTTTTTGCCAACGCCACCGCCAGGTTGGTTGTAACGGTAGATTTTCCTACGCCACCTTTTCCCGAAGCTATTGCTACAATATTTTTGACGCCCGGCAGCAGCGGGGCATTGCTTCGTGAAGTTGTTACCGAGGAGGTCATGGTTATATCAATCTCCACATCTTTTCCCGCTATTGCCTCAACGGCCTCTACACAGTCCTGACGGATTTTATCTTTCAGCGGGCATGCGGGTGTGGTAAGTACCACCGTAAAACTGATTTTGCCAGCGGCTACTTTCACATCCCTGATCATATTCAAACTAACCAGGTCGCGCTTTAAATCAGGGTCTTCAACCTTCGAAAGGGCTTTTAAAACATCGCTTTCAGTCATGCTCATCTTAACGTCAACAAAAATATCTGCCAAATAAGGCTGCAATTTAGCTTGAAACTCCATAGTCCATAGGCAACAGTCATAGTTTTTTAATTTAAAGTATACTCTGGTCTGTAGACTATCGACTATGGACCTAAGTGAGTATCTTTAAGCCCCATTTTGGAGAACCGAATAACAGGATGATTTCCCGTACCACCATTGATGAAATAAAAAACCGGATCGACATCGTGGATGTTGTGGGTGACTTTGTTTCCTTGAAGCGGTCGGGGCAGAATTACAAGGCACTCAGCCCGTTTACCAACGAAAAAACACCATCGTTTTATGTTGTTCCTTCGAAAGGAATTTTTAAAGATTTCAGCAGTGGCAAGGGGGGCGATGCCATTACATTTGTAATGGAGCACGAGGGGATGAGCTACATGGAGGCGCTCAAATACCTGGGAAAGAAATACGGTGTTGAAATCAAAGAAGAAGAGAGTTCACCAAAAGATCAATTGGCGCAAAGCGAGCGCGATAGTTTATACATTGTAATGAACTATGCGAAGGATTATTTTAAAGAACTGCTTTTTCGCCATGACGAAGGCAAGAGCATCGGGCTGAGCTACTTTCGTGAACGTGGATTTAATGATCGCAACATTGAAAAGTTTGACCTTGGCTATGCATTGAATGAATGGCACGGTCTTGAAAAGATTGCATTAAAGAACGGCTACAGCCTGGAAGTACTGGAAAAGGCCGGGTTGATTATCAAGAAAGAAGATGGAAGAACGTACGATCGCTTTCGTGGCCGTGTAATCTTTCCGGTACACAATCTTTCCGGTAAAATCATTGCTTTCGGGGCGCGCATCCTGACAAAAGAAAAAGACCAGCCCAAGTATATTAACTCTCCTGAAACAGAAATTTATCATAAGAGCAATGCACTCTATGGAATGTTTCAGGCGAAGAACGAAATCCGCAAACATGATTTCTGTTACCTGGTAGAAGGGTACACCGATGTAATTTCGCTGCACCAGGCAGGTATTGAAAATGTGGTGGCTTCTTCGGGAACTGCCCTTACGGAAGAGCAGATTAAACTCATGCGCAGGTTTACCGAAAATGTGACCGTGCTCTTCGATGGCGATGCGGCCGGCATTAAGGCGGCCCTTCGCGGAATTGACCTGGTGCTGAAAGGTGGGCTGAATGTTCGCATTGTGTTGCTTCCCGATGGGGAAGATCCCGACAGCTTCTCGAAGAAAATGAGCAGCACTGAATTGAGTCAATATTTGAAAGACCGTTCAAAAGACTTTATTTCATTTAAGATTGAATTGTATTCAGCAGATGCGGCACGCGATCCGATCAAAAAAGCTGAATTGATCAGAGATATTGTTACTTCTATTACCGCCATTCCCGACCCGTTAAAACGTACCGTTTATCTGCAGGAGTGCAGCAAGAAGCTGGATGTTCCGTTATCGATTTTAAGCATCGAGGTTAAAAAGATTTTACTGGCCGCACGGGCAAATGAAGCGAAGACCGACCGGAAGGTTGCGGAAGATTCATTGAACTCCTCTCTTTCGGAAGTTCATACTCTTTCAAAATCGTTTTTACTTTCGGCAGAAGAATCGCTCGCACTGTTTGAAAAGGAGTTTATCAAGGTGTTGATCAACCAGGGTTATTTGAAAACAGCTGAGGAGGAGTTTGGATATGAATACTTGTTCCGCGAATCGCAGGATGTTGAATTCCTGGTACCGGTGCATCAGGAAATTGTCGATCACTATAAAATAGAAGTAGCGAAAGGAAATTCGTTGAAGCCCGATGTTTTTCTAAAGACCCTTTCGCAGTCAACGGCAACGTATGTGTCAGAGTTTCTGATCCAGAAGTACTTTATCAGCGAAGGCTGGAAGAAGCACCATATATATATTGGAGATGAGTATATTTTGGATCAGTCGGTGTTGAAGGTAATCATGCAGTTGAAACTGGGAATTGTGATGAAGATGCTCAACGACAATCTTCAGAAGATAAAGGAAACAACCGGAAAGAAGGAACAAAACGAGTTGCTGGATATACAATCAACCATTGATGGCTTTAAGAATACCATAGCCTCCAGCCTGGGAAGAATTGTATTGCCCCATGTGAAACTACTGCAAGATCAATAATGTTAATGTGCTGAATAGATTTTATGAGCGAACCCATTAAATTAAATACGATAGAAGAAGCCATTGAAGAAATTAAGAATGGAAAAGTGATTGTTGTGGTCGATGATGAAGATCGCGAAAACGAAGGCGACTTCATCTGCGCAGCGGAGTGTATCACACCCGAGATTGTGAATTTCATGGCAACCCATGGCAGAGGTTTAATTTGCGCGCCCTTACTGGAAGACCGGTGTGATGAGCTAAAACTTGAGCTGATGGTTGGAAAAAATACCGCCACCTTCGAAACCCCGTTTACCGTTTCGGTTGACTTAATCGGGCACGGATGTACCACCGGTATTTCGGCACACGATCGGTTTAAAACAATCCGTGCATTGGCCGATCCCGACACAAAGCCTGAAGACCTTGGACGGCCCGGTCATATTTTCCCGCTAAAAGCAAAACGCGATGGCGTACTTCGCAGAACCGGTCACACCGAAGCGGCCATTGATTTTGCGCGACTGGCAGGTTTCAAACCGGCAGGCGTGTTGGTTGAAATTATGAATGAAGATGGAACCATGGCTCGTTTGCCTGATTTGGTTAAAGTGGCCAGGCGGTTTAATCTGAAGTTGGTTTCCATTAAAGACCTTGTTGAATACCGCGTTAAGAAAGAATCGCTGATTAAAAAGGAAATTGAAGTGGACATGCCAACCGAGCATGGGCATTTTAAGTTAGTGGCATACCAGCAAACCAATTCAAGCGAAACACACATGGCCCTGGTAAAAGGAACCTGGAAAAAAGATGAACCTGTTTTAGTGCGTGTTCACTCTTCGTGTGTAACTGGTGATATTTTTGGATCCTGCCGGTGCGATTGCGGCACTCAGTTGCATCATGCTATGGAAATGGTAGACAAAGAAGGAAAAGGAGTGGTGCTGTACATGAAGCAGGAGGGAAGAGGTATCGGTTTGTTGAATAAACTTCGGGCATACAAGTTACAGGAGGAGGGCCTCGATACCGTGGAGGCCAATCTTCAGCTGGGCTTTGATATGGATGAACGCGATTATGGAGTGGGGGCCCAGATTTTACGCGATCTGGGAGTTACGAAAATCCGCTTGATGACTAATAATCCGAAAAAGCGAGTTGGATTAATGGGGTATGGACTTGAAATTGTTGATAATGTTTCGATAGAAGTGGCGCCCAACCCGCATAATGAAACCTATCTCAAAACCAAACGTGATAAGCTAGGGCATACTATTCTAAAACATTGATGAGAACGCGTTTACTGGTTTGTTTTTTTCTGGTGTTTGGCTCTGCTGTTCAGGCACAGCAGTGGGCATTTGAACTCTGGCATGATGGCAAGATTGTACTGGTTACGGGCGACACGTTAAAAGGGCTTGTGAAGTACGATTTGCAGCAAGACATTGTGCAGTACAACGCTCAACGTGGAAACATTGAAGCGTATTCGGCAAGGAAAGTTCTTTTTTTTGAAATCTTTGATACGACCGTAGGACATTACCGGCAGTTTTATGCGTTGCCTTACAATACATCTTCAGGTTATCGTACGGCTGTTTTTTTTGAGTTGCTGGCCGAAGGCAAAATGACACTGCTCACCCGTGAGTCGCTGGAGTATCGAACGTACAGTTCTCCGTACTACTATGGTTCGTACAGCCGACAGGTTTTGGTGTACCGGTTTTATTTATTAGAAGAAAGCGGGAACATTGTGGAGTTTGTGGGAAAGAAAGCAGAGTTAATGACCCTCATGGGTAAGCGATCAGAAGCGGTGGAAAAATATATCAAGGAAAATAAGCTGAAAGTGGAAGATCGTGATGATTTAGCCAAGATTGTAGCGTACTACAATTCTTTCTTTAAAGCCTGATTTAACAATTTCTGTTTTTGATTGTGGATTTTAGATTTATTAATTCTGTATTGACCGACACGAACCAAAGCAGATTCAAATTCTTAAATTGTAAATCTTAAATCTTAAATCAAAGATCCTATATCATAAATCTAAAATGGCTAAACCCCTTATCCTTGTTTCCAACGATGACGGAATAACGTCAAAAGGAATTCTTACGCTGGTGAATGTGATGAAACAACTGGGCGATGTGCTGGTTGTAGCGCCCGACAGTCCGCAGTCGGGAATGGGCCATGCGATTACCGTAGGAGAAACCTTGCGCCTGACCGAAAGTTTTATTTTTGAAGGCGTTAAAGCCTTTGAATGTTCGGGCACACCAGCCGACTGTGTGAAGATGGCGCGGCATTTTGTATTGAAAGATAAGGTTCAGCCCGATGTAGTAGTGAGTGGTGTGAATCACGGAAGCAATACGTCCATTAGTGTATTGTATTCGGGCACGATGTCAGCTGCAATTGAAGGTGCCATTGAAGGAACACCGGCCATCGGGTTCTCATTGTGTGATTTTTCGCATGATGCCGATTTTTCTCATGCTGAGGAATACATTCGAAAAATTACTGAACAGGTTTTAAAAAAGGGATTACCAAAAGGCACAGCGTTAAATGTTAATTTCCCCCCCAGGCAAAACAGATCACTAAAAGGGATTCGGGTGTGCCGGCAGGCAAATGCCAAATGGGTAGAAGAATTTGTGGAGCGCCTTGATCCGAATGGCCGCAAATATTATTGGATGACGGGTAACTTCGTGAATTTCGATAAAGGAGAAGACAATGACGAATGGGCAATTGCTAATAATTATGTTTCAGTGGTTCCTTGTCAGTTTGATCTTACCGCCCACACCTCCATTCCGGTTTTGAACGAAGTGTGGGATATCCTGAGGTAATACAAGTGAAGGCCAGAGTCCTTTTTGTTGTAGGCATCGCGTATGCTTGTTGCGCCTCGGCACAAGAAGATTTTTTTAAGAGTCTCTCTTCTGCTGCTATTGAGCTTACGCATCAAAAAGTTTCGTACGATCCGCAGTATTTTTCTATCCCGTATCCAAACGGAGATGTTCCTGCCGGTAAAGGTGTTTGCACCGATGTAGTTATCAGGGCTTACCGGAAAGTGGGCATCGATCTTCAGAAAGAAGTGCATGAGGATATGGTGACTCATTTTGATCAATACCCTAAAAACTGGGGATTAAAAAAGACTGATAAAAACATTGATCACAGGCGCGTGCCCAACCTGATGACTTTTTTCAGCAGGAAAGGAACTGTAAAGAAGATGACTAATGTGCCACAAGATTATTTACCGGGTGATATAGTGTGTTGGAATTTGGGAGGCGCCATAACGCACATTGGTATTGTCGTGGATAAAAAATCACCCGATGGCAAAAGAAATATGATTGTGCACAATATCGGTGGCGGACAAGTGTTGGAGGATGTTTTGTTTTCGTATAAAATAATCGGGCACTATTCGTTCCGATAGACGAGTATTTTTTTGTTTCGCAGAGGCTGCCTCAAAACGTCCCTAATGTCAGGTTGAGGCCCGAATCCTCGGGACTCAACCTGACAAAACATATACTTTTGAGATAGTCTCTACGTTAGTAAATTGAAGTTGAACCAGCGCAGATTGCGATAATCATTACGAAATTATTTCAACATAAAACGAACGCCCGCCTGGATGCCGAAACTCCCCATAGCGAATTTTTCTTTCAACGCAACCCCTTGGTCATCATAGTTGACCTTATCTTCATATTTGGTGTTCCTATCTTCAGGTTCAAGGGTATCCAATGCGTCTTCACCATCTACAGTGTAAGAAGTGATTTCACCTTCTTTTGGTGAGTACGACATACTCACGAAACTCAATTCACTAAAAAACTGAATTTTTTTTGTTCCATTAAAAATTACACCTACCACACCTTTTAACCCAATGCTCAAATCGCCTTTAATGGTGCCTTTCTCTTCCGTTTCAAACATTACAATTCCATCATCCACCTCAACCTCACTTGAAGTATAGTTGAGCTTTGTTAACGCTAATACAGGGCCCATGCGCACGTAAGGCTGAATGTTTCCGCTACCAGCAGCCATGGTAACTGACGGTGAAAACTGAAATGAGCGTGAATGATTTTCAGTTTCTCTTGTTGTGGTATAATTTACCTCACCGTCATAGTAGTAGTATTTAGCTGTGTGCTTCTTTCCCATTAGATAACCGGCTTCAATATCAAAACCAAATGATCCAAGGATAGTTCCGCCCACAGCCGCATGAAATGATAGGCCGCTCCCATAGCTTCCGTAAACATTTTCATTGCTTCCATCGTAACCTGACTGATCATAGGAACCTTCGCTGTTAACGCCAATGACTTGCGAGCCCAGGGGGAGGTTATAACCAATGTTGGCGCGAATATGAAGTTGAGAAAAAGCGCTAGTTCCAATTCCGATAAATAAAATAAAGGTCAATAGTTTTTTCATCATTTAAGATTTAAACTTTAAAGTAGGAATTTTCTTTTTTGTTGCAAAATCCACAATTCAGTGAAGAGCTAATAAACCATATTTAAGACATCTGTTACACCGGATCTACATCCACCACTATTCTGGCACTTCTGAATTCTTTTTCCTGTAAAACCTTGTGAACGAAAAACGTGATGATGTTTTTTACTTCCGTAAGGTGACCGGAATCACGGGGAATTTTAATGAGCATGTTCATTAAGTATTGATTCCTGATTTTGGAAACAACGGGCTCCCCGGGTCCTAAAATTCTGCAATCAGTCAACGCGCCCCTTAACCACTCAGCAAGTTTGTGAGAAGCTTCGTGGCTCATTTTTTTGTCGGTATGACGGACGGTAATTTCGATGAGCCTTGCAAACGGTGGATACGCATGTTGCTTACGGTCTGCAATTTCGGTTTGATAAAATTCTTCCTGGGTATGTTTCAACACAAAGTTTAAAATCGGGTGATCGGTATGCGAAGTCTGGATAATAACTTTTCCGGACTTATCTCTTCTTCCTGCCCGTCCGCTCACTTGTGTTATTAACTGAAATGCTCGTTCGTACGAACGAAAATCAGGGAAGTGCATCATCCTGTCGGCATTGAAAACCCCTACTAAACTTACCCGATCAAAATCCAATCCCTTGGTAACCATTTGTGTGCCCACCAAAATATCGGTAGTTCCGTTTTCAAATTGCTCAATAATATTTTCATAGCCGCTTTTTACGCGGGTGGTATCAAAATCCATGCGTTGAACACTCGCATCTTTAAAATGAAGTTTCAATTCTTCTTCCAGCTTCTCAGTTCCGTATCCAACCGTGATAATCCGTTTCGATGAGCACGTTGGACATTGTGTGGGAAGCAACTCCCGGTATCCGCAATAATGACAGATCAGCGCATGCCTGTATTGATGGTACGTTAAACTTACCGAACAATTAATACACTTCGGTACCCAACTGCAATCTTCGCAGTGCACCATCGGTGAATAGCCTCTTCGGTTTTGAAAAATAATAACCTGTTCGTGTTGAGCGAGCGCATCTCCAATGGCTTTTAAGAGAATTCGGGAGAAATCTCCTTTGATGGTTTTATTCCTTCGTTCCTGGCTCATGTCCGCCAGGATCACTTCCGGTAGCCGGGCATCGCCATACCGTTTTTGAAGGTGTACAAACCCATATTTGTTATTCTTAGCCTGGAAGTAGGTTTCGACTGATGGCGTTGCGGATCCCAACAAGACCTTAGCGTGGTGCCAATGGCCCATCATCAGCGCTACATCGCGGGCGTGGTACCGCGGGGCAGGTTCCTGTTGTTTGTACGAAGTGTCGTGCTCTTCATCCACGATGATCAGGCCTATATTATCGAAGGGAAGGAAGATAGACGAGCGAACCCCTACTACGAATCTGAATCGCCCGCTTACAACGCCATTCCAAACCTCTACGCGTTCATTATCAGAAAATTTTGAATGATAAACACCCATCGTGGCGCCAAAAACTTTTTTCAATCGCTGCACGATTTGGGTGGTCAACGCAATTTCAGGGAGCAGGTATAAAACCTGTGTTCCTCCATCGAGGGCTTTCCTGATCAGGTTAATATAAATTTCAGTTTTACCACTGCCGGTAATTCCATGCAGGAGGGTTATTGCATGGGTCTCAAAACTTTTCAGGATTTCGGCTTGCGCACTTTTCTGTTCTTCGCTCAATTGAATCTTGGGTAACGGTTGATTAGCATCTTCTTCAAAACGTGAAACCACCACTTCAAACTCTTCCAGAATTAAATTTTTGATCAAAGTGGCGAGGGAAGATTCTGAAAGATTGCCTTCGAGTAAGACTTTTTTTGAAATTCCGTTTTTATTTGACTGGCTGTCCTGAAGAACCGGAACCAGTTGCAGGTATTTTAATAGTACCGATTCCTGTTTTGGTTTGGAGGCCAGCAGTTGAAACACACCTTCAAGCGCCTTTGAAGTTAAGTAACCATTTGTGAGCCTTATCCGTTTTTCAGTTTTAGGCTTAAATTTTTCCTTAACCTCTTCAAATAAAATGGCTGCTTCTTTCCCCACTAACGATTTCAGGATGCTGTAGAGATTTTTAATCCCCAGCAGTTTTGATATCTCAGAATAAGAATGAGGCTTTTGTTGAAGGTGCCTTAATAGGATTTCCTCTTTCTGGGAAAACTCAAACAGGGTGGTTTCCCAGTCGAATGATGGGTGAATCTGTACCATAGATTCGCTGGAAAGTTTCAGTCCGGAGGGCAGCGCTGCGTTCAACACTTCTCCTTCGGTACACAAATAATAATCAGCAATCCATTGGAAGAGTTTAAGCTGTTGTGCGTTCACCACCGGCTCATCGTCCAGTAATTCAAGAATGTACTTGGCTTCGTACTCGTGAGGAGGAGTTTCATGCACCTGAATGATTACCCCGGTTAAGACTTTCCGATCGCCAAACTGAACAATGGCCCGCAGACCGGGTTTTACATCGTTGTTTTGATCGAAAGGAATCCGGTAGGTAAATAATTTGGGAATAGGAACCGGTAGCAGAACTTCTGCAAAGAAGGTATTTCTGGTGTCAGCCTGTTCGAAAATTTCCACCGTGTAAAATAATCAAAATGAGTCAGACAAGTTGCTGTAAAGCCTCGTTCGCGGTATGAACCGGCAGTTTACAGGTTTTGTCGTGGCAAACATAAATCACAGAGGTGTCATCCTGTGTCGCTTTATCGGCTAACAGCGGAAGGGAGCTTCCGGTTTTTGTGCCCATGAGTAATGTAAACGGTTGATAAGTTTGCCTGAATTCGTTTTTGAGTGACAGGTATTCCTTACCCGTAAAGGCAACTTCGGCCATACCGTGCCTGATTTCGGTGAGTACAATTCCCCAGTTCGACATGTAGCCGGGTTCATTGGAAATCAAATGACTTAATTCAACGGTCATTGTTATCGCCAGGTTCTTCCAGTTCTGTCGGTTTAACAAAGTTCCTAAATGAAGTAGGCTTTGTGCCATGATGCCATTAGAGGAAGGAATGACATTGTCAAAGATTTCTTTTTTTCGGGCAATCAGTTTTTCGGATTGGGAACTGGTGAAATAGAAGTACGATTCATCTTTATCAAAGAAATTTTCCAATACATTTTCTGTTAACGTTTCCGCTTGCGTTATCCACGCTTCATCAAAGTCGGCCTGGTAGAGTTTAATGCAGGCCTGAATGAAGCAGGCGTAATCCTCCAGAAAACCTTCTGTTGCAGATCGTCTTCCTTTGTATGATCGATACAAGATATTGGCATTCATCAGGTTTTTCTGAATGAAGGCTGCATTTTTTTTTGCTGCCTGAAGGAAGCGGTGATCATTGAAGGCGTGGAAGGCATCCACCAATCCGATAATGGTCATGGCATTCCATCCGGTAAGAATTTTATCGTCAAGGCCTGGCTTGATGCGATTGCTCCTGGCATTCAATAAGGTTTGTTTTCCTGTTTGGATTGACTCATCCGTCAGATCACTCGAGGCGGTTTGACGGGTATCGATCAGAATATTAAGACCATGCTCCCAGTTTCCCTCAGGCGTTGCACCAAAATAGTCGGCTAAATTTTTTCCATTCTGTGCTCCAAGCGTGCTGATTAACTCCTCGTATTCCCAAATGTAAAATTTGCCTTCAACTCCTTCGCTGTCGGCATCTAATGCAGAGTAAAAGCCTCCCTCAGGATGCGTCATTTCACGCTGGAGCCATTCAAAGGTCTCAAATACGACTTGCTTGAAATAATCATCTTTTGAAATGCTGTATGCTTCACTATACAGACTTAACAATTGAGCATTGTCATACAGCATTTTTTCGAAATGAGGGGCAAACCACTCACCATCTACCGAGTAGCGTGCGAACCCTCCACCAATCTGATCATAAATTCCGCCCCGTGCGATTTTCTTTAACGTGAAAAGTGTATGGTCAAGTGCGACCTGATTGTTGGAAACATACCAATACCGAAGCAACCAAAGCCAGATGGATGGCATAATGAATTTAGGAGCTCGGTCTAATCCTCCCCAGGTACGATCAAATTTGTATTCCAGTTGTTTGAACATTCCATCCAGCGTCTGCCTGAAATCTTCTTGCTCAGCTTTTTTCTTGTATTGACTAACACCCTGGCTGGCTAAATGATTAGCAAGTGTTTCCGCTGATTCCAGAATGTCGTGTTGCCTCGATTGGCAGGCCCGATGAATGTTGTTTAAAACCTGAACCCACGCCTGGGGGTTAAAATAGGTGCCCCCAAAGAATGGCTTTTGGTCAGGCGTAAGAAAAACATTTAAAGGCCATCCGCCATTAACGCCTAATGCCTGAACCGCGTCCATGTAAATCTGGTCAATATCAGGTCGTTCTTCACGATCGACTTTAATGCAAACAAAAAATTTGTTCATCACCTCAGCTACCTGATCGTTCTCGAACGACTCGTGTTCCATAACATGACACCAGTGGCAGGATGCGTAACCTATGCTTACCAGAATAGGCTTGTTATCGGATTTAGCTTTTTGCAATGCTTCCTTTCCCCATTCATACCAATCAACAGGATTGTGAGCGTGCTGGAGTAAATATGGACTAACAGCGTGAATTAACCGATTTGGTTTTTTGCCGGACATTGATTCAGATCAATTGTGCTTTAACAGATTCGATTTCTTTTGTGACATCAACGGTTTTCCCGAGTTCCTCCAGTTGCTTTAAGGTGGCTTTCAAAAATTTTTGGTGAGAAACCGTTTGAACATGAAAGGGCCTGTGTTGAAGCGAGGTGAAAACCGTTTTCCATTTTTTAATAAAATGCTTTGTAGGCGCATCGAAGCAACAGTCTGTGAACCTGTTCCAGATATATTCTTCTGCTTCTTCCGATGGATGGATCATGTCTGATTTGTAAAACCGGTAATCCCGTAAATCATCCTGCATGATCTCATACGAAGGGAAGTAGAAGGTATTGTTAAAGGATTCGGTAATCGTTTGGCAGGCCAGCCTAAGCACCGATTTACTTACGCTATTTAACGGTAACGTGTCTTTGAGGTGTCGTACCGGGCTTACAGTTAAGATGATGTTGCACCCCGGGTTAAAGGAGTTTAAATCTTCATGGAACTCCCTAAAGGACTCCAGGATTTTCTTCCGGCTCATTAATGATTTTGTAAAGTTAACGGCCGGCATTTTATGACAATTGGAAACGATATCACCGGTATCGGTTCGTTCATAAACCCAGGCGGTACCGTAGGTGATCAAGATCCACTTCGTTTCTTTTAGAAAGTAGTGAACCCCGCCAATAACCTCTTTGAGTTTGCCTTCTGTTTCAGATTTTTTAAGGGAGGAAAAAGAAGAATGAAAGTCGTAATTGGAAAATAATTCCTGATTTTCCAGGTAGGTATGATCAGGAACAACCTGGTTGTGCAAGCCATACCGCAATACTTTATGGATGGAGAATGGATTATACGCAACACCAAAGGGATTGACCTGGACAGGAAACTTTGATTGATATAACTGCTTTCCAATGGTATCTGAGAAACAAGAACCCGTTGTGAGAATTTTGTCCTTCAGGTTTATGGTAACCGGAAATGGCTGAGGAATAATCTCCGTACGAAACATGTGGTAAGGTAGTATGGTATAAGACCATAAAAAACAAAACCCCGACCTTTCGGCCGGGGCTTTTTGCTTTTTTTTGGTAACTGATTACTCCGCAACCACATTAATTTTAATTGCATGTTTTACTTCCTTATGTAAGTCAAGCGATACATTGTACGTACCTATTTCTTTAGGTTGTTCTTTGAAGATCACTTTCTTACGATCGATTTCAAAACCTTTTGATTTCAGCGCATCAGCCACTTGGAAAGGGGTAACGGCACCGAAAATTTTTCCGGTTTCGCCAGCCTTAGCTCCAATTTCAATGGTTAACTCACCAATTTTTTGTGCAAGGGCTTCAGCGTCCTGCTTCAGTTTTGCGGCCTTGTGCGAAGCCTGACGAATATTTTCATTCACCAGTCTTTTGTTAGAATCATTGGCAATGATCGCAACACCGGTTGGAATAAGGTAGTTACGGCCATAGCCAGGCTTTACCTTAACCGTATCGTTCTTATAGCCAAGTCCTTGTACGTCTTGTGTCAATATTACTTCCATGTTCGTTTTCTGTTTAAGGTTAGCATTACTTTAACGAATCGGCAACATACGGAAGCAGTGCAATCGTGCGGGCACGCTTAACAGCCTGTGAAACTTTCTTTTGAAATTTCCAGCTGGTTCCGGTTAGTCTGCGAGGAAGGATTTTTCCCTGCTCGTTGATAAACTTCAACAAGAAATCAGGATCCTTGTAATCGATATACTTGATACCGTTTTTCTTGAAGCGGCAGTACTTAGGCTTAAGTTCTACACGCTTGATGGGTTCGTTCATGAGTGTCATGATGCGGGCTCCTCCTCAGCTTTTCTTACTGGTTTACGATTTTCTTTGTTCTTGTTGAATTCGCCTTTGCGTCTGCGCGCGTTGTAAATAACAGCGTGCTTGTCCAGAACGGTCGTCAAAAAGCGCATTACTGATTCATCGCGTCTGTACTCGGTTTCGAGTGTGTTGATCACTTCGGAAGCTGCCGAAAATTCAATCAGGTTATAGAAGCCAGTTGACTTGTGTTGAATAGGGTAGGCCAATTTGCGAAGCCCCCACTGCTCAACGTTGATTACGTCAGCCTTGCCTTTCTTTAAAACCTTCACGAATTTCTCAACAGTATCCTTCATCTGATCATCAGACAAAACGGGATTCAAAATGAATACTGTCTCGTAGTTTTTCATGGTTAAACAATAGTTTTTTAAAATGAGGTGCAAAGGTATGGAAACAGGCCGAAACGCACAAGTTTTCTTTAAAGTTGATTTTGCGGCCTATTGTCTTGTTTTTCAATGATTTAGGCTTCTTCACCAGTGTATTCTTTATTGAGTTTCATCTCTATCCATACGCCACCCTAACACTCGTTAAACCGATAATTTCCGTAATATTGAAGGCAAATTTACCTCACGAATCAAAGCCTAAAAATGACTTACATAATCAGCGGGATACAGCAGGTAGGAATTGGAGTAACAGATGCTGAAAACGCATGGACCTGGTACAGAAAACACTTTGAGATGGACGTTCCTGTGTTTAAGGATGCCGCAAAGGCTGAATTGATGACCCGTTATACTTCCGGTAAGGTTGAAAGCCGCTATGCTATTTTGGCTTTAAACATGAGCGGAGGGGGCGGTTTCGAAATTTGGCAATACACCAGTAAAACTCCTGCCAAAGCCGCTTTTGATATTGTGTTGGGAGATACCGGTGTGTATGCTACCAAAATTAAATCGCGCGAGGTTGAAGAGAAATATAACGAGCTCAAGGCCAAAGGGGCGAACATCATCGGTGGCCTGACTCAGGCACCGGACGGACGTAAGCATTTTTTCATTGCCGACCCGTATGGAAATTTGTTTGAGGTGGTGGAGAGCAACAGTTGGTTTAAACTTCGCAAAAGTAAAAATGGCGGAGTAGCCGGATGTGTGATTGGCGTGAGCGATATTGATAAGGCACTTCCGTTGTATCGCGATGTTCTCGGATATTCTACCGTGGTGTATGACTCTACGGATGTGTTTAATGATTTGGAAGGCTTACCTGGAGCGGATGATAAGTTCAGAAGAATATTGCTGCGTGCCACCAAAACCGGAATGGGAAATTTCGGACGTTTATTAGGAGCCACCGAGGTTGAATTGATAGAAGTGAAAACCCGCAAGCCCCGGAAAATTTATGCTGATCGCAATTGGGGCGACCTCGGCTTTATTCATGTGTGCTTTGATGTAAACGGAATGAACTACCTGGCGAAGAAAGCAGCCGAGCATGGGTTCCCCTTCACGGTCGACAGCAGCGATTCGTTTGATATGGGAAAGGCTGCAGGTCAGTTCGCGTATGTGGAAGACCCTGACGGAACGCTCATCGAGTTTGTGGAAACCCACAAGATTCCAATTTTCGAGAAAATTGGATGGTACCTGAGTGTGAAAAAGCGTAATCCCGAAAAACCATTGCCTAATTGGATGGTTGGCATGCTTTCGTTGAATCGGGTGAAGGATTGAAAGGAATATAGAATTTAGGAGGTAGAATTTAGAATGAAAACAATGACTCCTAAATTCGATTTAATGGACAAAAATGGTTGGTGAGTTAAGTTGTAACTCACAGATTGCGTGGGGATAAGGGCAGGGAAAATTGGAGGAAATTGAAAACGTTTTCAATTTCCTCTTTTCATTTTATGGCAAAGGT
>JBAQPU010000004.1:0-11285 GCA_049306095.1 Cyclobacteriaceae bacterium
CCACAAACCTGAATTTGACAAAGGAAAAAGAATAATTCTTCACTGTGCTTCCGGAGGCCGATCGGCATTGGCAACCAGTACCCTAAAACAAATGGGGTACACGAATGTAGCTCACCTTGACGGTGGACTAAAAGCATGGAAGGAAGCCGGATTACCAACCGTAACAGAATAACCCGGTATTTAACAGGTGCATTTGCTGCCTGTAAAAAAAATCACAAATGACCGAGGCCCTTTTCGGGAAACTTGCCCTGAACAGGCCTGAAAAATTTTAAGATATGCTCGAAATCGGCAGCCTGATTTTCGGTTGCGTAGAATGGTGCGGAAAAAATTGCCTGCTTCTTCGCATAATCCAAACCTGCCATGATGATTGGCACGTGGGCACCTTTGGCAATATTATAGAACCCGGTACGCAATTTATCCACACGTTTTCGGGTGCCTTCCGGTGACAGGGCAATCGCAAATTCTTCGCGTGAATTAAAAATCTTAACAACTTCTTCTACCATGTTTTTATTATTACTCCGATCAACCGGATACCCACCCAACCATCGGAATAAAAAACCAAACGGAGGATTGAACAACTCCTTTTTTCCAAGGTAACGCGCCTTTTCCATGCGCAAGGCTTTACGAAACAGTACCCCTATGATGAAGTCCCATCCGCTGGTGTGAGGCGCCACAATAACCACGTACTTTTTCAGCTGATATGGAAATTCACCTACGGATGCCCAGCCCATCATGCTCAAAATAAGTCTGCTTACCAGTCTAAACATGGGTCAATTTTTTTTCTCCGGAAATCGTACCGTAAAACAAGAGCCTTCATACAACTTACTGGTAACCGAAATAGAACCATTCAATTTCTCCACCGCCTTCTTAACAATATAG
Source organism: Cyclobacteriaceae bacterium (assembly GCA_049306095.1). GTDB lineage: Bacteria > Bacteroidota > Bacteroidia > Cytophagales > Cyclobacteriaceae > UBA2336. The sequence continues at coordinate 880 of JBAQPU010000004.1, forward strand.
AGACCTAACCCATTTCCCTTTGAACGTTCACTGCCTCTGAAATACATTTCAAAAAGCCGGTCTTTCAATTCGCCCGATATCCCCTCGCCATTATCCGTTACTTCAATAACAACTTCATCTCCCGCGGAGTAAGCCTTCAGCCGAATAAACGGATCGGTCGGCTGGCAAAAGAAAATCGAATTCTCCACCAGGTTCTCAATAATAATGCGCAGCAATGCCGGATACGAATAAAATGGTCCTTTCAGGTCAATGTCACAAAACGTTCTGATTCCCCTTCGTTTCAGGTCTTCACGAAAATTATCACACACGCTATCAAAAATTTCCTTCAGGAAAATTTCCTTGTACACGAGTTCCTGACCTCCCACATCACTAATGGACTGTAGTTTAATCAACATCTTATCCAGGTAATGAGCGGTGTCGTTCACTTTCGAAAACAATTCCAGTGCATTTTGATCTTTCACGGTAATTTTAGCAACCTCCGACAACCCCATAAAGGTGGTTAGGGGTCTTCTGAAATCGTGCGATGCGCGGTAAAAGAAAGTATCCAACTCTTTATAAGCTTGCCTTAATTCAACCGTACGTTCTTCAATTTTATCTTCTAATCCTTTGTTAATTTGTGCAATGGTTTGGTTGGCTTCAATCAGTTCCTCAGACTGTGCCTGTATTTCCTCATTTTTCTCAATCACCTCGCTATTCAAACTCGACAACGCTTTATTTGATTCAGAGAGTTCTTCCGCCTGAGTTTGTAACTCCTCACTTTGCTCACGGATGCTTCGATTGAGCGTTTTGATTCGATTTGCATTGCGATAAACAATCCACAACACAACAGAAATCAGGAAGAGGCCAATGACCACCGAAACAATAATTAATAGCTGGAACCGGAGTTGCGATTTCTGAACTTTTAATTCCGACTGTTGCAACGCTCGTTCGTTATTGAGCAATTGAATCTCCTGGTTCTTTTTCTCAACCTGGTATAAAGCATTCATTTCAATTGCTTTAATAGCGCTAACTTCTGAAAAAATACTATCATTCAACTCCTGGTACTGCTTACGATATTCCAACGCTCTTCTGAAATCACCCTTTGCTTCATACAACTTTGAAAGGTTATCTGCATTGTATCGTAATAGCGGTTTCGAATTGGTTTGTCTTGCCAGCTTCTGCGAACGTTCAAGATAGTGCTGCGCCTCCGAAAGCTTTCCCTTGGCAATGAGGAGGCTGGCCAGGTGGTTATACGAAAGGCTAATGCTGTAAATATTATCAATTTTCTCTTCAATGGCTATTGACTCCTTTATCAGGCTCATTGCCTTATCGATGTTGTTTAAATCAACATATACCAGCGACATATTAAAAATGGAGGCCGCCACACCTTCAGCATGATGGATGCTGAGCCTGATTTGTCTGGCAATTTCATGCTCATCAAGGGAAGCTTGATATCGTTTTTGCAGATAATAAATAAGTCCACGAATATTATGACAACTGGCTACACCTTGCTGATCGCCAATACTTTCCCTGATGGATTGCGATTGTTCAAGGTAGTCAAGAGCAAGCGGGTAATTGCCTTGTTCTTTATATACCCAGGCAAGTTCGTTAAACACCTGTCCAGTTTCGAAAGACAAGCCATGCTTTTCTGTAATCGCCAATGCTTTGAATAAAAATTTTGTAGCATTGTCAAAGTCACCCAATTCAATATAAACCGCCCCTATCTGAATGTAAACTTCAACCTGTTGCGGTGGGTACGAATACGACTCTAATAACTTTAATGCCTCAAGGGCATTTCTCAACGCATTCGAAAAATCGCCCCTGCGATAATTGAGTTGCGAGTTTCTTACAAAACACTTTATCTGGTGAAAGTAATCCTCCAGTTTTCGGGCTTCATCGCACATTTTTGAATTGTAATACCGTGCCTTCTCAAACTGCAGCAGGTTCTCATAAACTTTTCCATACGAACTCCAAACCCCAAGGCTGGAGTAGGCATGACCACTTGACTTTAAAATATTATCCGCGCTATCCAGATACTTCAACGCTTTGTCATTTTGCCAAAGCCTGATGTAAACCTCTGCCACATTCTTATATAGCGTGGCCAGATGATGCGCTTCACTGGTATGATGGTGATGGATTCCCATCTGATAGTAACGAATAGCCGAATCGTACTTGGCTTGGTCACGGTAGGTATTTCCAAGCAGCGTTAAATTGTAAACAGCAATTCCCTCTGAATCGGGTGCCTGTACAGCATCCGACATTTTATAATATCGTATCGCCCACCGATACATACTTTTACTGGTATACCCGAGTGCCACCAGTGTATACGCATATTTAATGCCCTTTAAATAATTTAATTCAGTGGCTTCTGCTAAGGCCTTTTCAGCATATACCATAGCAATGCTGTCCTGGTAGTCATAATACTGGTAAGACAATTCATTAAGCACATCTACCCTTTCTTGGGGGCTAATGTTTGTTTCAAGTAACAACAATAAACTGTCTTTTACATCGCGTTGAGCAGCAAGTTGCAGGGCAGGTAGAAGAAACCAAAAAAAGAGGGAATATCGAAACATACGTAAAATCAAGCTTACATCATTTATCAGTACTTTGCAAGGGTCTTATTTTCAACGGACTATGAAAAAGAATTAAATTTCCACTTTACTAATAACTATGTTAAAAAACCTGGTCAATTCGTTACCGGAACTGCAACGGGAAAAACAACAAGACTACCGGAACGTGGTGATCACACAAGTGATCATTGTTACGTTTGGATTAACGCTTTCCGGACCTGTATTGGAAAACAGCACCTCTGCGGTCTCAAAACTCATCATCACCATATTCTTTGGTTTTGGCACCATGTATAATTTTTTGCTTTGGGATTTACTGAGAAATTTTACTAAAAACAGGATACTCATCATGATCATTTTCGTCATCCTTATCGGGATGATCATCTTTGGATTTCTGACTGAGTTTCCATACTACCGGGTACTGGACATTGACAGGCGTGCTACTTTGCTGATTATTCATGGATTGTTGTTCCCTGTTGAAATCACCATCATTGGCTTTGCCATCCGTGATATTTTTATGAGCCAGTATTTCACACCCGATAAATTATGGGGGTCGGCAGCGGTTTTTTTAATGATCGGAATTTCATTTGGCAGCTTATACGATTTACTTTGCACCATTAAACCGGGAAGTTTGGGTGCCGCTATAGAGTTAGGTTTTCCAACCTATTCTGAGTGCGTAAACTATAGTTTTTGCATTTTAGGTGGCCTGGATACCGGGTACCCTAATCCTTCCAGGCTCATTAAAAACATTAGTGTTTTTGAAGCCGTGTGGGGAACCCTGTTTTCGGTTTTGATCATCGGAAAGCTTCTGGGTTTACCAAAGCCCGGAGAAAATAAGTAACAACCTTAAAATCTGATTTATGAACAACCGCAGAATTCTACCCTTTATTGTTGTGGGTGTTATCGCCCTCTTTGTCATTGCTGGGATTTCCTCCAGTTTGTTTTTTACATTAGGCGCCACCGAACGTGCCGTCATCTTTTATAAGTTTGGAGACGGCCTGGACAAAGAAAATATCCTTCAGCCAGGGTTCCATACCAAAGCGCCATGGAACGACCTGATTGTTTTTGATGTATCGGAAGTAACCACAGGAGAAAATATGGACATCAACGACAAAAATGGTTTGCCCATCCACGTTGATGTTAACGTACGCCATGCTCCTTTTGGCGATAAGATCGGCTACCTCTATGAAAAGTTTAAAAACGATTACATCGGGCGGCTGGTCGTTCCAGAAGTCCAATCTATGACCCGGCAGGTGCTGGCACGCTATACAGCAGAGGAAATATATTCAACCAAACGGGCCGAAGTTGAAAACACCATTAAAGTTGAAACTGAAAAAGTTCTGAACGAAAACTATGTGAACGCAAAAGCGGTATTAATCAAATCCATTGTACTGCCTGATCAAATACGTCAGTCCATCCAAAACAAATTACAGCAGGAACAAGAAGCCCTGGCCTATCAATACCGCCTCGATAAGGAAAAAAGTGAGGCCGAGCGCAAACGAATTGCCGCAGAGGGCGAATCGAGGGCGAACAACATTATTAACAATAGTTTAACAGATAAGTTACTGAAAATGAGAGGCATAGAGGCAACTTTAGAGCTTGCCAAATCACCCAACTCAAAAGTGGTCATCGTTGGCTCCGGCAAAGATGGACTGCCGATGATCTTAGGTGGCAATTAATTCGTTTGAAAAATTTTGTAAATCAGCATCGGAGTATTTTTTTCTAAAAACCAACACCTTATCTTTAAAAGCATCTAAAATCTCGCATCATGGGCAAAACTGTAGAACTAATTATTGAAGGCAAATCGTATACTTTCCCCGTTATTGAAGGCTCTGAGAATGAAATGGCCATCGACATCAGCGACTTACGTGAGCAAACCGGATATATAACCCTGGATATTGGTTACAAAAACACAGGCTCAACCCAAAGCGCCATTACTTTTCTGGATGGTGAAACCGGAATCTTACGCTACCGAGGATATGCGATAGAAGAACTGGCCGAAAAATCGTCCTTCCTTGAAGTAGCCTACCTGTTGATTTTCGGAGAGCTGCCTACAAAAGCTGAGTTCACAAAATTCTCGAACGACATTACAAAACGCACCCTGGTGCATGAGGATATCAGAAAGATACTGGACGGTTTTCCTTCCACCTCTCACCCAATGGGCGTGCTGTCTTCTCTGTTTTGTACCCAAACTGCCTTCTATCCTGAATCGCTAGATCCAAACCGGTCGGCAGATGCTGTTTACCTGAGTATCATCCGGGCGATGGCTAAAATGCCAACATTCGCGGCCTGGTCATATAAAAATGCAGTAGGTCATCCACTTAACTACCCCGACAATAACCTCGATTACTGTGCTCGCTTTCTCAAAATGATGTTTGCATTACCCGCCCAGGAATATGAGGTGGATAATGTGGTAGCCGATGCCCTCGATAAGCTTCTCATTCTTCATGCCGATCATGAACAAAATTGCTCAACATCTACCGTAAGAATTGTCGGTTCATCCAAATCCAGTATCTATTCTTCAATCTCAGCCGGAATCAACGCCCTGTGGGGGCCGTTGCATGGTGGTGCTAACCAGGAAGTAATCGTGATGCTGGAAAACATCAAGAAAGATGGTGGCAACATTGATAAATGGATTGCGAAAGCAAAAGACAAAAATGATCCTTTCAGATTAATGGGGTTCGGACACCGTGTTTATAAAAACTTTGATCCACGGGCTAAAATCATTAAAAAAGCTGCTGACGATGTACTGGCTAAATTAGGTGTTAACGACCCAGTGTTGGAGATCGCCAAGAAACTGGAAGAAATTGCCCTGAAAGATCCTTATTTCGTAGAACGTAAGTTATATCCAAACGTAGATTTCTACTCGGGCATCATTTACCGCGCACTGGGATTACCGGTTGATATGTTCACCGTTATGTTTGCCATTGGCAGATTGCCCGGATGGATTGCACAATGGCGAGAACTGAGAGCGAATAATGAGCCCATTGGCAGACCGCGCCAGGTGTATACCGGTGCGAAACTTCGCTCCTATGTCGATATTGGAAAACGCTAGCGACTGATTACCTTAACTTAAAAGGCTGAAGGAAAAACCTGTCAGCCTTTTCTTTTCAAAATGATAAACTATGGATCTGCAACAGCAATTTGAAAACGCGGTTAGCCGCTCGAAAGAATTAACGAAACGCCCCAGCAATGAAGAGCTTTTAAAATTATATGCGCTGTTCAAACAGGCATTGGAAGGTGACGTAACAGGTGACAGACCGGGCGGCTTCGACTTTAAAGCTATCGCAAAATATGATGCCTGGGTCGATTTAAAAGGAAAGTCAAAAGAACAGGCTATGCAGGAATACATCAGCCTGATGGACAACTTGTATCAACTCTATAAGTGAACCTGTTTTATCAACCAGAAATTCCAAATGGCATCCATCATCTCGACCCGGAGGAATCGCGGCATTGCGCAAAGGTATTACGAAAGAAACCCGGTGACCATATTCAAATCACCGATGGCAAAGGAAAGCTCTACCATGCATTATTAACGGAATCGAAGTCCGATAAATGTTCCTTTAAAATCAATTCATCGGAACAGGAACACCCTCGCCCATTTTACATTCACCTTGCACTGGCACCCACTAAAAACCCTGACAGGACAGAGTGGTTCGTTGAGAAGGCGATTGAAATCGGCATCGATGAAATCAGTTTTATTCTCTGCGATAACTCCGAACGTGCTGCACTTAAAACAGATCGGCTTGAAAAGTTGGCAGTGAGTGCTATGAAACAATCACTCCGATGTACCCTTACAAGAATTAATCACATGGTGTTGCTCAGTGAATTTGTTAAGTCGGCAAAAGCAGCCTCAAAATTTATTGCGTACGTTGATCAAAGCAATCCAGATCACCTGTTAAAACAAGTGAGTCCAAAATCCAATTACATTGTATTAATCGGACCGGAGGGAGATTTTACAAAAAAGGAATTAGATCAGGCAATTGAAGCCGGCTATAAAAAAATTAGTCTTGGCACAAACCGCTTGCGTACGGAGACGGCAGGACTTGTGGCCTGTCACATTCTTAACCTTGCAAATGTTTAGTTCACCACCAACCGTAATACCCTTCTAAGTGCGCCCTGACGAACAACAAGCAGGTAAATCCCAGACTTTAACTCTGCAGTAGGAACTTCAATCCTGTTATCAGAATCCAATGACTTATACCGATAAGCCTTCACTTCTTTGCCATTAATATCTATTAAACTTACCAGAATTGGTACATTCTTTTGAGGGCTGGCAACGCTTACGTAGACAAAATCAGCATTAACTTTTACAGGATTCGGATACAACTGAATATGTAAACCAGAAGAGGTTACTTCATTTCGAACCAGAATAACATGCGAATACGTGAACGTACCGTCTAAATCGACTTGCTTAAGTCTGTAATAATTCTCGCCTATTAGCGGTATTTCATCTGTAAATGAATATTCAACTTGCTCACGCGAGAAACCTTTTGCTGCCACCTGACCTAATGATTGGTATCCTTCCTCGGTCATCCGTTGAACCTCAAAATAGCTGCTATTTTTTTCCGAGGCGGTTGTCCATTTCAATGCTACACCGAAAGGAGTCGATTTTCCTGTAAAGGAGATGAGTTCAACAGGAAGAGGATTAAATCCACCAATTAGGTTTCCTAATGTTATAATACTGAAACTTGTAAAGCTACCGGATGTAATGCTGCCCGTTCCGTTTCCGGTGGCTACTCCGCCAACATCAAACCAGGTTGTTCCCGATCCTACATTTTTTACAACCGTTAGATTGGTATAGTCTGTGACACCATCGCCCGATCCAATTCCATAGTAAAGTGTAGCCCTGGCATCGTTAAGGTTTGCAACATTTTGTCTGGATATCTGCCAATAGCGAACACCTGAAACACGATCGACCGTTGGAGGCAAGGTATATCCAAGCGCTGCGGCAGATGCATTGAAGTGCTCTGCCGTATAGGTAACAGGCGTATTGTCGGAATGAGAGACAGTAAGTACGGCCGGGCGGTAGGTACTTCCTTTACCAAGGGGCAGGTTTAACACTGAATTTGGTGTGCTTGATGCCAGATCATACGTCATGGGACCATCAACATAGCTGGACGTGCTTCCCAGGTTACAAGTACTTCCGCTCAACAGAGCCAGGTAATTCGATGCAGTAGTCTGAACAACTCCGGCTGTCATGGTTAACCCGCTGTTAATAGAAGCCAACCCTCCCATTGTAAAATCTGTTGCAAAACCACTGGTGTTGTTTATCACTACACTTCTATAAGTGATCGCATCGCCACCCGATCCAGCGGATGCAGGAATTACTTGCTGATTTCCTGTTCCGTTAAACGTCAGCACAGATGAATTATTGAATGTCAGCATACCAAAAGGAGTTCCCCCACGGAGGATATTTCGCCTGATGCTCATGGACGAAGAGTTATTAAAAATTGCTTCCGTCATACCGGCAGATGTTGCAGTGAAGGTCATATCTCTGCCGATGGCCAAGGTAGAGGTATTGTTGAACGTAAACCCAATTTTCATTCCACCGATTGAACTTAAAGTAAGATCACGCGCGACCGAAACGGAAGAAGCATTGCTCACGGTGATCGTATTTTCAGATACTGTTCCTGCGGTGCTGTTCCATACCATATCCCGCCCTACAGTCATCGTACCTGCCGGCAAATTCAGTTGAACACCTCCACTACCCCCGCCTCGGGTAACAATTGCATCATTCGCTACGTTTATCGACCCACTGTTTTGAACAGTGGTTACACTGGAATTGTTGGATGAATTCGAAACAATAAACCTACCTGCAACGGTAAGTGCCGCATTGTCAATTGTTAACGAGGTATTACTTGCACTCACAGAAATATTGACCTCGGCACAGGTCTGATTTGATGTCACCGTTATAGCATTGTCGCGAATATTCACTACACTTCCGGCCACCGGAGTTGAAGCTGCAGCTACCCCGCCAAAGCCAACATTAGACCAGGTGTTAGATGAACCCCAATCACCATCAGCTCTTGAATAAAAGACGGTTGGATTTACATTTGTGACACAAAGGGTAAAGGTTCCCCGGAATCCTGGACTAATATAATTATCAACAGAAATGTAATAGGTATTTCCAACAGTTAGAGAACTATAGGTTAATGAAATATCTGTTGAAGCGCCTGCATAATTTGTACATGCCAATTGAGTGGTACCATTGGCATCCCAAAGCGCAACAAAAGGGTTTTGCATCGTTCCCTCTGCCCCCCCAACTCTTACCTGAACGGTTGCTGTTGGATACAACGCCACAAACTTGAACCATCGGTTGTAGTTAGGGCCATTCGACCAGCATGAACCTTTGTTTCTGTCGGGGGTCGCGTTTAGTGTGGTGTACTGCGCATTCGATGAACACCAGTTATTCAGGTCGGTAAGAAGTGTGGCTCCTTCATAATAGTTATAATCCATTACATCACTCAGGCACAACGTAAAGGTTCCGCGATAGCCAGTCCCGACATAATTATCTACAGAAATATAATAAGAGGCGCCCGGAGTCAATCCATAATAATCTGTTTCGATATCCGTGCTGGCTCCCTGATAATTCTGACAGTTCAATTGCGTTAATGCGGCATCCCACAACGCCAACAGTGGATTTTGTAAGGTACCTTCACTGCCACCTGTCTTAAGCCCAACTTTGATATACCCGGTAGATGAGGCTATAAACCTAAACCACCGGTTGTAGTTTGGACCATTACTCCAGCATGAACCTGCAGAGCGATCGGGTGTTGCATTTAATGTGGTGTAAGCAGCATTTACGGAACACCCGTTAATCATACTGGTGATGTCGGATGCTCCTTCAAAATAGTTATAATCAACATCATCGCTCAAACAAAGTTTAAATGTTCCGCGATAGCCGGTACCAACGTAATTATCAACTGAGATGTAATATGTTTGCCCGGCAGTTAAACCTAAATAATCGATCTCAATATCAACACTGGCGCCCTGATAATTTTGACACGTCAGTTGGGTTAAAGATGAGTTCCATAATGCAACGAACGGGTTTTGGATGGTTCCTTCGCTGCCACCTGTCTTTACCTGCACTTTAATATACTGATTGGCCGTAGCGGTGAACTTAAACCATCGGTTGTAATTCGGACCGTTGGTCCAGCAGGAACCCGCTGATCGATCGGCTGTGGCATTTAGTGTGGTGTATGCCGCATCAGCCGAACAGGTATTAATCAGGCTGGTGACATCAACTGCGCCTTCATAAAAATTATAATCAGGCACATCACTTAAACATAACTTAAACGTTCCGCGATAGCCGGTACCAACGTAATTATCAACCGAGATATAATACGTTTGCCCTGCTGTTAATCCATAGTAATCCGTTTCAATATCCGTGCTGGCACCCTGGTAATTCTGGCAATTCAGTTGGGTAAGTGCTGCGTCCCACAAAGCAACAAAGGGATTTTGAATAGTTCCTTCACTGCCACCGGTTTTTACCTGTACTTTTATATACTGACTGGCCGTGGCCGTAAACTTAAACCATCGGTTATAATTCGAACCATTGCTCCAGCAGGAGCCTGCGGATCGATCGGCTGTGGCATTTAGTGTGGTGTATGCCGCATCAGCCGAACAAGTATTAATCAGGCTGGTGACATCCGCTGCGCCCTCATAAAAATTGTAATCCACTACATCACTTAAGCACAACTTAAACGTTCCGCGAAAGCCGGTACCAACAAAATTATCAACCGAGATGTAATACGTTTGTCCTGCTGTTAATCCATAGTAATCCGTTTCAATATCTGTACTGGCGCCCTGGTAATTCTGGCAACCTATTTGAGTAAGAGTTGCATCCCACAAGGCCAC
>JBAQPU010000005.1:0-41290 GCA_049306095.1 Cyclobacteriaceae bacterium
AAATCCTCATAAAAAGAAAAGCCCCGACCGTCTGTCGGGGCTTTTTCAAAGGTTAAAAAATGTCCCGCCTCAGGCAGGATTGATAAAAAGGCATTGCGGCACCGGCAAAAAATATTTACCACCAACAACCACTACGAATGGAGTAAAATACCAGACGCACCGCAAATGCCATACCTTTGAACTCGTTGAAATCATTAATCGCATTTCAATTTTTTTTATCCTCATCCGCCTCCTCTCTCAGGGGCTCAGTGTGAGGAATTAATCTACGTTGTCGTGTAAGAACTTATTGTTCCCCAGCAAACTGTTATCATCGTTTAAATTGTATTTTGAAATGAATTGCTCAGATGAATGCGGCACATTATCCATCTTTACCCCTCTGCGCAAATAGGCAGGTAATGCCCACTTCTCATTAAATTCCTCCTTTGTCATTTCGTGCTTCCGTACGTTTTTCAATTTCTCTTTGCGTTCATCAGCCTGTTGCTTGAGGCGCTGCTTGGCCGAACGCAACTCCATCATACCCTCATCATTGATTACCTGATCGCCATACCGTTCCGTCTCACGCTCAAATTCATCGTCATGACTTGCAAAAAGAGAGTCATCTCCTTCATCTTCATCATCAAAGTCGTGTGTTGAATCGATTTTATTAAAAGGTCCGGTGAATACGATGTCACGCTCCATGGGTTTCTCCTCCTCCTTTTCGGGAGTGGGCGCTTCTTCTCTTTGTTTGAGTTGAATTTCCTTTGGCTGACTTGTAGCGTTATCGGATTCAAACATCCAGATCTGACTTCTATCAAGATCATGCACCTTCTTCTTTTCAGGCGTTGGTTCATTCTTTAAAACCGTTGGGCCGTCACTTTCCATTTCAGGCTCTGCATCACCTTCAAAGCCGGTAGCGATTACTGTAACTCGGAGACGGTCACCTAAATTAGGATCAACGCCATGCCCGAAAATTACTTCAGCTTCCTGTCCTGCCTGTTCCTGGATGTACTCTGTGATTTCCATCAGTTCATCCATTTGCAGTTCGGCCTCTGCTCCAGAAACAATCGAAAGCAGTATTTTCTTAGCTCCCATGATATCGCAACTATCGAGCAAAGGAGATGACAGCGCTCCGCTAGCCGCATTGCGCGCACGATTGTCGCCCCTTGTTTCGGCTGTTCCCATTACTGCGGGGCCAGCGTTGTGCATAACGGTACGAACATCCTGGAAGTCAACGTTCACATAGCCAGCCAGTGTAATAATTTCGGCAATTCCTTTTGCCGCTGTGGTTAACACATTATCAGCTTGTGCAAATGCCTGGCCGATTGGAAGGTTACCGTAAATTTCGCGCAGCTTATCATTGAGGATCACAAGCACGGTATCGCAGCTATGACGCAACGCTTTAATACCCAAGTGAGCTTGCGCAAGCTTTTTCTTTCCTTCAAAAGCAAAGGGTTCTGTAACAATACCTACCGTCAGGATTCCCATGCTCTTGGCAATTTTCGCAATCACCGGAGCAGCGCCAGTTCCGGTGCCACCGCCCATACCTGCTGTGATGAACACCATTTTGGTGCCATCTAAAAACTCGCGGATTTGCTCTTTGCTTTCAATGGCAGCGCCCTTCCCAACTTTGGGATTTGCCCCGCAACCTAACCCTTCTGTAAGGTCAACACCAATTTGTAATTTGGTGGGTACAGGACTAGCATTGAGTGCCTGTAAATCGGTGTTGCATACCACAAACTCAACGTCTTTTATGCCTTGACGATACATGTGGTTTACTGCATTGCTGCCTCCTCCGCCAACGCCTATCACTTTGATAATTGATCGCGGAGACCCTAGCGTGTTGTGCTTGGGGATGTCGAATTTGTACGATCCGGTGTCTAACATAATATTAATTTTTAGTGGTTTCTCTTTATAGTAATTAGTCTTTAGTATTGAGTCTTTAGTACTGAGTACTTAAGACTAAGGACTCCATACTCGTTAATACTCATTTTTACCATCCAGGTCATCAATCAACAAGCTCTTAGTCTTTGTAAGAATTTCGTTGAAGAAATTTTTGGACGATATGGTTTTCCGGGACGGCTTATTCGATGCCTTAACTTGTTCCCGTGCTTCCTTGTAGCGGTCTTCTCGCTCATCAAGCGAGCGGAACCCTGCAAGTACAAGCCCCACAGCTGTTGCATACATCGGGCTTTTCACTGCTTCTATTTTACTCTTTCCCAAATGCTCATTCGGATAACCGATGCGGGTATCCATGCCGGTCATATACTCCACCAGTTGCTTGAGATTGCTCAGTTGCGCCCCGCCACCGGTGATGACGATTCCACCGGCAAGCCGATTCTCATACCCCGAACTGATAATTTCAGCATGGGTCATCTCGATGATTTCTTCCATGCGAGCTTGAATAATGTTTGCCAGGTTTTTAACAGAGATTTCCTTTGCTGAACGGTTTCTGATTCCAGGAATTGAAACGATTTCGTTCGGGCTTGCTTCTTCCGAGATTGCCTTTCCAAAACGGGTTTTCAGTTGTTCCGCCTGCTGCGGCAACACCATCAGGCCTTGTTTGATGTCGTTCGTAACAATGTTGCCACCAAATGGAATGACTGCCGTGTGTCGGATAATGTTTTCATGGAAAATGGCGATGTCGGTCGTACCACCACCAATATCAATCAAACAAACACCGGCCTGTTTCTCTTCTTCACTCAACACTGCCAGGCTGGAAGCAAGAGGCTCAAGAATGAGGTCATCTGTTTCAAGGCCACCCCTTCTGATGCACTTATTGATATTATTAATGGCATTTGTTTGTGCCGTAATAATATGAAAGTCGGCTTCCAAACGCACACCCGACATTCCAACAGGTTCTTTAATTCCTTCTTCGTAGTCGACCATGTAATCCTGTGGCATCACGTGAATGATCTCACTTCCGGGAGGAACTACCATGCGGTACATGTCTTGCGTTAACCGCTCTACATCCTCAATGGTCACCTCGTCTTCTTTAGACGAGCGTGTGATACCGCCATGCTGAATAAAGCTGCGGATGTGCTGGCCGGCAATGCCAACATTAACAACGGCAATATCAATGTTTGCCTGGTCACTGGCATCTTTAATTGCCCGTTCAATAGCATGAACAGTTTTATCGATGTTGAAAACGATTCCTTTTACAACACCTTCTGATTCAGCTTTACCCATACCTAATACTTCGAGCTTACCGAATTCATTTTTGCGACCAACAATGGCACATATTTTTGTTGTACCGATGTCGAGACCTACTATAATTTTTTCATTTTCCATGACCGTAATCTTTAAGTGGTTGTTCTTTGTAATAATTAGTATTTAGTATTTAGTATTTAGTCCTTAGTCTTGAGTATTTACTCGATAATTTATTCCGCTATGATTTGTCCCTGATATTCTACATTTACTCGTTCATAGGTATTCCATCCCTGCTTAGGGAGTATCTCCTTATAAAAAATTCTTAACTTCTTAAATTTCTCCTCCAGGTTATCAGGTTTTCCAAACTCAATCAGCTGACCACCCACTTGCGGGAAAATATCCACGTGAACTCTGTTGTCAATATCAAGCTGGGCAATCTGTGCTCTCCAAAATTCATCTTCACGAATAATTTTCAACATCTCCATCAATTGCTTCCCTTCAATAAACCTGTTCAGGTTTTCAACTTTCAATAATTGGTTGGAAAAGGAACCGCTGATCAGTACCACACGGGTTGTAAACTTATCGGACACGGGCATGATCGTTCCATCTTCCGCGATGTAACCGTCTGGCCCATCATTTCGAACGATGCGGGCAATTGGCCTGCGAAGAATGGCTTTTACAATCAGGTTTCCTTTTAAATCGCTGTATAGCTCAGCATCTTTTACAAATCGGTTAGACTTGATCCGTGTTTCTAATTCCTTCAGATTAAGCCTGTCAAGAGTGGCGCCTTTCATGTTTTCCTGACTTAACTGCATCAGTTCAGCCACATCCTCTTCATCGATAAACTGGTTTTCATTCACATTCTCAACTTTGATGATGATATCTTTTACCGCTACCGCACCCTGTTTTCGTTCGCTAAATCCAATGAAGAAAAAGAGCACTGCGAGAGCTGCGCTGATTTTTAATTCACGTTTGATGTTTACCTTAATTTTCATACTTCGTCATCAACATCTTTTTAATCGCCTGCACAAACGTATCGATGTCTCCCGCTCCAACGGTAGCAAGCACTTCAATATCCAATGCATTCAGTTTTTCCATTAAATCATTTTTACTACACCTGATTTTCATCTTGCTGGTGACGTCTCCGAAAATCAGATCGGAATCAACTCCGGGGATTGGTAATTCGCGAGCCGGATAAATATCCATCAGCACCAACTCGTCTGCGATGCTCAGGCTTTTAGAGAAACCTTCGGCAAAATCGCGGGTACGGGTAAATAAGTGGGGTTGGAAAATAACCGTCAATTTTCTTCTCGGGTACATCGACTTCATCGACTTTAGGAATGCCTCAATTTCTGTCGGGTGATGCGCGTAGTCATCCACAAAAATCACCTTGCGGCCTTTCAACACGAATTCAAATCTGCGCTTTACCCCTTGGAAGGAGGCCAATGCTTCTTTTATGTTACCCATGCTTACACCACTTAGGTGAGCAGCAACAGAAGCAGCTATCGCATTTTCAACATTATGAAAACCGGGGACACCGAGCCTGATCCTTTCAACCTGTGAGCCGAAGCCGCACAAATCAAATTCAAAAAATCCGCTATGCGCGGTAATGTTGCCGGCAAAAAATTGTCCCCGGCTCATGCTGTAAATATGTTTGGTGACATGCGTGAGGTCACTCGCTATTTTTTCTTCAACGGATTCATGGATAATCAATGAACCTCCATTCTTAATTTGCTTCACATAGTCACGAAACGATGTGAGCATGGCTTCATGGTTCCCGTAAATATCCAGATGATCGGCATCAGCAGAAGTTACTATCGCTATCTCAGGGAACAGTCTCAAAAACGACCGGTCAAACTCATCAGCTTCTACAACAACAACTGTATCGGCATTTACTTCACCTTCCATCACCAGGTTCGATTCGTAGTTGGTTGTTATTCCTCCGAGAAAAGCGACCATATTCTTTTTGGCTGATTTCAGAATATGCGCAACCATGGAAGAAGTTGTTGTCTTCCCATGTGTACCTGCAATACCAATTGTTTTATAGCTCTTCGTGATCAAACCCAACACTTCAGAACGCTTCATGATGGTATAACCTTCAGCTTTCAAATAGTTATGCTCAACATGATCCTTCGGAATAGCCGGAGTAAAAACAACCAGCGTCTTTTCCTTATTTTTAATTACCTCATTTGGAATGTTTGACACCGCATCCTCAAAATGAATAGCCATACCTTCACGCTGAAGCTCGGCAGTTAATGCAGTAGCAGTGCGGTCATATCCTGAAACATGCAGTCCGCTTTTCATGAACCAACGGGCCAAAGCACTCATACCGATACCACCGATACCAAGAAAATAGATGTTATGGTAATTCCCGAGTTTCATTAATTCACGCTTCTTAATCCTATCAATTTTTCTATCTCATCTACTATTTCATTCGTTGCATTTGGCTTTGCAAGCTTGCTGATGTTCTCGCTTAACATGGCAGAGCGCTGCTCATCAAACAACAGCCTCAACGCTTCATCCACCAATGTTGTGCGGGAGTCTCCATCTTTTACCAACTGTGCAGCCTGTTTGTTTACCAATGCCATCGCATTCTTTGTTTGATGATCTTCCGCCACGTTGGGAGAAGGCACCAGAATGCATGGCTTCTTTGCAATACACAATTCAGAAACGGCAATTGCTCCCGAACGCGAAATCACAACATCGGCAGCAGCGTACGCCAAATCCATTTCTTTCAAAAAATCAAATACTTTAATCTTCCTCAAATCGTATTTACCCAGCTGTATTTGATAATCGTTATAATATCCTTTTCCGGTTTGCCAGATCACCTGCACCTGGGCATCAATCAGCTTTTGAATTCCACCCAGAATGCTTTCGTTAATAGTTTTCGCCCCCAAACTTCCACCAATAACTAACAAGGTTTTTCTTCCAGACTCTAATCCAAATTGTGTTAATGCTTTATTTCTCTTTCCGTCAATGACCAGGATATCCTTCCTTACAGGATTACCAGTTAATACAATTTTCACTTTTGGGAAAAATCTTTCCATCCCTTCATATGCCACACAAATCTTGCTGACTTTATCAGCCACCTGTTTGTTCACCAATCCTGCAAATGAATTTTGCTCCTGAATCAGTGCCGGTATTTGCTTACTCGTGGCAGCCATCATGATTGGGCCGCTGGCATAACCACCTGTTCCGACAACTACATCTGGTGCAAAATCTTTTACAATGGAATGCGCCCTGAAGTAGCTCGCAATCAACTTCACCGGGAACATTAAGTTTGAAAACTTCAGACTTCTTTGCAGTCCACTGATCCACAACCCGATAATCTTATAGCCGGCTTCAGGCACCCGTGTCATTTCCATTCTTCCTTCAGCTCCCACAAAAAGAATCTCAGCATCCGGATGACGTTCACGGAAAGTATTGGCAATGGCAATAGCAGGGAAAATATGCCCTCCGGTTCCTCCACCGCTGATGATGAGACGATATGGTTGAGTAGCCTTCAACTTCTTTTTGCTGTTAATTGAAAGCTCTGTAATACTAAATTAATAGTTTCGAGTTTCGAGTTACGAGTTGTAAACTGTTCGGTATTCCAGAAAAACTCGTGGCTCGAAACTCGCAGCTCGAAGCTTAAAGCATTTAATATGATTCTAACTTGTTCCACTACGCTGCTACCGCTACGTTCTTACTTTCCTTTTTACTTTCTTTTACTTCTCCACCTTCTTTTTGTGCCCATACTTCGTCACGCTCACCACGGCTCACACTCAGGATAATTCCAACCGATAATCCGGTGAACACCATCGATGTTCCTCCCATACTGACGAGAGGCAAGGGTTGACCGGTAATCGGCCCAAGGCCTACCACAACGCCCATGTTAACCATGGCCTGACAGACCAGATCGAAACTCAAACCTGCAGCAAGTAATCCGGCAAAGGCACGCTCACTCGCATAAGCTGTTTTCATTCCGCGATGAAGCAAAATCAAATACAAAATCAATACAATTCCGCCTCCAATCATTCCATATTCTTCGATGATGATGGCATAAATAAAATCTGAGTACGGATGCGGAAGTACATTTCGCTGTGCACTGTTACCGGGGCCTTTCCCAAAAACTCCACCAGAGGCAATTGCAATTCTCCCTTGTTGTGCCTGAAAGGGAAGTTCTTTGCCTTGCACAAAACTTAAAATTCTATTCTTGGCGGTTTCACCACGCACACCAAACTTGATTGCCACGGCACCCGCTAAAATTCCCACCAACATTAACATGGCCAGATATTTTACGGGCACGCGACCGATGAACATGATCAGAAAACAAGTGGCGAGCAATAATACGGCAGTGGATAAGTTGGTTAGTGCTATCAATCCGCTGATGGCACCGCACCATATTAAAATGGGTATAAGCGACTCCTTAATGTCATCGATGTTTTGCTGACGCTTTGAAAGCATGCTGGCCAAATGAATGATAAGGGCCAAGCTGGCAAAGTCTGATGGTTGAAAAGACAAACCCAATGGTAGGTTAATCCATCGTGGGGAGTCATTTATTACGACCCCAAACTTGAACGTGTATAAGAGCAAAGGAATACTGATCCACAACGCAATTTTTGAAAGACGGGAATAGTAGCGATAATCAACTTTGTGTGCTAACCACATAGCAGCCAATCCAATGAAAACGGTGAAGGTATGCTTGATCAAAATCGCTTCCGGGCTTGATGACCGTTTGAAAGCCAGCGATCCGATCGAGCTGTATACTACCAGAATGCTGATCAGCGACAGTGCAAATACAACCGCCCAGATGACTTTGTCACCTTGCAGATTTTTGTCGGCCCATTCTTTTAGCTTTGTCATACCCGTTAGTATTTAGAATTTAGGATATAGGATATAGCATTCATTTCTTTCCCTTTATTGCTTTCATATATGCTTCTAATAGTCTTCCAACTTCATCTGCCTTTGCCATCAATATTTTCATATCTCCATAACCAAGGTCTCGTGCGAGAATTAAAAAACATTCGGTCTCTGAAAGTGAACCTTGAGCTATATTTAATATTCTTATCTTATCCTTATCACTTTTCTTCTTAAACCCCTCTGCAATATTTGCACTAACAGAAGTAGACGACCTTCTGATCTGCGAAGTCAATGAATACAGTTCCTCCTTCGGAAAATTCTTAGTTTCCTGATAAACACCTAAAACCAATTCATGAGTCCGTTGCCAAACAATCAGGTCACGAAATGATTTTGCCGGTTCTCTTTTATCTTTCACTGAGTTCATCCTGTATTCTATATCCTATATACTAACTCCTAAATACTAACTCCTTCAAGCTCCTTCTTCAAATCAAGTACTGCCCGTCTAAACTGATCTCCCCTGTCCTCATAATTCCTGAAGAGATCAAAACTTGCGCAAGCAGGTGACAATAAAACTACATCTCCCTTTTTTGCCTCCTGTAACGCCATGCGCACCAATTCGCTCACACTTTGCGTTTCATGAACCACGGGCACTATACCTCCAAAAAACTTTTTCAGCTTTTCGTTTTCTTTTCCTAAACAGATTAAAGCTTTTACTTTTTGCTGAACCTGACCTTTAATCATGTTGTAGTCGTTGCCCTTATCAATGCCACCGGCAATCCAGATCAAAGGCTGGTTATAACTTCCAAGTCCATAAACCACTGAGTCGACATTGGTTGCTTTTGAATCGTTTACAAAATCAACTCCATTGATGGTTGCGATCAATTCCAAACGGTGAGGAGCATTCTTGAATGTTTTTAATCCCTCACGAATCGCATTCAACTTTGCGCCAGCCAGATACACGGCAGAAACAGCGGCCATGGTGTTGATCAGGTTATGCGGGCCTTTCAAGGTTGTATCGCCCTGCGCCACCGAGAATTTTTCAGCCAGGTTGAAATTCATTTCACGATCGTAGAAAACAGGTGTTTTCGAACCAGCCTTTAAAGACACAGAAATTTTTCGTGAAAGGATTTTTCTGTCAGCAATCTCTTTAGCAATTACATCATCATCCGCATAGTAAATGAATTGCGAGTTCGCATCCATATTCTGGATCAGCTGAAACTTTGAGTTCACATAGTTTTGGAGATTGTATTCATAACGATCCAGATGATCGGGTGTGATATTCAACAGAATACCAATTTCAGGTTTGAATGTTTTTGTTCCATCCAACTGGAAGCTGCTGATTTCCAGCACATACCAGTCGGAATTTCCATTCGCTACTTTTCTTGCTAAGCTCTCCCCTACGTTTCCGGCTAAGGAAACACTAAAACCTGCCGCCTTCATTAAATGGTATGTCAACAAAGTTGTTGTGGTCTTTCCGTTTGTACCTGTGATCGCAATCACCTTTCCATTGATGAAGCGAAAGCCAAATTCGATCTCATCAATCATTTCAATTCCTTTCGCTTTGATCTTCTTGATGATCTCTGCTTTTTCAGGAATACCGGGGCTCTTGATCACGAGTTTTGCAGAAAGAATTTTTTCTTCTGTGTGTTTACCTTCTTCAAACTCAATCTTGTTACGGATCAAATCATCGCGATATTTATCCTTGATGGTACCCTGATCAGAAACAAACACCTCAAAGCCCTTCACCTTGGCAAGCAACGCTGCCCCGGTTCCGCTTTCACCTGCACCCAATATGGTTACTCGTTCTTTCATCTTAATTTCAGGGTCGCTAATGATAGAATTGCCAATAAAATTCCCACAACCCAAAACCGTGTTACGATTTTGGCTTCGTGAATATTTTTTTTCTGATAATGGTGATGCAAAGGCGACATCAGAAAGATTCTTCTTCCTTCACCATATTTTTTCTTTGTGTACTTGAAGTAGGCTACTTGAATCATCACGGAAAGATTTTCGATCAGGAAGATTCCGCACAGTACCGGGATTAATAATTCCTTGCGCACTGCCAAAGCGGCCACGGCTATAATACCACCGAGTGTTAAACTTCCGGTATCGCCCATGAACACCTGCGCGGGGTATGCATTATACCACAAGAAACCCAAACACGCGCCCACGAATGCCGTGCAAAAAATTACCAACTCGCTCAGGTTAGGTATGTACATAATGTTCAAATAACTTGAGAAGTCGACACGACCAGAGAGATATGCAAAAATCGCGAGCGTTATTCCTATAATTCCGGATGCACCGGCTGCCAACCCGTCAATGCCATCCGTCATGTTTGCACCATTGGAAACAGCCGTAACAATAACTACCACTATCAGCACATAAATTACCCATGTATACTCTTTCATGTATGCAGGAAGGAAGCTGCTGTAATCCAATTCATTGTTCTTAAAGAACGGAACTGTAGTTTTGGTTGATTTGACATCTTTGAAATTCTGTTCTGCCACGGCTTCCACAGCCGTAACGTCTGGCGTGGTTTTTACTTCACGCACCACAACATTGCTGTTGAAGTACAGGGTGAACCCAACTATTAGTCCCAGGCCTACCTGACCGACAATTTTGAAACGGCCGGCTAACCCTTTTTTATCCTTTTTGAAAACTTTGATATAGTCATCAAGGAATCCGATTAACCCCATCCATACTGTGGCTGTGATTAATAAGATAACATAGATGTTATCGAGTTTTGCGAAAAGTAAAGTCGGAACAAGAATGGCTGCGATGATGATCAAACCTCCCATGGTTGGGGTTCCTTTCTTTTGAGCCTGACCTTCTAATCCAAGTTCTCTTATCTCCTCGCCTACCTGTTTCTTCCTTAAATAATTAATGAGGTTTTTACCAAACGTAATTGTGATCAATAAAGAAATGAACGCAGCCATCCCGGCACGGAAAGAGATGTACTTGAACACTCCCGCTCCGATCAGGTCAAAATTCTTATCTAAATAGTCAAATAAGTAGTACAGCATTTAATTCCTCATTTTTTCAATTGGCTAATCGGCATATCGACCATTGATCATTAATTATTGAATAACTTCAGCATTCTCTCTACTACTTCTCTATCATCAAAAGGATGCTTCACTCCTTTGATTTCCTGGTACGTTTCATGTCCCTTGCCTGCCACCAACACAATATCTTTCTCCTTTGCCATCATACAGGCCATTTTGATAGCTTCTTCCCGATCGGCAATCACCACTGTTTTGCGCGCATCGCTTGGGCCGATTCCGGTTTGCATTTCTTTGATGATTGCCATCGGCTCTTCATCGCGTGGGTTATCCGATGTGAGCACAACTTTGTCGCTGTAGCGAACAGCAATGGAAGCCATTAACGGGCGCTTCGTTTTATCTCTGTTTCCTCCGCAACCCACAATGGAAATAACCTGCTCGTTTCCGCTACGGAATTGCGAAATGGTTTCCAGTACATTTTTCAGTGCATCGGGTGTGTGCGCATAATCAACAATGGCGGTGATTTTTGAACCTGGCAAAATCAACTCAAACCTTCCAACAGCGCCTTTCATTTTGGATAGTAAGGTTAACACCTGATCAGAGTCTTCTCCCAGCAAAACAGCCGCCCCATACACCGCCAATAAATTATAGGCATTGAAATCTCCGATTAGTTTAAACCAAACCTGCTTGCCGCTAATTTCCATCTCCAATCCCTGAATGGTATTACTCAAAATCTTTCCTTTGAAATCAACCATTTTTTTCAGGCCGAAGGATTGTTTTTTTGCTTTGGTGTTTTGGAGCATCACCATGCCGCGCTTATCATCGGCATTTACCAGGGCAAAAGCATCGCTGCCGATCTCGTCAAAAAATTTCTTCTTTGCCCTGATGTAGTTCTCGAATGTTTTATGGTAATCGAGATGGTCATGCGTGATGTTGGTGAATATGGCTCCGGCAAACTTTAACCCAGCTATACGCTCCTGATCAACCGCGTGCGAACTCACTTCCATGAAGGCATGGGTGCATCCCGCTTCAATCATCTGGCTTAATAACCTATTCAGTTGAATAGGGTCGGGTGTAGTGTGGGTGGAGGGCAACACCCGGTCAATCACACGGTACTCAACGGTAGAAATCAGTCCCGCACGATGCCCCAGCGATCCAAAAAGCTGATACAACAAGGTGGCCACTGTTGTTTTTCCGTTGGTTCCGGTAACGCCTACCAGTTTTAATTTTTGTGACGGGTTGCCAAAAAAATTAGAAGCAATAATTCCCAGCGCTTGTGCGCTATTTTTGACGGTGGTGTAGGCAACTTTTTCATGTATTGTTTCGGGTAACTTTTCACATACAACAGCACTCGCCCCTGACTGTATTGCCTTCGCGATATATTCGTGTCCATCGGATTGCGTGCCTTTTACTGCAACAAAAACAAAACCTGGCTTTACCTGACGTGAGTCAAAACAAATACCTTTCACATCTTCGCCCATATTTCCATACGAAGAGGTGATGGATACTTTATATAATATGTCTTTTAACTCAGCCATTCAGCCTGATGAAAATTCTACTTCCTTTTGAAATTCTTGTTCCGGGTGTGAGGGACTGACTTGCTACACGACCCTTTCCTTCATAAAAAACCTTCAACCCTTCTTTCTCTAATAGATAAATGGCATCGCGGAACGTCATACCTGCCACATCGGGCACAAGGCCTTTACCCATGATGTTCTTTTTCCAGTCAACTGCATTTCCATTTTTTGATGCGCGAACCCACTCTTCCTCCGTTCTGGTATGATTAGAAACGCCAAGGTCATTGCACAGCATTGTTAATTCTTCCTGGTTGCCGGCCCGGATAACCGGAAACACACCTGCTTCAGAAAATCTTTCCTTTTCCTCTGACACATGCAGGTCGATATCCCGTGAAAAAATGTTATCGGCAATCTCTTTAAATACAGGCGCTGCTACATTGCTACCATATTGATACCAACCACGCGGATTTTTAATTAACACCATGGCCGTATACTTCGGGGCATGTGCCGGGAAGTACCCAACAAATGAGGTGATGTACTTCTTTGTATACTTGCCGTTTTCGAGAATCTGGGCTGTTCCAGTTTTACCGGCTATTTTATAATGACTGTTTTTGATGTTTTGAGCAGTACCATCCTGCACCACACCTTCCAACATTACTTTCAGTTTCTCCAGGGTTTTATCGGAGCAGATTTTTCCAACGATGGTCTCTGTTTCAAACGATTCCTTCACTTCATCGGCTTTCCTGATTTCGGTAACGAAAATTGGCTTGATCATTTTACCGTTGTTCGCAACGGCATTGTAAAGGGCAAGTGTATGCAGGGGGGTATACTCAACGCCATAACCATAGGCCATCCAGGGCAGGCTGATGCCGCTCCACCCTCTCTCTCCGGGACGTTTAAACTTGGGCATGGGTTCACCTGCAATTTGTATGTTGAGGGGTTTGTTGAGCTTTAAGTGATCAACATGATCTAAAAATTTTTGCGGCCGTTTTCCGAAATTTTTATCCACCAATTTTGCCATGGCCACATTTGATGAATGCTCGAATGCCTGCCGAACGGTGATTGTACCGAGGCCTCCTTCTTCATGATCGCGTACAATGTTTCGATAGAATTTATACTCGCCATTTCCGGTATCAATGCTGTCTGTTAACTCCACCTCACTGTCTTCGAGCAGCGCTATCATCGTCACCAGCTTGAACGTTGAGCCGGGCTCGAATGAACCAGCTGTTGCGAAATTGAATTTTTCGTAAAAACTACCATTACCATCGCTGCTCAGGTTTGAAATTGCTTTTACCTCGCCTGTTTTTACTTCCATCACCATCACCAGACCATCATCGGCATTATGCTCCATCATGGCATTGTATAAAGCAGTTTCGGCAACATCTTGAAGGTTAATATCAAGTGTGGTTTGGATATCTAATCCATCTACAGCTTTTACATTGTTGGCATCGAAAATTGGTTTCCAGATTCCACCGG
Organism: Cyclobacteriaceae bacterium; assembly: GCA_049306095.1. GTDB lineage: Bacteria > Bacteroidota > Bacteroidia > Cytophagales > Cyclobacteriaceae > UBA2336. The sequence continues at coordinate 13,961 of JBAQPU010000005.1, forward strand.
CAATTTTTTGGTAGTACGCATAACCATCTTGCCCGTTTAACTGATCGTTGAAACTAAATTCCAGTCCGGCCCCTTTATCGTTTTCGTTAACAAAACCGATGGTGCGTTTACTCAGATTTGAGAATGGCCTGTAACGCAAGTCAACTTTTTCAAAAATCACACCACCGCCTAGTCTTCCTTCACGGAAGATGGGCCACTCACTCATCATTTTTTTATCCTGATAATCGATTTGCTTTCTGTTCAGGATGATGTACTGCCTGTCGTCCTCACGCGCATCTTGCAACATGTGCTTATAATCTGAAGAGGATTTATCTTTATAAAATCGTGCGAGCAAGAATGCCAACGAGTCTATTCCTTTTCTGAAAACTTCATCTTTGGGGTTAGTGGCATCAAAGGCAACTTTATAGAAAGGCAGGGAGGTTGCAAGCAAGCTGCCGTTATCGGAATAAATGTTACCGCGTGTTGCTTTTACTGTTTTATAATCGAAGGAGATTTTCTCTCCCATTTCAGCCCACTTCTTTCCCTCGATTGTTTGAATGTGGCCCGTTTTCACCACCACCGCAATCGCGAAAAGCATCACAAACAAAAATGCAACGCGTACACGTATTAATATCGATTTCTTAATATTCACCTTCTTCTACCACAATTTTTGTTGGGGGCTCTAAACTTTCTTCTAATCCAAATGCTTTTACTTTTTTAGCTACTTCCGATTGCTTGCTCGCAAACATCAAATCCGATTTCATGGTGGTATAATCAGCACGCAAATCTTCTACTTCTGCCTGTGTATTATTGATCTTACGGACTGTCTTTTCCGCATAGTGGGTATTACCGATGTAAAAAAGTCCGAGTGCTACCACAAAAATGATTTTTGGAAGATGCTGTACCGGAAAACCTTCTTCGAAATAGGATTCCAGTTTGAGCTTCTTCTCAAGGCCAGAGAATACGCTCGTTCCATTGCTGCTGCGCGAGCTTTTCTTTGGTTCGATTCTTAATTTATTTTCTCCCATTATTTGTTGTTCGTTCTTAGTTGTTAGTTGTTCGCGAATAACGACCAACCAACAACGATCAACTATACTTTTTCCGCTATTCTCAGCTTCGCACTTCTTGCTCTATTATTACTTTCCACTTCCTCCTTCGAAGCTTCAATCGGCTTTCGATTCATCGCTTCAAAGGGTTTTATTTCGTGTCCGTAAAAATCTTTCTCCACTTCTCCGAACACTTTTCCTTTGTTAATAAAATTTTTCACCATCCTGTCTTCCAGCGAGTGGTAGCTCATCACCACCAATCGTCCGCCTGGCTCCATTACTTCGCCACATTGGTGCAAAAAATCTTCAAGTGCCTGCATCTCGTGATTTACTTCAATGCGCAGCGCCTGAAACACCTGGGCGAAATATTTGTTCTCCTTCCCTCGCGGAGCAATTGTTTGTAATGCTTTTTTCAAGTCTTCTGTTCTACCGAAAGGATTGTTAACTCGTTGTTGAACAATTAGTTTAGCGGCCGTTTTCGCATTCTTTATCTCGCCATACATTCCAAAAATCTTGTGCAACTCAGCCTCGCTGTACGTGTTCAACAACTTCGCAGCTGTGAGATCACTTTTTGTATCCATGCGCATATCCAGCGGTCCGTCATAGCGGGTTGAAAAGCCTCGCTCGGGCGAATCAATCTGGTGCGATGAAATTCCGAGGTCTGCCAGTATGCCATTGACTTTGGTTACTCCGTTCAACTTCAAATACTTTTTCATGTACCTGAAGTTTGCCTGACAAAATGTGAAAGAACGACTTTGAATATTTTCACTCTGCTTTCGGGCATCATCATCCTGATCAAACGCGATCAACTTGCCCTCTTTCAGTTTTTCTAAAATCTTCAAACTGTGCCCGCCTCCGCCAAAGGTGACATCGACATACACACCGTTAGAATCAATGTTAAGAGCTTCGATACATTCATTCAGCATTACCGGTTTATGGTAGCTCATGCTTACCTGTTAGCTGTTAGCTTTTAGCCGATAGCTATTAGCTAACAGCCAACAGCTTACAGCATTTATTTTCAAAGAGCACCAACCGCTTAATATGATGCACGAGATCACCATTGTTACTCGTTCAAATATTTCGCTGCCAACTTCGACAACTCACCAGGGTCCTGAATTTTGTGTTTCTCATACAGGGCTGGGTTCCATACCTCAACCTTGTTACCAATACCCACCAGCATGGCATCTCTTTCAACTTGTGCATAGGTGAGCATGTGCTTTGGAATCAGAAATCGGCCATTGCCGTCTAATTCCACCGGAACTGTTCCAGACAAAAAATTGCGCTGCAGGAGGCGATACTCCTCGTTGAACTCGTTAAGACCGGAAATTTTTGAGAACACCTTCTTGAATTCCACCATGGGGTAAATAATGAGGCAAGGCTCGAAACCACGCCTGATCATAAGCTCCGAATCGCCTTCCGGCAACTGGGCTTTGATCCGCGCAGGCAGTACCAACCTGCCTTTGGCATCAAGCTTACTTTCGTATTCACTGGTGAAAAAGGTCATAGACTGTAGTGGTTGTCTTCTCTTTCTAAACAAACATAAGTAATTTTATACCACTTTCAACCACTTTCAACCACTTTTTTACATTTTATAACAAAAAAGTACTCATTTCACCCACTTTTGGGCATTCGTTTCCATCTATAAAATAGGATCTGCAACTACATCGACTCCACAAAATTTAATTGTACCGGTATTAGAAAGTGGATTTCAAGACTGGAACGAAAGGATTAGGACAAAACCAGGTTGCGTTCTCTACCATTCTCTTCATAAAGAATGCTCTGCCAAAACCGGTTAGTGCATACTGAGTGAATCACTAACTAGCAGGTTCCCTTTCCTGAAAAACCGAATAATATTCGCTTGTGAACTAACCTGCAGGCTGGAGAATCCGGTATAATTGACCACCCGAATCCGGAGCAAATTGACCACCTCAATCCGGAGCAAATTGACCACCTCAATCCGGTGTAAATTGACCACCGTTATCCGGTGAAACTGACCACCCCCTGATGATGTCTGAATGTTGCCTGTTTTAGTGGTAAAAAAATCATGACGTTGGTGCTTTAACCGTGGCTGTCCTGAGTTTGCAACTCAGGACACAAATCATCTCAATCCAAAAACTCAACTTCAAGCAAACCAATATTCTTCCCTTCATAATAATCTCTTGCACTGCTGTAACAATATTCTTCCGCTTTATCAACAATTCCGGCTCCACCGGATTATTATGTATGTATTCTAACTTCTGTCTGGTGAATCCTGAGCTAAACAATTCTTTAGGCTGGTTGTCCTGTCTCCAAAACTGATGGATCGTGTTTCGTCCATTTGACGCTCCCGCTTTTCTGAATATTTCCAGCATCCATTCCTTTCGGCTTTCACCCGGATGGTCATTGATCGCTTTAACAACCGCTTTGGATGTGAACTTTTTAAAGTCTCGTAAAACCTCGCTGGTATTGTTCTGCTTTGCTGACACCACCAAATGAATGTGATTGCTCATTATGCACCAGCTATACACCACCAGTCCCCGTTCTTTTTGGCAATGTCTCAAACTATCAAGTACAATATCCTTGTATTCTTTTCGTGTAAAAACGTCAACCCACTCTACAACAGCAAAGGTTATAAAATGGATGCCTTCTTTATTTCTAATTTTATAGCCTCCTTCCGACATGGTGAGTTGTGTTTGCTAATTTTAAAAAGGAATGTCCTGAGTTGCAAACTCAGGACAGCTTTTCATTCTTTTGAAATTAACAAACTACGGATAGCTTGGGACAGCTTTTCATTCTTTTTAAATTAACAAACTCCGGATAGCTTGGGGGGTGGCTAAGTTTTGAGCCGTTCTCATTGGGAGCGGCTTTTTTCATCCACTCATCCATTTTTCTTATTATAATAAATCTCAAAAGATACAATTGTACCTGAGCGGCTTTTAAAAGTATCTCTTTTAATTCGATAATAACTTTCACCATTATCACGAACGAATGTATCACCCATCCTAATGTCTTTTAGATGAATGAATCCCCATGATTTAACAAGCTCTATCAGCAGTGATTCATCTTTCTCATCTACCATTAAATCTTGTTTAGTGCATTTCATGTTGTATACACCCTCATTATCCTTCGCTAAATCATCGCTTTCTATCATGGAAGTGATTTTAGCTCCCTTATAAATCATCTCTACGGTTCCCCCAAAAACCGGTCTATCGTTTGTCTTATCCTTAGGCTCCTTCCAACCATAGTGAGTCTTTATTTCCCTCAGCGTCATTCCCAGTAATAATTTAGGAGTTGAGTCAGAACTCGATTGAGAATAAATTTCAGTGCTAAATAATGAGATGATTAAAGGAAGGAAAATACAGTACCTTTTTAAATTTTGCTTCACTACGTGGTGTTTTACTTGATTAATTTGAATAGTTTTTAAAATAGGTATGCAAAGAATGAGTACTCCCTGCACTGTGTCCATTATGATTCTTCAATTCCACTCTTGGTTTAAGGAACAAGCTTTCTGCTTTATCATCGAAATAAGTTATTACCCCATCATGTGATTTCCGAGCAATAATTTTATAGCTACCATTGTCCTCTATCTCTTCCAAATTGTAAAACGTGAAAATTCCATTGGTATAGCTTGTGTGAATTCTGTACAATCTTCCTTGCAGAATAAATACTTGTCCTATCATGATACTAATCTAATCTTTAAATAGCTCCTCTAAGATGCCGAATAATAGTCAAATGATTACCCTTATGTGGGGAATCTTGTTCAAAACTATTCCTCCTCCTTCTCCCTCTCGAGTCTCAGCAGAGCCTCCCGTCTCGGGGACTCTGCGAGGACTTGACATCCACACGCTATCTACGATAGCTGAAAATTCATAGCGCACTGCGCACTGCCTTAGCGAACCACTTGCGTTCACTTACAAAACTATTATGCTGTTTAAAAAATAACCGTGCTATGAGTACCGCGCACATCAGCGCTATGCCCGCGAGAATAAGCAACGTCTTTTTCATGGATCAATTTAACGTGTGCTAACATACACCATTGAATCATAATTTCTCAAAAAAAAAGGACCACATCCGTGGCCCTCTTCTTCAAACAACCCAAATTAAAAATCAGAATACATTATATCCAAGTGAAACGTAATACATGCCGCCAATCATCGGGTTGGCAAGGCCGGTTGAATAATACTGGTTGGTCAGGTTAGTGGCTCCGATACGAATAGTAGAGTTTGCCTTGATAAGTTTGTACCCCACCTGCGCATCAATCACCAGCGATGAGGGTACCGTTCCTTTTCCAAGACCACCTGCTACTTCATAATCATAAGCAGGCTTATAGCGTGCTGTCGCGTTGAAAGAGAACTGTTTATTCTTGCCAAAGCCAGAATTACCAAACTCTGCATTCATATGATACGATGGGGTATTGAATCGCACGTTATGCGTGTTGTCATCATTGCTATTCTTCAGGTGATCAGAGTAATAATTAATCTTGAACATGAAATTCTTTGACAGATCGTAGCTGAGGCTGGCAGCATACCCATAGGTGTTTACTGTTTTTTGTTCATTAATAGCAATGTTGTATTTCACATAGGTAGCGGGATCAAGAAAAGCAGTGTTGTCGGTTGTACCGGGCGTATTGGCCACATCGGTATACCCGATAAAGTTCTCCCATGCCGCATAATATCCCAGCACATCCACTAATACTTTTTTACCGATAACGGCCGCATATCCCAATTCAAATGAGTTTGCCGATTGTGGTTTGATGTCGTTTACATCGTACGCCACCAGGTCATTCTGATCGCCAGAGTTCTGATAATCCTGAACACTTTCATATGTGTATGGGCGATACTTATTAAACTCAAATACATCATTCAGCAAGTACGATGAACCACCTGCCGCATACGAGGCAGGGCTCGTGCCATTCAATGTATGTTGCAAAGCCTGAACGTTAGAAGGGAAACTGTACGCATTCTGGTACGAGAAGCGCAGGTAATTTTGGTTCGCTACTTCAAACACAGCCGAAATACGGCTGGTTGGCTTCGGATCTCCAAACAAGGTATTCTTATCTAAACGAACTGAACCTGTTAATGCAAGTTTATCATTTATTAACCGTTTGATGATTTGCGCATACCCGCTGTACTCATTCACGCTAATCGGACCGTCTTTATCCGGAAACAACGTTCCTTTTGAATTCAGATCATAGTAACGCCAGTTAAGACCCACAATAATTTCGGCCCACTTGATTACATCGCTGAAGTTATACTGACCGGCAATGTTGTATAGTTTACTTCTATCCAGAAATAGTGTTCCTCCTTCGGTAATAGGCTTCTGCGAAATGCTGTCTTTTATGTGATTGAAATATGCAGAACCTGCGACAGGCATACCGGTATCGGCAAACTCGCGGGCCGCTGCGTGCGCAGCAGCTTCATTGGCTCCGCCTGCCAACGCGCCTATAAAGGCGTTGATGTACTCCGGATACCACTCCGCTTCACTTGGCTTCCATGCCTCATTCATATACTGTGCGGTTGGCCCGGCAATCAATGTATTGCCCGAATTTTCTTGCGTTGTGTAGGCACGTACAAACCAGTTTTTAGAACTCACTTCTGCTCTATACTGACCAACCTTAAAATCTCGGATTTGATAACGGGTATCATTGGTGTATACTACACTGCCTGTTCCAAACGTTCCTGAAACAATTGCCTCCACATTCGGAGAAAGTTTGTAACGAAGTTCGGCATTGGATTTTATCAACTGCACCTTATTGTTCAGGTAACCGTACTCTTTCCATCCTGTGCGGGAAACAACAATTGGATCACCGAGTACCGGTGCCAGTATAAGCCCCAATCCTCCGGGGTCGCCTGCGGCATACAAAGCCAGTATTGGTTCAATATCTGTATTCGTTTCATCACCATACACATTCAAACCATTGTAGCCCGGATCTGTTTCGCGCGTACCAGTTCCATTTTTATTTGACATGTCGTTTGCGGCCCAATCATTGGCTTTGGTGTATTGGAAATTCACCTTAAAGGCAAACTTGTCATTTACTTTCTTCGCATACCGAACTGTAAAGTCAGTGTACGGTGAAGCTGAAACCGGATCGACTGATTCACTTCCCACGTGATTCACCCCTTGTGTATACAAGGCGCTAAGCCCCTGGTATTGAAATGGATTTTTTCCGGTCATGACCATCGCACCATTCAAACCGCGCGAACCATACAACGCTGAGGAAGCGCCTGAAAGCAATTCAATATTATCTACATCCAGTTGTGTTAACCCAATTACGTTACCCAATGGAAAGTTCAAACCCGGTGCCTGGTTATCCATACCGTCAACCATTTGCAGGAAGTTAGTGTTACCACTGGTATTAAAACCGCGTGTTGTCACGGATGTAAATCCAATACTGGATACCGTTACGTCTACACCTTTCAGCCCCTGAATCATGTCGTAGTAGTTAACCTGGGGTGAATTCGTTAAATCTTTCGTACTGATCCGCTCGATGGTTACCGGTGATTCAATTTTTCGTTGGGCGGTACGACTGGCCGATACCACTACCTCATCGATAAAAAGAGGCGATGACTTTAACTCAAGGTTTAGAGCTTGTGCCGATGTAACCTCCACTTCGGTAGTCTCAAATCCGATAAACGAAAACACCAATGTAATCGGGAACTGATTGACCGGTATCCGGAAACTTCCTTCGGCTGAGGTAAAAACTCCCTGGCTTCCTCCTTTTACCACCACACTCACACCGGGTAAAGCTTGTTTGGTGTCACCATCCAACACTGTACCCGATACTTCTGATTGCGCCCAACCTGTTACCGAAAGGGTAAGTAACATGGCTAACAAAATGATTCCTGGTTTCATAAGAAAACTGTTATGGTTGATTAATCCTTTTATTTGGAGGTTCTTCTTTTCTCAAGATATTTATTTTTCTAATGTCAGTACATATTCGGCAACCGCTTTTCGTGCTTCTTCTGTTAAATAATTTTGTGGCGGCATTTCAGGGTAATCCTCACGCTTATGAACAGGATTGGTGATGTAATCAATAATACCCTGAGGATTGTTTTTATAGAGTGCCTGAATGGCATTGATTGGGGGACCGATCAGCCTTGAATTATACGCATGACATCCTGAACACACAGCATAGTAGGTCATCTTTCCTTTCTCGTTCAGGGTTGTTGCACGGGGTGCAACGGGTTTATCCAGCAAATAGGTTTTAACCATGCGGGTATCCGTTGCCTGGCAATTCGCGAACTTATCAACTCCAAAGGTTCGGTAAGCTCCGGGATTAACAATACAACTTCCTTCACCTCCGCCCACGGCAATAATATCGGGACCCAGTTTGGAAAGTTTGGTAACCATCAAAGCCTTGATATCATCAATGGGGTTATTGCCATTGTTGCTCATGAAATTATTCAGCAGGGTAATGCGGTCGGAGTTGGGCTCTGATTCCGGATCGCTGGCATGATCAATACCTGCAAATCCATAATCGGTAATGGTGATACCCGAATTTTCATTGCCACTTACAAAGTTATTTTCGATGGTTACATCATCTGCGGCCATCACTAAAATGCCGGTACCTTTCGGGATATGCGAAACGGTTGAGCCTACTGCCCCGAAATTTTTAGTATTGTTATTAATCACGTAGTTGCTGCGAATAATCACGTCAAAGCAGGTTTTAATCGGCAACCCTGGTGTAAGAAATGCCAGAATGCCACCGGTGTTATCATGCGCATAGTTAAACTCAACCAACGCGTGCCTCGAGTTTTCAATTTCAATACCCGCCACATTGCCGTACACTTCATTAAATCGTACGTCAACGTTATCACACATACCAATGTAAATCGCAGCATCTTCAATGCCGGACAGAATGTTTCTTTCTACCAACCCGTTTTTGCCATATTGTGGAAAAATTCCGTACACACCGGTATCCACAATCCAGTTATTCCGGATCACATAGTTATTACCAGCCTGCCCCATGATGGCATTGCCTTTGTAATTGGTGATCTTCAGGTTTTCAATCAGAATACTATTGCCCGAATAAAGAACAGCATCGTTCATTTTTTTCTCACCGTCCAGCACGGGCCATTCCCCATTTTCAATAACACCCTGTAACGTAATATTATCCTTGTCGATATAAACCGTTTCATGATACACGCCCGGATAAATGCGGATGAGGTCTCCGGGGTTTGCCTTTCCCACAGCCTCCTGAATGGACGAGCCTTCTTTTACCGTGTGGATTTTCCCGGTAACGGTGCCTGCGGCTACTCCGGTAGAATCACCTGCGTTTGCCTGCTGACTAAAGTACGAGGGCACAGGTGCGGCTACATCACTGCCTCTTCCGAAAAAAAGTTTTCCGCAATAAATACCCACTGCAAAGAATAGCAAGATGGGGACAATCAGTTTGAGTACTTTCATAGGTTAGTGGTTAAGCTTTTACTGTTTTAGATGTGATACTATTTCTTGTTCTTGTTTCGACCCTGTTGATTTAGTCAATAAACCAGACGGTACCTGTTCCGGAACTTTTGGTTTAAAACTTTCGTCAGAAAGAGCCGCTAAAAAATCAACCAGTCTGTCGACTTCCTGATCCGTTAACTGCGGCTCCCAGATGTGCCAGTGTATGTGAAGCTTTTCTCCTGTTGGAACCGCATGCCCCCTACCCTGTGTATAAAATTTTACCATATCACGCAGGGAATCAAACTTGCCGGAATGCGAATAAGGTGCCGTGTGCGTAATGTTCCGCAGCGTAGGAACTTTAAATCCGCCACGCATTGAAACCTCATTAAAAACTGTTTGCGCCCCCGGGTCGAGCGGCCGGTTGTCGGGTTCGCCTAATCCAATTACAGCAATTTGCTGATTCGTAAACAAAGGAGGGGTATGACACTCGGCACAGCGTGCAACAAACGACCTGAAAATATTCAAACCCTCCAGCTCAGCTTTTGAAAGCGCATCCGGATACCCGTGCGCGTACTGATCGTACCGGCTGTTTAATGATATCAACGTTGATTCGAATGCCGCTATGGATGTGTAAATTTCTTCCAGTTGAATTTCATCTGCCTGTCGTTCCGGAAAGGCTTGTTTGAACAACTGGCGATAAGTTTCAATACCATTTAATGTTTCTAACAGGTGCTCGCGTGTAGTTCCCATCTCTTCTTCTGAAAACAGAGGCCCAGCCATCTGCTCTTCCAACGAAACCGCGCGTGAATCCCAAAAGAACTTTTTATAGAATGCCACATTCCACAAGGTTGGCGAGGCACGCTTTAAGGACGCTTGATGTATTCCAACACCGGTTTTAAGCCCATCGCTAAAGCCTTTATCGGGCTGGTGGCAAGATGCACATGAAATGGTGCCGTCTTTTGAAAGTACAGGATCAAAAAATAAGTACCTGCCTAAATCAATTTGTTGAGGTGTAAAGCCATCGCGAACTTTAGGCAACGCTGTTTTCAACCCGCCAACACCTCTTTCATTTCCATTGCCCGATTCATATTGCTGATACAGCGTTCTCAGCTTGCAGGTATTGTTCTCCGTTAATTCAAAACCCGGAGGGCATGTGTTACAAAGAGCAAACAATTGCTTCTCTTCCTCGCGGGTGCATACCATCATTACGCTGGAAGCCAGCGCCAATACAAGTACGATAATGAGTACACGGTTCATTATTGAATACTATCGGTTTGGTTACTAGAAAGAATATAAGCCACCACATCGTCAATGGCCTGCTCATCACGAAGCATATCTACCATTGGCTTCATCTGGGCTCCATATACATCTTGAGGATGTGCACCTCTTACGGAGTTCTTGAATTTTGAAATCTGCACTCGCAAATACCAGTCCTCAAGACCGTTTAGCCTGGGGGCATTCATTAACTTATTGCCCTTTCCGGCCTGTCCGTGGCAGGAACCACAAACACTTTGGTAGCTGCGTTCGCCCTTCCTGATGTCGCCTTTCACCGCGGCTAAAGGTTGCGTTGATGGCAAACTCATGATATAGGCTACCACATTGGCCACCGCGTTTGAATCGGGTAACGTTTTAGCCATAGCCGCCATTTGAAAACCCAACGTATCCGTTGAAGAATCTCCTCCCCTGATGCCGTTTCGGAAATTCATGAGCTGGCGGTATAAATACCACGGTTCGTTATTGACTAACGCAGGGGCATGGAATTGAATACTCCCCTGGCCCTGATCGCCATGACATGCCGTACAGGTTGTAAACAAATCCTTTCCTTTTATAGCATCGCCAGAAGCATAAAACTCCTGTGCCGGAGAGGACGAGCCCGTTTCGGACCCCGACTTCGTTGAGCACGAAAAAATGACCAACACCACAACAACCCACCAGGTTTTTGATGACATAGTTTACCCGAAATTAAGTGTACAAGATGAGTCGTTTTTCAGACACTAAACACCTTTCAATCGCCCTTTGGGGTAAGTTTTGATTATTCGGGGTGAATTTTTGGGCTTATCCCATCTTAATGATCTTTCCTTCAAAGGCCGACTGATAGGTTGCCGACACTGGCAAAGGTTCGTCTGTACTGCCCTCTAACTTAACCAAATATCCTTTGGGGGTTTTTATGGTCGATTTCAGGTTTTGGGAATTAATCATGTACGACCGGTGGATCCGGATCAGGAAAGGAAAGTTAAGTTCCTGCTCCAGTTTTTTAAGGTTCGTTCTGATCAGCTCTTTTTTAACACTGTCTCCATCTCTATAATATACGTGTATGTAATTATCGTCTGACTTGAAGTACAGGATATTCTTAACCGGGATATTGGCTGCGACTTTACCATTCTCATCAAAAATGGTGATGGCATCAAGCCCAACTGTTTTACGTACCTGCAGGCTAAGTTCGTTAACAACCTTCACCTGCCTTTCTACATACAGCAGTAACAACGCAATCATATACGGAAGTACCAAGGTCATGAGGGTATACTTTAACGTGAGGAGATACTCGTGTCCGTTAAAAAACGATACCTCCAACAAATAAATATTCACACTATGAATGGCAACAGAGATAATAAAGAACTCAACCAACAGCCAACCGATAAAACCAAGTCGTGTGGTGTCATTCACCTGAATAAGAGACCGAACGGCAAACTGCGAGAGCGCAAGCGCAGCCGTTCCGGCAACGGCAAAGAAGGTGAGAATCACAAACATGGGCGCGTTCACATTCGGGAAGAAGTAATCGATATTGAAGGGGTGAAAAACATTTAAAAACAAGCACCCGAACAACCCACAAAAAAGAACGAGTTTAAGCCTTGCCTGCCGTGTATCGAGGAGGTTAAATGGACTTTTAAGCCAGGACAAAACTTGAGCCATTGTGCAAGATATGAAATTCTTAAGGTAGCCAGTAAGGATGATAGTTCTGGATTATAAAAGACCTCAGTATAGGTTTTTTTCAATGCCTATGTGTGTCCACACGCCAACCACACATGACCCTATGAATTTTTGCTATCTTTATTTCTCTGAAAGTATCTCTGTGATTTCTAAGCCCCGCTTTCCACTTACTTTACTATTGCTGGCCATTTCAGGCCATCTTCTGGTTCACGCCCAGACAAAAAAAATTGATGCCCTCACCAGGTCAATTGTAAGCGCATCGTCCGATAAGGAGAAAGCTGATCTGTATTTTGAACTGGCAGAAAATTTATACACCCACAATTTTGATAAAGGGCTTGAAAATGCCGAGCAATCGCTGGCCCTGGCAACGCAGGCAAAATATACCAGAGGAATTGCCCAGGCCCTTACCTCTATTGGAACCTACTACTATTATAAAGGGCAAAACCAAAAATCGTGCGACTACTATTACCGGGCATTGCGTGTTGTGAAGAGTTCGGAAACTGAAGATTACCCGGTTAAAACATATTTAAGACTCAGTATTGTATATCGACAACAGGCTTATTTTGATTCAGCAAAAATTTATCTTAACAAAGCCGAAGCGAGTATAAAGAATCAGAAAGTTGGTTCCCTTCACGCCTCTCTTTACGCCAGCTCCGGTATTTTAGCTAATGCCATGTCGCACAACGATGAGGCACTTTCCCTCCTGAAACGTGCACTCAACATCAGGCTGCTTTCCAATGACTCCGTACGATTGGCCGATACCTGGAGAAATATTGGAGCCGTTTATACCGATTTATCCATGTATGACTCGGCTGAATATTGTTACCATCAAGCATCCATGCTTATCGCTAATATTAACGATCCGGAAATTCACATGACGTTAAGCTTAAGCCGTGGAGAAACAAATTTCGTACGAGGAAATTTCAATGAAGCCATTGCCAACTATGAGGAGGCACTAGACAGAATGAAATCAAATACCTACAAACGCTACTATGCTTACCTGCTTTATAAAATTGGCGAGTTGTACGAAAACCAGGGTGTATACCATACTGCTTACGACTATTTGTTTAACTCGCTAAAAGAATTTGAGGCGATCAATGCCAGGCAGGACATGGCTCTTGCGTATACTCAAATTGGTTGGTGTTACAGTTATCAGCAAAACTATTCGCTTGCAATCGACAATGCGAACAGGTCTGCTGCGATTGCAGCCACCATCCAGGACTCAGCGCACATGGCACAAAACAATAACCTGATCGGCTATGCTCTTTTAAAAACCGGAAAACCACAACAAGCCCTCGCGCACCTTGAAGATGCCCTCGCTATGCGAAAAAAAATCAAGCACTGGTGGGGCGTATCTTACACGTTATACAATACAGCCCTGGTAAGAATTGAACTTGGCGAAACCAAAAAGGCTTATCAACTGCTTTTCGAAGCATTAGAAACCAACAAAAAAATTGGAAATAAAGGAGGAATGGTATTTATATGCAACGAACTTGGGTTTCTCTACGCAAAAAATAAGCAATACGACAAAGCTGCCTTTTACCTGAATCAGGCTAAAGAATTAGCCTTAAAAATACCGCTCCCCACTCAACTCATAGTCAATTACAAGAATTACATTTTTCTTTCTGAAGCAAAAAGAAATAACCAACAAACAATTGAATACTACAAACTTTATACGCAGCTGAGAGACAGTCTGAGCGAAGAAATCAGTTCAGGCCGAATCGCCAAAGCAGACGCCCTGTTTCAACTTCAAAAGAAGGCTAACGAAATCCAATTGATCCACAAAGAGAATGAACTACAAGAGGAAAAGATCGGTCACCAACAAGATGAAATAGCCTTTCAAAAAAAGATTATCCTCATTGTTACGATTAGTCTGGTGGTGCTGATCATCCTGCTCATCACTATTTATCAACTGCTGAAGGCCAGAACGCGGGCAAAGGAAATCCTCAAAAAGCAAAACAAGGAAATACTGGAGCAACAGGAGGAAATACAGGCTCAATCTGAAGAGTTGGCAGAATCAAACAGTACACTGGCAACGCTCAACCATGAATTAAAAGAAAAGAACCATGAGATTGAGCAGCAATCTGAAAAGATCCAAGAAGCTAACCTTAACCTGGAAAAAAAAGTTGATGAAAGAACCAGTCAACTTAATATTGCTTATCATGAACTGGAAACTTTTTTCTACAGAACCTCACATGATTTCAGACGGCCCCTGACTACTTATTTAGGCTTGGCGGAAATTGCAAAAGCCACCGTGCAGGACAAACAAGCGATCGACCTGTTTGAAAAGGTTCGTGAAACCACGATCGGCCTTGACGCGATGCTCGTTAAGTTGCAATCGATCAGCAATATTGATTTTGAAAGTCAGCTTGCCGAGTATTCATTAAATCAATTGGTCTCCGAATGCATTAAAAAGTTCAACAGTAAGATTGAAAGTCGCGGGATAAAAGTAGTAGCTGAAAATCAAGACCATATTGTAAAAATTAACGACCATCTGTTTCGGATATTTCTGGAGAATATCCTCGAAAATTCAATCCATTTCAGTACACCGATCAATCCACAAATTACCATACGAACTTCCCTTTCGGACAGTAACATCAACATCATTATTGAGGACAACGGACAGGGAATTTCATCAACCATTCAGCATCGGATATTTGAAATGTATTTTCGTGGAAATGACAATTCCAAAGGCAATGGACTAGGACTGTACATTGCGAAAAGAGCAATTGATAAGCTAGGGGGAACGATATCGTTTATCAGCAGGCTTAATGAAGGCACTTCGTTTAAGATCACCATCCCATTTCGGGGGTAATAGTAAGAGTCAAACCATTACGATAATATAAGCATGTCAGCTCCAATACCTTGATGGATGTGCTGTAAAAAAAATGTCCCGCACCATAAATGCAGGACATTTTCAAAAGTTTAGGCTATCTTTAATCTAACCCACCCTTACGGGTTGCCTTCCGTTGCTCCGGCCATTTTCCGGGTTCACCGGTACGCGGACTTATCGGTAAAACACTCTTCTCCCGTGATGTTTTGTTGGGGTCTTCACAGGCTTGCCACACCAGAATGGCCGTCATGATGGCATTGGTGCGTACATCATCAAATACAATTTTATCATAAGTATCCAGGTTGGTGTGCCAGGTAAATGTTCCGTAATCCCAGCTGAGCGAACTCAGCGAAAATCCGGGGGCACCTGCTGCTACAAACGAAGCAAAGTCTGAACCTCCTCCACCGGGAAAACCGGGGAATGTTGTTTCCAGGTCAACTTTGTACTCACGCGGTACTTTTGACAGCCAGCGTTGAAGGTATTCATACGCATGTAAAAAACCCTGTCCAGAAATATTCTGAACTCTGCCGGTTCCGTTATCCTGGTTGAATAAGGCTTGCAGGTTTGAAACTATTTCAGGGTGATCTTCAACAAATGCGCGCGATCCATTTAATCCCTGCTCTTCGCTGCCCCAATGGCCAGCCAGGATGGTACGCTTAGGATTTGGATACACAGCTTTCAGGATGCGCATGGCTTCCATCATCACCAGTGTTCCGGTTCCATTGTCGGTTGCTCCTGTTCCGCCATCCCATGAATCGAAGTGAGCCGACAGCATTACGTACTCATTTGGGTTGGTCGTACTTTTAATCTCCGCTACTGAATTATAGGTAGGGGCAATTCCGGTTTCCTTTGAATCGGCCCGCACGCTGATTTTTGTTGACTTACCTGATTCTATTAAGCGATAAAGCAACCCGTAATCCTCCAGCATCAAATCAATGGTTGGAATTTTTTTGGTTCTGGCTCCAAAAATCTTATTGGACCCAGACCAGTTCGACCAATAACACATCACAATGCCGGCTGCTCCTGCATTTTCCAATGTTACAGGAAGGGTGGCGTTAGTCTTGCCTGTTTTCTTGATACGCTCTCTCCACGCATCGTTGAGCGCGGTGCGCTCCTTTTTCATTTTCTCGAATGATTCTTTCGTACCAAATTCTTCCCAGTTATCATCGTTACGACCGGTGGGCTGGTTCATAGAGATCATCACAAATTTTCCTTTCACGCTGGGCAGCCATTTCTGGAAAGCCAGCGAATCGGCTACATCCGGTACAATTACCACATCACCGGTTAGTGTTTTGCCCTTGGTGCCGGGGCTCCAGGCCAGTTGCGTACCCGCCAGTGATTTTACCCATGGTGAGATCATATCAATATGGGTAATGCCTCTTTCCCATCCGCGCCATTCGCCCCACTTTTCGTTGCGGGCTGTTATTCCCCAGCTTGTATATTTTGCCACAGCCCAGTCGTGCGCCTGTTGCATTTTAGGTGACCCTACCAGTCTTGGGCCAATACCATCCATCAATTCATGACCGAGTTTTTCAAGCTGCGAATTTTCAGTAGCTTCTTTTATGATGGCCTCCACCATCGGATCTTTAGGTGCCGGTGGTGCGTTAAATCCTCCCGGTTGTGCTGCTGCTGCGCCCCAAAGGAGTACGCATGCGGCAATCAAAAATTTCATTGCGTGTTTCATAAGGTTATGGTTCAGGTTTCGAAAGTAACGCAGGGGTTGAGAATCCCAGAACTTTTTCCAGATGAGGTGAAAATCGTTTGTTGGCGGTCGGGACGGTAATCAACTCGCGCTTCTGGAGCTACGGTGTTTGGTTACCATGCCCTTTTTGAATATCCGCTTCTTTCACGATCTGCTGGATTTCCGATATGACCGAATCAAGTTCAGCTACGCTGATATTCAGGAGATCTTTCGTGTTGGCTTTTTCTACCGGATCATCCAACAGATCGTGCAGCATCATAAGCCCTTTAATCCGGCAAAAAGGACCTCGTAATTTATGCGCATTGAAAAAGGCGTAGTCTTTTAGTTTGGTGTTTTGCTCCTCCACTTCGCGTGTCCGGCTGGCAACGGTTTCTTCGAGGTTTTCATTCCATCCCGATATTTTTTCATTGAGTTTATGTAATGAATCGTTGCTCTGGAGTAACTCTTCATTCATAGCGGCCAGCTCTTCCTTTTGATCCTCAATCAGCAGTTGATCTTGAGCAACCTTGTCAAATAAATTATCGATGGCACGTACCAGAAAATACACCACCAACGAAAATAAGAGCCAATACAAAACAGAATCGAGAAAATAATATCGATCCGAAACAAACTCAGTAAGATTGGCAGTGGTACTGTCGGCAAATTGCAACAATAGGGTTGGCACCTTCAACAACAGTAAAAAATTGGCAATCATAAAAGGCCAAAAGAAAATTCGTTCATGTCTGATGGAGACCATCAATTGAATCAGCACGGCATGAAAAATGACACCAACCGGAAAGGCCAGAAAATAATCAGAAGGAGAATGCTGGTGCCAGACGGGAATGATGTGCAGCAGGAATGGCCAGGTTAACAGAAAAATACATCTTCCAATCAGCGACAACCCAATTTTATTGAGGTAAATACCGGCCACGCAAACTCCGATTTCAACCACAAAAATAAACTGATCCCAGTCCAGGTCCTGAACTGGTACCCAAAAGCTTTCAATATCAATCAGTACAAAAATGAGGTAAACAATCGGAAGGGAAATGTAAATAATGTTCGTGTAGACAACTCGTCTGTTGAGGTGGTCGAGGTAGTCGGCATGGGTGCCCAGACTGATGATCCGTTGAAGAAATCTCTCCATTCGTGGTCTTTGTTGGTAAAAATAAGGATTTAAGAGAAAGTATTTACTTCGTGGGTGTGCTCGCCAAAATGTGGCGGTGGAGAAAGGGTACCTGCCGTTAACTGGTCATCGTGTGCTTTGGCTACAAAACTTCTAACACCGGTAATACCACCCGAATTCATGAGCAACTCTTTTGCTTCGTTCATTTCAAAAACGTCTCTCACATTTTGAATCATTCCAGCGGGTATCTTGTATTGGTGGATTTTCAGAAGCAATTCACTTGCATTCAATTGCCTGATTTTCTCACCCAGCACCGTGCCTAATTCTTCCCGGTTCTCTACCCGCCTGTGGTTCGTTGAAAATTTTTGCTCGAATGCAACCGGATCAATTTTTAAAACATGCAGCAAATCAAAGAACTGCCTGTCGCTGCCCACCGCCAGCAAAATTCGCTTACCATCTTTTGTAAGAAACGATTCGCCATACGGAGCAATGTTGGGATGATGCGACCCTTGCCGCGATGGAAGTTTTTTCGCCACCAGCCAATTGGTAGCCTGATTGGTAAGCGATGAAATAGCGGTTTGAATTAACGAAACCTCCACAAAACTTCCTTCCCCTGTGCGTTCGCGTTTTAACAACGCCAGCAATAAACCTTCTTTTAACTGATGCCCTGCCAACACATCAATGAGCGCAACCGGCATTTTAGTAGGCGGGCTGTCCTGGTCTCCATTTAAATCCATAAACCCCGACTCCGCCTGAATAACCGCATCGTACCCCACACGATCATTGTCAGAACCGTACCCGGTAATTTGCCCATAAATTATTGTGGGATTAAGCGCTTTCAGTTGTTCAAAAGAAACGCCCAGTTTTTCGGCATCGCCCGGCTTGTAACTGGCAATGACCACATCGGTGCCGGCTGCTAATTTTTTAACCGTTGTTTTTCCTTCGACTGTACTTAAGTCGAGCGCTACTGACTTCTTACCCCAATTCACCGAACAGAAATACGCTGAGCGGTCATCGGTTTGCTCGCCCACACCCTTCCAGGTTCGGGTAATATCTCCTCCAGTCTTCAGGTTTTCAATTTTAATTACCTCTGCACCTAATTCGGCAAAAAACTGCCCTACGCTGGGGCCGGCCAGTACCGAGGCTAGTTCTAGAACTTTTAAATTATTCAACATGTTGCGGTTAATCGTTAATGGTTAGTTGTTGATCGCCACGGCAATTAACGATTAACTATTAACACAAAATATCGCATTTTTGCGCTTTCATTTTTAAGCTTTGTTGTATGAGGATACTTTTCTGGGGTTTATTGGCTTTCACCGCAATTTTTTGTGGATGCTCCCACTCCCCGTCTGAACTAAAAACGGGTATTTGGCGCGGGGTACTTGATATCCAGGGCCAACAACTTCCCTTTAATTTCCGGGTTGTCAATGATTCAACCGGGGGATTCGATGTGTACCTCAAAAATGCCACTGAAGATTTATTACTGGATGAAGTCGAATTTCATGATGACTCTGTTGATATTGTCCTGCATGTATTTGATGCAGAGCTTCGGGTGGCCGTACACGGTGATAGCCTGAAGGGCTTCTTCATTTTAAACTACCGTGATAATTACCGCATTCCGTTCAATGCAGCATTTGGTCAG
The DNA here is from genome assembly GCA_049306095.1 of Cyclobacteriaceae bacterium. Taxonomy (GTDB): domain Bacteria; phylum Bacteroidota; class Bacteroidia; order Cytophagales; family Cyclobacteriaceae; genus UBA2336. The sequence continues at coordinate 33,557 of JBAQPU010000005.1, forward strand.
GATTTCAGATTTTTCAAAACAGACAGCACAGCCAACGCGGAAAATTTCTCCGGTACATATCAGGTACAATTTACCGATGAAAATGATACTACTCAGGCAATCGGTATGGTGAGGCAACGCGGTTCATACGCTGAAGGATCTTTCCTTACTCCCAGTGGCGATTACCGGTTTCTTGAGGGAGGTGTGGCATACAATAAATTATACATGAGTACTTTTGATGGCAACCATCTCTATTTAATTACTGCCACCAAACAAAACGATTCAACCCTGCTGGGTGATTTTTGGGCTGGCCGTACTTTTCATCAGCAATGGACCAGCACGAAGACAGAAAATCCAATACTACCCAAGACCGAATCCATCACGTATTTAAAAGAGGGATACGACAAAATTGAATTCAGTTTTCCCGATATAAACGGAAACAAGGTTAGCCTTACCGATGAAAAATATAAAAACAAAGTAGTGATCCTCCAGATCTTCGGCACATGGTGCCCGAATTGCATGGATGAAACGAAGTTTCTTACCTCCTGGTATAACAAGAATAAAGACAGGGGCGTTGAAATTCTGGGTCTTGCGTACGAACGCAAAGATGATTTTGCGTATGCCAGTCAGCGGGTAAAAAAAATGAAAGAAAAATGGAGTGTGCCCTATGATTTTGTGATAGCCGGTGTTGATGATAAGACGAAAGCTTCTGCCACCCTTCCCGCACTAAGCGGCATCACGGCATTTCCGACTACAATTTTTATCGGTAGAGATGGAAAAGTAAAACACATTCATACAGGGTTTGAAGGACCCGGAACGGGAATTTATCACGAGCAATTCAAACAGCGATTTAACGAGATTGTAAATGAACTTTTAGCCAAAGATTTAACTTCTATAAAATAAAACAGAATATCCCCGGCCCTGTGCCGGGGTCTCAGTTTTCAGGTACCGAATAGAGGGGCCCCGGAACAAGTCCGGGGCAACATGAAATGAAAAGAGTAGTAGTCGGTTTATCAGGTGGAGTGGACTCCAGCGTGGCCGCGTACCTGCTGAAAGCGCAGGGGTACGAGGTGATTGGCATGTTCATGAAAAACTGGCATGACGATTCCGTAACGATCAGCGATGAATGCCCGTGGCTTGACGACAGCAACGATGCGATGATTGTGGCTCAACATCTGGGAATCCCATTTCAGGCCATTGATTTAAGTGTTGAATACAAGGAACGAATTGTCGACTATATGTTCCGCGAATACCAGGCCGGACGCACACCTAATCCGGATGTGTTGTGTAATCGTGAAATCAAGTTTGACATTTTTTTAAAGGCCGCACTAAAACTCGGTGCCGACTATGTGGCCACTGGCCATTACGCTCGAAAATCTGAACTTGAAATAAACGGTAAAAAAGTTTATCGCCTGCTTGCAGGTAAAGACCCGAACAAAGATCAAAGTTATTTTTTGTGTCAGCTTACGCAGGAGCAACTTTCCAAAGCATTGTTTCCGGTAGGTGAATTATTGAAACCAGAAGTGCGGGAGATTGCACAAAAAGCCGGGCTGGCAACCGCTGCAAAGAAAGATTCTCAAGGGCTATGCTTCATTGGCAAAGTTCACTTACCTGATTTCTTACAACAACGCCTTGAACCAAAGAAAGGAAAGGTGGTGGCCATTGATGCACAATCGCCAGTTTACCAAAATGGAAAACAATCAGGTGATCTTGCTCACGTATCGGAACCTTATCATTACACTAAAGATCTGGGAAAAGTGGTGGGCGATCATAACGGTGCTCATTATTATACCATTGGGCAACGAAAGGGATTGAAGATGGGAGGTTTTGCCGAACCCATGTTTGTGATTGGCACCGATACCAACGAAAACATCATTTATATGGGCATGGGTGAAAATCATCCGGGCCTCTATCGCAAAGGATTATTTATTCCCAATGCTGATGAACATTGGGTTCGAACCGACTTGCAATTAAACGTTGGTGAGAGCAGAGATTACTTTTCACGCATCCGTTATCGCCAGCAATTGGAACCTTGTACGCTCCACAAAAAAGAAGAGGGGCTCTATATTATATTTGATAAACCTCAAAAGGCGATCACACCCGGTCAGTTTGCGGCCTGGTACGATGGCGAGGAATTGATTGGCTCAGGGGTTATTTCATAATTCTACCAGCCACCTCCACCTCCACCACCTCCTCCGCCACCGGAGGAACCTCCACCACCACTGCCCGAACTGCTACTGGAGGGTGGCGTACTGCTGCTTTGCAACGAAGATGAAAATGACGAACCAAGACTAGAGGTAATGGTGTGCGCATTAAACATACTCCTGCCCACATACCAGGTTGGGGTATATTCTTTTCGTTCGATGGCTTGAGCAATAATCGTATCGAATTGTTTTCCCCAGGCGTTTTCAACGTCTAACGCAATTGCGTACGGTAACAACTGTTCAAACAACTGTGGTGTCTTGTCGGGCGGATTAAGCATGTTCAAACGATCTTTTTCAGCCACTTCCATGAACATCTTCAAACCTTCAATCTCATCCATCCGTTGGCGACCAAAAACCGTAGGGGCTTTTATCAGGTAAAAGAACAACACAATCAAAAAAATCACGCCAATAATGACCAGTAAAAATGGAATCAATAAACTAATCCACGACATATTGAATAGTTCGTATTGCGCTTGCAAAAACAATGGCACTCCAATGAAGGCTGACGTTAGGCCTAATGAAACTATAAGACCAACATAGCGAGCACACCCATTTGTTCTTCTGAAATTTGCAATGGAAGATGCGAGGGGCACTATAATAAAAATCAAAAAGAAACCCACTACAATGAGTGGTACAATAATAATCTGAAAGAACATGCGAACCTCCCACAACATAATGCCCACAGCCCCCAATCCTAAAAATATAGCGGGAACCATCCATCCATAATTTTTACTGAAGTTTATTTTACGAAAATCGATTTTTAGTTGCTTGCCCAGTTCAGAAACACCTTTGTTGAGCCAACTGTCATAGGTACTGTCAAGCGTAACTGAATTTGTGCCGTGAAAAATATTCTCAGCAACTTTTTTTTCACCGGCCGTCAGCTTGGAAATATCGTCCGATATTTTTTTCAACTGGTAATCATCATTGGTTTGATCAATCACTAAAAAGCCCTTTACCGCCATGCTTACAATGCACGCTGTAAATGCTTTTGCATCGTACGTCATCCGCAAAACATACCGGCATGCGGCTGGTGAAAATCCATCCGGAGGCACAAACCGCGGTATAACCGCTCCTCGCATGGGGTCACGACCAACCCTGAACCAGGCAAACATCAGGTAAATCAACAGCACCAATAAACCTCCGACTCCATAAGTCAAACCATTATTTTCATTCAAAGCTTCACTTGCGAATTCCGTGTAGGTGTCAAAATAATCGTTAGATGACTCAGCCTTTTCCTCTTCTGCTGTAGGCGGAAGTACAATTCCCTTCTGCCAGCCTACTGCTACTGTCAGCCCTTCGTAAGGGTTTAATGGTGAAGAAATTTCATAACGAATAGCGTTGGCTGCAACTTCAGAAGATGTACATGAACATCCGGAACTCCCCTCGGGACCGGAATATCCAGCATGCTGTGAGATCAGCGCATCTTGCGGAAGGTTGATTGTAACTCCTGCTTTTTCAATCGCGAACTGCCATCCATTTCCGGTTGCATTCCAGTACACTTCATCATAGGTTTCAAAAAACCGCACCTGTCGGTTAAGGTTATAGGTTATCGTATAGGTATAAACACCATTGCTTAGCAACACGGCTGCATCACCAATTTTAATACGGGTGTAAATTCCATTCGATTCTGTTACAAAATTTTCAGGCTGATCATTTTTTAAAACCCGATATACGTTGAGCGTCAGATTCTGTTTCTTTCCTTGTTCATTTTGCATGGTGGTGATAATATCACGGAAAATTCCACGCTGAATATTGATTCCTTCAGCCTGAACAGTAATCACCTCTGTAACATCAACTGTTCTGTCTGCATTTACCGTTACCGAGCTCTGGAAATCGAGGATGCGCTCCTGAGAAAAAAGGGGGCTTGTAATGGCCGCCAGCCAAAAAAGTAAAAATACTTGTTTCATTATTTTGAGAAGTCAACGGTTGGTGTTTCACGCTCCTTCTCATTTTCCAACTCAAAATAATCGCTCTTGGTAAAGCCAAAGATAGAAGCCACCAGGTTGCTGGGAAACGACTCCACTGTAATATTTTTATCGCGTGCTGTACCGTTGTAATACCTGCGTGCCATTTGAATATCGTGTTCAATCGTGCTTAACTGATTCTGTAAATCAAGAAAATTGGTATTGGCTTTTAGGTCAGGATAGTTTTCAGCGACAGCAAACAATCTTCCCAGCGCTTGTGTAATCGCATTTTCAGCCTTGTTGTGTTCTTCTACTGTTTTTGCATTGATACCCGCACTACGCATGGCTGCCACATTTTCAAACACTTCTTTTTCATGAGTTGCGTAACCTTTTATGGTGTTAACCAGGTTGGGAATCAAACTGTATCGCTTCTTCAATTGTACGTCAATTCCACTCCAGGCCTCTTCGACCATGTTTTTCAATCTGACAAGCTTGTTGTAAATACTAATAACGAAAAGAAAGATCAGTACGACCGCACCGAGGAAAATCCAGGTAATCATAGGAATATTTTTTTTGAAGATACTGCTTTCTGAGCAGGAATAAATGCGGAATTTGAAATTACTTGACCACTTGAACCACCACGCCTAACCACGCAATCAGCAGGCATAATGGGGCAAAATACAGCGTGTCAAGTCGCGCAAAGACTGTTCCCTTAACTTTTTTGGTGAGTCCCACATATCTAAAATCACCAATTGACCTTAAGAAAAAAATTATTGGAATGATCCAAGCTATTGTGCTTACAACAAAATTTGGCAACACGAAATCAAATATGGAAGAAACAATGAGTATCATCAGTTATCTTTAAATCCGCTTACTCCACCCGATACAATAAACTTCATGGCCACTGTGCCCGGAACATCTAATACTTTTACGTTTTCTTTCGGTACAACAAAGTGATCGCCCGCCACCGCATAGGATTGCGGAAAATACACCACGACCATATCCTTTAACCCCAATGCGGTGAGATCATCTTGTGTTATGAAACCAATTCGGTGTAATTGATTTTCTTTATTAATCGTTACCAGTACCGGTTTATTAAATTTCTTTTTATCGCCAACGAATGCATTGATCAAATCTTTAATGGAGGAGTAAATAAGTTTAACAAACGGAATCCGGTTAATGACGGCATCAAACCAATTACTGAAGGTTTTAAAAACAAAGTTAGAGGTGAGATACCCAAACAGGGTAATCACTGCCAGAATGATTACAAAGCCCAGACCGGGATAGGGCAGGTTCAGCAATCCATCCAGCCACTGAAAAGAAATAAAAATAAAATAAGCCGTTGCCACCAACGGAACAATAAATAATGTACCGCTAAAAAAATAGCGTAATATTTTCCGAAATGTGGTTTCCATCAGGGTATCTTATTATTCTTTCCTCAACTCAATTACTTCTTGCGTGACAGTTGGATAGTGGCACTCAACGCCAATCGAATTACCTCATCAACCTGTTCGTCAATGGTAATGTGGGTGGTGTCAATTACAATGGCATCTTCGGCTTTCCGCAACGGGCTTTCAGTCCGGGTGGTGTCAATTTTATCTCTGCTTTCAAGGTTCTCAATAACGCTATCCAAGTCTACCATCCTGTCTAATTCCAGCAATTCGCGCTGCCTCCTGAACGCCCGTACCAGCATATCGGCAGTCATGAAAAATTTCAATTCAGCCGCTGGAAAAACAACCGTTCCGATATCACGGCCATCCATGACAATACCTTTTTCTCTTCCAAGCTTGCGTTGCTGCTCAACCATGGCCGCCCTCACTTCTTTTATTGCACTGACCGGGCTCACATTTTCTGAAACCCGCATCTTGCGGATATCCCTTTCAACATTTAAACCATTCAGGTACGTTTCGGTTATGCCTTTCGAATTTACCTTAAACGATATGTTAATATTATTAAGTGCTTTTGTTATTTCTTTTGGATTCGACAGGGAAACGTGGTGATCGAGAAAATAAACCGTAACTGCGCGGTACATCGCTCCAGAATCGATGTAGCGATATCCCAGAATACGCGCCACTTCCTTTGCAGTGGTACTCTTTCCGCAAGCAGAGTAGCCGTCAATGGCGATAACAATTTTACTCAGTCTCATTTAACAGTCTTTTGTAGGGCATGGTATTGGCTTACCCGGTTTCAGCTTTTTATGGTGCTTATTGGAAGCACAGCCTGCCATTACAATTGTCATCGCAACCAGTAAAAGAATAAGTTGTTTCAACGTCAAAATATTTAACAAGCAATATAAAATTGATTATCCAAAATGAAAACCACTCACTTCAGAATAATAGAATCCATCTCAAAAATACCTTTTGCGGATTTTCTATGCCTTTGTCCATTATGCTTCGTTGGCTTTTTCGCCCAGACTACTTCCAGTATGAGCCTCAAAAGCCGCCTTGCCTAATGGCCAAATACTTGAAAATCCACTAAAATCTATTTTTGAGATGGCTTCTGATTAACTTTTCGTTTTCTCTTCATGACTCATTCTAAATCCAATTTTCTGTCCTCCGCCCATATCGGGGGTATGATCAATTTTCTGATGAAGGGTAATGAACTTCACATCCGGGTACGGTGGCGCCATCAAATCGTTTTCAATCGCAATGGCCAGAGACATTTTAACCAGTGCATCCAGTACTTCACTGGTTAATGGGGCCTCTGATATTTTATTGAATAGGGTTGCCAGCTGACCCTCGCCTTCAATGAAAAAACGGTTCTCGTGGTTAATCATCAGGCGTGCCAGTAAATAGCCGGGGTCATTCACCCGGTTAAATTTGAGGGAATCAGACATGAAGTTGTAAATCATAATTTGCCCGAAATACCGGTTCACTTCTTTTTCCTTCATATAGGCATCCTGCATAATCACATGGTCATCAATGAAGGTGACAATATTGGTATGCAGCACAAAAATCAGCAGGTCGCCTGCCAGTTTAACATGAAATTCATGATCACCGATAATCTTATATTCGATGGTTACATCCTGATCGTCAGGTTTGGCCATCTTTTTTAGTTCTGTTGTAATCCGCTGGGCTTCCTTTGACAACAAGTTGAAGGCTCCTAACAGGTGTTTATAGGTGGTTTGCTTGGCTGCTGATTTGCTTTCCAGCATTTTGGTGATATAATTGAGATGGTCCTGATCGGTATTCATGCAAAATGGAGTTGGTTTGTTAACTTTAGGCTTATAATTTAAGACATCTTTTGATTGAACCCGTATGGAAAATAAAGAAGACGCAGGAAAAGCCGAAAAACTCTTCAAAAACTTCGGAAAAAAGGTTGATGATTTTATGGCAGAATTAAATGATGCCGGAACCCGCATCAATAAGGAATTTGAAAGCCGCTTTGAAGAGCTGAAAGATTCAGCCGAAAAGCTTAAAAATGAAGCCAAGAATAAAGAGCGCTGGAAAGAAGTCGAAGACAGCCTGAAAAAGGCGGGTGACGAATTAAACCGGGCGGTAAAGGCTGCTTTTAAAAAGCGGATTTAATGGACAAAAATGGTTGGTGAGTTAAGTTGTAACTCACAGATTGCGTGGGGATAAGGGCAGGGAAAATTGGAGGAAATTGAAAACGTTTTCAATTTCCTCTTTTCATTTTATGGCAAAGGT
>JBAQPU010000006.1:0-13281 GCA_049306095.1 Cyclobacteriaceae bacterium
GGTGTAGGGTCGGTGGTTTGAAGTTGTCATGATATGCGCAAAAACATTCGTGTTTTGACTCTTATCAATTTCACTCAAGGCGAGTTCAAAAAGATTTTCATCGGCCACTCCCCACACGTTTTCGTAATCAATATCTTCATCGTTAATGGCCGACCGGTCCACCACCGTATAGCCGTTATTTCCAAAGAAATAATTCATGTTATCGAAATATCCGTATCCACCATAAATGTATTTGCTTTCATATCCCTTCTCTCTGAAAACTTTGCCTAGCGAAAACAGGTTTTCATTATTGGGTCGCCTCACAATGGACTGGCCCGGTGTTGGGGGCACACAAAGAGACAGGGCCTCAAGCCCCCGAACAGTTCGTGTGCCGGTAGCATACAGATTGGTGAAGAGTAAACTGTGTTGTGCCAGTGAATCCAGAAACGGGGTAATACCCTTCTTGTTTCCAAAGGCTGCCATAAAATCGGCACTAAAACTTTCGACACTAATCAACACTACATTTAGTTTTTTCTCCCCGGCTTCATTGGTAATTTTTCGTTCTATTCCCTGAGAAGCCGCAGGTGTAAATGATGACTCGGGTGTTTGGATCATCTGATGCACCAGACTAAAAGCTCGCTCATTATCTATTCCTGCATAGAATTGACCGTAGTTTAATTCATTGTTACGATATGCAGCAAACAATTCAAAAAGTCCGTTACCAGCCAATTCATTTACGTAAGCATTTTCGCTAAACCGATGATGCTTGTGAGTAACAAAAAATCCCGCAATAACCAGGCAAACCGAATAGACGATGACCATTTTGCTTCGTTGCTTTAAAGGCAATGATTCATTTTGATGAACCTGATTGATTTTGCCCTGAACCAGAAAGGTTATGGCAATAGCCACCAACCCAATTGCTACGATGATCCATTCGATGGGATAAGATTGCCGGATATTACCTATGACTTCGTTTGTATAGACCAGGTAATCAACAGCGATAAAGTTGAAGCGAGTATTGAACTCATCCCAGAAAAACCACTCGGCAATCGCGTTAAAAAGTGCGAGGAAAGTAAAGACAAAGAATATTCCGAACAGAATATACTTGTGCCACTTTTTCAGGAAAAATTTCCCCGGAACCATCCAGCAATAGAGTACTATAGGGATGATGGCAAAGGCTGTGTTGAGCAAATCATAGGCAAAACCCAGGAAGAAGATGCCCAAAACATTAAGCACGGTAAAGTCAACCGAAGCAGACGACTTGATTAACAGGGCAATTCGGGTAAGTGTTGAAATAGAGATTGCTACAACAACAAGAAGCAAGATGAACACACTTCTGTTATCTGCTTTTTTGAAAATCTGAAACATGTGATCCCGAAAGGTTAGGGTTTGTCTTTCTCTTATCCGGCATGATTTTTAAAATGCCGGAGTAGGAAATATAGGCGCGAAGGTAAGCAATATCTGTTGAGAATTACCGGCTCGGTTGGGGCCGAAGGGACTGTGTCAATCCGTGCACCAAAGCCGATCGTTAAAACAGGAGCTATCTCAAAAAAAAGAATAAGTTGTTCCGCCTGGCGGGCGATTTAACGACTCAAGAAAACATTACCCTCTACTTTTTCTTATTCAAATTCTCTTCAAACAATTTCAGTATCCTTCTGTACTCATCTGTCCAACTGCTGGGTTCAACAAAGCCGTGATCTTCCACCGGGTACACGGCCAATTCCCAATTTTCTTTTTTCAGTTCAATTAAACGTTGCGTGAGTCGCACAATATCCTGGAAGTGAACATTTACATCGACCATACCATGGCACATCAGCAAAGCACCTTTCAACCCTTCGGCAAAGTAAATCGGTGAACTTTTAGCGTAGGCCAGGCTGTCGCTTACCGGAGTGTTTAATATGTTAGAGGTGTATCCATGATTATAATGAGCCCAGTCGGTTACCGAACGCAACGCTGCGCCTGCTACAAAAACATCGGGAGTCGTAAACATGGCCATTAAGGTGATGAACCCTCCGTACGACCCTCCATAAATTCCAATTCGCTTCGGATCGATACCATGTTCTTTTACAAGCCAGGCAGCGCCATCCACGTTGTCGGTCAAATCTTTGCCGCCCATGAATTGATAAATGCCTGTTCGCCAGTCACGGCCATACCCTGCCGATGCGCGGTAATCCATATCCAGTACAGTGTAGCCCTTATCGGCCAGCAAATTGTGAAACATGTATTCGCGGAAGTAACTGCTCCACCACTTGTGCGCATTCTGCAGATATCCTGCTCCGTGCACAAAAATTACAGCAGCACCATTCGGATTGGCGGGTTTGTACAAACGTGAGTAAACCTCAGCACCATCGCGCGCTTTTACAGTTGTAACAACGGGGTCGCGCCAGGTATAAGATTTAAACTCTGCTGTAACTGAGTTGGTAACTTGCTGTGCTTTTGCACCGACTTTATTTTCCATTAAATAAAGTTCCCAGGGTTTGTTGCTATACGAATAACGGAAGGCCAGTAATTTTTCATCGGGAGAAACCTCCACTTCATGGGCTCCTGCTAAGGTGGTAATGCGCTCTGCTTTTCCTCCTGCAACCGGAAGTTTGTAAAACTGTTTTTCACCCGGGTGAACTTCGTTGGTAGTGATGTAGAAATGTTTTTTGCTTCGCGAAAGCTCCACTTGTTGTACTTCGTACTTACCGGACGTTAACGGCTTCTTTGTTTTGGTTGTTAGATCGTACACCTGAAGGTGCGCGTAACCAGTTTCTTCCGACACGAACCAAAGCTGGTTGCTGTTTACCCAACCCAAACTAAAGCTTCCTGGGCCACCTACCCAGGCATCGTCATGCTGGCGATCGACTAAGGTTAATTTTTGAGTAGCAACATCCAGCAGCACGATCCAACGATCTTTATTATCAACAGCACGAATGGATACTGCCGCTTGTTTTCCATCATCAGACCAGACTATGCCCGAAAATGTTACCGAACGCGTCTGTGGTTTTTTATCTTTCTTTTCGTCTTTCACTTTATCAGCAGAAGCTTTTTCCGGGTAATCCTTTCTGTAAGCAGGCACATCTGTGATGCCTGGAAGATCATCTGTTTTTACCTGTAGCACCGTATCGCGTTTTATGTCGTACACAAATAATTCCGTTGCACTGAGCGGAGCGCCAACTTTGGTTCGGGCAGAAATATCTTCTGTAAAACCTGACGTTGTTACGTAATTGGGAACGATGGTGGTTTTAGCCTGAACCCGCCTGGTGAGCCTGAAGGTTACATAGTTTCCATCAGGGGATAGGCGTGGCTGTTCAACCGATTTCTCATCGATGTAGATTTCTTTGGGGCGTTTAGGTTCTTCCGAATCCCGGAATTTTTTGGCAGCCTCCTGTTTTTCGTAGCGTTCTTTTACAATTTGAATGTACGCCAGTTGATCTTGCTTCAACCATTTATCCTGGTCGGTACCGGAGGGAGATGAACTTTTCTTTCCTTTTCGGAAATCGGTTAGTTGTGTCACGTTTCCGTTAGAAAGTTCCCAGCTATATAAATTCTGATCGTACGCATAAATGAGTTTCTTTTCATCTCCGGAAAATGCCGGGGAGCTTTCACGGTCAACCGTATTGGTAAGCTGCGAAACATTTCCTGTGGTTACATCAAGCAAAAAGAGATCACCGTCTTTTTCATACGCCATTTTGGTGAACAGTTTGTTGTAGGAGCCGGGAGAAGGAATGGCCATGCGCTCCTTTTTTGAAACCTTTTGGGGCGTTCGGTTTAGCGGGGTGATTTTATAGAGAGAATCGGATGGCGCGCTTTCCGGGTTCCAGTTGAAATACAATGTTTTTCCATCGGCTGACCAGTTCAAATTGGTGGGGGATGTTCCCATCCACCGGGGATCGCGCATAATTTTTTCGACTGTAAGTTCACCGATTGATTGCGTTTGTGCCGTATAGGCAATGAGCAGAAATGCGAAAAGAATGAAGGATGTACGCATGGTATATAAAATTTGGTTGAAGATAGAGATGATTTGAATGGCTCTTGCTAACTTTTACACCAACTTGAAGTATGGTAAGGAGACTGGAACAAAAGGACAACCCTGCGGTGCGCGATATCATACGAACGGTGATGCCGGAGTTTGGCGCCAGTGGAAAAGGGTTTGCCATTCATGACAGTGAAGTGGATCACATGTATGAGACATACACCCTTCCCCGAAGTGCGTATTTTGTTTGGGAGGAGAACGGAAAAATTTTGGGAGGAGGGGGAGTTGCCCCGTTACAGGGAGGTGATGCCGACACCTGTGAACTGAAGAAAATGTATTTTTTACCGGAAGGCCGTGGCAAAGGTCTGGGTCAATCCATTCTTGCCGAGTGCCTGAAGGCAGCCAAAGCTTTGGGCTTTACGTACTGCTACCTTGAAACCTTTAACACGATGAATCTTGCCATGAAACTGTACGAGAGAAATGGCTTTGAGAAAATTCCAGGCCCTTGCGGCAGCACCGGTCATTTCGCGTGTGATGTGTTTTACAAAAGGAAATTGTGAAACAGTAAGGTCGTCTCAGTGCTTTTGTGGTACAGATGCTGAAACAAGTCTGCCTGCGGTAGGCAGGTTCGGCATGACCGCGAAATGCATAGTGGTTGAGTCTCCATTCCAAACACTTCATCACGTAAATTCAACAGTTGGCAATAAAAGTTTTGTGGGCGTACAACCTTTCGCTCAATATTGTAGTCTAATGGGGCAGAACCTTTATGAAAACCCTTAATTTACGCAGAACCGCTTACCTCGCCCTTGGCATCATGGTTGCCATACTGGTGATTTTAACGACCAGCGTATTTGGTATGACTTAAAAACGCATATGTGTTGATGTGTAGAAGTGTACATGCACATCAACACCTGAACACACGAACACTTCAATACCTCCAGCTTTTCACATCTGCGCCTTTCGGTGCGCTTTCTTCAATTCGCTTTAAAATTTTAGGCAGATACATGGTATTGTAACGTAGCCGTGATATGTAGTTCGGGTTTTGCTGATCGCCATTCCAGCAATGTTCGGCACGATCGCCATAGTCAACCTCACCATCGTAAAATGGATTTTTTGTTCCCTTCAAAAATTCTTCTGCGAGATAAACAGCATTGTTGAGATAGTAATTATCCATGTCGCCACAATAGAGATGCACTTTGCCCTTTAGTTTCGGTCCAAGTGTAGCCCAATCGCGTTGCATGATATAACGCAAATCATAGTGCTCCTTCCAGTATGCGGCAACGGTTGAATCAATGTCACCGGTAAGTTTATTCCAAATCGGTTTGGGGTAGCCATCTTCACCTTGTGGCGAGTACACCGCTTCCCAAATGTCCCACTGCTGCCCCGAACGGGTTTTGGTCCCGAGCGCTAACTCAAAATGGTTGCTTTCCTGCATAGTGGATTGTATTTGTCCGAGGTAATTTCGATGTGAAGGAATGGGAAGTTTTTTAAAGTCGCTGTCGTACCAATATGCGTTTTTGTTTTTATAAATATCAACAAGGCAGTATGCCCGGAAATCAATAGGATCGGGACAAGCGGCAAAACAACCATTCAGTTCATCAGGATAAAAAACCTGCGCGGCAAGCGCCTCCCATCCACCGGTTGATCCGCCATACGTAAAGCGCGCCCAGCCTTGCCCGATTCCCCTGAATTGTTTTTCAATTTCAGGAATCAATTCATGCATGATCGCATCGCCATACGGACCAAGGTTGGCAGAGTTAACGGCATACGAATCATCGTAATACGGATTGGCGTGTTGAATTTCAATGATGAGAAAGCGAGGAAAATTTTTGCTCGTCCATTGCTTGTAAAAATTGTAGGCTTCCTGCGCCTGAAACTTTTTATATCCGTAAATCTGAAAGCGATCGGTAAAATCTGTCGTGTCCATGTTAGGATCGGGAGGAGTTTCACTAAATCCCCCAAAGTCATCCGGGAAGTGTCCGTGAAAAATCATCAACGGATAACGTGCTTCGGGGTGTTGATCAAAACCTTCGGGGATCAACACGTGTGCACCTAAAAACATGGGCTTGCCCCAAAACTCGGTAAGCAGTTTACTTTGAATTTTTATGTGTTTGATATACTTCGTGTCTTTCGGTTCTGTTAGGGGAGGAATTTTCTGATCCATCACGATATGAATCGTTTCATTTTTTGCCGGATCGATTTTTACTTTTACAGGCTTGCTGAAAAAATTATCCGGTTTTCTGTTCCATTGTTGTCCTTCACCTTTATCGGGAGGGAGCTTAACAGTATGGCCGGTTTTTAAAGTAAAAGTTTCGTATCGGTTTAAAAGCGCCTGAACAGAATACTCACCCGCGGGAATATCGGTTAAGCTTTGATGCGGGAATCCGAAAGCGGAGGCATTGATGGTCATGATCTGACCCGGCTTAACGCCCTCCACATCAACACCAAAAAGCATTTGTGTATTTAATCCATCTGAGATTTGAAAACGTGGTTCAGATTTGTCGTTGTTGGCAAGCATCAACAGCAGGCGCCCGTCCTGAGCCTGGTCGCTCATTTCTTTTGTAAAAATGACGGAGAATTTCAGTGGACTTCTTTTGGTCGAATCCAGCGTGACACAACTGATACCAACCGCTAAAAGCGTAAGGGGGAGTAAACGCGATATTTTCATGGGGCTGAGTTTTAATAAAGGTACTGTTTTGAACAGGCGAGAGCAAACGAAATTACAGGAGCAGTGTTCGCAAAAATCGACTGGCAACAAAGCTGCAATATTTTTATATTGCATAGCTGTAACATGGGTTTACTATGAATGTGTACCTCATTGAGGACGATGAAATTTATGCTGAGTATATTCAACGGTCGCTGAGCAAAAACCTCCACTACAAATTAAAACGCTTTCGATCGGCAGAGGAATGCCTGGCCAATGGAAGCGATGCACCAGATGCTTACATTGTTGATTACCGGTTGCCGGGAAAGTCGGGTATTGACTTTTATGAAGAGATTAAACCCCGCCTGAAAGATGAAAGCAAGTTGATTATCATGAGTGCCATCGATGACGGTAACATGGTGTTGAGCTTTATTAAAAAGGGCGTGCGCGATTACGTGATTAAAGACGACAATGTGATAGAATCGCTAACGGCCATTCTGGAAGGAAAGGAAGAGGAATATTATTTGTTTGATTGAGAAATTGTTTTCGAAAGGGTTGTCAAAAACTCACTGCCCACACCCAACGTTGTATACGATATTTTTTCACCGATTTCCGACTGTTCAAAAGCAGGATGATGAGGTAACACTCGTTAATTAAAACTATGCGCTTTCACGCAAGACTTTCAGTTTCTATTCTTACGTCACCCTGAACTTGTTTCAGGGTCTTTTGCGGTACAGATGCTGGAACAAGTTCAGCATGACTGCAAAAAAGGAGTTGGTGTTTATCGTTATTTACCTTAGAATTTTAACCGCACTTCACTTTTATAGTCCACAGGAATTCGTAAAGGGAGCCCTTTATAGGTAACACTAATAGAACCTTTGTACTGAACCTTTAATTTTTTTCCGCCAATCATTTCGAAAATGGTATCGAGTAAACCCAGTTCTTTCATGTTCAGCTTTACCTCCAGCGGAACACTGAACTCGGCTGTGGCCGGAATGGTCATCTTCAGCTCCTGGTCAACCACACCTGTTTTTTTTTCATTCACATACACATCAACCTTCACCTTACGCAGTTTAATTTTAATATTGTTGGGGTTGTACAAAATGGCGTTTGCCTTTAGCGTTGGTTCGGTATTGGCATCTACCACAATATCGCGAACACTTTTTAGAACAACGTCTTCTTTTGGTTTACACGAACCCGTCATAAGTACAGAGAGAACAAACAATAGACAGTGTTGGAAACCTGAAATCTGAAACTTGAAACTTTGTACCATAATCGTAAGTATAGACAATCTATCCGTAACTTTGTTACATGAATGAACGCTTTGAGGCAATTGCAGACGGTTTGGCTGATCATGGATATGCCATCACAGATCAATTTTTGAGCCAGGCAGAGGTGGAAGCAATCCTTGCGGTGGAAGAATTTCAGTCGGGCATTGCAACGTTTAAGAAAGCCGGAATTGGCAATGCAAAATCCGTCCAAATTCAGGAAGCCATCCGCGGAGATTATATCCATTGGCTGGATAGAAAAAATTCACCCGCACCCGTACAGGTATATCTGAGTCGGGTGGATGAACTGGTGACATTTTTAAACCGATCACTTTTTTTAAGTTTGAAGGATGTGGAAGTGCACATGACGGTGTACCCGGCCGGCTCTTTTTACAAACGCCATTTAGATCAGTTCAAACAAGATGATCACCGCAAACTTTCGGTGATCTGCTATCTGAACAACAATTGGAAAGAAGACCATGGCGGACAGTTGCGCATGTATCTGCCCGATCGCTCCTTAGATATTCTTCCCGTTGCCGGAAGACTGGTCATTTTCCGCAGCGATCAACTTGAGCATGAAGTACTTCCCGCCACACGCGAACGCCTCAGCATTACCGGGTGGGTGTTGGATCAGCTGGTTGAGTTGCGGAATTTGTAGTCTAACCAATGAAGGGATAACCTTATTGAATCATGAAAGAATACTTCCTGAAACTGTATCAATACAACGCGTGGTCAAACACACGTGTTATCAATTGTCTGGAGCGCCAACAGGTGAAGGACGAAAAAATTTTTACTCTGATGGGTCACATCGTGGCCGCGCAATTGTTATGGCTGCACCGGGTTAAGGGCCTGCCTCCTCCGGATGTGAAATTATGGGGAACCTATACGGTTGATCAGCTAAAAGAAATGGTCACTGATGCA
Organism: Cyclobacteriaceae bacterium; assembly: GCA_049306095.1. Classification (GTDB taxonomy): domain Bacteria; phylum Bacteroidota; class Bacteroidia; order Cytophagales; family Cyclobacteriaceae; genus UBA2336. The sequence goes on from JBAQPU010000006.1 coordinate 8,771, forward strand.
GGTAAAAAGTGGTTGGAGTTTATTGAAAACGAAGATAACTTTAACAGGGAGTTGAGTTACAAGAATTATGTGGGAGAATCCTATACGAATAATGTTGAGATGATAATGATTCACCTGGTAAATCACTCTTCTTATCACCGGGCTCAGATCGCGATGCTCTTGAGACAAAAAGGTCTTGAGCCTGTCAATACTGATTTTATTACCTACGATCGTGTGATGCGTGGGCAATGGAAAGAATAGGAAACAAACTAACCCCTCAACTATGAAAAAGTTTTTTTTAATCATCACGTCTTTCATGATGGTTGTAACAGGAGTGGCACAAGACGGAATCACCGTGTGTCAAACACCGGCTACCGAAAAGTTTGCGTTGTTTGCATCCAATAGGAAATTCAATGATGATCATCAGGCACCTCGCGCATACGTGCATCGCAGCACAGAAGGGGGCAAGATGATTACCATCAAGTGTCCGGATGGGTCAACAGCAAATGCTTACCTGATCGAAGCAAAGAAAAAAACCAACAACTGGATTGTTGTTTTTCAGGAATGGTGGGGATTGAACGACAATGTAAAAAGGCAATCGGAGGATTTTTATAAAGACCTGGGCCATGTAAATGTGATTGCGCTGGACATGTACGATGGAAAACTGGCGACTACCAAAGAAGATGCCGGTAAATACATGAGTAAGTTTAAGAGCGAACGCGGTATGCAAATTATTTTAGGTGCTCAAAATTTTGCTGGGAAGAATGCGAAAATTGGTACCGTAGGCTGGTGCTTCGGAGGAGGCCTTTCCCTCCAGGCTTCGTTAGCGTATGGCAAGCAAGCGGTTGCATGTGTGGTGTATTATGGAATGCCGGAAGAAAATATCGATCGGTTAAAAACGCTGAGTGCTGACGTGTTGGGAATTTTTGGCACAAAAGACGGGTGGATTAACGCAGAAGTGGTGAAGAAATTTGAAGCCAACATGAAGGCTGCAGGGAAAAACCTCACCGTAAAAAACTACGAAGCCGATCATGCCTTTGCCAATCCCAGTAATCCGTTAGGAACTTTTGATGAAGCTGCTTACAACGATGCGTATAAAAGTACACTGCAATTTTTTAAAGCAAGACTGAAGGAGTAATTAATTAAACTGGCTCTCTGATCGCTGCGAAATTTGATCGCTGTGGTAAAAAAATGCACCCAGTGCACTCCGGGAAAATTTGGTCAACAGCTATTATTCCCAAACCACCTTTCCCTCCATGTGATACCACGTTGGGTACGTAGGCAGATGGATCTTCTCTACCTCATTGCGTTTTACTTTCATGGTGGGCGTCATCAATCCATTCTCGACAGTCCAGTCCGATTTCATAATTACGACCTTTTCTATTTGTTCGTAAGATTCCAGGTGAGGATTGATTTGACCGATGGCATCACTCAAACTGGCCGCAACTGCTTCCTTTGATTTTGCTTTTCCTGCAGCCGACAGCACGATAAGGGCAATCGGTTGGGGTACGCCCATTCCTACTACGCACACTTGTTCAATGTCGGCATAACTGAGTAGCTTCATTTCAATCGGTGATGGCGCAATGTATTTTCCTTTATCGGTTTTAAACAAATCTTTAACTCTCCCGGTAATGGTTAAAAAGCCGTCAGGAGAGATTTGACCCTGATCACCGGTTTTCAAAAAGCCTTCTTCATCAAAAATGGTTTTTGTAAGATCAGGTTCTTTATAATAGCCTTTCGTAAGGCCAGCGCATTTCACACGAATCTCTCCATCATCCGCAATTTTTACTTGTAAACCTTTCAATGGCGTACCAACAGTTCCATGCCGGTTTGTTTCATTTCGGTTAAAGTGCGCATACACGCAATCTTCTGTCATACCATAGGCTTGCAAAATATTTATACCTAACCGTTGAAACCATTTTTGAAGGTCGGGTGAAATGGGTGCTGCTCCGCTAAAAATCTGATCGGCCCGTGAAAGACCGAGGCCCTTTTTAATTTTTTTCCGGATGAGGGAATTCACGAGCGGAATGGAGAGCAGAGTATCCATTTTTTTCTGAGGAAGTTTCTCTAAAATTTTTTCCTGAAACTTCCCCCAAATGCGCGGCACGGCAAAAAAATGTGTGGGTTGTGTATCGGCCAGGTTTTTTGGAAATGTTTCCAGGGTTTCTGAAAAGGAAAAGCTTCCGCCCTGGTAAATGCCCATAATTTCAATGCCCATGCGCTCGGCAATGTGGCTCATTGGCAGGTAAGAAAACAAAATTGGATGTTGCTGAATGCCAAGTTCCGGACACGCATTGGAAATGGTTGAATCAAACGCGCCAACACTGTGCATCACACCTTTAGGTTTGCCTGTTGTTCCGGAAGTGTACATGATCGTCATCACGTCATCGGGGTTCCACACAGCAGGATCTCGCAGGGGCGAATGCTTGTTCACCCAATTTTCCCACGTGTTGGGCTCATCAATTCCGTAAAAGGAAATGCCAAGGCGAATAATATTTTCAGGAATGCCCGATTGTTGAGCAGCGTACTGATCAAGTTTTCCAATGATGATCAGTTTCGATTCACTGTGTTCCAGAATTTGCCTGATAGAGGGGGCGGTAAGGGTAGGATAAATGGGCACCGAAACACAACCGGCCATCATAATGGCAAGATCGGCCATTACCCAGTGAGCACAATTTTTTGAGAGCAAAGCAACCTTGCTTCTGGGCGGCAGGTTCTGCGCCCTGATGGCCGAAGCCATTCTTCTGATCTCATCTCCCGCTTGTTGGTAGGTCCAGGGTTTCCATACACCGTTAACCGGTTGTCGTAGAAACAGATTGTTTGGAATTTCTTTTTCCCATTTTAGAAATTGAGCAAGCGGACTGGAGGCCATGATCGGTTTGAGTTTTAGGTTCAACAATTTACGATTTCACAAATCAGATCAAAAGCGAATCTTCACCTAAAGCCATCAAAGAAATCCTAAATCCTAAATCCTAAATCCTAAATCTTCTCTACCTTCGCCACATGTCAGAGACTACTAAAAAGCTTTTCCTGCTGGATGCGTATGCGTTGATTTACCGTGCTCATTTTGCCTTCACAAAAACCCCGCGCATTAATTCAAAGGGCATCAATACATCTGTTCCTTTTGGATTCACCAATACCCTGCTGGAAGTTCTGCAAAAGCAAAAACCCACGCATATCGGTGTCGCATTTGATACAGCCGCCAAAACTTTTCGCGATGAGATTTTTGAAGAGTATAAAGCCACCCGCCAGGAAATGCCGGAAGATATTCGCTATGGGGTTCCGAAAGTGAAGGAGATTTTAAACGGTTTTAATATTCCAATTCTGGAGATGGATGGTTTTGAAGCAGATGATATCATTGGAACGCTGGCGAAGCAGGCAGAGAAACAAGGCTTTGAGGTGTTCATGATGACGCCCGACAAGGATTTTGGTCAGGTGGTAACTGATAAAATAAAATTGTACAAGCCCGCGTACATGGGCAACGCTGTTGACATTATGGGCCCCAAAGAAGTTTGCGCGAAATGGGATATCCAAAATGTATCGCAAGTGATTGACATGTTGGGTTTGCAGGGCGATAGCTCCGATAATATTCCGGGCATTCCGGGTGTGGGGCCGAAAACGGCTGCTGAATTGTTGAAGCAATTCGGAACGGTTGAAAACGTAGTGACCAATGCAAGCCAGTTAAAAGGGAAATTGAAAGAGCGTGTTGAACAATTTGGAGAACAAGCCATTCTTTCAAAAACATTGGCAACCATTAAGCTGGACGTCCCCATCAAGTTTGAGGAAGAAGCACTGAAATATACTGGCCCTGACTCGGGAAAACTCAAGCCCATTATCGAGGATCTGGAATTTAAAACCATGATGCCGCGGATTTTCAGTAATAGTGCAACACCAACCGCGGCCCCGGCACCAGTTTCACCAAAAGCATCACAACTATCCATGTTTGGAGGAGGCCAAAGTGCACCACCAAAAGAAGGTGACACACCTACGGAAGAAAGCAGAGGCGAACTTAAGAATTTTGCCACCTCCAATGCTGTGTACAAGCGTATCGATTCACGTGAATTGAGAAGCGAACTCGTTGAGAAACTCAAACGGCAGAAAGAGGTTTCAGTTGAAACAGTGTTGGATCACGGTATGTTTGCCGGATTTTCTTTTTCCACCACGTCTAGGGAAGCGTGTTTTTTACCGATGGGTAAAAAGGAGGCAGAGAAAATTTTACCCGAGCTCGCTGAGGTTTTTGCGAATGATAAAATCGGGAAGGTTGGCCATAACCTGAAAGCTGTATTGCTGGCGTTGAAGGAGGTTGGCATGGAAGTTCAGGGAACATTGTTTGATACCATGGTGGCTCATTATTTAGTAGAGCCTGAAGGTTCGCACGATATGGGAATTTTATGCGCGCAGTTTGTAGGCTATCAACTCCTCACGGAAGATGAACACGATGAAACGGTACGGGCATGCGAACGGGCAGACCTGGCCCTGCAACTAAAAGTAAAACTGACGAAGGAGTTAGAGATTCGCAGGCACAGTAAGCT
>JBAQPU010000007.1:0-52568 GCA_049306095.1 Cyclobacteriaceae bacterium
GTATTGTATGATATCATCTTAGGAACACTCGTGAAGGTACTGGGCTTTATTTCTTTACTGGCCATTATAATCTCATGCCTGGGTCTGCTGGGAATGGCAACGTACACCATTGAAACAAAGAAGAAAGAAATAGCGTTGCGCAAGGTGCTGGGCAGTTCCAACCGGGCACTTGTGTACACCTTGTCGAAAGGTTACCTCTCCATTCTTATTACCGCCCTTCTGATTGCCGTACCCATTTCGTATTACATGAATACGTTTTGGTTGCAGCACCTGGTCTATCATGTAACGGTTGATGGTTGGACAATTTTCATTGGGGTCTTCATTCTGGCGTTGTTTGGTTTGTTTACGATTGGGTCACAAATGCTGAGGGCAACTCGCATTAACCCCGTGGAAAATTTGAAAAATGACTAACAGCCATGCAACCATCAAACTGTTGTTGCAGTCATACGGATATCCATAAATCATATTGATCATGTTCAGAAACTACCTTAAAGTTGCTGTCAGAAATATTCTGAAGCACAAATTTTTTGCAGCTATTAACATCATAGGACTTGTAATAGGCATGACCTGTTGCTTCCTCATTTTTGCCTATGTAAAAGATGAATTGAGCTATGATCGTTTTCATAAAAACCATGAAAATATTTACCGGGTAGGACTTCAAGGTAAAATTGCCGGGCAGGAAATTTTTACGACAAATTCGTGTATTCCGCTGGCGCCAACCATGCAGACCGAGATACCGGGTATTGAAGAGGTGTTACGCATGATACCGGCTACCGGATCATCAGGACTTGCCTTTCGGTATGATGATAAATCAATCCCTGAGCAAAAAGTCTTTTATGCCGACTCTAATTTTTTCAATTTCTTTAGCTTTAAATTAATTCAGGGCGATGCCGCTACTGCGCTCAAAGAACCAAATTCGGTTGTGATCACCGGTGAACTTGCTTCAAAATATTTTGGTGATACCGACCCGATTGGTAAGATTATCACCATTGGGAATTACAAATGGCCTTGTAAGGTTACCGGTGTTTCTGTGCAGGCGCCCTCTAACTCTCATTTCCACTTCAATGCTATCATTTCATTTGCAACCGTGGAAAAAGACTGGTACCAGGGATGGACCGGGAACTCATGGCAAACGTATGTGCGTAAAAACCCAAATACAAAAGTAGAAGACGTCAATGCCAAGTTGGAAAAAATTGTTGAGGTTCATGTAGGAAAGGAAATTGAACAGGGTTTGGGAATCAATTTTGAACAGTTTAAAAAGCAGGGTGGAGTGTATAGCTATTCGATTTACCCCTTAACAGACTCGCACCTGTACTCCAATTTTACTGATGACATGGAGCCGGCCAGTAGCATACAATATGTCTACATTTTTTCAGGGATCGGTGTATTTGTGCTGATCATTGCGTGTATCAATTTTATGAATCTTTCCACAGCTCGTTCGGCTGGTCGTGCTAAAGAGGTTGGATTGCGGAAGACGTTAGGTTCTCAGCGAATACAAATGATTGTGCAATTTTTGTCAGAGTCTTTCATATACAGTTTAGTTTCGGTTGTGCTGGCGATTTCGCTTACGTATTTGGTATTACCTCAATTCAATTTGCTGGTTGGAAAAGAACTTACGTTTGGGGTGCTTGGCGAGCCATCATTTATTCTGGGGGCCTTCCTACTGACTTTGGTGGTGGGGATACTTGCCGGAAGTTACCCCGCATTTTACCTGACATCGTTTAACGCAGTCGAAGTTCTAAAGGGGAAGGCGCGTGCGGGAATGAAGGATAAAGGTGTTAGAAGCACACTGGTAGTTGTTCAGTTTGCGGTTTCTACTTTTCTGATACTGGCCACGGTAGTTGTGTTTATGCAGTTGAATTATATGCAAAACAAAAACCTGGGTCTTGATCAGCATAACATTATTAATGTGCAAAATACAAGAAGGCTGGGAGTAAACCGGGATGCTTTTAAGAATAGTGTTGAGTCTCTTCCGGGTGTGCAGGGAGTAAGTTTAACGAATAACTCTTTTCCAGGCGTTAACAACACTACGGTTTTCAGAGTCAAAGGAAGAGATGTCGAATACCTGTCTGGGAAATATATAGCCGATTGGAATCAAGTCGATGTGCTGAAACTAAAAATGAAAGATGGTCGATTCTTTTCTCGTGATTTCCCTACTGATTCTTCTGCTGCCGTTATTAATGTGGCTGCGGTAAAGGAATTTGGGCTTGAGAATCCGTTGAACGAAGTGCTCCTCGATTACAATGGTGATAAGCCACAAGCGGTTACAATTATTGGTGTGGTCGAAGATTTTAATTTCGAGTCTTTAAAATCCAAAGTCAGACCGATGGTTATCAGGTTGCGTGATTCGCAGGGCGCTGGCGATTACCGTAATTTATTAGTTAGGTATGACGGTAATCCACAAACGTTAGTTGCATCGATTGAAGATGCATGGAAAAAATCAGCATCGGGTGAGCCTTTTGAGTATACATTCCTGGACGAGGATTTTGATTCGTTGTTCCGTACGGAAATGCGGTTACGAAACAGTTTTACGGTGCTGGCTGGTCTCACGATTTTTATTGCTTGTCTCGGATTATTTGCATTGGCAGCCTTTACAACAGAACAGCGTACAAAAGAGGTAGGCATTCGAAAGGCATTAGGTGCTTCTAAACTAAATTTGACATTGTTGTTATCAAAGGAGTTTACCGTACTGGTAGTGATTTCTATTGTGCCAGCCCTTGCCCTGGGATACTATTTTTCGAATTGGTGGTTGAACGATTTTGCCTACAAAATCGAAGTTGGTCCTATAGTTTTTGTTGGAAGCGCCTTGTTAGCAATTGCCATCGCGTGGGTAACGGTATCATTTCAGGCGCTTAAGTCCGCTAAAAGTAATCCTGTTGATTCGTTGAGGTATGAGTGATAATTAACCATTAATTCATCGAACATCCTTAAAGTGCTCATAATGAGCACTTTTTTACTTTCAATATTAAATTATTATTAACCCTTAATCTTCCAGTAACCTTTCGCTAATTTAATAACCGTAATAAAAATTTTATGAGCAAGAATAAGGAATTGAAGAAAGAACTGAGGGCGAGACTTACCGACTCAATGGAGCAGACTGTAAAGTCAGTAGCGAAGGAATCAAAGAAAGTGAAGAAGCTGATTAAGAAATCATCCAGGAAGATTGCTGCTGCTGTGGCAAGTTCAGCAAGGAGGGAAGAGAAGAAGAGTCAGAAGGAGGCGAAGGCAAAAGACAAAGCTATTGCCAGGGCGTCCAGAAAAAAGGAAAGAGAGAAATCAATCGTTGCATAGGGGGTATTCCCCATCTTATCTTATCGCTGGCTTGAAATGGAGGCGTTCAATTCAGGGTGATCGAGCATTAACCTGAACCATGGCGTATACCTTTCGGGATATAATTTTACATCGTCTTTAAGCCAGGCAAGGCTTAAATATTTCCAATCCTGTACCTCATGTGTATTAATGGTTGGGTTGCTTTCAAATTGCCCAATAAATACATGATCCAATTCGTGCTCCACTAAATTATGATCAAGGTTAGCCCGATAGATAAACTTGTAAATAAACTCTGGTTGCAAGTCTATCCCCATTTCTTCTTTTAATCTTCTGGTAGCGGCCTTCGCAACGGGTTCGCCTGGCTGGGGGTGACTGCAGCACGTGTTGGTCCATAGGTTTGCACTGTGGTATTTATTCTTGGACCGTTGCTGAAGTAAAAGTTCCCCTTTTGAATTAAACAGAACAACAGAGAATGCACGGTGCAAAATGCCTGAACGGTGAGCTTCCATTTTCTCCATCGTGCCAGTTTCATGATCCTGTTCATCTACCAATATTACCTGATCCATTGGTTGCAATTATTGAGTGAAAATAGGAAGAAGGTTTAATTTTTTTAGAATGAAAACATTCGCCACGATTTCATTTGCTCAATAAAGATCGAGACCGAATCAGGATATAACACAATACAAAAAACCAGTCCGAACAACGCCCCGTACAGGTGGGCATCGTGATTAATCCTGTCTTTCGACCGTTTGGATGACTGGTAGGAGTAGATGAGGTAAATGGCACCTAATAAAAACCCGGGCAAGCCCAATACACCGTAGATGTAAATTTTTTGTAATGGTTGAAACAGAATGCAGGCAAAGATTACTGCCGACACGGCTCCTGAAGCACCTAACGAATTATAGGCCTGATTATTCTGATGCTTGAACAACGTGGGAACATCCGAGGCAATAATCGCCAGCAGATACATGGCAATAAAATAGGTTGTGCCAAGGCCTCCAAAAATGTACTGAAATATGTATTCCAACTGTGTGCCAAAAAAGTAGAAGGAAAACATGTTGAAGATCAGGTGCAGGTGATCGCTATGAATGAATCCAGAAGTGACTAGCCTGTAATATTGCCCCCGTTTTGTTATCATGTAGGGGTTCATGGTAAGGGAATATAGCGTAGCGGGTTTCTGCATGGAATACAGACTAACCCCTGTTGTGATGATAAGGATGGCAATGGTAATGGTCATGCTTATGCAAGGTGGTATTAAATTCCAACTTCTACCTGAAAGCGCATGATAAAATATTCGCGACCAGGATTCTCAGGCAACGGCCATTTGTCTTGCTCTAAAGTAAATTCTGTTTGCAATTTTACCCGGTGGCCTCTGAAATATTTTGTAGCGCCAAGGGTGTATTGTGTGCGTTCCGGCTCACGTGCAGTAACGGGCAAATCGGTTTGCAGGATGTTATCCGGGCTAACCTTTGAATAACGCAGCCCGATCTCATAATTTTTTCTAAACAAATAGCTTCCCTGGTAATTTTGGCCATAACCAACAAACACATGTTGCTGTTGCGTGGGGTCATCCACGTTGTAGGTTATGGGATCAGCGGCATTGCGATCCATGAATTCAGCTGCGAAAGCCCATCCATTATATTTAAACAGGAAATCAAAAAAGGCGGTTTCCATATCGCGAGGCGCATACAAAAATTTTCCTAACTGGCCTCTGGTACGAACGGCATTTTCATTATTGGAATAACCTCCGGCAATGGAAACTTTTGGTTTTGGTTCCCGTGTTAAATCTCCTTCAAAATAGTCACCACTGTTTGTAAACAAACCAAAAGGCAACAACTCAACGCGGCCCGTTAAGGCAATACCATCGTGTGCTTCGTTAAAATTTCTGCCATCTCCGGAACTTGCTGCCGCGCGCAATACGTAATTAAAACCATTGATCTGATTTCGGTAATAGGCCTGAACACCGAAATCGCGATCGAGGTTGAAATACTGGTTTACAATTGACCTGTCAGGAAACTGAAGGTCACCGGAAGAATTAACCCGCTGCCGGTTGCCCGGAAGTTTTGTTTGCCCGATGCCGAGCGCAAAGTGTTTGTCAAAATTGTAAATCACCATGGCGTCACGAATGATGTTGGGAAACTCCGTGTCCTCATAGTCCATGTCGCTTCGTGAAAATGCGAGTTGGATCAGGTAGGTAAGTTTGGGGTTGAAAACGTATCCATCCATGCGAAGCCTTAGTCTCCGAATTCTGGCTTCTATTGTTTCTGGGCTCCAGTCGGTAGTGGAGTTTGTTACCAACCCAATTCTGTTCTGCATCCGGAAACGGATGTTCATCTGAAATAAACTGTCGGGGGAGGTAATGCCTAAACCTTTTCCGTAGGTGAAGTAAGGAATTTGATTCTGTGTGTTCTGTGCTAATGCTTCATTGAAGCAAAGGGAGAAAGCCAGTGAAACAAAAAGGATTGTATAACAGTGCCTGGAATTAGATACCATACCTGAAAAGCAGTAACGAATTCTGGTGTTGTTCATTAAAAAATAGATCGGAATAAGAGGAACAAGGTTCCGGAAAGGATCAGCACGACTGGCAGCGTGAGAAACCAAGCCAGTAAGATGTTACGTACCGTATTGGCCTGCAGGTTTTTAATACCTTTGCTGGCCACCATGCTTCCCGCAATGCCCGATGATAAAACGTGTGTTGTACTTACGGGTAAACCCAGGTTAGTGGATACTGCAATGGTGCTGGCAGCTACCAGTTCAGCACTGGCACCCTGTGCATAGGTAAGGTGTTCTTTTCCTATTTTTTCACCAATGGTTTTAACAATGCGCTTCCAGCCAATCATTGTTCCTAACCCGAGGGAAACGGCAATCATCATGATGACCCAGGTAGGAGAGTAATCGGTGATTTTTTTTACTGATTTCATTTCGGCCTTAAGCAGTTGACGATCTGCAGCGCTTATTTTTAATTCAGCTTTTTCAAGCAGGTTTTTCAGATTGCGATCGATGATCATGATATCTCTTCTTACCAAAAACCGTTCATCTTTTGCAATGGACTCTACCGTAGTGGCATTGGAAATTTTTACATTGGCATGCCCCACCAGTTCAATTATTTGTTGTAGTTTCTTTTTGTCGGGTTCCGACAGAGGGGCAGGGTCAACCGATTGAACTACTTGTTCTATTTTTTGAATAGATCCGGAAATTGAGCTGGGTGCAATATTGGTATTTAAGGCGAAGTAGGCAGGAACAATACCTATCAGAATTAGCATAACAAGCCCAACTCCTTTTTGGCCATCATTCGAGCCATGAGAGTAGCTTACGCTCGTACACGTTAAAATCAAAATGATGCGTATCCACAACGGTGGAGGAGCGTTTTTCTTAGGCTCTTTAAAGAGGCTGTCGCCATACGATGTTCGCTTGGTTATCACCCTGAGTACAAACATGAGGATGATCGTCATGGAGAAACCGAACATCGGGGAAACCAGTAGCGACATACCAATTTCTTTTGCCTTCGTCCAGTTCACTGCAGCTTCGGTTACCCCCGGCAGTAACGAGTAGGCAATTCCAACGCCTAAAATTGAACCGATCAATGTATGAGAACTCGAACAGGGTATTCCAAAATACCAGGTGAGCAGGTTCCAGAAGATAGCACTGATCAGCAGGGCCATTACCATGGATATGCTATGTGAGATATCCTGGTCAACGAGCGATTCGACCGGGAGAAGGTTAATAATCCCAACGGCTACGCTAACTCCCCCGAGAATAACCCCCAAAAAATTCCAAAATCCCGACCAAATTACTGCTACCCAGGGTTTAAGGGAATTGGTATAAATTACAGTGGCAACAGCATTAGCTGTGTCGTGAAAACCATTGACAAATTCAAAACCGCATGCAGCAATTAAACAAACAAGGAGAAGGACAGTGTAGGAGAGTTCCAGGTCAAACATAATAGGTATTTGGACGGCAAAGCTAACGGCTAATTACAGATGCTATGTTAAGCCAATATTATCATTTGTCTGAAACTTTTAATACATAAAGTTTAGTATACTGATTACCAGTTAATTAAATTCGATTGAGTTTGACTTTACTTTACCAGCCGCTTACTGAAGAGCCAGGGCAACAATTGAGGTTCCTGAAAGGCCGGTGTCCAACTGTTGTGCCCGACTTTTTTATATTCTGTGTATTTCGGATTTCCGCCAAGTTTTTCTAAGGCTCGTATCATCTTACGACTCTCTTCAGGCAAAACGGTGGTGTCGTCAGCGCCATGAAATGCCCATACCGGTGTGTACAGGAAATTCTCGGCCTGATTAGGGTCACCACCCCCACAGATAGGAACAGCAGCGGCAAAAGTTGAAGGGTAATGGGTAATTAAATACCAGGTTCCGTAACCGCCCATCGAAAGACCCATGATATAAATTCGGCTGGCATCAATGGCGGGCAAATTTTTTAGGGAATCAATCAGGCTCATCACGGTACGGATGGGCTCTCGTGGTTCGCGGTACCAATCGGGGTAGGTCCACTTCTCGGTAATCGGACATTGCGGTACGGCAACAAAACACGGAAATTTATTTCTCTTCTCCTCATCAAGAAACAAGGAAGTAATGTATGTAAGATTGATGATATTGTCGTTTCCACGTTCGCCCATGCCGTGCAAAAAAACGACCAGCGGATATTTTTGATTTTCTTTTACTTCCTTTGGCTTTAAGAACCGATAGGGGATGGTGTCTTCTGTATTCTGAAATACCAGGTTGTCGAATTCAGGAAAATCCTGTGCAGAGGTGGTGATGGCCATAACGATGAAAGCAACGAGAATTGATATTTTTGGCATAACCTGGATGAAAGCTCTGATGAAGGTATCAAATAATTTGTCGTATATGAAAATTTGGGTATTGATTGTAGGGGTTCTTTTAGTCATGAGTAAACCGTTGTTTGCACAGGATACTACCCGGCTTTCACTTTTATTTTTGGGCGACATCATGCAACACGATTCACAGATCAAAGCTGCCTATAATGACAGAACATCTTCCTATACGTATGATTATGCTCCTTGCTTTCAATTTGTAAAACCCTTTATTGAGTCGGTTGATGTTGCCATTGGCAATCTTGAACTTACCCTGGCAGGCCCGCCATACAAGGGTTATCCGCAATTCAGTGCCCCTGATGAGTTGGCGATAACGTTAAAAGACATCGGTATGGATGTTTTGGTTACGGCCAATAACCACAGTGCTGATCGGGGGAGAAAGGGTATCGACAGGACCATTGAAATGTTAGATAGTTTGAAAATAGATCATACCGGAACCTTTCGCGATACGGTTGATCGCATGAATGACTATCCGCTTGTATTTGAAAGAAAGGGGTTTAAACTTGCTATTCTGAATTACACGTATGGAACAAACGGAATCGTAGTCACCAAACCAAATGTGGTGAACCTGCTGGATACAGTTCTGATAGCAAAGGATATTGTTAAGGCTAAAGAATCAAATCCGGATATCATCATTGTTTTTACACATTGGGGTATTGAATACCAATCGCACCCATCCTCCGCTCAAAAAAGGATCACCGAATTTTGCTTTAATAAAGGTGTAACTCTGGTAATTGGTTCTCATCCGCATGTGCTTCAACCGATGGAGTGGAGGAAAGAAAAAAATCAACTGGTTACGTACTCGTTAGGTAATTTTGTTTCTGGACAGCGCGATCGCTATAAAAATGGTGGTGCTATGATTCAGGTTAATTTATCGAAAGTTGTTGTCGATAGTGTAGCCACCACCTCAATTGACTCAGCCGGTTATATTTTGGAGTGGGTTTACCGAACAGCCGATGCGGCAAAAGACTATTATATATTGCCCGTACCAACGTTTGAGAATGATACGACCGGATTTATAAAAGATGAGGCATCCAGGCTTGCATTCAAAACATTTGTGGAGGATTCGCGAAAGCTATTGAACCAGAATAATCTCAACATTTCAGAGATTAACGAGCAGCCTTCGATAAAACCAGATGAGTAACATTACCTCCTCCTTTTCTTCTTCCCCTGACCGGGCCCACCACCAGTATCAAACAATAAGCTAATAGAGAATTCCAGCCCGGTGAAGTCAACCTGGGCATCTGCATAGTCTGCTTCTTTTGTCTCGAGCGTGTTGCCATTGTATCCGGTATAAGTGCCTTCAAGCGGCATACTGGCCTGGCCTACTAAATAATTAGCCTCGAATGAAACGCTTACCTGGCCCATCACCGGTACTGTTAGCTCTGCACCCGCATGGTATCCAAACCCGGGCTTGTTGCCAAATGTAAATTCGGAATTTACTATTTCCCATCCCTCGTATTCACGAATAGCCCGGTCGAAGTTTCCGTAATTAATTTTGTGGTCGAATCCATAAAAGAAAAAACCACCGCCTTTAATATCAAATTCAACCTGGCCGGCTTTTAACATCACCACCAGTTCGGCCGGAACAAAGAGCGTAAAGTTAGGGCCGATCAACGGCTCTTTACTTTCAAAGGGCAGGTCTTTTATATTCAGTCCCGACATCCGGTATAGCGATGCTCCGGTTTCAAGCGCCAGAAAATTGGTGAGGTTAACACCAACTCCTCTGATTGAAAACGGACTAATGGGTGTTGAAAAGTACCCGTTCTTAGGAATGAAATAAGAAAATGATAAACCAAATTGCTGTGCATGCACCAGCGTACAGGGTACTAACAGAGCAATGAAAAGTTTGCAGAGTTTTTGTATCATTTTTTTTGTTGTTGGTGTAAGTACTGAAGGTGTAGTCGGAAACGCTATCATAGACAGTAAAGATAGATTGCCTTCGGTTTTAATTAAAATATCAGTAAAATTATGCTCCTAACTCTTTTCTTATGAAGCCGAGTCTCCTTTTGATTTTTTCTGTTTTTATCGTTTTATGTTCCTGCAATATTGCTAAAGAACAGGCCGATGTGGTAATACTCGGAGGAACAATTTATACCGTCAATGAAAAGCAGCCAACGGTAGAGGCAGTGGTTGTGCTGGGCGACAAAATTGCTTTTGCTGGTACGGAAAGGGAAGCTCGTGAATGGATAGGTGACAGCACCCAGGTAATTGATTTGCAAGGCAAAACCATGACACCGGGTTTTATTGAAGGCCACGGCCATTTGATGGGCGTTGGGTTCAATGAATTGGATCTTGATTTATCGGGCATCGCCAACTTTGATGAGTTGGTGGAGAAGGTGAGGATCGCGGCCAGCACCGCGAAGCCAGGGCAGTGGATTTTAGGACGCGGATGGCATCAGGACAAATGGGATGCTAAACCAACTAACATGGTGAAAGGCTATCCTTCCCATTATGCATTGAGTAAAGTTTCTCCTGATAACCCCGTATTCCTTTCTCACGCCAGCGGGCACATGAGTCTCGTCAACGCAAAGGCAATGGAGATTGCCGGTGTTAATCAACTTTCGGTAGAGAGTTTAAACAAATCGGGAGGAGAAGGTGGAGAAATTATTCGCGATGAACATGGAAACCCAACAGGCCTGTTTAATGAAAATGCAGAAAACCTGGTTGCCAGATTTATTCCTCAATCAGACCAGGACAGGTTAAGCCGTGCACTAGAGTTGGCCATCCAGGCCTGTCATCGAAATGGTATTACAAGTTTTCACGATGCCGGTGTTAGCCGGGAGACGATTGCGTTGTTTGAAAAATTCAAACGTGAAGGTAAGCTTGACCTTCGCCTGTACGTGATGCTGACCGGATGGGATCGCGACCTGGTACATGAATGGCTGAAGAAGGGGCCTGAAGTTGATCCCGATAATTTATTGACCATCCGTTCAATAAAATTGAATTGCGATGGTGCCCTGGGGTCGCGAGGCGCCTGGCTGTTGGAGCCGTATACGGATCGAAAAGACTTTTATGGGATGGCCACCCTTTCAATGGATACCGTGTTGGCGACATCGCGGTTGGCGTTGACGTCAGGGTTTCAGGTTTGTTCACATGCTATCGGTGATCGTGCCAACCGCGAAATATTAGATCGCTATGAAATAGCGTTGAAGGAAAATCCTGCTGTAAAAGATTCCCGCTTTAGAATTGAACACGCCCAACACCTGCATCCGCAGGATATTCCAAGATTTGGTCAGTTAGGTGTGATTCCGGCTATGCAGGCGATCCACATGTCCAGTGACAGGCCCTGGGCAATTGACAGACTGGGCGAGAAACGGATTAAGGAAGGCGCGTACATGTGGCAATCGTTACTGAAGTCGGGTGCAAAAATTGTAAATGGTACCGATGCTCCGGTAGAACCGATCAACCCAATTCCGTGTTTCTATGCTTCTGTAACCCGCATGACATTAAAAGGTCAGCCCGAAGGTGGTTATGAACCTTCTGAGAAGATGACCCGCGAACAAGCTCTGCGTTCGTACACGTTGGATGCTGCGTATGGCGCGTTTGAAGAAAACAGCAAAGGTTCTATTGAAGTTGGAAAGCTTGCTGACTTTACCATTTTTTCAGATGATATTATGACGGTTGCTGATACTGCAATTCTCAACACAACGGTGGCGATGACAATCCTGGGAGGAAAGGTTGTATTTGAAAAGGAATAAAAATTAGTTTACCCTAATAACAACAGAGGCAGCCCTTTTATGACAGCCTCTTTGTGTGTTTGGGTATTTTAACCTTTGATATACTTCTCAGCTTTTTTTCTTAGCATTTCGCGATCGGAAGTAATAGAAGGGTCGCTGTAAATGTGTTGTGACAGTTCTGCCACAACACCTTTCTTGTACCCCATTTTTTGAGCAATTTTTTCACAAAAAACAATTTCACTCTTAAATACCTGTCCGTCCATCTTCATCATTTGGATGAGGTAATACAGGTGTTCAAATTTTTCATCAGAGGTGAGAGCACTGATGTTAGAAATTGGCTGAGGGTTGCTGATCATTTGTTGGACTTCCTCTTTTGCGAGGCCGTTGGCCTTGCCAACCATATGAATAAGTTTTGCCTCTTTATCTTCAATTCGGCTGTCACTGGCGGCCAGGTTAATCAGGATGTTTAATTCGGTTTTCTTATTGAATTGCATATGGGGTATAATTGAGGGTTTGAATCAAATTTTTACAGTTAACTTTGAAATATAGCGAAAATTACGATGTTTTGGCATTCGTACAAAAAAATACATCAGGTAAGTAAGGCTATGCAACCCTGTGGTAATTGCATAGTCTTTAAGCAAATAAAACGAATATGAAGAAGCTTTTAATAGTAGCCTTTGTCTGGTCAACAACATGTGCGATAGCACAACAATCGGAGAACCGAAGTGTAGGTTCTTTCAGAGGGATAAAGGCTGCCGAAGGGATAGATGTTTTTCTGAAAAAGGGTGATAAAGAATTGCTGAAGGTAGAGGTTTCGGGCACAAAATTGAGCAACGTAATTACTGAAGTATCAGGCGATTACTTGAAAATTCACATGGCCGAAGGCCGCTACAACGATCGGGCCGTTAAGGTATTTGTTACCTATGTTGAACTTAATAAGTTGTCGGCCAGTTCTGCTGCCAACATTTTTTCAGAAGGGACAATAAAGGCCAAACAATTAGCAATTAGCGCTTCCAGTGCAGGAACCATTGAAGCTCAGATTGATGCTGACGAAGTAGAGGCCAATGCTTCCAGTGCGGCTGAATTAGAACTGAAAGGAAGGGCACGGGTTTTACAGATTGATGTCAGCAGCGCAGCCGAAGTAGATGCTTATGAGTTGATTGCCGATGAGGTTGAAGCCGAAGCCAGCAGTGGTGCTTCCGCCAAAGTGAATGTAGTAAAGGAAATTACCGCCCATGCCAGCAGCGGTGGCGGAATACGCTTTAAAGGAAACCCTGAGCGCAGCGACACCAACTCCAGCAGTGGTGGATTTGTTAAGAAATCTTATTAAGGGGGTAATCTCGTTGAGACCACAGACCCTGGCCACCCGTCAGGGTTTTTTATTGCCCTTTTTATAAACATGGTCTTGAAATGGTTATGATGGCGATATTTTTTATACTTTTTTTTAAAAATTGGGTTATTTTATACCCTATAGTCGTAGAAAAATATAGTTTTACGCCATATTTAATTAAAAAACAACCACAACATGGCGCATTTACGATTCCGAGCCCTGGAGCAGCTCAGTAATCGGCCCAAGGTTCATGTAGAGATGCCTTCGGCCAAAGCTTCTGATTTTTTTGGCGAGAATGTTTTTGGAATAGAACAAATGAGGGCAACCTTGTCGCCTTCGGTTTTCAAACAAGTCAGCCAGTCCATTAAACACGGTGAGAAAGTTGATCCGGCTACAGCCGATGCGGTAGCAGTGGCAGTTAAATCATGGGCGCTGGCGAAAGGAGCCACCCATTTTACCCATTGGTTTCAGCCGCTCACAGGCGGCACGGCCGAAAAGCACGATGCCTTCTTTGATGGCACAGCCGGAATTGAAAAGTTTAGAGGAAGTGAATTGGTTCAGCAGGAGCCTGACGCCTCTTCTTTCCCTAGTGGTGGAATCCGGAGTACATTTGAGGCACGAGGGTATACAGCGTGGGATCCATCGTCACCCATGTTTGTTTACGGTAAGACCTTGTGCATCCCTACAATTTTTGTTTCCTATACAGGCGAAACCCTTGATACAAAAACACCCTTGTTAAAGGCTCTGCTTGCAGTTGATAAGGCAGCTGTAAAAGTTTGCCAGTTGTTTGACAAAGACATCCAAAAAGTAAATGCATCGCTAGGTTGTGAGCAGGAATACTTTGTTGTGGACGAAGCATTGTTTAATGCCCGTCCGGACCTGGTGATGGGGGGTAGAACCGTTTTTGGCCATTCACCTGCACGCGGTCAGCAATTAGAAGATCATTATTTCGGATCCATCCCGCAGCGGGTTTACGATTTCATGAAAGACTTTGAAATTGAAGCCTGGAAATTAGGAATTCCTGTTCGTACCCGGCACAATGAAGTAGCGCCCAGTCAATTTGAAGTGGCTCCGTTGTTTGAAGAAGTAAATGTAGCAAACGACCACAATCAGTTGCTGATGGACCTGATGGGGCGCGTGGCGGAATTGCATTCGCTGAAAGTATTATTTCATGAAAAACCTTTTGCAGGTGTTAACGGAAGCGGCAAGCACAATAACTGGTCGTTGATTACCGATACGGGGGTTAACCTGTTTGCGCCCTCCAGCAGTGCGCGTGACAACCTCATGTTCCTGACTTTTTTCGTTACCACGGTTAAGGCTGTTCATGAACATGCCGATCTGTTGCGTGCCAGCATCGCTACAGCAGCAAATGATTTTCGCCTGGGTGCCAACGAAGCACCTCCGGCCATCATGTCTACCTTTATCGGATCTCAAATGAGTGCCGTATTGGATGAAGTTGAGAAAAATGGAAACATCAAAATCGAGAAAGGCGACAACATGTATATGAAGCTGGGGATCGATCGGATTCCGGAAATCATTCTCGATAATACCGACAGAAACCGAACTTCACCCTTTGCGTTTACCGGAAATAAATTCGAATTCCGTGCGGTAGGATCCAGCGACAATTCAGGTACGGCCATGACAGCCCTAAACCTGATTGTAGCAGAGCAGCTTAATCTTTTCTATGAGGCTGTAGATAAGGAAATAACCAAGGGAACTGAAAAGCGACTGGCAATTGTAAACGTGCTGAGAAAGTACATTAAAGAATCCAAAGATGTTCGTTTCGAAGGCGATGGGTATTCCGAAGCCTGGGTGAAAGAGGCAAAAAAGAGAGGCTTATCAAATATCACCAATTCGGTGCGTGCCATCGATGCCTATCTTACTCCTAAGTCGGTAAAGATGTTTGAAAAGCATGGGGTGCTATCGCACAAAGAACTGGAGGCTCGTCAGGAAATCAGACTGGAGGGCTACATCAAAAAAGTTCAGATTGAAGCGCGTGTCATGGGCGACCTGGCCATGAACCACATCGTGCCCACCGCCATTGCGTACCAAAACAAACTGATCGTTAACGCTAATGGTTTGAAAGGACTGGGAATGGATAATAAGGCGGTTGTAAAAACTATCCAGGAGATTTCGGGGCACATCGAAACCATTAAAAATGGTGTTCGGGAAATGATTGATGAGCGCAAACGACTCAACAAAATCACCGATACCCACAAGCGGGCACTAGGCTATTGCGATGATATAAAAGAGAAATATTTCGATAAAATCCGCGAGGCCGTAGATGATCTTGAATTATTGGTGGATGATGAAGACTGGCCACTTGTAAAATACCGGGAACTTTTGTTCCTTCGGTAGGTATTTTACCTAAACCTAAGAAAAGCGGGGTGCTGAAAGGCTTCCCGCTTTTTTTTGTTTTATTATTGCCTACTTTTCAAACAAATATCGATCTATGAAAAAACTAGTTTCAATTCTATTGGCTTTATCAGCCACCCTTGCTTCCCAGGCCCAAAAGAAACCGGTGGAGGAAGTAACACGATTGATCACGAGGAATGAAGCCGAAGCGCACCTTACTTTTTTGGCTGCTGATGAAATGCGAGGGCGCGATACAGGTTCGCCCGAAATTGAAATTGCGGCCAATTACATCGCAGGGTATTTCCGGCAGTTGGGTCTTAAGCCTGCCCCTGGTACCAGTGGTTATTTTCAAACAGTCGAGTTTCAGAAAGTAAAACCGGCAACGGTTGTTCAATTTAAAGTACAGGATCAAACCTTTAATGTTAAGGAAGATATTACTCAATTTTCAGGAGGCGATGTTGAAGTGGCGGGTGAAATAGTATTTGTAGGATACGGTTCGGAAGAAGATTTTCAACATGCTGATGTAAAAGGTAAAGTTGTTGTGGCCTTTACGGGTAAGGCGGCAGAGAATAATTTGATGAAGGCATTCATGTCTGACGCGCCTGATAAAAATAGCCTTGCCAAACAAAAGGGCGCAGTGGCGTTAGTTGAAATTGTGGCTACCCCCGGTATTCCTTGGCCTAATATTGCACAATTTCTTAGCAATGAAAGGATGACCTTGAAGAAAGAGGGTGGTATCCCTCACCTTTGGATGAAGAACAGCGATGCTGCCGTGATTACAGCGCTAAAAGAAACAAAGAAAGCTTCTGGCAGTTTGAAGGTAGCCGGTACCCAGGTAAGTTATTTCAATGGAAAAAATGTTGCCGCCATTGTTGAAGGTACTGATCCGGTGTTAAAGAATGAATACCTGATTATTTCTGCACACTACGATCACGTAGGAGTGAAGGTAACACCAAATAAGCCCGATTCAATCTATAATGGAACCCGCGATAATGCCCTTGGAACCGTTGGATTAATGGAAACTGCAAAGTTCTTTTCCGTGTATCCACCGAAGCGTTCGGTTTTGTTATTAGCCGTTACCGGAGAGGAGAAGGGACTGCTTGGAAGTTCATGGTATGCTGATCACCCGCTGATTCCTTTGAAACAAAGTGTATTTAATTTCAATTGCGATGGTGCCGGTTACAATGATAAAACGGTTGCTACCGTAATAGGGTTGGAGCGCACCACAGCAGAAGCAGATCTTGCCAAAGGGTGTGAGGCTTTTGGGTTAAAAGCAGGGCTTGATCCCGTACCGGAACAAAACCTTTACGAACGTTCCGATAATTTTAGCTTTGCGGCAAAAGGAATACCCGCGATAAACTTTGCTCCGGGCACAAAAGCGTTTGATGCCGAACTGCTGAAATATTATCATCAGCCGGAAGATGAAGTGAGCTCAATCGATTTTGATTATTTACTGAAGTATTACAGGGCGTATGTGTATACCAACTATTTGCTGGCCAATGCGCCTAAAGCTCCAACCTGGAAGTCAGGTGATAAATTTGAGCAAGAGGCAAAAAAACTTTATTCAGGAAAATAATTGATTCATTAAAAATCCCGGCCTTGACCGGGATTTTTAATGTGCTGCTGGGTTTACTTATGGTTCAGAATTTTCTTGTATTGCTGACCATTGAGCAAAAGCTCCGAAGCTTGTTTGATTTCATGATCGTATTTGAAACCCACTTCCACACTTCCTCTTTCCAGGTAGTAGCGGGAGGCAATGTCTTCCTCCAATAGCCGCTTGATCTGATCTTTATAGGTAATTAGTTCATCCTTCTTATTCTCCTCAATTTTTGATTGAATCATGTCTAATTGAGGTTTTAGTTCATTGTAATATTTTTCACGTTTTACTTCGCGGCTTAATTCATTCAATTGAAGCTGAAGATGGGAGGTGTAGGAATAATTTTTGTCCTTCATCCAGTTTGTGAATTGTGTATATTCTTCGCTGGTGAGAGAAAAAAGTTTGGGATCTGCAATTTTTGGATGCTTGAAAGCGTACAGCGTTGCATAGTCATAAATAAATCCGGCTTCATATAATTTCTGCACAATTGGATGGGCTTCCGTGAAATCGGTTTGTACATCGGGGTCAATTCCACCGCCATCGTACACCACCCGTAGGCGAGAAGTTAAAAACGGTTGTTTTAATGAATCGGGAATGGTGCCCACGCTGCCATCGTCTCTGCGATGCGAATAGTCCAGTACCTGTATGCACCTTCCGGTTGGGGTGTAATATTTAGCGGTTGTTACTTTCAACTGCGAATTGTAGGATAGGGGCCGGCTTACCTGTACCAATCCTTTACCGTACGATTTCTCCCCGATAATCACCGCGCGATCGTAGTCCTGAAGGGTACCGGCAACAATTTCAGCAGCCGAAGCGCTTCCACGATTGATCAGCACAGCCACCGGTATGTCGGTATCAACGGCCTGATTAAGCGTTTCATAATTTTGGTTGTGTTCCGGTATTTTTCCTTTGGTGCTAACCACCAGTTTTCCGCGGGGAATAAAAATGTTGCAAATATTAACGGCTTCAAAAAGTAAACCGCCTGGGTTGTCTCGTACGTCCAGTATCAAAGCCTTGGCACCCTTTTCTTTTAACGCGACCACAGCGTTTTTAACTTCTTTGCCGGCATCTGGAGTGAACTCCAACAGTTGGATGTAACCAATGTTGTTTTCCATCATGCCGAAGTACGGAACATTATTGACTTTTATTTTTTCGCGCTTAAAGTCAAGTTTAATGGGTTGTTCTGTACCCATTCGTTTTACGGTAAGGCTTACGGGTGTTCCCACCTGGCCCTTCATCAATTGACTTTCATCTTCAAAGCTCAATTTCGATAAATCAATATTATCTATTTTAAGAATTTCGTCTCCAATTCGTAATCCCGAACGCTGGGCTGCGTATGTTTCTAATATCATGGTTACAACGGTACGGCCATCAATTTCGCGGGTATAGGCTCCAATGCCTCCATATTGCCCGGTGTTCATGGTACGGAAATCTTCCACCATGTCTTCGGGAATGTAGTTGGTGTAAGGATCAAGGGATTCAAGCATGGCATCGATGCCAGTCTTTACCAATTTATTTGGATTGACTTCATCCACATAGAGGGCATTCACTTCCTTAAAAAGGGTAGCAAAAATATCGAGGTTCTTGGCTATTTCGAAGTACCGTTCGGTGGGTGATGTAAAGGCAAGTACTGCAAAAACAGCTAAGCACAATAACCCTGCAATGATTCTTTTACGCATATCCTGAAATTACAAATTTAATAACGTGCGATGGGTCGAAAAGATTTCAAACTATAGCGATGGTTAAAAATCGCTGATTAAGGGTAATAAAGGCTGAGCAGTGAAATGAGTAAGGTTAAAATTTATCAGGAATTTGAATGATGCGAACCACAATTTCGTGTGGATCGCCATCCTTGTCCAGCAAACTGAACTTGACCATGGGGTTATCGCGCTTGATGTTGCTTTCCACGTTCACCACTTCATTGTCTTGCAGGTGCTTTTGAATTTCGCCTTGCAAAATATGGAGGGCGTTGGCGAAGTCCACTTCCAATGGACTAGGATTATACGTGGTTGTCTTCATAGTGGGGTAGTTTTACCACCGGATTAATGCAGAGGCCCAGGTAAAGCCACTGCCAAATGCGGCTAAACAAATTACGTCATTTTCTTTGATTTTACCTTCAGCCCAGGCTTCACTCATCGCAATGGGAATAGAAGCAGCCGTTGTATTTCCGTACCGCATAATGTTGTTGTAAACCTGTGCGTCAGTCAGCGAAAGCTTTTCCTGGATATATTGACTGATACGAAGATTGGCCTGATGTGGCACCAGTAAATCAATGTTTTCCTTGGTCATGTTATTGGCAGCAAGGGCTTCATTGATCACCTCCATGAACCGCACCACGGCATGTTTAAACACCTGATTTCCGTTCATGACCACTTTAAAGTTGGTGGTGTCCAGAATTTGTTCAGGCTGACGCTCCTCCCGGGGCCGGCTGCTACCCGGATCACGAACATACAGTTCCTCAGCAAAGCGTCCGTCTGAGTGCAGGTGTGTGGAAAGAATTCCTGGTTTATCGGAGGGTTGAAGAATGGCCGCTCCGGCACCATCGGCAAAAATTACTGCCGTGTTTCTTCCGCGGGTAGTCATGTCAATAGCGGTTGATTGAATTTCTGCACCTACCACCAGGATTGTTTTATACATGCCTGACTTAATGAATTGATCGGCTACTGAAAGCGCATAAATAAAACCCGAGCATGCGTTGCGGATATCGAGGGCACCAATGCTTTCCAATCCTAATTCCCGCTGCAACAACACGCCTGACCCCGGAAAGAAGTAATCGGGGGTAATGGTGGCAAATACGATGAAGTCAATGTCCTTTTCGGTGAGGTTGGCACGTTGCAATGCCATCCGTGTTGCTTTTGCGGCCATGTTGGCAACCGTATCTTTTGCCGGATCAATATACCTGCGTTCATGGATTCCGGTACGCTCAACAATCCATTCATTGTTGGTGTCCATGATAGTTGAGAGGTATTCATTGGTAATTACTGTTTCGGGCACATGATGACCCAGACCCACAATTTTTGAATAGCGCATATTCTGATTTTAGAAACGAGGCAATTTAAAGAAAAAGTAGTTAGTCTTTAGTCCTTGGTCGTTAGTCTTTGACTCAGGACTCAGGACTTAGGGCTATATGACCACATTCACAATCTTCCCCTGAACTACAATCACTTTCTTAGGAGGCTTTCCCTCTGTCCATTTGAGAACAATCTCGGAAGCCAATACGACTTTCTCGATGTCTTCTTTTGGCATGTCAAGGGCGAAGGTCATTTGTGCACGCACTTTTCCATTAATGGAAATGGGGTAGTTGAATGAACTTTCGGTCAGGTATTGTTCATCGTACTTCGGGAAAGATGCATTTAATATTGTATCGGTATGACCTAGTTTTTCCCAAAGTTCTTCGGCAATGTGCGGAGCGAAGGGAGCGAGGGCAATGGCCAGTGGTTCCAGTATTTGTTTCTTACTGCATTTGAGCGAACTCAACTCGTTTGAGCAGATCATAAACTCACTCACCGAAGTATTGAATGAATAATTGTCGATGTCGTATTCAATTTTCTTCAGTGTTTTGTTTAATACTTTCAGCTCATCGCGCGTGGGTTCTGCATCGCTTATGGCAAAGTTTCCGGCAGCATCATGAAATAAATTCCAGAATCTTCGCAGGAATTTGAACACGCCATCAATGCCGTTGGTGTTCCACGGCTTGGATGCTTCCAATGGCCCGAGAAACATCTCATACATGCGAAGCGTATCGGCACCGTAATTGGTAATGATGTCATCAGGGTTTACCACGTTGAAGTACGACTTGCTCATCTTTTCAATGGCCGATCCGCAGATGTACTTGCCTTTCGCAGAATCAATTGTTGGGTTTCCTTCCGAATCTTCTAAAATGAATTCAGCTCCAGCAAAGTCAGGTTTCCATTTTTTGAAAGCTTCAATATCTAACTCTAAACCATTTACCCGATTAACATCTGCGTGGATCGGTTGAAATGAAAAGTCCTCATCAATTCTAAATTGAAAATCAGTATACTTAGTTAGTAATACTTCATTTATCTTTTTGAACTCATTTTTTAAATTATCTACGTCTTCTTTCGTAGCACCTAGTAGAAATTTCTTAGCAATTCGTTCGGAAGCGAAAATAGATGGAAAATACGCTTGACCTGTACTCCATGTTGTCTTATAGGGTAATATGACCCTATATACAAATCTTGAATCTCCAGTAATCTTTCCCTGATTTATCAGCTTCTTAAACGGCTCATCAAAATTCAGGTAACCTAAATCATGCAAAATCTTAATCCACAATCTTGAGTATAATAAATGCGCAACAGCATGTTCCGATCCGCCAATGTACACATCTACCTGTCCCCAATAGTCCAATGCCTTCTTATCGGCAAATGCATGTTCATTATGTGGATCCATGTAACGCAAGAAATACCAGGCAGCACCTGCGTGTGTTGGCATCGTGTTGCTGTCGCGTTTTTGGTTAGGTGCAAAATTTATCCAGTCTTTCAGATTTGCTAATGGGCCTTCGCCATTCCCAGCCGACTTGAAATTATCAGAAGGAGGTAATTCCAATGGAAGTTCAGATTCTTTCAATGCGTAAGGAAGGTCATCACGAAACGTTACAGGAAATGGTTCACCCCAATAGCGCTGACGGCTCCATCCGGCATCACGCATTTTAAAATTCACCTGGCGCTTACCAATTCCTTTTTCTTCCAGCTTTTGAATTACCACATCAAGCGCCTTGTGCATAACCATGCCATTTAGAAAATCAGAGTTCTCTAAAATTGCATCCTTGGTTGGGTTTGCTTCTTCACCGTTGTAATGCGATCCAATGATGTTTGTGATAGGGAGTTTAAAGTGCTTTGCAAATTTATGATCACGTTCATCACCACTCGGTACGCCCATAATAGCGCCTGTGCCGTAACCCGCCAATACATACTCACTAATCCAAATCGGAATTTCTTTTTTGCTTAACGGATTGACGGCATACGCACCGGTAAAAGCCCCGGTAATCTTTTTCACTTCAGCCATTCGGTCAACCTCCGAACGACTCTCTACATATTTCAAATACTTTTCAACTTCTTCTTTTTGAGTAGGGGTTGTAATTTGTTTTACCAACTCATGTTCCGGAGCCAGCACCATGAAGTCAACACCAAAAATTGTATCAGGCCTGGTCGTAAAGACTTCAATTTCAGATTTTGAATTTTGAATGTTGAACTTAACCAAAGCTCCCACACTCTTACCAATCCAGTTTCGCTGGATTTCTTTCATCGAATCACTGAAGTCGATCTCTTCCAAGCCTTTCAATAGCCTGTCAGCATACTCGGTAATACGCAGGTTCCACTGGCGCATCTGCCGTTTTACAACCGGATGTCCGCCACGGTAGCTAACGCCATTAATCACTTCATCGTTAGCTAACACGGTCCCCAATGCCTCGCACCAGTTTACATCGGTAAACGCCAGGTAGGCCAGGCGGTATTCCATCAAAATTTCCTGCTTCTGTTTTTCTGAGAAAGATTTCCAATCTAACGCTGTGAAATTTTGACCCCGATAGCCATCGGGGTTAAATTTTGAATTAGGAACCGGGTGATTTGAATTTCCTTCGTACTCGAAGATTTTTATCAACGCTTCGATTCGTTCGGCTTTATTATTCTTTCGGTTATACCAGCTATCAAAAATTTGAAGAAAGATCCATTGTGTCCATTTATAATATTTCGGATCGCAGGTTTGTACTTCTCGGCTCCAATCGTAACAAAAGCCGATGTTGGCTAATTGTTTTTTAAAGGTTTCGATATTTTTAGCGGTGGAAACAGCCGGATGAATTCCATGATCAATCGCATACTGTTCGGCAGGCAAGCCAAAGGCATCGAAGCCCATCGGGTGCAGTACATTAAACCCTTTTAACCGCTTGTAGCGGGCAATGATATCAGAGGCGATATAGCCGAGCGGATGGCCTACGTGCAAGCCGGCTCCGGATGGGTATGGAAACATGTCCAGCGCATAGAATTTGGGTTTAGGGGAGTCATTCGAAACCTTATAAACCTCCTTCTTTTTCCACTCATTTCGCCATTTTTCTTCAATGTGCTTGATCGTTTCTTTGCTGTACTCGGCCACTGCTTGCTATTTATATGTTTTGTAAGGTGCAAAAATAGCAATCTGGGGCAATTTTTCGGTGAGGGTTTTCTACAGCTCGTCATGCTTGTCCTACAGTCTGGTAAGTCCTTTTAGTAAAGTCAGCCCGGTGCCTGAATCTTTACCGTGTAATCGCATAAAAACGATATGAAAGAACTTCTGTTGGTGCTCATCATTTTTGCAACGCAAACAAGTTTCGCGCAGACAAGGATTAGCGGTCGTGTAACCGATGAAAAAGGAGGAGGTATTCCGGGTGCCAATGTATCCATCCGAAATTCGTACGATGGTGCCAGCTCTGATGCCGATGGCAAATTTGAGTTCGAAACCTCTGAGACGGGAATCAGAACATTGGTAATCACTTTCGTGGGATATAAAAATTTTGAGAAAGAAATTGAGTTATCCGGAACTGACGTGAACGTAGATGCCTCGTTGAAAGAAACCATCAATGAACTTCAGGCCGTAACCATTACAGCAGGATCTTTTGCTGCCAGCGATGAATCGCGCAGAACTATTTTTCGGGCGGTGGATATTGCCTCCACCGCTGGTGCTACCGCAGATATTGCAGGGGCTTTAAATACGCTACCGGGTACACAAAAAGTAGGCGAGAGCGGAAGGCTGTTTGTACGCGGAGGGGATAGCTATGAAGCATGCACCTTCATTGATGGATTAATGGTAATGAATGAGTACGATCAATCTGCACCCAATACACCTTCGCGTGGAAGATTTTTACCCTTCATGTTTAAAGGAACCAGCTTCAGCACCGGTGGCTATTCGGCAGAATATGGCCAGGCGCTTTCTTCTGCGCTGGTTCTTGATTCAAGAGATCGGTCTGAAGCAACCCGTACTGATATTGGATTATTGTCGGTGGGTGCCGATGTGACCCAAACGCATGCATGGGAGCGTGGTTCCGTGGCCGGAAAAATTCAGTATACCGATATCCGTCCGTATTTCGGGTTGATCAAGCAGGAAATTGACTGGAAAGATGCTCCGGTTACCATTGAAGGAAGCACTGCGTTTCGGCAACAGGTTGGAAAAGATGGAATGATAAAAGTGTTTGGGAATTTCAGCCGTGCCGCCTATTCATTGTACAACCATGATATCGTTGATGAAAACCTCACGCAACTTTATGACTTTACCAATGACTACGGTTACCTGAATGGATATTATAAACAAGTACTGAATACCAAATGGCTGATGCGCGGTGGCCTTTCGTATACCTTCAATCGCAATAATTCATTTCTGGAGGCTGATCAAACCATTGATACCGACAGAGGGTTGCATGCAAAAGCAGTTTTAGAAGGGTCCCTTTCCGAACGTGTTGAAATTAAAACAGGAGCTGAGGTACTCCATAAAAATTACCAACACTTGTTTGATCCGGAAGCTTACGTGGCAACGCAAAACAATTTTTCAGGAGTTATTACGGCTGTTTTTGCCGAGGCGGATGTGTACGCCAGCAACAAATTTTTGACGCGCTTTGGCGTGCGCACAGAGTACAACAGTCTGCAAGCAAGGGCAAGCCTGGATCCCCGCATCTCTCTTGCTTATAAAACCGGTGAAATTGGTCAGGTATCATTTGCGTATGGCAAGTTTCGGCAATCGCCTAAAAATGAATGGCTTCGGGTAGATAATTCGCTCGAGTCAGAAAAGGCCGATCATTATATTCTCAACTATCAATTTGTTACCCATAACCGAACCTTTCGGGTGGAGACTTTTTACAAGAAGTATTCAAACCTCGTGAAGTTTAAGAATGGCGATGCCACTGACCTGACCAATGACGGAAATGGGTTTGCAAAGGGCATAGAATTGTTCTGGCGTGACAACCGCAGCATCCGCAATGTTGATTATTGGATTTCATATTCCTTTCTCGATACGGAGCGCGATTACCTGGGCACCCCATATGCAACCATGCCCACGTTTGCCTCGGCACATAATTTCTCGATGGTATACAAGCACTTTATTACAAAACTTAAAACACAAGTGGGAGCGACTTATTCTTTTACCAGCGGTCGTCCGTACAACAACCCGAATATGGATGCCTACAATGCCGGCAGAACAAAATCCTACCAGGATTTGAGTATGAATCTCAGCTACCTGCCAACATCACAGCTCATAATACATTTCTCCTGCACGAACGTACTGGGCCGCGATAATATTTTTGGCTACGAGTTCACCTCAACACCCGATGCTAACGGTGTGTATGCGGGCAGGCCTATTCGGCAACCGGCTCCACGATTTCTTTTTCTTGGAATTTTTATAACGCTTTCAAAAGATAAAACAATTAATCAGTTACCAACACTTTAAAGTAAATGTCTATTTAAAAACTAACCCATCAATTATGAAAACACTTAACCTTATTCCGCTTTTACTGGCCCTTCTTGTGTTTGCAGCTTCCAAGTTTGCCTTAGCCAATGATCAGTATACGGAAGTCATGCAAAAAAATATTGAGGCGGTGTACAAAGCTCAGACCCCGCAAGAAATTCAAAATATTGTGAATACGTTTGAGCGAATCGGGGAGGCTGAAAAAACTAAATGGGAACCCTATTACTATGCTTCTTATGGGTACCTGATGATTGCCCTTCGTGAAAAAGAGCCTGCAAAAGTAGATGGCTACCTTGACCTGGCGCTGAAAGCATCTGCAAAAGCCAGCGCCCTTAGCCCAACGGAATCGGAAGTTACTGCCCTGGAAGGCTTTGTTCACATGATCCGCGTTACGGTCGATCCAGCCTCACGAGGACAGCAGTATTCCGGATTGGCATTTCAATCTTTTGGAAAAGCAGTAGCATTAAATCCGGAGAATCCACGGGCACTTGCCCTGCTGGCGCAAATGCAATATGGTACCGCTCAGTTTTTTGGAGCCTCAACCAAAGAGGCTTGCGAAACACTCGCGAAGTCACTCGACAAGTTCACAACGTATAAGTCAGGTAATCCATTGGCTCCGCAATGGGGAAGGGAAATGGCAGAGGAAATGAAAACTAAATGTAACTAGTCATCACCTGCCTTAGATTTAGGCGTAAGCCTGCCTGCGGGCAGGCGTCCCTTCTTGTTATTGTTGGGTACAAACAGACCATGGTAAATAATTAAACAAGAAACACCAAATTGCAATCGGTCAGAACTTATTTTGCAGTATGAAGTGTCCTCCAAAAGTGAAAGAATATGGGTGGGGTAGTTTGCTGGCGTTGGCCGGGTCGTCTGTCGCCATCTATTTTATGTGTACTTCATGCCGTACCGATTATGAGAAGTTTGTATGGAATGTCGTGTTCTCGTTTTTGTCGTGGATGACCCTATGGACTATCAACAGCGAGCTGAATGATTTCTTAAGCAAAAAAATTTCCTGGGTTAAATTTCCGGTAAGAAGATTGGTAGCCGGTGTGGCGGGTACTATTTTCTTTACGATAATCGGAATTTTTACGCTCATTAAAGCATGGGAATTCATCTGGAGTATTCGTTTTGATAACTACACAGAAATCATCATCAACTCGCTGATCATTACGTTTATTATTTCCATGTTCTTCCATGGAAGAGGTTTTTTAATGGAGTGGAGGCGATCGGCTGTCGAGGCCGAGCGTTATCAAAAAGAAAGCATGTCGGCCACCTATGAAAGTTTGAAAAACCAGGTGAACCCTCATTTTCTTTTTAATAGTCTGAATGCCCTCACCAACCTGGTATATGAAGATCAGGACAAGGCAGTAAGTTTTATTAAACAACTTTCTGAAGTATACCGCTACGTACTGGATACGCGCGATAAGGAGGTAGTGCCGGTAGAAGACGAGCTAAAATTTTTGAAGGCTTATAGTTTCCTGCAGCAAATTCGGTTTGGTCAAAAGTTAAAAATTAACCTGGAACTCAATGGGCTGAATTCCATGGTGGCACCCCTGGCTCTTCAAATGCTGATTGAAAACGCAGTTAAACATAATGAGGTTTCGGAAGAAAACCCGTTGGAAGTACGGGTGTATGCTGATGGAAAATACATTGTGGTCGAGAATACTTTACAAAAGAAGACACAGCTGGGCGAATCAGCTGGCGTTGGATTAGACAACATTCATAAGCGGTATCAGTTCCTGAGTAACGATCAGGTAATCATTGATCAGACGAGTAATAAATTTTTAGTTAAGTTACCGGTAATCCCCAAACGCAATTGACTATCATCATTATAGAAGATGAGCCACAGGCAGCCATGCGATTGGAAACCCTCGTAAAGGAGTTGGTGCCATTCGCACAGGTAATGGATAAGATTGATTCGGTTAAGAGGGCAGTTCACTGGTTCAGGAATAACCCCACACCCGACCTGGCGTTAATGGACATTCAGCTTGCGGATGGAATAAGTTTTCAGATTTTTGAACAGTGTGCTATTGTGTGTCCGGTAATTTTTACAACGGCTTATGACGAGTATGCGTTACGGGCGTTTAAAGTAAATAGCATCGATTACATTTTAAAGCCTGTTGACAAAGGTGACCTGCAAGCCGCGCTTCAAAAACTGGAAGCACTGAAAAGCAGTGCAGACGGAACCCGCAGGCTTATTGCAAACCTCGGAGAAGTTGTACAGAAACTTTCACGGAAGCATAAGGAACGTTTCGTGGTAAAGGTAGGTGAGCATTTGCGGACCATCGAAGTAAAGGATATCCTGTATTTCCATAGTCAGGATAAAGCCACCTTTTGCCATACATCAGACAATCGCAACCATGTGCTGGACTTTACGCTGGAGCAGTTGGAAGAGATGGTTGATCCGTTGACCTACTTCCGGGTAAACCGGAAATATTTTGTACGAGCAGAGGCCATTCTCGACATCGTATCGTATACCAACAGCCGGTTGAAACTAAAACTGAAAGACTCCACCGATCAGGATGTAATTGTTGCACGCGAACGGGTGCAGGAGTTTAAGCAATGGCTCGACCGGTAGGACGGTTACACAATCCGCTTTAATTCTTCAATGTCTGATTGCTTGAGCGGTTTGGTAACAAACTGAATAACATTTTTATAACTGAAGGCCAGGTCGCGGTCTTTCTGGCTGTTTGAGCTGGTCAGCACAACAATGCGTGATTTGTCACGGATTTTTTGAGATACATTCTTGAAGCTCTCTAAAAACGCGAATCCATCCACCTGGGGCATATTTAAATCGAGAAAAATAATGTCAGGCGGGGTTTCACCGTTGACGGTGTGCAACCAGGCCAGGGCTTCCTCGGCAGACTTATAGCTGATGAGTTTTTTAGAAAACTGATAGACTTCCAAAAACCTTCGTTGGATAAAAAGATCGATGTCGCTGTCGTCAATAAGTACAGTGGTTTCAACCATGGCACTTGGGTTATATCAGGCGCTAAAGCCATCTTTATAAACTTATAAAAAAGTCATTGAATGCCGAAAAAATCGCTTAAAATTGTTTTTGGTTCGTTCCAAAGCAGTAAAAAAAATGTTAAAATTGAAGTCTAAAACCTGATCCACTATGAATTTTAAACGATCTTTTTATCTTTTTCTGTGCGCATTTTTCGCGGTGGGGCTGAGTTCCTGTGGCTCTTCCAGCGAGAAAGAAAAGAATGCTGACGAGTTTAAGGAAGCGGAAGGCAGCCTTCAAAAGCAAATAGAAGAGGTAATTTATAATATTCCATCTCCCACCGAAATTCCATACCTGCTGGAAGCAACCGGTGCCGAGTACAATGAAAGCCTGGTGAACCCACGTACAAAAGTAGACCAGTATGCCAGTCGTACCGATAAAGCCGCGATGAATTTGGGTGTGTATGCTGCTGATATTGGATACCTTACTTCGTATGAGAAAACCCAGGCAGCCATCGATTACCTGAATGCCTGCAAAACACTGGCCGATAACCTGGGCGTGATTGGAACATTTGATATTGAAGTATTGAAGCGTTTTGAAGCCAATATTGGCAACAAAGATTCCCTCGCCACCCTTCTTAACGAAACGGTTCAGCAAACAGAGAAATTCTTGAAAGACGACAGCCGGAATAAATTGGCGGCCCTTGTCGTATCGGGCTCATTTGTGGAAGGGCTTCACATCTCCACAGGCTTGATCAACTCCTATCCAAAAAACCTGTTGCCTGACGATGCCCGCAACCAGATTTTAACTCCGATCATGCAGGTGGTGTTGAATCAAAAGAAATCGGTAACAGATTTATTGAAAATGCTTACCGCAGTAGAGCAAACCGATCCGGTTACAACCATGGTGGCCGATTTACAAGAGCTGGAGAAAGCCTATGCTTCGCTTAACATTGAGGAGCAAATACAAAAGAACCGTGCCGACCTGGTGTTGACAGATAAGAGCCTGGAGCAAATTTCTATGGTGGTTGCAAAAATGAGAAACGCAATTGTAGAGTAAGCCAAAACTTCTTGATATGGATGGGAACCCTGACATACGGGGTTCCTTTTTTTTTGCGGATAAGAACTATATTTAGAAGCTAAAACAAAGGCTATCCCATGAGTGAACTGATCCTCAAAGCAATTCTTCGCCTCTTTGCCGTGGTGGCGAAACAAGATGATGTAACCCGCCAGGAGCGCGAACAGATCAGGGCTTTTTTGAAAGAACACCTGGCAGAGAGCAAGGTGGAACCCTACATAGCCTTGTTTGATGAGTATGCAAAATCGGTAAGCCATGCGGCTCAGGCCGATGTGAAAGCCTTGCACCAGATTTGTGATGAGATCAACCGTGGACTTACCCAAAAACAAAAGGTAATTATCGTTCTTGAGTTGGTTCGTATAGTACTGGCCGATGCCCAGGTATCATCGCGAGAAGAAGAGCTGGTGAAAATTATTTGTGAGTCATTCAAAATCAGCCTGGATGACCTCGCGTCCATCCGGAAATTTGTAGTGGGTCAGCAGATAGCAGAACTCGATCATGAAGCGTTGTTAATTGTTGATGCAAATGAAGACAGAGCTTTTAAACATGCCAGGCACATCCGAAGGCCTCACCTGAAAGGACTGATTGAGATTCTCTACATTCAGCAGGCCGAATTGTATTTCGTAAAATATGTAGGCGAATCAGATGTCGTGTTGAATGGAGTTCCCCTGCCTCCGGGCAATATTTTAGTGCTGGCAGTAGGAAGCGCCCTGCGATGGGATAAAGACGAACCGGTTTACTATGGCGATATTTTAAGTCGCTTTAAAAACCTGGGGGCGGCCGATCGGATAACCCTTGAGGCAAAAGCCATTGACTTCAAATTCAAAAGCGGGAAAATTGGATTACAAAACGTGAACCTCTCGGAAGAGTCGGGTAACTTAATTGCCCTGATGGGCGCCAGCGGTGCCGGTAAGTCTACCTTGCTGCATGTTTTAAATGGCTCTGAAAAACCTTCTGCCGGGCAGGTGCTCATTAACGGAATTGACATACACAAAGAGCCACAGAAAATTGAAGGCGTTATAGGCTTTGTTCCGCAAGATGACCTGCTGATCGAAGACCTTACCGTTTACCAGAATTTATACTATGCTGCCAAACTTTGTTTTAGTGATCAATCAGAATTGGAGATCGATGCCCTTGTTTTAAGAGTGTTAGAAGACCTGGGCTTGTTGGAAACGAAAGATCTGAAGGTTGGGTCGCCTTTGCGAAAAACAATCAGTGGTGGTCAGCGGAAGCGCTTGAACATCGGATTGGAATTGCTACGCGAACCAGCGGTGTTGTTTTGCGATGAGCCCACCAGCGGACTTTCTTCACGCGATTCGGAGAATATCATTGACCTGCTGAAAGAACTTTCGCTGAAAGGAAAATTAGTCTTTGCGGTAATCCATCAGCCTTCCTCCGACATCTTTAAGAAATTTGATAAACTGGTAATCCTTGATTTTGGAGGTCATCAGATCTATTACGGCAATCCGGTTGATGCCGTTACCTACTTTAAGCAGAGCATCAACCTGATCAACAGCGATGAGGGCGAGTGCCGTGCGTGCGGAAATGTGAACCCCGAGCAGATATTCAACATCATTGAAACCAAGGTTATAAATGAGTATGGCCATTTTACGACCGAACGCAAGGTAACAGCCATTCAATGGAATAAAGTTTACAGAGAGAAGACAAAACTCCCTGCTCTCGAAACAGCCCGCGAAGCATTAAAATCCACATTGCGTATTCCTTCGCGCATGCGTCAAACGCAATTGTTTATGATGCGTGATCTCCAGGCAAAAATTCATAACCAGCAGTATATGATCATTAACTTGCTGGAAGCGCCCTTGTTGGCGTTTATTCTGGCCTTTATTGTTCGCTATTACAATGTTGATGACAAGCTGCTGGTTGGGTATGTGTTTAGCAAAAACCTGAACCTTCCGGCCTACCTGTTTATGAGTGTGATCGTTGCCCTGTTTATGGGGCTTACGGTAAGTGCCGAAGAAATCATCCGCGACCGGAAAATATTGAAACGTGAAGCTTTCCTCCACCTGAGCAGGAGCAGTTACCTGCTTTCGAAGTTTGCAATTTTATTCATGCTTTCTGCCATTCAGGCGCTGATGTTTGTCATGCTTGGAAATTATATCCTGGGAATAAAAGGAATGATTTTCGAACATTGGCTTATTCTATTCACTGCTTCGTGTTTTGCCAATGTACTGGGGTTAAACATTTCATCCGCCTTCAATTCAGCTGTAACCATTTACATTCTAATTCCCATCCTGCTCATTCCGCAACTGATCCTCAGCGGGGTGGTGGTGAAGTTTGATAAACTAAACCCTTCTATTGGCAATACGGCTACAGTGCCCTTTGTAGGTGATTTAATGGCTTCACGCTGGGCGTTTGAGGCAGCCATGGTTACCCAGTTTAAATACAATAAGTTAGAGAAGGAATTTTACTGGTATGATAAACAAATGGCCCATGCCGATTATCAGAAGATTTATTTTATTCCCGAACTCGAAACGAAACTTCAATATTGTCTGGCAAACTATCAGTCTACCCATACTGATATAAAACAGAAAGTTATAAGCGACCTGGCCATCATTCACCGCGAGTTAACAAAAGAATCGAAGGCTGTAAACAGTGGTGACCTGCCCTGGTTAAGCTCTTTTACCATTTCCAAATTTGACTCCACCGCAAGCCAGCAGGCTCTCACATTCTTAGAGAAACTGAAAAGGGTGTACATCAACCGCTACAACAATGCCGATCGCGAAAAGGAAGCAAAGATAAACTCCATGACCAACACACCAGAAAAGGAAAAGGAGTTTGAGAAATTCAGGGAGTCGTATCACAATGAAACCATTACCGAAATGGTAAAGAATTCATCCGAAACCAACCGCATCATTGAGAAGGACGGGAAGTTGATTCAAAAGATTTTCCCGATTTATAAAGACCCCGACCCAAATCACATCATCGATTTTGATGCGCAGTTTTATATGCCTTCGAAGCATTTTCTCCGCAAAAATATCGATACCCTGTACTTTAACACCGGGGTAATCTGGTCGATGTCGTTTGTATTGTCGCTTTTGCTTTACTTTGATGTGCTCAGAAGAATCATCGATGGCATCAGCAACGTGTCTACACCGGCAGCCTTAAAACGAAAATAAATCAATTTGAAGATGTGCCGGTTTGAGAATTTGAAAATTGTTATGGCTGCATTTTCAAATTGTTACATTTTCAAATTTTCTAATTGATTTATGTTCTTTATCCTGTCCAAGATCCTGAATTTTCTCACCAATCCACTGGTATTGGTTGCCCTCTGTTTTATTCTTTCTTTTTTGGTGAAAAGGGCACGATTGAAAAAAGTTTTTTTTTGGCTGGCGCTCGGACTCCTCTGGTTCTTCTCCAATGATTTCATCGCCAATGAGGCAATGATGGCATGGGAAATTAAACCAACACCTTTTGCGGATATTACGAAGTCGTATGAGTGGGGAATTGTGTTAACGGGCGTTACCAGCAACGATAAAGAACCGGGCGACAGGGTTTACTTCAACCACGGTGCCGACCGCGTGGTGCATGCGGTAGAACTGTATAAGCGGGGCATTATTAAAAAGATCATGATCAGCGGAGGCAGTGGCAGATTAATAACGATAGAGCGCAGGGAAGCAAATGAAATATTGAAAGCGATGCTGGTCATGGGCGTACCCGAACAAGCTATGGCGGTTGAAAACAAATCACGAAATACCCATGAATCAGCAGTGGAGTTGAAGCAACTTTTAAAAGGCGATGGAAGCGAAGCGGTTTTGTTGATCACGTCAGCGTTCCACCTGCGCAGGTCGGCTGCGTGTTTTCGAAAAGCCGGATTTACAGTAGACACTTTCAGCACCGACTTTTACTCACACCCTCGTTATTTCACCCCTGATGTGTTGTTCATTCCAAAGCCAGAAGCTATGATGATTTGGCAAAAATTGTTGAAAGAGTGGACGGGCATGATTGCTTACAAGGTGGCAGGGTATATTTGAATGAATTTAGGGCTAAGGGATATTTGTTTTCGTAGCTCTGTGCCACGATCTCACCGCATATTAGATTCGCGGCCTTGTGCCGCGATCTCAGTTCATTCGCTTATTTACAACGCATTCATATTTTGACTACGCCTTGTAACCTGTTGAGACCCCGGCATAAAGCCGGGGATAATTGAATTCACAGCCTTGTAATTTTTGACTTCGCGGCCCTGTGCCGCGATCTCAGTTCATTCGCTTATTTACAACGCATCTATATTTTGACTACGCCTTGTAACCTGTTAAGACCCCGGCATAAAGCCGGGGATAATTGAATTCACGGCCTTGTAATTTTTGACTTCGCGGCCTTGTGCCGCGATCTCAGTTCATTCGCTTATTTACAACGCATTTATATTTTGACTACGCCTTGTAACCTGTTGAGACCCCGGCATAAAGCCGAGGATTGACCAATATTCTCATAAAAAAGAGGCTGCTCTTTTTTGGAGGGCAGCCTCTTTTCTTTTAGCATTAAAACTAATTATGGTGCAGGATAAACCGGTGTTCTGGTTCCTTTATACTTGGTTACATTAGCTTTGTTTATTGTAGAACCAAAGGCAGCGTTAATCGCGTCAATAAATACATTGGCGAACACAGCGGTACCTTTTCCATTAGGATGAACCCCATCTTCTGAAAAAGCTGCAAGAGGAGGGGCAATGCCAGCTGTAACGGGGTAACCATTTGAGAGAATGGTTGCACCGGGTGCTGCAATCCAGTTTTCATAGGCTGTATATAAGTCAGCCTTCGCCAACCGAGTTGGGTTGTTTGTAACGAGGGTATTAATGGCATTATTGTAACCAGCAACTGCATCACGAATAGTGGTAATTTCAGATGGAATCAGAACATATTGATCCGCCAGGGGAACCGAAACACCATTAATCAATTGAGGATTGTTACTCACACAGGTTCCAAGAACACTTCCGGCACTTAGCGTCATTTTATCGGAAGACGTTGTTTGGCGAATCTGTTCGTACGGAACTAATGCTGCACGCTGTTCCGCAGTAATAGCACCGGCTCCCTGCAGGATATCAAATTCGTCACCATAATCATTCAATGTTTCATCAATTATTACAGCAGGATTTGTTTTGCTAACCGTAAAATTTACTTTACGAGCATCAACATCTGCTGCGGAATAGTTGAACGGAGGTCCTTTTAGGGCATCTAAGACCTGATTGTAACCAGCAAAGGCTGGATTAACCACCGCTACTGTTGCGGCATCCATGGGTATTGGGTTCCATTTTACCAATGAAAAGTAAGGAAGTTTGGTAACATCGGGTACAGTTGAAATCGCACCCTTTGAGCCACCAGGCATGGCTGCAAAAACCCCACCGATAACAGCAGAAAAAGTAGCCGGGTCGTAAGGAGCGGTCGCGGGATCTGTTCCAGTTCCCCCCTTTGTTGCATACCCAAGAACTTCGTTGTATCCTATCTCTAAAGTGAAAAACGTAGGAGCGGCTGCTACTGCATCTCCTAATATTGTAGAGACACCAGGGTTAGAAGCGAATCTGGCATAAAGTCCATTGTACAAAGGATGGGCAGGATTTCCAGTACCAGCCTGTGTTAACTGGTAGGCAATAATACCCGGTACACTGAAGTTGTTTAACGCTGTTTTATTACCCGTAAAAGCGGCAGGAATGTCTGCAGAATTGTAAGGTTCAGGAACAGCTGGAGTAGAAACGTTTGATGGGCATGTTACTGAGCTTGCCTGCGCACCTGAAGGAGAGGGTCCGGCTGAACGAGGTCCTGCACCGTCTGGGTCAAATAAAATTAGTCTTCCTCTAATTACGCCCGCTCCAATATTTGAAAATGTTGAATTGAAACCATTAGCTGAGTTAATTGAGGGTTGATCAAAGTCATCATCATCATTCACTTTAGCAAACTGTTTACCAAGTATCGCACCTAGCGATTCGTTCTGACCATCAGTAAAGAGGGCTCCTGCCTGAAAGCCTGCCGAAATAGATGTACCAATTGCAACGTACTTTGAAAAATTTGCACTTCCCGGTTCTGGATTTGGTAGGCAGCTGTCCGGATCGATTGTACATGGATCCGGAGGTTGGGTAGTTATAACTTCCTGCTCACAACTAAAACCCAACAGAAGGCATATAACGAGTAAACTGAATTTTATCTTTTTCATACCTAATAGCATTTACTGATTAATTAAAGAACTGATCAAATGTAACCGAGAGGTAATAAATCTGGCCTACAAAAGGTGCTCCCAGGTTGGTTCTATAGTCACCGCCCAACAGGTTATTGGCACCCAGTTTCAGTGTAGATTTGATAGAGCTAACCTTGTAACTCACTTGGGCATCTAGCACTCCAAACTCCGGAACATTCCACGTTCCATACGATGACTCCCACAGGAAGCTGTCTTGCCACCTGTAGTTAACGCTGAAGCCCAGGTTTTGAGTAACCTTGCGATTGCTCAAACCAATATTAAGCTTATGATTGGGAGTGTTGAAACCTGCCCTGTTCTCATCGTTTTGATCTTCATCCACAGTAGCATAATTGTAATTACCGTTGATGGTGTATCCTTTAAATACATCGTACGAGAAACCAAGTCCAATACCCCAGGAAATAATCTCCTGATCGATATTGGCGTATAAGCTGTAAAGTGAACCTGCAGGAACTGGCTGTCCCTTTTGAGTTGTACCTTCTTTAACCGCTACAATCTGACCACCAATGAAATCATTGTATTGGTTATAGTATCCATTCAGATCTACAAAAAGCTTATCGAACTGGCCTTTATACCCAACCTCGTAGGTTGTTAGTTGTTCAGGCTGAACATAAGGAACATCAGCCTCCACGAGTAAGTTTGCGTCACCTGTAAGAACCGCACCGGTTACCGGGTCAAGTGTTCCTCCTGCTCCTCTAAATATATTATACGATGCCTGTGTCCAGGCGCCACCGTTATGAACGCCATAACGACTTGCATTGATTTCGGTGCTGCCAAGTAAAGTTCCGCTTGAAGACGGGAAGTAAATAAAGGAAGCTTGAGTGTCGGGGTTTCTAAAACCTGTCTGGAATGAGGCTCGCAGGAAATGATTTTCGTTTAAGGTATAAACTGCGCCTATGCGGGGAGTTACCTGCCCGTCAAAATTTTCATTTTTATCGTAGCGGATTGATCCGGTGAACTTAACAGGTCCAAAAGCTTTTGCGACTTGCAGGAATCCGCCAAACTCATCGATGACAATTCTTTTGGCATTTCCATCGCCATCAGCATCTTCATTGAACACGGTTGCGTCTGAGAACAAATCATAGCGCCTGAAATTACCACCTACTTGTAACTCAACTACTTTCAAAAGACTTGATGCATCGTAGTTGAACTGTCCGTGCCACAGGCGAGACTGATCAACAAACGAAGCGCCCGGAGGTGAGCCCTGGAATAATTGATTTCTTACCTGATTGGTAAGGTCTTTAAATGCTTGTGTGCCAGGTAAAGGTCGGTTCCGATCAGCGTATTCACGTGCTCGGGCATGATCTCCAGCCGGAATGCCAGGCGCATATCCGTTGTAGGCATTCAGATAATCAGGAGCCCATGTTGATTGAGTTGGTGCATACGTTTCGTTCATATAACCACCTAAAGCACTTAAATTATACGAATCGCCATCATCGGTGGCGGTTAAATAGCCACGTACAAAGAAGTTGCTTCCTTTTAATTCCAGCTTATGAAATTCCTGTGTAAAATCTCTGAGCGCATATTTTTCAGTGCCCTGGTAGATTGAATTTCCACCACCGAAGCGGTAATTGTAGGAAGCTTCCAATTTTTCTGTTATTCTATAATGAATTGCGGCATCGTATTTCATACTGCGTGCCGAGTATTCATCTAAAATATCTTCTTCTTTAAAACCCGTACGGGTGACAGTAGCCACGCCAAGGTTTATTTGAGTTTCATCTCCATATAAATTCAATCCGTCAAAATTGGTATTGCCGCTAAGGTTAATGGTTGATTCAGGATTGACACGATCTGTTTTGTAATCATTGCTCCTCCAGTCTTCTGCATCTAAAATTGAGAAGTTCAGCTTGATAGCAAGTTTATTATTCATAAACGCTTTGGCATATCGAATTCCGAAATTAAACATGGGATAGGCTTCGCCTTGTGCATCGGATGTTGTAATACCGGTTTTAAACTGTGCACTTAAGCCCTGGTACTTAAACGGACTTTTACTTTGCATGAGTAGAATACCATTAAATGCATTTGGACCGTACAAAGCTGAAGATGGTCCGGGAACAAGTTCCATACTCTCAGCATCTAATTCGCCAATTCCCACAATGTTACCCGTAGGGAAATTCAATAACGGTGCGGAAGCGTCCATGCCGTCAATTTGTTGTACGAAACGAACGTTGGCAATCGTAGCAAAGCCGCGGGTGTTTACTGCCGGAAAGTTGAAGCTACCCTCGCTGGTTTGTACACCTTTTATTGTTTTGAGTATATCGAAATATTCTGCCGCAGCGGTTGCTTTTAAAGCAGGAAGACTCATTTTCTCTACCGTAACCGGGTTTGTCATTGCAGGCTGATCAATAACAGTAGAGCCCGAAATTACTACCTCGTCC
The DNA here is from genome assembly GCA_049306095.1 of Cyclobacteriaceae bacterium. Taxonomy (GTDB): domain Bacteria; phylum Bacteroidota; class Bacteroidia; order Cytophagales; family Cyclobacteriaceae; genus UBA2336. The sequence goes on from JBAQPU010000007.1 coordinate 38,133, forward strand.
AATTCGGTTGATTCTTCCATAGTAACCTCCAGGGAAGTACTGTTGGCTTCAGTCACTTCAATTTCCTGTGACTTAAAACCAATAAATGAAAATACCAGCGTAACAGGAGGAGCCTGCTTTACGGTAAGTTCAAATTTACCATCGGTGTTTGCAATTGTTCCAAAGATGGTTCCCTTCACAATGATGTTGGCACCCGCCAGAGAATTTCCGGAGGCTCCGTCTTTAACGGTACCCGAAATAGTGGTTTGGGCAAAAACGCTGGAGGCGATTACCGTCATCAGTAAAAGCCCCAGCAAACGCTTATAAAACTTATCCATAAGTTTGGTTTGATAGGTTAGTTTAGAATAAAAAATTGGGTTAGTACGATTCATAAGAATAAATGATCTCTTAATCTGAAAAGTACAAAATTTTATTAAAAATCAAAGAAACCAGCGACCTTTCGTTGAAGGATCGATTGAAGTCTGTTAGTTTTTGAAAGATTGGTGGGAACCGTTGTATGAAATTAGTATGCCATGCAGAACATTATTATAGGGCACTTCAAACAAGAGTTAAAAATGGTCTCCAGCAATAAACCGGAATCACGCATAGTGCATTCAAATCCATAGATGGCAAGTTCACCGCTGGTGTGGTGGAATCAACCCGGCAATAACAGTTTATTTTTTAAGGTGGTCGCCTGGTTATGAGTTTTTAGATTCTGTTACGTGTTTAACCAGTCGTTCACATAACGCATTGGTTTCGTTTGCCATGTACTCATCTCCCGTAGAGGAAAGAATGCTTTGAGAAAGGCCGCCCAGGCAATCGATGTAAAAGCGTTTCATTTCCTCTACGGGCATATCGTTGGTCCATAGGTCAATGCGAAGAGTATTCTTTTGTGCCTGATCCCACAGTGAAATACTAATGGATTTGGTTTCGCTTGGGGCCGCATCGGGCTTGTCTGAGGCATCCCACAGAATTTTGCCGGGTATGTTGTTGCTGTCCAGTTCGATGGTAAAGTTTACAGTGGTTTTGCGCATACTTTTTAATTTGATGATTCGATGATTTGTTGTTTCGATGATTTGCGAAGGTCTGGCGGCTATCAGATATTTATTTCGGGTATTTCTCCTTCAATGATTAGTTTTCCTTCTGTGGCAGTTTTTATTTGATCGATACTGATTCCGGGAGCGCGTTCGAGAAGTTTAAACCCACCTTGCGACAATACCTCTAATACGGCCATATCGGTAACAACTTTTTTCACGCACCTGAGGCCGGTGATGGGCAGTGTACATTTTTTCAGAAGTTTTGAGGCTCCGTCTTTGCTGCAGTGCTGCATGGCCACAATAATATGTTTGGCTGAGGCCACCAGATCCATTGCACCGCCCATTCCCTTTACCATCTTACCCGGAACTTTCCAGTTGGCAATGTCGCCATTTTCAGAAACTTCCATCGCTCCTAAAATGGTCAGGTCGACATGCCCCCCGCGGATCATGCCAAAACTTTCGGCTGAGCTAAACAATGCCGAACCGGGCATCATGGTTACCGTTTGCTTTCCGGCATTGATCAGATCGGGATCAACCTTGTCATCCGTAGGGAAGGGGCCAATGCCCAGCAAACCATTTTCTGATTGCAGTACGATATTCAGGTTAGCAGGAATGTAGTTGGCTACCAGCGTGGGTATGCCAATGCCCAGGTTGATGTACATTCCATCTTTAACCTCCTGAGCTATCCGTTTTGCAATTCCAATTTTATCGAGCATTTTAATTTGAAGATTTGATAATTTGAAAATCATGACTTTGATGAGGATATTATTTTTGAGATCACCTTAATAATGACCTGAAGGTCTTCTAATAATTTTCCCGGATTTGGATAATTCTTTCCTTCTCTACACAGTAGTAGCCAATATTCTGTTTCATCTGCTTCCTTGGCTGCTATTTTAAATTTATGGATAAAATCAGACTTACTCTCTGCATTTTGAGCTTCACGCACATTTGCACCGATAGAGGTTCCGGACTTTAATAACTGTCTCGCAAGAATGTACCTCTTATCATTCTCCAACACGTCACAAAAATCCAATATAGCCAGTGAAAATTTGAAAGTTAAATCAACAATCAGATTATCCTTATCGTTTCTCATAAACCATTTTTAAATCTTCAAATTTTCAAATTAGAGACAGTTCTTTGTTCAATCCTCTTCTCATAATTCTTGCCCTGGAAAATCCGCTGCACATAAATGCCGGGTGTATGAATGTGATTGGGATCCAGGGTTCCAATGGGTACCAGCTCTTCTACTTCAGCAATGGTAATTTTTCCAGCAGCGGCCATCATAGGATTAAAGTTGCGCGCTGTTCCACGATAAATTAAATTTCCGGTTGTGTCACCTTTCCAGGCCTTTACAATGGAAAAATCGGAACGAAGCCAATTCTCCAATAGATACTTTTTTCCGTTAAACTCGCGCACCTCTTTTCCTTCGGCTACTTCAGTGCCATAACCTGCCGGTGTATAAAATGCCGGAATGCCAGCGCCTCCTGCGCGGCAACGCTCGGCCAGGGTTCCCTGGGGAATCAACTCTACTTCCAGTTCTCCGGAGAGCAGTTGCCGTTCGAACTCTTCATTTTCTCCCACATATGATGAAATCATTTTCTTCACCTGCCTGCTCTTCAGCAATAAACCAATTCCAAAGTCATCTACCCCTGCGTTGTTGGAGATGCACGTTAATCCTTTCACACCTTTTTTTAGTATGGCCGCGATGCAGTTTTCAGGTATGCCGCTTAGTCCAAACCCACCTAACATGAGTATCGCGTTGTCGGGAATGTCGCGAACGGCCTCGTCAGCATCTTTTACTACTTTATTAATCATAGTATTATTTTTTGAGATTTCTCAGCGCCAATATTGACAGCTCTTCATCTTTTTTTATTTGCAATGTTAATGCTTCAAGGTCATTAAACTTATGATCTCCACGGATAAATTGATGCAGTTTCACAACAAGCGATTCACCATAAATATCTTTCTTAAAGTCAAAGATGTTGACTTCGATATTTTTCTTCTGACCGTCCACAGTGGGGCGGTTGCCAATGTATAGCATGCCACCGTATTGCGCATGTTCGTAGTGAACCGTTACGGCATAAATCCCATCAGCCGGAATGAGTTTATGGGCGGAGTCAATTTCCAGGTTGGCGGTAGGGTATCCGATCGACCGGCCGATTTTTTCTCCTTTAATAACCATACCCGTTAACGAGTAAGGCCTGCCCAGCAAATGGGTGGCCGTTTCGGGGTCAGCAGTTTCAATTGCTTTACGAATATTGGTTGAACTCACTGCCATGTGGTCGACATCCTGCCGTGGAATTTCCTCTACTTCAAAACCGTATTGAGGGCCGTTGAGTTTCAGTTGCTCAAAGCTTCCTTCGCGATTCTTGCCAAAATGATGATCATACCCGATTACCAGCTTTTTTGTTCCAATAGTTTTCACCAGAATTTTGGTGATGAAATCTTCCGATGAAAGCTGGGAGAATTCTTTTGTAAAAGGGATGCGCAACAAGTGATGGATGCCTTCTTCTTTCAGAAGATCGGCTTTCTCTTCAAACGTGTTCAAGAGTTTAATGTCGGCATCCGGGTTCAGGACTAACCGCGGATGAGGCCAGAAGGTGATCACCACGGTTTCACCTTTAATTTTATCAGCGATCTCATGCAGGCGCGACAATATTTTCTGATGACCAACATGAACGCCATCAAAGGTGCCGCTTGTTACCACTGCATTTTTTACAGGGGTAAAATCATCCAGGTTATAATAAATCCGCATGTTGCGTGGGTGTCACGTCATCAATCGTTAATGCATTTTCAAGAGAGTGTTCTCCAATACGCGTGCGGCAAAGTTGGGAAAGATAGGCGCCAACACCAAGTCCTTCTCCTAAATCGCGGGCAAGACTTCGGATGTAGGTACCTTTTGAACACACGACCCGAAAATGAAGAGCGGGTAATTGAATTTTGGTAATCTCGAATGCCTTCACTTCCACTTCGCGGGGTTTCAATTCAACTTCTTTTCCTTTTCGTGCAAATTTATAGGCGCGCTTTCCTCCAATTTTAATGGCCGAGTGTAGGGGAGGGAGTTGCCTGAGTTTACCGGTAAGTGATTGTACCACGTTGCGGATGGAAAGCTCGGTAATATGAGAAATGTCCTTCGGTTCGGTTACTTCTGTTTCCAGGTCATAAGATGGTGTAGTTTGCCCGATGATAAACGTTCCTGTATACTCTTTCTCTAATCCCATATACGACTCAATCTGTTTGGTTTTTTTTCCGGTACAGATGATGAGTAAACCCGTGGCCAGCGGATCGAGCGTGCCGGCATGTCCGATCTTTTTTATTTTAAGCTTATTGCGGAGTTTGTTTACGACATCGAATGAGGTCCATTCGAGGGGCTTGTTAATGAGCAGCACCCGGCCTTCGTCTTGCGTTTGTGATTCCATTAGAGGATGGAAAGTCCGGCACCAAGATAGTACATGATCAGGATTACAGCGCCAACGACTATACGATAGTATCCAAACACTTTAAAACCATGATTGGTGAGGAAGGTAATAAACGATTTGATGGCAATCATGGCGACAACAAAGGCCACAATGTTGCCAATGATCAACACGGTTGTCTGGTTCGATGTGATGCTCACCTCTTGTTTTAAAAAATCGTAAGCAGAAAGCACGGTGGCCGCAAACATGGTTGGCACGGCCAGGAAGAAAGAAAATTCGGCTGCCGTTTTCCTGTTTAGTTTTTGTGATAAGCCCCCAATGATGGTAGCGGCCGATCGGGATACACCGGGAATCATTGCGATAACCTGGAACGCACCAACTTTCAAGGCCTTCCAGTAGGTCAGTTGGTTTTCGTTTCCATCTTCGGTAAAAATTTTATCTACGAACAAAAAGAAAACACCGCCCAGCAGGAGAGAATATCCAACAACGTCTACCCGTTCCAACATTGAGTCGATATGATCTTTGAAAAGCAATCCGGCAACGACAGCGGGGAGAAACGCCACGCCAATTCTAAAATAAAAATCGAATGATTGAAAGAATCGTTTCCAATACAAAACAACCACGGCCAATATCGATCCTAACTGAATGGCTACAATAAACAGTTTAGTAAAGGGATCGCTGGCAATGCCCATTGCGGAGGAGGCAATGATCAGGTGGCCGGTCGATGAAACCGGCAGAAATTCGGTTAACCCCTCGATGATCGCAAGGATGATGGATTGCAGTACCGACACGTATTATTTTTTATTCTCTTCCGGTTTGCGCAAGATCGCATAGATTTCGATCATGAAACCTGCCATCACAATGATGGGCCCAAGGGTAAGCCCTAAAAACCCAAAGCCATAAGCTTCTTTATCGATTGACATGATGATAAACCCAATCACCAGCACGATTAAACCGATGATCATCCATTGATAGTTCTTTTTTCCAAAAGCCAGTCTTTCCATTCATCTTACGAGTTAATACAATTCGTCTAACGACATTCTTAAATATCTGCGGATGGAGAAGAAGGTACTGGTAACGGCTACAAGTACACCCATTAAAAGCAGGCACCCCATGAGCATCACCATCCGCTCTTTGTTTTGTAACACAATTAAGTCTTCAATGCTCCGGTTAGCATAATTCATCAAGGCCCATATCAGCAGCGAGGCCAATATGCCCGACAGGAGACCATACCCCAGTGCGCGTAAAAGAAATGGCCGTTGAATAAACCACTTGCGGGCACCCACAAGTTGCATGCTGCGGATTAAAAATCGTTGTGAGAATAGGGCAAGCCTGAGCGTATTGTTGATCAGCAGCACCACGGTTAATAACAGAACCGCAAGAACGCCCGCCAACACCAAACCAATTTTGGTCACGTTTTGATTAACGGATTCAATCAATCCTTGTACATAAAACACCTGGAATACCCCATTCATTTTTCCAATTTCCTTTTCAATTTTATCCATGCTTTCCCTGGTGTGATAGGCAGGGCTGATGCTGATGATGTAAGCATGATGCAGCGGATTTTCACCCAGAAATTTGATAAAGTCTTCACCGGTTTCAGCAATGAATTTTTTAGCCGCTTCTTCTTTTGAGATGAACGTAATAGGCTTCTCTCCTGATGACGGACTTATATAGGGCAGCGATTCCAGTTTCTTTTCAATTTGAGTGCGCTGTGTTTCTGTTAACCCATTCTTCAGGTACACCTGTACCCGAATATTCTCCCGAACCAATCGCTCCAGTTCCTGAGAATAGATGATCAGGGTGCCAAAGAGACCGGTAACAACCAATGCCAGGGTGATGCTGAGGATGACTCCAAAGGAGGGGTAGCTACCTAACTTCTTTCTTGAATTAACTTTTTGCACGGCTTCAAAGGTAGGATTTAGCCGTAAAAAATAAAACCCCGGCAATTTTTGTCGGGGTTCACGTGAAGTGCCATATCGCTATTCCTGATTACCTCTGTATTCCTGTAGTTTCTTTAATAACTTCTTATCGTGTATGGGTGAAAGCACCGCGGGTGTTGACTTGTTTACATCCAGCAGGTAATAGTTCGATTTATAGAACAACACCACCGTACGCTTATCATCGCTAATGAATTCAAGAATTTCATACAGATGCTTTTCGAATCCTCCGTACAACACCAGTTTTCCATTTTTGAAAACATAGTGGAAGCTGTACTTCTTATCGGTATTGTCAGTCTCCACCTCGATGGATGAGGTGACAAATGCCTTTGAGATGATCTCAAATTGTTCGCGCTCATATTTCTCAACTTCTCCTTCGGGTTCTTCTGTTGAAGGATCATAGGCTTTTATCTCGCGTTTCTTCGACTCAGCACTCACTACTGGTTTTGTAACGTTGTCGGAAGATTTTACAGGCTCTTTTGTTTCAACCTTAGTTGCTCCTTCACTTATTCCGTCAGATGTTGGGGTATTCGATTCATCTTCAGCAGGAACAACGGGTTGACGTTCCGGCTGCTCTGTAACGACAGGAGCAGGAGTTACAATTTCTTCTGTTGCCTCATTTCTTGACCAATAGAAATACAAGGCTGTTGCCACAAGTCCGGTAACTGCCACCCACGATCCGGTTTTTAAAAGCATACTGGATTGTCCTCCAGGTGCAGGGCTTATCGGAACGTTATTCAGGAAGGATTTAAGTTCTGCCATTCGTGCCTTCCGAAGGCCTTCCACCAGGTCTTGCTGAAACCTAACTTCTTGTTTTAATTCAGGATCGGTCTCCAGCTTTTTTTCAAATGCACTTCTTTCCTCTCCACTTAACCGGTTTGATAAGTAGTCATCCAATAATTCAAAATCTCTTTCTACTGCCATTGTTTTAATCTAAAAAATCACGTTCTGAGTACTGGGTCTTAATCAATTCATCTAATTTCTTTTTGCACTTATACTTCTTTGTTTTGGCGGTATCGGTGTTGGCGAAGCCCAGTTTATCGGCTATATCCTGCATCGACATCTCTTCAAAGTAGTAATACATTAAAACCTTCTTACAAGTTTCACCCAACTGCTCAATACATTGCGCTACAATCTTGTTTCGCTCTTCCGTCTCCGTGTCCTGGGCTACCGGAAGGTCCTTTTCTTCGTTGGAGAGCCGCTTTTTGCGATCCAACTCCTTCCGCCATAGGTTTTGACAGATACTGTAAATATAGGTGCTGATTTTGGCGGTCATCACCAACTTGCCGGAAGTAGCCTTTTGCCAGAAAACAATCAGGGCATCCTGGTAAATATCCCTGGCCTCTTCTTCCGTTCCACTGTTGGTGATAACCATCTTGGTCATCATCCTGTAATACTTTTTATATAAGAACTCAAGACTCTTTTCGTCACCTCTGCAGATGCGCTCAAAAATCTCCTTTTCGTTCATGACTGAGTCCGACTTGTATACCATCTCCCTTTGTTCGGTAACCTAAATTATTTGTTTGTCTCCAGCTTTATCGATAAAACGTTTGCTATGTAAGTTTAATGTACCTTTTTCCAAGTTTGAGTGCGAAAAAACGGTCCCCAATACCCTCTGACTTTTAACATGTCATCTTCCAGCCAGAGTTTGCATTGGTAAACCTTCCCAGATTCAGGATCCAGGATGGTACCCTCCGTTAGTTCCTTACCTGACCATACCATGTTGCGGATAATCTCCAGCCCGATGATCTTTTTGTTGTACCGATCATCGTCTTCTGCGCATTGATCGCAAACCGGGTCCGGATCTTCGCCCGGCTGGGGGTGTAGTTTGATGATTTTTCCAAAGACTTTTGGTCCGCGCTGCATGATTTCCACTACTGATCGGGATTTTCCGGATTCATCATCGATGGTGGTCCACTTACCCAAAACAGGACTTTGGGCAAATGAGGTTGTGGTTATTGCCAGAAGGAAAATTATGATCCGCATCATCCAAAAATAATCAGGATTATGAGGATTAAAAGCATGACGGTAAGAGGGGTAGATTTAACAGGATTGAATTCGTAAAAAATGAGACCGAATCCAATCCTGTTTTAAAATATGAAAGTGTCTGTTACTTCAGATTGTCATTGACCTTACTAACCACTTCTGTGGCAGGCTTGCTTTCTGATTTTTTAGCCTCTGAATGCTTCACAGTAGAAATATGAGGAGCAATGATCAGCGCCACAATGGATGTAAGCTTGATAAGAATATTCATGGAAGGGCCGGAAGTATCCTTGAACGGATCACCTACTGTATCGCCCGTTACGGATGCTTTGTGTGGCTCCGATTTTTTGAAATAGGTTTGACCGTTAATCTCAACACCCTTCTCAAACGATTTCTTGGCGTTATCCCACGCACCACCGGCATTTGACTGGAACATGCCCATCAACACACCTGATACTGTAATACCGGCTAGCATTCCACCCAATACTTCTGGTCCAAATGAAAATCCTACAATAACCGGGGCCAACAAGGCAATGGCACCGGGGGCAATCATTTCACGAATAGATGCCTTTGTTGAAATGGCAACGCACTTTTCATACTCAGGCTTTGCCTTGTATTCCATAATGCCCGGAATTTCTTTGAACTGTCTGCGCACTTCGTTTACCATGTCCATAGCGGCACGGCCTACGGCTGCAATGGCCAGGGAAGAGAAGATGAACGGGATCATTCCGCCCACAAAAAGTCCTGCCAGTACTGGTGCTTTAAAAATATCTATGGCGGTAATTCCTGAAACACCCACGAAGGCAGCAAACAACGCCAGAGAGGTTAGGGCTGCCGAAGCAATGGCAAAACCTTTACCGGTAGCAGCAGTTGTATTTCCAACAGCATCCAGGTTATCAGTACGGTGACGGACTTCTTCAGGAAGCTGGCTCATTTCGGCAATACCACCTGCGTTATCGGCAATTGGCCCAAACGCATCAATGGCTAATTGCATCGCTGTGGTTGCCATCATACCGGCTGCCGCGATGGATACACCATACAATCCTGCAAAAGAATACGAAGTGATGATACCGGCAGCTAAAACGAGAATGGGAAGTACGGTTGATTCCATGCCAACGGCCAATCCGCCAATGATGTTGGTAGCGTGACCGGTTCCGGATTGTTTGACGATGGAAAGTACCGGACGTTTGCCCATCGAAGTATAGTATTCGGTAATCAAACTCATCAACGTACCCACGATCAATCCAATGATGATGGCGATGAAAACATCGGTTGAGGTGAATTCAAATCCGCGGTGAGAAAGTTTTTCGGGTAACAAATAGGTTACAGCAAAGTATGATGCAACAGCGGTAAGAATAATCGATGACCAGTTACCGATATTCAAAGCATTTTGAACACTGTCGGTTTCATTTTTAATTCGTACGAACCACGTTCCAACGATGGAGAAAATCAATCCAAGGCCTGCGATCAGCATGGGAAGAATGATTGGAGAGAGCCCTCCGAAATTGTCGGCTGTAGCATCAATCTCTTGTCCGAGTACCATGGTTGCCAGAATAGTGGCCACGTATGAACCGAACAAATCGGCACCCATGCCGGCTACATCACCCACGTTGTCGCCTACGTTATCGGCAATGGTGGCGGGATTGCGAACATCATCTTCTGGGATACCTGCCTCAACTTTACCTACTAAGTCGGCACCCACATCGGCTGCTTTTGTATAAATACCACCGCCTACACGGGCGAATAAAGCGATAGATTCAGCACCTAAAGAAAAACCCGCCAATACTTCAATGGCACGCTTCATTTCGATACCGGTGATCGCGCTTCCTTCGGGTACGAAAATGTTAAAGAGAACGATAAATAATCCTCCTAATCCTAAGATGGCAAGACCTGCCACACCAATTCCCATCACCGATCCACCGGTGAAAGAAACTTTTAAAGCCTGAGCTAAGCTTGTGCGAGCAGCTTGTGTTGTGCGCACATTAGCTTTGGTAGCGATGCGCATGCCCAGGTATCCTGCGAAAGCAGAAAGGAAAGCACCAATAAGAAAAGAGATTGCAATAATGGGACTTGAGTCTTCCACCAGCGTTCCCGACCAGCCTAACAGAATGGCAGTAATCACTGCGAAATACCCTAAAATTTTCCATTCGGCTTTTAAAAATGCCATCGCACCTTTTGCGATATAGCCGGATAGTTCCTGCATGTTGTCAGCGCCAGCATCTTGCTTGTTTACCCACGCTGCTTTAATGGCCATTACCATCAGGCCGACAACCCCCATAGCAGGAATTAAAAATACAATACTGTTCATTTTTATACGGTTAGATACGGTTAACAGTTAAAAAACCACCCGTTTTAAATCGGATGGTTTTTTAAAAGTTCCGCAAATATAGAATAAGGGCTTAATTAGCCAAAATAAGGCTGTCAGGCGGCAAATAGCTGTTGCAGGGTCTTCCAGAGTTTTTGCTTGGATTGATCGTTTTTCATAAGGTTTGCCAGGTTCTCTGCCAGTACCATTTTTACCTGGTTAGCCTCGATGAGTTCGTAGTAATTTAATCCTTTGATGGCGGGGCCGAAGTAGATTACCTCTTTTGGTTTAACAGGCAGTTGATTGATATCCAGTTGGGGTTGGTAAATCACCTGAAATGCATCCAGCGATAAACGATTATTAATTTTTTGCCTGAGTGCATCGGAAATCTTTTGAAGCTGTTCTTTTTCCTCCGGGTTCAGTTCAGGCCAGGGTGTAGTCAGGATTACAACCGTATCGGCAGGTTTGATGCGGTAGAGTTCTTCGGTAAAAATAAAGTTTGCTGTTGTCACTTAACTTCCTTGATGTCAAAGATCGATTTTAATTCATTGGCTTCTGATGGTTTCATCCTTCCGCTTAAAATCAGTCGCAGTTGCCTTCTGCGAAGCGCGCCAGCGTAATATTCTTTTTCCTGATCTGTTTCAGGTTCAATCTCTGGAACTTCAACAGGCTTGCCGTTTTTAGCGATGGCTACAAAGGTGAAATACGCTGAATTGCTTTCAAATTTGTGAGCGGAAGGAACATCCTCTGCATCGACATCAATGCGCACCTCCATCGATGAGTTGAAGGCACGTGTAACCTTTGCTTTAAGCGTAACCACGTTGCCCAACAGAATTGGATGTTTGAAGGAAATATTATCTACCGAAGCAGTAACCACAATGTTGTTGGAGTGTTTTTGTGCCGCAATAGCTGAAACAATGTCCATCCAATGCATCAGTCTTCCTCCCATTAAATTGTTGAGGGTATTGGTGTCGTTGGGGAGTACGAGTTCGGTCATACTCACAAAAGATTCACGTGGAAATTTTTTCTTTTTGGTCATGAGAGTGGTTGAAGGAAATAGTATTCTTTGGGTGTAAAGGTATAAAGGTATCAGGGATATTAGGTATAGGGGTAAATGGAGGTCTCAATTTTTCCAGCCTTCTTTTCCTAACAGTGGTACAAAGGCAAAGTGGTCGAATTCTTCTTTTATGAGTTCACCCTTTCGCTTGATAATCCGAATCATCATTTGCTTGTCGCGATTTCCTACCGGAATAATGAGAATCCCGCCTTCTTTAAGTTGATCGGTAAGGGCAGCAGGAATTACCGGGGCGCCAGCGGTTACAATGATTTTATCGTAAGGAGCTTTTGAAGGCAGACCCTTTGAACCGTCTCCAAGAAAAAAATAAGGTTTATAGCCCATCTTAGGTAAGAAGGCTTTTGTGCGTTCGTATAGCTTTTGATTGTATTCGATGGTATAAACTTTGGCACCTAATTCCATCAGGATACATGCCTGGTAGCCTGAACCTGTCCCGATTTCCAGCACTTTGTCGCCTTCTTTAATTTCCAGCTTCTCTGTTTGAAAGGCTACCGTATAGGGTTGGGAAATGGTTTGACCTTCCCCAATTGGAAAAGCTTTGTCCTGATAGGCGTGTTCCAGGAGGGCATTATCGAAAAAAACGTGCCTGGGCACCTTAGCAATGGCCTCCAGAACCCGCTCATCTGAAATGCCCTTATTCCGGATGATTTTAACCAGTTTATTGCGGAGGCCCCGTTGCTTATAATTATCTTCTAACATGCGATTTTGGTGCAAAAAACGCAATTTTTGGGGTCAAACAAAGTTTCAAATATTTCTTAGGAAAATTGAAACTAACCTCTTTACTTTAGGGTTCTCTCATGCACAATGAATAAGCTTTTTGCCATAGCGTTCATGTGTATTTACCTGTTCTATCAGTAGTTGTGGCCAAAACCACAAACTACTGCATAGGCAGGGAAAACCTCCACCGCATTTCCAGCCTAAAATCAAGCATTTATTAATTTTTGATTGCTATGAGTTTATTCAGATTCTAGTTAACCGGATAATCGCTTATGCGGTTATAAGTCTCCCAATCTTAAAGTCTGATATAGGAAGGATTCGTCACCTAATGTGTACTATTGCTGTAATCCTATTGGTAATTTGGGTTTAAAAACCAATTAAGATAAACGGTGCCCAATAATAGGGGGCAGCAAAATCACCTTTCAGTAACTCCAATTTTGCCTCACGTAAATTTCCGGTAAATCCGGCTGATGGCTTTTCCAATAATTGCTTGTAAAAACCGGTCATTAACTCTGCTGTCGATTCATCGCCTACGCTCCAGAGGGACACAAGAATATTTTTAGCCCCCGCATATACCAGGGCCCGTGACAACCCGATAACGCCTTCGCCTTTTGAAATCTTTCCTAAACCGGTTTGACATGCCGAAAGCGCAACCAGTTCGGCATTGAATTGAAGGTTATAAATTTCTCCGGCAAACAGATTTCCATCTTCTGCTTCAGACTCACTTTGCAGGAAAATCCGAGACAGTTCGGGGCTGGTTTCATCGACAACCCCATGGGTAGCAAAATGCACCAGGTTATAATTCTTCAGTTTATCTGATTTAATTTCGGATTCATTGGCCTTCGCATTAAGTAATACCTGATTGCCGATTTGCTTCTCATCAAACAGGTGGGCTATTGTTTTGATTTCCGTTTCGGTACCAGGTAAATCACTTAGGTTGTCTTTCTCCGGAAATGAAATGGGTGCGCAAAGCATCACCGAGGAAATTTTTATTGAAGGGTCATGTTTTTTTTGGAGTACTAATCCGGCTGAAAATTCATATCGTACACTATACTGATTGATCAGGTAGGGCATGGCTTTATAATCTGGTTCGCCTTTTATCTCTTTTGTGAGTAATGCTTCAAAGGGAACAACACCCATCCGGCCAGTTGGCAGAATTACAAGGTCGCTGACATGGCGAAGCAGTTTTTCCGGAATCAACAAGTTATAGAGTGTCCTCGAGACCTGCGTAAACGTTCTTGCCTCCATGTAGTAAAGGCTGTTGCGCAGGCCGGTAATGTATTTGTCGTATTCTTTCGGTAGTCCGCCTCCAGAAATTTGAAGTCCTTTTTTGGAGATGACGAAGGTGTACAGACGGGTATTCTTTTCGTCAATGAAATATGAGATCAGAGCGGTTTTATCAGCAAGCAATTGCCGGAGTTGAATAATAGAAGGCGAAGCGGAATTAAACTTTAGATTGTAGTATTCAGGATATTGATTTTCAAGGCGTTTTGTGAATTCGCGATAGCTTCTGTTTAAATTAAATAGAGTCTCGCGGAAGTACTTTTCTTCTTCTTCCGATGGATTTTGTGCCAGCTTTTGTGAAACCAGGGCGATAGCAGCCTTTATATCCTTTTCTTCTTCCAGAAGTTCATCCGGAATATTGGCAAAGGACTTGGCATTGGTATCGGAGATGGCCTCCAGCAAAACAGCCGATTTGCTTTTTTCTGCAAAATAGAAGCTTAGTTCGCGGTATCTTTTTCTATTTCGAAGGGCAACCTCGCTGAGTTGGTGCGTAATCCTGACGCCATCAGCATACACATCGTTAGCGATGGCTCCCAGCATAATCTTATCCGATTCATTGGTGGCGCTTTGGCGCAAGCGGTCGATTAATGAATCAGCCACCTGAAGGGTTTGTATACTTAAGACCAGGTCGCTGTCTTTGAGGGTTTTTTCGCGGTAGCGCGATTCTAAGGCGCGTGCTTTGTAGTCTAATGAATAGAGG
>JBAQPU010000008.1:0-18021 GCA_049306095.1 Cyclobacteriaceae bacterium
ACCTTACAGGGTGCTAAGGAGATGTTGCGCAACGACAATAACTCGGTAAAAGATAAAATCGAGATGATCGACTCCCTCCGGTCGGTTCGCAACTTCCTGGTGGAGCTTCGGGACAAACTCCATTAACCAATTTTGAAAATTTTGTGATTTGAAAAATATGAAGATTCGCCCACCTGAATCCTTCAATGATCTTCAAATTTGTTAATTTTCAAATCTTCAAATTAGTTCATGGATCAAAACCGCCTCTCCTTACTGGCTCTTCACTTCATTCCCGGAATAGGCGATTATCTTATTAAGCAGGTGGTCAGTTATTGTGGATCAGCCGAAAAAGTATTTAAGACTCCAAAAGGAAAGCTCCTGAAAATTCCAGGAGTTGGCACCGTTACTGCCGAAGCCATCCTGAATGGAAAACCATTCGAGAAAGCTGAAAAGGAATTAAAGAAAGCTGAAAGGGATTCCGTTGAGTTGCGCTTCTTTACGGATAAAAATTATCCATCCCGGTTAAAAACCATCCCTGATGCACCTTCGATCTTATACGTTAAGGGCACTATCGACTTTGAAAATTCTAAAACGGTAGGAATTGTTGGCACGCGTCAGGCTACATCCTATGGAAAAGAACGGGTTGAAGAACTGGTGAAAGAATTAGCACCGCATGGCGCACTTATCGTTAGCGGGCTGGCTTATGGGGTTGATATTCACGCCCACAAACATGCTTTAAAACAGGGCTTACCAACCGTTGGCGTAATGGGCAGCGGTATGGATGTTATTTATCCGGCCACCCATAAAGAAACAGCCATGAAAATGCTGGAACATGGCGGTCTTGTAACTGAAAACTCATTTGGAACAAAACCTGATGCTCATAACTTTCCTCAGCGAAACCGAATCATTGCTGGTTTGGTAGATGCGTTGGTTGTCGTGGAGGCGGCTGAAAAAGGAGGGGCATTAATTACTGCTGAGATTGCAAACGGCTACAATAAAGATGTATTTGCGTTTCCGGGCAGCATCGGAGAAACGTATTCTGCCGGATGCAACAGCCTGATTAAAACGAACAAAGCTCATCTGCTTAGTTCCGTCAAAGACCTGGAGTACATTATGGGTTGGGATGCCGCAGCTTCTAAAAAGAAAACCAAACCTGCCCTTTCGCTGGCAGGGTTTGACGAGCCCGAAAAATGTGTTCTGAAAATTATGATCGAGAAAAAAGCGGCTGTTTTAATTGATGAACTTAGCTGGAAATCAAATTTACCGGTCAGCCAGCTTGCTTCGGTGCTCCTGGGGTTAGAGTTTAAGGGTATCGTTAAATCAATGCCGGGAAAGCAGTATGTTCTTGCATAGCCATGTTCAAGTTCATGGTTCAGGGTTTAAGGTTTCAAGTATTAAACTTAGAATCAGAAACTTCAATCCCGCTTTTGATTACATTTTTCTTTAATCAAATCGTAAGCTTTCAAATCACCAAGTTCACCTGCCTTGCTTAAATCGAGACAACCGTTTTTAGTATCGCCAAATTCAATCCGCAACAGGCCTCGCATGCTGTAGGCATCGGCATTCTTGGGATTTATCTCTATGATTTTTGTACAATCATTAATGGCATCCTGGTATGCCTGCAGAAACTGCTTAGCCTTCCCCCTGCTGAAATACGCATCGACATAGTTTTCGTTGATGGTAATAGCTGCTGTGTAGTCGGCTACTGCACCATAATAATCCTGTAATTTCATTTTTATATTCCCGCGGGCGTAAAGTGCATCTGCAAACTTGGGGTTCTTCTCTATCGCCATATTATAGTCTTTCATGGCACCGTGACGATCGTCAAAATTGTCTTTAATGTTTCCGCGCAAGTAATACGCTGATGAATAATTAGCGTCCAATTCAATTGCTTCATTCAAATTAACCAGTGCTTCAACATACTCCCCCTTTTCCAACAACTCGCGCCCTTTTTGAGTGTAATCTTTAGCGGTTTTTTGTGCCACAGCAAACGAAGCAACGGTCAGTAGGCTAATCAATAAGAAAGGTTTCATGATGAACTGTTTAAACTAAGTAACAAAAATAATCCATAATCGTGCCCAACGTAGCAACAAGTACTATTTTCAATGTTTCGGAAAAATTTCATCGGCTATTTTAACCGATTCCAAAAAAGCCTGTTCTGAAATTCCCCTAACTGCACTTCTTTCCTGAAGATAAGAAAGAATAGTCTCGGTTGCCAGATTTCCAACCAACTCGTCTTTCGCCATGGGGCAACCGCCAAACCCCTTTATAGCACCATCAAATCGCTTACAGCCTGCTTCATAGGCTGCGTTAATTTTCTCCCGTGCAGTGGCAGGATTTGAATGAAGGTGTACTCCTAATTCGATGCTGGAAAAATCTTTCGACAAAGAAGTAAACAAATAGGCGATTTGCGGGGGCGTGGCCACTCCAATGGTATCGGCAAGTGAAATAATTTCAATACCGAGCGTACTCAGAATATCAACAAATTTTCCTACAACCTCCACATCGTAAGGATCATTGTAAGGATTTCCAAAACCCATACTGATATACACCACCTGCTTTTTTCCTGACTTTATGCAGAGATTCTGAATCTCCGAAAGCGTGTTCAGAGCTTCTACAATTGACCTGTTGGTGTTTCGTTGCTGAAACGTTTCTGAAATAGAGAGCGGAAACCCGAGGTATTGAATGGAATCATAGTTAACTGCTTCCTCAGCACCGCGTATATTGGCCACAATAGCAAGAAGTTTGGAGGTAGTGCTGCTCAACTCAAGTCCGGCAAGTACCTCTGCCGTGTCGCGCATTTGAGGGATAGCTTTGGGTGAAACAAAACTTCCAAAGTCAATAGTATCAAATCCAACCTTCAACAACTGGTTGATGTAGCGAATTTTATTTGCTGTAGGGATAAATTCATTCATCCCCTGCATGGCATCCCGGGGGCATTCGATAACCTTCATGCACGCGTGTTTAACAGTAAAACAAAAATAGGGTAAACTTCAATGGCAGGAAATTATTTACAATAGTCGTTCATAAAAGCATTTTATCTAAGAAAACAGTATTTATCCGGTATTATTGGAATAAACTACATTCAAATTTAAGACCCCACGTATGCCGCTACCCGAATACTTCGGAACTCTTGGAACAAAACGCGCTGCTCACCTGCTGAGGCGGGCGACCTTCGGTCCCACAAAAGCACAGATTGATGCTTTTGCCTCGCTAACACCCGCCCAGGCTATACAGGAACTATACAGGCAACCGATACCCGATGCACCGCCAGCCATCGATCCGGATACGAATGAACCTTGGGTTATCAGCGGTAATACCGATCCTGAAAAAGAAGAGTTTGAATACATGGAATTCTTTAAGCGATGGTTTGTTGGCCAAATGATGAGTGCGGGTATAGGCCCCACCCAATCGATGGCATATTCGGCCAGGGAAAAGGTGGTTTTCTTCATCCATTGCCACCTGACTGCTATTGCAGAAAAAATTGGAAGCAGTCGTGCCTTATATTATCAAAATCAGCTATTCAGGTTGTATGCCCTGGATGCGCTCACCTCTCCTGTTGTGCCTCCTGACAAACTCAACTTTAAAGAATTAACAAAAAAAGTGAGTGTCGACAATGCCATGCTTAGACTTTTGGATGGAAACCTGAATGTAAACGGTAGTCCGAATGAAAACTATGCACGAGAACTTATGGAGCTATTTTCCATAGGACGTGGATTGGAAAACTCGTTGCCACCACCAACCGGCCAGGGCGACTACATCTACTTTAAAGAGCAGGATGTACAAGAGGCCGCACGGGTGTTATCTGGTTTCACATTCGATGAGTCCTTTTCAAACATTGACCCCGATACTCTTCTACCGCGTGGTAATGTTCGCGGAAGCGCCATGAATGCATCCGGTCATGATAATGACCCCAAGCAGTTCAGTAATAGCTTTATAGATTCGGGAACAGGACTCCCATACGTTATAGAACCCGATCCTCTTCTGCTGAACGGTACAAATGCGACTGAACAAAGTGCATTGGATGAGGTGGGTCAGTTGATTGACATGATTTATGCGCAGAATGAGACCGCTAACCATATCTGCCGAAAGCTCTATCGTTTTTTTGTGTACCATGAAATAACGGATACCATCAACACTAATATTATTGCGGTGATGGCCGATACTTTCCGCACCAATAATTTCAAGCTGCAACCCGTAATTGAAAACCTGCTTCGAAGTCAGCATTTTTATGAAGCAGCAGCCGGAATAACAGACGATAACTTTGGTGGAATCATCAAGTCACCGCTTGACCTTGTTACCGGCTCCTTGCGATTCTTTGGCCATCAAGTACCTGACATGACTTCAGATGCGGCCGGGTTTTATGATCAAACGGGTGAAATCATTTCATTACTGGCCAATCAGGGAATGAACTTTTACCAACCGTTCGATGTGGCCGGCTATGATGCTTATCATCAATATCCGATCTATCATCGAAGCTGGATTTCCGTTAACTACCTGACCAACCGATACGAGTTTATTGCGCGCCTTATCGACCCTATGTCTGATAGCATGCTCAAGGTAAACGCATATCAATACATCAGAGACAACATCCCTGTTGGTGTCGCATCCAATGCACGAAGCCTGGTTATTGAATTGGTACAAAGCCTGCTTCCGCTGACCGACAATCTAAATTTCGATACCGCCACCGATGACAACGCTACCATTACGGCCGAACGCCTGA
The DNA here is from genome assembly GCA_049306095.1 of Cyclobacteriaceae bacterium. Lineage (GTDB taxonomy): Bacteria > Bacteroidota > Bacteroidia > Cytophagales > Cyclobacteriaceae > UBA2336. The sequence continues at coordinate 4,703 of JBAQPU010000008.1, forward strand.
GTTATTTCTTAGTTACGTTTCTTTCCAATTTTGATCCAGACCCGGAAGGTGCGTGGACAAATCGGTACACCAATCAATTTGGAGTTTCAACCATGGAAGGCCAGGTACAAAATTTATTTAATACCCTGCTGCAATCACCCGAGTATCAACTACAATAATCCGGCACATGAAAAGAAGAAGCTTTCTTAAGAAATTACCAATCGTTGCAGGTATTCCGTTTGCGCTGGGTGGCATTCCACTTAAAGCAATGGGTGCAAATCCGCTATCACGCCTGGCTCGGTTGAGTAACAATGGTCGTGTACTCATCATCCTACAACTGCATGGTGGTAATGATGGGCTAAACATGCTCATTCCGGTCGAGCAATACGATTTGTATTATAGCCGCAGAGCAAACATTGCCATACCGGCCAAAAACAGTTTACGTAAATACATTCCGCTCGACAGCACGCTTCCTTCCGATACACAAATCGGGCTTCACCCCGACATGACGGCCATCAAAGGCATGTACGATTCAGGCAGAGTAGCCTTTGTACAGGGCGTATCGTACAAGAACAACAATGGATCGCACTTTCGTGGAAGAGACATCTGGTTCATGGGTGGTGGTGCCGATGATTATTACCCTTCCGGGTGGGTAGGCCGCTATTTGCAAAAGGAATTTGAAGAGTTAGGGCAATACCCCGAAGATTTTCCGAACGATCAAATGCTGGACCCGCTGGGAATTGAAATGGGCAGCGATGTTTCATTAATCTTTCATCAGCAAGGGAACATCCCAACATCCATTTCATTGGATAACGTGGCGCAGTTTGCCGAACTGGTCGATACCTTACAGGGCTTTCAGGATATTGAGATTGACCCGCGCGGGAAGCCGCCTGCTTTGGTTGAAAACTCTCCCTACTGGAAAGAATTGAATTGGATATTAGGGCTCGAACAAAAATCAGATGACTACGCACAACGTCTTTACGATGTATGGACTGCGGGAGGCGGAGGCACACCTAATGGTGGAACTTCCGTTGTGTACCCGGAAGTTTATCCCTTTAATGCTCCGAATGGAAGCAAACGCAATAACCTGTCAGGTCAACTTAAACTGATTGCCCAACTCCTGGCAGGAGGCTGCCAAACAAAAGTGTTCATGGTGAAAATAGGAGGTTTTGATACCCATGCCGAACAAACAACGAACTATGACCCAACCATGGGCTCTCATGCCGCGCTCATGTATCACATCTCATCGGCAATGAAAGCGTTTCAGGATGATCTGAGAAGTCGTGGTATTGAAGATAAAGCATTAACCGTTACCACCTCAGAATTTGGCAGGCGGGTACATTCAAACGGCAGTTACGGAACCGATCACGGAACGGGCGGCCCCATTATGATTTTCGGGCGTGGAGCCAACCCCGGGGTTGTGGGTAAAGTGCCAAACATGAACCTGAACAACATCGAAATGCAATATGATTACCGCCAGGTATACGCAAACATCCTGAAAGACTGGATGGAGGTTGATCAGGCTGTTATCACCAACGACATCTTCTTCGGTAACTTCATTGACGGCCCTCGCGAAGAGGGTGGTAATTACGAACCATTACCCTTGGCCAAAAGTGTTATTACCGGAAATGATCATTTTATTGCCGAGCGATATTCGTTAGCACAATGTCATCCGAACCCGGCTAAGTCATTTACCACCATTTCTTTTCAGGTAAATCATGAATTACCAGTTACCATCAATTTGTTTGATAGTCGCGGTGAACAAATCAGAACCTTGTTGAACCAGACATTCTCGCCTGGCCATCACGCTGTTCAGGTGCAGGTTTCAGACCTGAAGGCCGGGGTGTATATTTATCAAATGAAAGCAGGATCCTTTAAGGATTCAAAAAAATTGGTTGTTGTGAAATAAAAATCAGGTGTTAGCCCAATGAAAAGACTCTACCTCTTAACCCTTTGTTTACTGCTGTGCCTGGTGAGTTACGGTCAGGCAAAAAGAAAAAAATCGCCAGCCTTCAATACGCACGGAAAACAGAAAGATACATTTCTGGAGAAGCAATGGTGGCTTGGGTTTAAAGGTGGCATTAACTTTACCGGTGCGGTAGTTGAGAAATCATACGCGGTCATATCCCCTACTAATTTTTCGGCCTCCCAAACCAAGAAGACCTACGACAACTACGCTGCTGTGGGGAGTCAGGCAACGGTAGAGGTAACCTTTTACTTCAAGGGGTTTAATTTCAGTCTGCAGCCAACGTACCGTCATTCCGTATTTTCCTATACCACCCATGCCGCATGGCAGGAGGACAACGTGCCGATGCTTGAACTCAATTACCAACAGGATCAGCAGCTTGATTATGCTGAGTTTCCCTTGTTGATCAAGTATGATATTATGCAGAGTAAGCTGCGGCCTTACGTTCAGGTTGGCGCTTACTATACCATTCTTCTCAATGCCAACAAATCCATTGAACTTTCAGGTGTTGATTATGCATCCGGAGCCGAAAATGCCTTTACCGAACCCGACATTATAGTCGGGGCCGATGACATCTTTGCCAAATACAGCTGGGGTTTAATGGCAGGGGCCGGAGTCAACTACCATGTCGGAAATATTCGGCTCAATTTAGATGTGGTGTACCGCAAAGGTATGAGCCTGGCCAATTCGACAGAGAAAAGATACTCGAACGACCGGCTAACCGGTGCGGGTGACGTTATGGATGATATTAAACTGAATAATTTTTCAATTTCGATCGGATGCCTCTTCCCGCTTCGATTCTTAACCAGCGGATTCCAATCGCTCGACAGACCTTAATGTTATGATGCTTAAAAAATACATCTTCCTCCTTCCCTTCCTGCTGGCAACCGCTTGTTTGGAAGAATCCACCTCGGCAATTGATGAGCAAGCGTTCACCAAAATTTTTGACAACGATCAGTTTGATTCTTCCTACTATCCTATTGATATGCGCGAAACTTCCGATGGCGGATACCTGATATTGGGCGGTCGCAGCCTGGACGATACAAACTTTAGCGGAATCTATATTTTGAAGGCCGACCGGTATGGTAACGTTGAAAAAGAACTGGTGGTGCCGGCCGACTATGTTAACCCGATAGCGCAACTCATTCCTGTGGCCGGAACGTTCAAGTTCTTTTGTATGGATCCTTTAACCCTGCAAACCTTCATCGCCACCGTTGATGAACAGGCCGAAAATGTTTCTATGGAACCGCTGAGTGTTCCGCTGTCCTATCCTGCTGCAGCTGCATCAGACGGGAATAATCTTATCCTGTTAAGCTATAATGACCTGGACAAGCAATCGGTTATTTCACTTATGGGCCCATCCGGGAATGTCAACGCCTCTAAAGGCTATACCATTGGTGCCGGTGATGCTGTGGAAGAACCCATTATCAACCACTTTCTTCGAACTGGAAAGCAATTCCCATTCTTGGTGGGGCGTATCCCCGGAGGGCTCTACTACTTCAATGGCTTTTACAATTATACCTTTTCACTTGCTTTCACCAACCTGACGCAGGATACACCCAATGGCATAGTGCAAGGCCAACAGGATGACGGAGGATTTAGCGCAGCGGTACCGATCAGCGGCTCCACCTTTGCTGCCTCTACCTTTAATTTCGGAGATAATAGTTTATTACCCACCGTTACCCTGAATACGTCAGGTATTTCCTCCAGTGTTGACCTGGACGGAAACCACTTCCCCGAATTGGAATTAAATGCGACCGTCAGGATTATCCGTACAACCTTGAATGGAAAAAATGTGGTGGTGTACGGAAGCAATACAAAATCCAAGCAAATTGGGTTATACTTCTATGACGAGGCCACCGGTGAATTTTTAGGTAGCAAATACGTTGGATACTCCAACCCATTTGAAATTGCATCGCTGATTCAAACAACAACGGGCGATCTGGCAATTTGTGGAACAACCTATATGGCCGGTCGCTTACCAAGGTTTTGCCTGATTAAACTTTCTAAAAGAAGTTTGAAAGGCATCTGAGGGTCATCCTAAAGTTAGATGCCAGTCTGTGTACCTATCCAAAACCTGTTTGTTGTTCAGGCATAGGGTATGTTACGGACTATCAGATATTAAAATATTTCTCATTTTTGTTCCTGATGTAATATAAGGCGCATGATAATTCAGGAACAAACAGACCTCCTTCCCTATAACACTTTTAAAATTCAAGCCAAAGCGAAATACTTTGTTGCCGTTCGTTCAGAACAGGACTTTTTAGAACTTATTCAAACCCCGGTTTACAATACAGAAAAACATGTTGTGTTGGGGGGCGGCAGTAATATCTTGCTGACCGGTGATTTTGATGGGCTTGTTATCAAAATGGACATCAAAGGGGTTCAAACAGTAACTGAAGATGACGATACCATTACGTTAAAAGTTGGTGGCGGAGAACCCTGGCACGGCTTTGTTATGCATTGTGTGTCGAATAATTGGGGTGGCATCGAAAATTTATCACTTATTCCGGGCACAATAGGTGCCGCACCACTGCAAAACATTGGCGCGTATGGTGTAGAAGTCAAAGATGTGATCAAAAATGTGGCTACTCTCGACCTTCAAACAGGAGATGCAGAGGTATTCACCAATGAAGAATGTGCGTTTGGTTACCGCGAAAGTATCTTCAAACAGAAGTACAAAGGAAAAAAAATTATTTCAAGTGTTACTTTAACACTGACCAAAAAAAATCATCGTTTCAATACCGCGTATGGTGCCATTCAAGACACACTTAAACAGCAAGGAGTACATGATCTTTCCATTCAATCAATCAGTCGTGCAGTGATTACCATACGACAACAAAAATTACCCGACCCATCACAGATTGGCAATGCCGGAAGTTTCTTTAAGAATCCAACAGTGACTGCTGAACACTACGATTCACTCAAAAAACTGTATCCAGAAATACCAGGTTATCATTCTGATAACCAACAAGTTAAAGTACCAGCTGCCTGGATGATTGAATCGTGTGGATGGAAAGGAAAAACATTCGACAACATTGGCGTTCATCCGCATCAGGCGCTTGTACTGGTGAACTACAAGAATGGAACAGGTGAACAAATCTGGAAGCTTGCGAAAGAAATTATTGCATCGGTGAAAGAAAAATTCGGCATTGAATTACAACCGGAAGTGAATGTACTCTGATAATTTTTTCGATGCTGTTTATGCGTTGATCAGCCCTTACAAAAAATCCGGTCCCGAAAAAAAAAGATGAAAAATTTTTGTGAATTAAATTTTTGTTATAACTTTTCGTAAGTTTTTAACATAAAAATTAAAAAACGCTATGGCAAAGAAAGCAAAAAAGGCTGCTAAGAAAAAAGCAGCTAAGAAGAAGAAGTAATTAGGTAGACCCTAAAGAAACTTTGCGAAGGGAAGCGATTTAGAATCACTTCCCTTTCGTTTTTTATAACAAACTTGATTATGAAGTTCGTTGGATTTCTTTCCTGCTTCACTCATTTCATACGGTTGCGGTAATTTTCTCCTCTCAATTCTTGTTACCTCCAGCATACGCCCGTACCTTTCATTACCAAATCACTATAACACTTGATCGATGGCTAAGAAATTAGCAAAGACTGTTGCCACGAAAGTCGTAAAGGCAACTCCAAAACGTGCGGCATCAAAGGTTAAAAAAACTTCCGCTATCCCTTCTATTGGAAAAACAGCCGAAGATGTTTTGAAAAAACTGAAAGCGCTTGACCTGGAACCTGGCCTGCAGGCCGACTTACAATGGTGTATCGGGAGTTACCGTTATGATAACAATCCATCAGGGTTATATACTATGATCGGAAAAGCGCTTCCCCTTTTAAAGGTAGCTTCATCAAAAGATACGAAAGCTGTATCAGCAGCATTTTTAAAAAACGTGGAAAAGGTTATGAATAGCCGCTGATCAGATCATATGGGTGACATTCGTTAACTCACCGTTATATCGCTCGGCTTTGATTCCAAAACGATTCAGAAAATCAACACCCTCATCACTCGCAATCCCTTTATGCTCCGCATACGAGTTCAGGTATAGAACCCGTTTAATGCCCATGCTATAGATGATTCGGGCACAGGAAAGGCAGGGAGAAAGGGTTACATACAAGGTCGCCCCTTCTACATCGGTTTTATTTTTTACCGCATACAGAATGGCATTTTGCTCGGCATGAATCGCCAGCGAGCATCCTCCTTTGGAGTCGCGCGGGCAACCGGCATCGGGCCACTCTTCATCACAATTATGCGTACCCGATGGTGGGCCATTATAACCGATAGAAATGATCCGGGTGTCCTTAGTTAACACTGCACCAACATGGCGCTTAATGCAGTGAGATCGCTTGGCCAGGTTGACGGCCAGTTCCATAAAAATATCATCAAATGCAGGTCGCGACATAGTGAATGAATAAAAATGACTACCGATTTTATATATTCGCCAAGTTAAATTGAATAATGATTCGCACAAAACTCATCCTCGGTCTCCTGTTGCTTTCTTGTCATTTTCTTGTTGCACAGGAGTCGCCTCCGGTTCGCCCCAGTCCAACTGCAATTGCTTCAGCCCGTTACAAAGACTCGTATTTAAAAATAACGTATTGCCAGCCCCGTAAACGTGGCCGGATAATTTTTGGAGGCCTCGTTCCCTTTGCCGAGGTATGGCGAACCGGTGCCAATGAAGCCACGGAAATAACACTTACCCGCGATACCTTCGTACGCGATACGATTGTAACGGCTGGCACATATTCTCTCTTTACAATCCCTGAAAAAGATCGTTGGGTAATCATCCTGAATAAAGAGCTCGGCTTATGGGGGTCATACAACTATAACCCCAAAATGGATACGAGGCGCTTTACCGTGCCCGTGGAAAGCACCGGCAATGAACAATTTGAATCCTTTACTATTGTGATCAATCAGCGCAACAGTGTGGCCGATATTTTGCTCCTGTGGGATAAAACCAAAGTCAGCATTCCCATACAATTCATAGAACCGAAACCCTAATGAAACATTTTACCTCCCTCCTCGCATGCATAATGATTGTCATTTCCGGATTCGCGCAAGAAACGGAACTCGATAAAAGAGGTGGATTCAAGACGATCAAATTAGCTTCACCTATCGACTCAGTGAATGGAGCCGTATTTAAAAAAGATTTCAAGGAAAAAGGCCATTACGATGCCAGGTTATATACCATTGAAAATCCCGACTATGAGACCATTGGTGAGGTGAAGGTCGAACGGATTGAAGCCAAAGCCTACAAAGGCCTTATATACGATATATTGGTTGTTACCAATAAGGATGAACGACTGATGAAAGGGTTAGAAAAAGCATTAGGTAAGCCTGTTTACAATGTTCGCGATGAATCCTATAACTGGACCGGTAAAAATGTTTCCTTGCGATTTAAGTCGCATTCCAAAAATCAGCTTCAACTTCACTATACCTCATCTGTTGTTTATAAGATGATGAAAGAAGATAAAGCAAAGAAGATTGACGATATCTCGGAAGATTTTTAGACTATCACCTATCTTTTCGCCTGGTATGAAATCCGGTAAATAACGTTGGCATGATCATCCGATACCAGCATCGAGCCATCGGGCAACATTAAAACATCTACCGGCCGGCCCCACGCTTTTTGAGCAGCTTCATCCAGCCAGCCGCTGGCAAAGGTCTCATAACTTACAGCCTTGCTGTTTCCCTGAATTTTAACCAAGCTTACGCGGTACCCGATTTTCTTGCTTCGGTTCCAGGATCCATGTTCTGCAATAAAAATATTGTTCCGGTACATTTCCGGAAATTGAGTACCGGTACAAAATTTCAAGCCGAGTGGCGCCACATGCGGCCCCAATGACTGTGCCGGAGGGGTAAACTCACTACACGCATGTTTCTTTCCAAATTCCGGATCCTGAATGGTGCCGGCATGGCAATACGGATAACCAAAATGCATCCTTATTTTAGGCGCATAGTTGAGTTCACAGGGCGGCAGGTCATCACCCAACATATCGCGGCCATTATCGGTAAACCACAATTCTTTTGTTGCCGGATGCCAGGTAAACCCAACGGTATTGCGTACACCATGGGCAAATACTTCCCTGCCGGTGCCATCCGCATTTAACCGGGTTATGGATGCATAAATTTCTTCGTCAGGGTCGCAAATGTTGCAGGGTGCCCCTACCGGCACATAAAGTTTCCCGTCTGGCCCAAAGGCTATGTATTTCCAGCCATGGTGAGTTTCAGTCGGAAATTGATCGTTAACGACTACAGGTTTAGGTGGCGAAGCAAGCTTCGATTCAATACCCACATATTTGGTGATCCTGCTTACCTCTGCTACATATAAATCGCCATCTTTAAATGCTACACCATTGGGCATATTGAGACCTGAGGCAATGGTCCATTTTTTATCGGCTTTAAAATCGCCATTGATATCCTTAACCGCATAAACTTTGTCGCCATTTCTGTTTCCAACAAAAATGGTTCCTGCCGGACTAATGGCCAATGATCGGGCATTTTCAACTTCAGCAAACACCTCAATCTTGAACCCGCCAGGTAGTTTGATCCTCTCCAACGGCAAGGTTTTCTGATAATCGGTAAGAGCCGGAACGCTGCCATCCTCAATGGTGTTAACAACCGGTGCATCTTCTGTTCGGGAGCCCCCTGAACATTGAAGCAACAATACAATAATGGCATAAAATGCCAGCGGCTTGATCTGCAATTTCATTCCCATACACGGAAGGTAAATTATTTCGATATGAATTGAAACAGAAAGTTAGAGGTTGAAGCTGAAAAACGAATCCGCAATCAATCTCAAAATCCTTTAATCCATCTCAAATCCTGATTTATATTTGCGCTATGATTTCCGTTTCTAACATTTCGTATTACATCGGTGGCAGAGCCCTGTATGAAAATGCCAGTATGTTTGTTAAACCAAAGGATAAGATTGGACTGATCGGACTGAATGGCCGCGGTAAATCCACTCTTTTAAAGATCATTAACGGAGAATACACCCTGGATTCAGGCTCCATCAGTAAGAGTAATGATTGCACCATTGGTTTTCTTAATCAGGACCTGCTCTCCTATCAAACCGATGACTCAATTTTAACCGTAGCCATGGGCGCTTTTAAAGAAGTGGTTGACATTGAGCGTGAACTGGAAGCGGTCATTCATAAACTTGAAACAGAATACTCGGAAGACCTGGTAGGAAAGCTTTCCAAGCTTCAGGAAAAATACGAACGGCTGGATGGCTACACCATGCAGTCGAAGGCTGAGGAAATTCTCGAAGGAATTGGCTTTACAACTGCCGATTTACACCGCCCTTTAAAAGAATTTTCTGGTGGTTGGCGCATGCGGGTAATGTTGGCGAAACTATTACTTGAGAAACCATCTCTGCTCATGCTGGATGAGCCTACCAACCACCTTGATCTTCCTTCCATTGAATGGGTAGAAGGCTATTTAAGAAACTACGAGGGTGCGGTTATGGTGGTATCGCACGATCGACAGTTTTTGGATAATGTCATCACTAAAACCGTTGAAGTAACCCAGGAGCAACTGTTCACCTACGAAGGAAACTACTCCTTCTATCTTCAGGAAAAAGAATTGCGTCAGCAAATACAGCAAGGTGCATTTGAAAACCAGCAGGCAAAAATCAGGCAAACAGAAAGGTTTATCGAACGCTTTAAAGCCAAGGCATCAAAGGCGAGACAGGTGCAGTCGCGGGTAAAGGCACTTGAAAAGATTGACTTGATTGAGGAGGTTATTGATGATACCGCAGCAGTTAATTTTCGGTTTAAGTTCAAACAGCAGTCGGGCCGGTTTATTTGTACGCTGAAAGATGTATCCAAATCGTATGGATCATTGGAAATATTAAAGAACACCTCTATTTCGCTGGAACGAGGCGATAAAATTGCACTGGTAGGTGCTAACGGAAAGGGAAAATCTACGCTGCTGCGAATTTTATCCGGAACAGAACCCATTGAAGGCGAACGAACATTGGGTTACAATGTTATCCAGGCATTCTATGCGCAACATCAACTTGAATCGCTGCACGTTGAAAATGAAATCCTGGACGAAATGAAACAGGCAGGATCAGGCAAAACAGAACAGGAATTGAGAAGTGTACTGGGCTGTTTTCTATTCTCCGATGAAGATCAGTACAAAAAAATCAAGGTGCTTTCCGGAGGTGAGAAGTCGCGTGTCGCATTGGCTAAAACATTGATATCCGAAGCGAATTTTTTATTGTTGGATGAGCCTACTAACCACCTGGATTTTATTTCTGAAAATATTCTCATTCAGGCATTACAACAATATGCCGGAAGTTTCATTGTAGTCTCGCACAACCGCTATTTTGTGAGCCAGATCGCCAACAAAATATGGTACATCGAAAACAAGCAAATCAAAGAATACCCGGGTACGTATGAAGAGTATGAGTATTGGAAAAAGAAAAATGAAACAAATCAGGAGCCTCTCTCAAAAAAGTTAGAAACACCTGCCCCTAAGAAAGAGCAGCCCGTTAAAACCAGCGATACGAATGATAAACGGCTAAAGGCGCTTCAAAAAGAGATCAGTCAATACGAAGCGAAAATTGAAAGTCTGGAAGCACAGAAAAAAGACCTAGAAAATGAAATGGCCAAGCCTGATGTATTTGGCGATTTTGAAAAATTGAAAGAGTCGCAGGATAAATTTAATAGTGTCAATACGGAATTAGAACAAGCAACTGAGAAGTGGGCAAGGCTTGTTGAAGAGATTGGTTAGTATAGACCAAGCATGAAGCCAGCTATGCCGTTTGTCGTTTTTTACGGACAGCAATTTTAGCGATAGCCCGTAAAGTTTCATTTACAGTATCGGCATCTTTATATATTTTAGCTACATCGGGCGCAAGCACAATTACATTTGTGCCTGAGGCATATCGTCTGGCATATTTACCCCTTTTGCCTTTAGAAAAATCGTAATTGGATAACATATTATAAATTTATGTATTGTACTTTTTCTTTTTGATTTGCTTTCCGCGCACTTATTATCCGAATGTTTTTACCTCTGGTTGTATGCACAACAACCAAAATGTGGTTGTTGACAGATTTCCCTATGGTTATTTCTCTTTTTTCATCTTTTGAGTGAGTTACATCATCAATCGTTAAAGAGTTTTCATCACCAAAAACTGAAGAAGCTTCTTCAAATGTGATTTTGTGTTTCTCTTTATTGGCCTTTGCTTTAACAAAATCCCATTCAAAAAATAACGCCATAGCAAGTCAAAGATAGAAGTTGTTTTCATAAAAAAGAAAGGCATTTGTATACCTCACGTAAATTACACATCAAGCCCTTGTTGGTGTATGAGTATTGGAAAAAGAAAAATGAAGCAAACCAAGAGTCTCCAAAGAAATTAGAAACACATTCTCCTAAGAAAGAGCCGCCCGTTAAAACCAGCGATACGAATGATAAACGGCTAAAGGCGCTTCAAAAAGAGATCAGTCAATACGAAGCGAAAATTGAAAGTCTGGAAGCGCAGAAAAAAGACCTTGAAAATGAAATGGCCAAGCCAGAAGTTTACAGAGATTTTGAAAAACTAAAACTGACTCAGGAGAAATTTACGACCGTAAGTGTCTCACTTGATGAAGCCACCAGGAGATGGGAAACATTGATTGAGGAAATTGATCAGGAGAACTAATTATTACAGCATCAATTTTTCCAGCAGTAAACTCAACGCCAACATTACCGAAAGAACTGCAAAGCCAATAACGGCTTTTCCAAACTCTGATTTTACACTGATCATAGCGCCAACTATTTAAAAATATACCGGAAGCGGAGTGCAACATCAAATGTAACCGGTGCGGTTTCCACAGCCACTTCAGACTTATATATCGAATTGAATGCATAACGTAACCCAGGGTTTACCGCCACCCTGTAGTGTTCACCTACTTTGTAGCTAAACTCTGTTCCCAACAAGCCGCTGAAATTAAGTGTTCGGTAAGGCGAATCAGTGCCTGCGTCCTGCGATACCTTGGTCAGATCATTATGTTCTGGTGTAAGGGTGCTTTGAAAAAAGATATCGGTTGATACTCCTCCATTCACCTGCATGGCAAACTGCCTGTCAATGAGGATATACCCTGCCTGCACAGGTATGCTCATAAACTGAAGATTACTGCTTACGCGATACGGACTGGTTGCCACAAGCCTGTCTTCGCTGGCGACAAATTCATTCAGCGCAGCTCCATTGCCCGGTAATGCCGCACTGGAAGTAAACTCGGCATTTTGGCTCATGTAGGAAATGCCGCCCTGAAACACAACACGATCGGCCAATTTTGTAGCCAGGCTAATGCCTACAGAATAGCTTGATCCCGAAGAAGGATCGGAAGTCGCAGACGAACCCCCGCCACTCAACGAAGTAAGAACCGATGTTCCTGTTGTGGCGTTTGGATTAAAGCTGCCTACCCCAACGCCCACAGATGTCCATAGTTTTTCATCGAACTCACTTTTTTTCGCATCTTGCTGATACCGTCTTTCTTCATCCTTCATACGAGCCAACAACACCATACCGGGATCAGGCTCTTCTTTCTTTGCTGAGACAAACACAGGAAGTTCAATGGTTGTAAGGGCTGGCAGTTTTCGATCCCTCATTACCAAAGGATCGTTTAAAGGAATTGACTGGCGACTTTCAGTAGGTAAATCATGGTCAGTACTGGCCGAACTAGCTTGAATTACACTTGATGAGTTCGTTCTGGTGTTTACGGGTGGCCTTTCCTGTTTCTGCATAACCTTAGATACCCCTTCCTCCGGAAGTCTTTCAGAAGAAGAAACAAGTGGTTGTTCAGTTTTTTGTTTCGCAACGGTATTGGTTTGATTGAAATTGTGTGTTGTATTCAGGTAATAAATTCCGCCCACTCCCATAGCAAAGACCAATGAAGCGGCCGCTAATAACTGGAAGAAAATCAGCCTCCCCTTCATTTTACCCCCGGCATTTTTCTCAAGAACCAACTCAACATTTGCCCACACGGCTTCAGAGGGTGCTATTTCAGCATCTCTAAAAGCATCTCTGAAAGACTCTTCAAACTTTTGCCTCTCCATATTTTTGATAATAGTTCGATTCTTTTAATAACCTCGCCTGTAATAAACTTTTCGCACGTGCATACTGCGACTTCGATGTTCCTTCCGAAATACCAAGCATTTCGGCAATCTCCTTATGGCTATAGCCTTCGATCCCAAAAAGATTAAACACAATCTGGCAACCTGGTGGCAAGGCCTGCACAATCTCCAGCAGTTGTATAAAATGTAATCCTGATAAGCTTACTTCTGCCTGCGGCAGGTTGATCGTCTCAACATCTACCATTGGAAAGAGGTAGAGTTTTTTTCGATGGTGGTTGAGGGCCGTGTTCACCATAATCC
>JBAQPU010000009.1:0-74886 GCA_049306095.1 Cyclobacteriaceae bacterium
CACAAATCACAAATCACAAATCACAAATCACAAATCACAAATCACAAATCACAAATCACAAATCACAAATCACAAATCATAAATCATAAATCATAAATCATAAATCATAAATCATAAATCACAAATACTATTTTATTGAATTGTAATACAATACACTCGAATTACTTTCTTTCAACACATCTTTCGCTACCCTTCGGATATCTTCCGTAGAAACCGCATCAATTTTATCTTTTTCCTTGTTCACAAGATTTACGTCTCCGGAAAGAGATGAAAATGCCAGATTCATGGCGCGGTTAATCACTTCAACCTCTCCAAACTCCAACGTTGAGGCAGCCTGGTTTTTTACTTTCTCTAACTCCGTTTCTGTTACTTCCTGAATCGTTTGTTCAATTATCGTATTGACTTCCTGTTCTGCATCCTCCAGTTTGATTCCATCCTTTGTTCTTCCACTCACCATCAACTGACCTGGATCCAATGTGCCTGTAACAAACGATGATATGGACGTGAAAATTTCTTTCTCTTTCACCAACTCGTGATAGAGTCGGCTGGATTGCCCGCGGCTCAGAATGTCGCTCAACAGATCAGCAGCATGATAATCATCATGGAAACGCCCCGGCATGTGGTACGATTTGTACAAGGCATTGGCCGGAACTTTTGCTTCTGCATGTTGAACGCGCTTCACTTTTTGAACAGGCTCTGCCGGCAATTGACGACTCGGTTTCTTACCTGACGGAATGGGCTCAAACCATTTTTCAGCAAGCTTTTTAACCTGATCGACCGTAACATTACCGGCCACTACCAACGTTGCGTTACTGGGGACATAATGGGTGAAGAAAAAATTCTTTACATCATCCATCGTGGCATTTTCGATGTGACTGATTTCCTTTCCAATGGTTGCCCACTTGTAGGGGTGAACATGATACGCCAGCGGGCGAAGTTTCAGCCATACATCTCCGTACGGTTGGTTGAGGTAACGCTGTTTAAATTCCTCTACCACCACTTTGCGCTGCACTTCCAGCACTTTCGGATCGAATGATAAACTCAGCATGCGGTCGCTTTCTAACCAGAATCCCGTTTCGATATTCGATGCCGGTACAGTTAAATAATAATTCGTGATGTCGGTATTCGTAAAGGCATTGTTTTCGCCACCTACCCGTTGCAGCGGTTCATCATAGCTTGGAATATTTTTCGAACCTCCAAACATGAGGTGTTCAAACAAGTGCGCAAAACCGGTTTTATCTTCCTGCTCATCGCGCGAACCTACATCGTACAAAATATTCATTACGGCTATTTGAACGGTAGGGTCTTCGTGCACGATTACATGCAATCCGTTATCAAGCCTAAATTCACTAAACGAAATCATAGGTTCCAAAATTAGCAATAAAGACAACTGTTTGGCCGGGTAGGAGTCCTCAGGTAAAGATTTTATCTTGTTGGCCAATTAACCCTTTTTATGAATTTCAACCGCCAATCCTATTCCGACAACGTTCTGAAAGACCTTTATCGAGGCCTGCTCTTCCCCCGTATGGTGGAAGAAAAAATGTTGATTTTGCTTCGCCAGAACAAAATCAGCAAGTGGTTTAGTGGTATTGGCCAGGAGGCGATTGCAGTAGGGTTAACCATGGCCCTGGAAGAAGATGAGTACATCTTACCCATGCACCGGAATTTAGGAGTATTCACATCGCGCAACATGCCATTCGATCGCCTTTTTGCACAATGGCAGGGCACCATGATGGGCTATACCAAAGGGCGCGATCGCTCCTTTCACTTTGGAACAAACGAACACCACATCGTTGGTATGATTTCGCATTTAGGTCCGCAAAACGGAGTGGCCGATGGAATCGCACTGGCTAATCTGTTAAAGAAAGAGAAAAAAGTAACAGCCGTTTTCAATGGCGATGGCGGCACCAGCGAAGGCGATTTTCATGAAGCCATTAACGTTGCCGCAGTGTGGGACTTGCCGGTGATCTTTGTTATAGAAAATAATGGTTATGGACTTTCAACACCCAGTGTTGAGCAGTTCCGCTGTAAAAGCTTTGTCGACAAAGCCATCGGTTATGGTATTGAAGGTGTGCAGGTAGATGGCAACAATATTTTAGAAGTATATCATACCGTTAATTCGCTTGCCGCTTCGATGCGTAAAAATCCTCGTCCGGTTTTATTGGAGTGCATCACCTTCCGGATGCGTGGCCACGAAGAGGCCTCCGGCACGAAATACGTTCCAAAAGAATTGATGGAGACCTGGGCCAAGAAAGACCCGGTAGAAAATTACGAGAAGTATTTAGTGCAGCAAGGCGTTATCGACCAAAAGCAGATTGAAACCATCCGTAAAAAAATTAAGAAACAAATTGAAGATGGGTTAGCCATCGCGTTTGAAGAAACTCATCCTCCGGCCAGCACCGAGCTGGAACTGGGCGACATGTACGCACCGTTTGTTCAAACCATAATTGAACCTGCCTCCGATAAAAAATCTGAAAAGCGTTTTATTGATGCCATCAGCGATGGCTTACGTCAAAGCATGGTGCGCTACAAAAATCTCGTACTCATGGGGCAGGATATTGCCGAATATGGAGGAGCATTTAAAATTACCGATGGCTTTGTAGAAAAGTTCGGCAAACCCCGGGTTCGCAATACACCTATTTGCGAGTCGGCCATTATCGGTGCGGGCCTGGGCTTGTCCATCAAAGGAATGAAGGCAATGGTAGAGATGCAGTTTGCCGATTTTGTTACCGAAGGGTTTAACCAAATTGTAAATAATCTTGCCAAAGCACACTGGCGCTGGGGGCAGCAAGCCGATGTAGTGGTGCGTATGCCAACAGGTGCCGGAACGGCCGCTGGCCCTTTTCATTCGCAAAGCAACGAAGCCTGGTTCTTTCATACACCCGGATTAAAAATTGTGTACCCCTCCAATCCGTACGATGCCAAAGGATTGTTGTGTGCTTCCATCGAAGACCCTAACCCATATTTATTTTTTGAGCACAAACTTTTATACCGATCTGTCAAAGATATTATTCCGGACGATTACTATACCCTGGAAGTTGGAAAAGCAAAATTGATTTCAGAGGGCCATGATCTTTCCATTATCACGTACGGAATGGGTGTGCACTGGGCAAAAGAAATTTTAGAAACGATGCCCCATGTTCAGGCAGACATTCTCGACTTACGTACCTTGCTACCGTGGGATAAAGATGCAGTAGAACAAACCGTGAAGAAAACGAATCGGGTATTGATTTTACATGAAGATACATTAACCGGTGGTATTGGTGGAGAAATCTCTGCCTGGATAAGCGAACATTGCTTTGCGTACCTCGATGCCCCCGTTATTCGTGTTGCCAGTTTAGATACGGCCATACCCTTTGCGCCAACGCTGGAGCAGAATTTTTTACCGAAGGGTAGGCTGAAAAGTAAGATTGAAGAGTTGCTGGCGTTTTAACCTTATCCTTATCCTTATCCATATCCATATCCTCACCCTGCCCCCTCCCAAGGGAGAGGGTGTCCGAAGGACGGGTGAGGGTCTAAATGCTTAAATTTTACTATCTTAGCCTGTTTCGCAAAGGAATTTTTTGACCGCTCAACCGTCATATTGTTTCCGTTACAGAAAGACCCTTCTACTGGTGGGTCTTCTGGTAATCTTTTTGTTTCTGCTGGCTCCGCTTTCATACGGTCAAAATACCAAAGGCGATAAGTCAGAAGTTCAGCGGGGTTCAAAACGGGAAAACAGATTTCGCCCCTCAAAGAAAAAAAACAAGACAAAACCATCATACAATCCAAGAGTTCAGGGAAGAAGGCCCACGCAGGCCAACCGGGCAAGCTCAAAGCCTTCTAAAGTATATTCCCAAAAAAGGGTACAGTCGAATACTGCCAAAACCTCGCGGCAAAATATTCGCTCCTCCTCCACACGCATCAGTCCACGCTCGGCAACGGGTCAAACACGAAACGTCTATCCGCAGCGCGGTCGATATGTGAACAACCCTTCCAAGAAACCTCGATCGGTCGAACATGCGACTTCAAACAGAAAGCAGCTTGCGTATACAAAACGTATCAGTCATAAACCTGATTCGCCCAAACGAAGAAGGGTTGTTCCTAATTCGGCATCACGATCGTATGTTTCCAGAAGGAGCATCAACGCTTTCGCAGGATTCTGGAATAAAAAACCAAAAGAAGAAAAGGCGTATATCGGTGATATTTCAGGGAGGAGACTTCGTACAAAAAATTTTGAAACGAAACGGCCTGTTCTTGTCAACCCAACCACCAGGCCCTACAAACCAAAAAGGCGCGTAGGAGATCGGCCGTATAAAGGGCCTGCTGCCGGAAGTCATATTTCTGTAAGTAGTTCGGGGAAAGCCTGGCGAGGAGATGTAGCCGGAAGAAAAATCAGGGGCAGAAATTTTACGAGCAAAAAAAGTACAGAGCAGGCTGGCAGCGGAATACACCTTGCGCGAAGATCTAAACCCCGTGTGGGCGACAGGCCTTACAAAGGAACTGTTCCAGGCGGGGGCTATCAGTCTGTATCGGGGAAACGCAAAAAAGGAACCGGTCCCGTACCCGTTCGAACTCCGGGAATTGGGGCTAAGGGTATTGGCTACTCAGGAAATATTAAAGGGCAGCGACCAATGAAGGGTGGCGGAAGCATCAGTGGCAAACGGTGGAACAACAAAGGGATGCCCATTAGTGTTCGCACACCTGCTGCGGGTGCCGACAGGGCAGCAACCTATCAGGGAAATATTCGCGGAAGAGGAAAAGTATTCGCGGCACAAGGAGCCGACTATAGCGGTAATATTAAAGCAACCAAACCTTTGAAAGGTGGCGGAAGCATCAGCGGAAGACGATGGAACAATAAAGGAATACCCATTAGTGTTCGCACACCCGCAGCGGGTGCCGACAGGGCGGCAACGTATCAGGGAAATATTCGCGGAAGAGGAAAGGTGTTCACAGCGCAGGGAGCCGACTACAGTGGAAATATAAAAGCCACCAAGCCAGTGAAGGGTGGTGGAAGCATCAGCGGAAAAATGTGGAACAACAAAGGCCAACCAACAACCGTTCGCATTCCTTCGGGAGACGAGGCCTTGTTTCAGGGTAACATCAAACGAGGAAGACCGGTGAAGGGTGGTGGCAGTGTGAGTGGAAAAATGTGGAATAATAAAGAAACACCAATTCCCGCACGCGTCCCTCCTGCTGGTGCCGAAAAAATTGGAAGATACACGGGTGGCTACCGACTTTTTGATCTCAGGCCCAGCATGCGAAACCAGGGTGAAGAATTTACCGGTACCATGAAAGCAAAAAAACCAGCGAAAGGTGGTGGAAGTGTCAGTGGAAAATTATGGAATAATAATGAACAGCCGATTCAGGTAAAGATTCCCGGTGAGAAGTCAGGAAAAGCCGCTTCGTACAGAGGGAAGATAAAGATCGGCCGGGGAGAATATGTGAAGAACCCGAATGCCGCTGACGAAGCTCTGAAAAAAAACAAACCCGATAAAACCACCTACCTGGTAGACGACTTACAGATAAAGGTTAAACAGCAAGACTACAAAACAAGGCCGAATGCCGCCAAGGGGTCGATGCCGGGTATTGCTCCTGGAAAAAATTCTATGAAGGCGAGTGAATTCACCAACGCCATGCGCCAGAACTGGAGCTACAAGCATAACCCAAGCAGCGCTGATGAAGCGCTGGATCAACACGCCCCGGGCAAAGCCTTTGCACGTGTAACCGACTACCAGGGAAATATTAAAATGAAAAAATTTAAGTTCTTTGATAAAAAGGACCTTCACCCGGATGCCGCTTTCGTAAAAATTGAAAAAAATAACACAGATGAAGAAAGATCTGTACTCACGAACTTTAAACTATGGTGGGCGCGTTTATTTAAGAAAAGCGATACGCAGCCTGATCACCTGAAAGAAAAATACCGGAAGCCGCGCTACGATAAACGTGAAGAGGGCCTCTGGTACGACTAACCTGCTATGAACTGGAACTTATTACAAAAAGTCGATCAGTTGGATGATTTGCTTACCGAATCTTCTGAAAGAAAAATTCTGATCTTTAAACACAGCACACGGTGTTCCATCAGTAACACTATGCTCGCCCGGTTGGAAAGAAACTGGAAGGATGCAGAGGTGAACGACCTGAAGCCGTATTTTCTTGATTTACTTGCCTACCGGCCTCTCTCGAATGCCATTGCCGAGGCATTTAACGTTGAGCATCAGTCGCCACAAGTGCTGATTATTTCGAAGGGGCGAGCTATTTACGACCGCTCACATTTCGATATTGATTTCGAACAAATCAGAACCGCTGCTAAAAATTAAACGTCACGGTTTGTTTTACAGAATCGTGAAGGCTTAACGCAACCGGGCAGGTAAGCGCGGCATTTCTCAATTTTTGTTTCTGAACATCGGTGGCCTGAAGGGTGGGGTGCGAAAGCGTAACTTGTATTTCAGCAATTTTGCGTGGTGATGAACCCATAATTTTTACAACCTCGGTTTGCATGCCCCGCATATCAACACCCTCACGGTCTGCCAAAATACCCATGGTGGTAATCATGCAGCTGCTCAGCGCGGTACATACCAGGTCTGTCGGGCTAAATGCCTCGCCCTTCCCTTGATTGTCGACCGGGGCATCGGTAATGACCTTGTTTCCCGAGCGGGTATGAATGTTTTCGGTGCGTAAAGTGCCCTTGTACTCTGTTGTAAGTGTTGTCATGAATACCGAAAGTTAAATTTTTGCGTTACCTTAATAGCCTTAAATTTATTGTAAAGTTTGGTGGTAAGAATGGTGCGATTCCGAAATATTTTGTGGGCTTTCGTGTTGGCGGTAGTCTCTTTAACAACAGGGTCTGGTCAAACACTGGACGTTTACGAATATCAATCCGAATTTGTTTGGGGTATTAACAAAAATACATCCGGTGGGTTGATTGGCGGTTTTGTTTTTAAAAAATCGCGCAAACTGACCGACCGCATGTTCGAGACCTTCGGCCTTGAAATCATGAACGTTAAGCATCCGCAGGAAGTAAGGCGAAACTCGCCCTACAGTGGAAATTTCTATTCGTTCGGAAAAAATAATTACCTGTATGCATTCCGGTTTCAGTATGGCCGCGACTTAGTCTTGTTTAAAAAAGCGCCTCAACAAGGTGTGGAAATAAAAGCCGTAGGTGCCATTGGCCCCAGTCTTGGCATTGTTGCACCATACTATGTTGAATGGGGATCTATTGATATGCCCTTTACCATACGGGAACAATATCATCCCGGAATTCCTGAAGAAAATATTCTTGGTCCGGGGCATTTGTTTGAAGGCCTGGGCGAATCGAACCTGGCCATTGGCGCTAACTTAAAATTAGCGATCAACTTTGAGTTTGGGGCCTTTAAAAGTCAGGTAACGGGCTTTGAAGGAGGATTTTTATTAGACGCCTACGCCAAAGAAATTGAAATGGTTCCGTCTGCTAAAAATTACTGGGCCTATCCTACTTTCTTTATTACGTTCTTCTACGGATCCCGCAAGTAGTTCTTGTTTACAGAATAACTCCCAGCAACAGCCCCGCAAGAATAATAAACGGAGGAGGAATTCGTGTGAACGACAGCACGCAAAAGGTACCGATCGTAAAAGAAAAATTCAACAGAGTATTGTCTAATGGCTGAAACAAAATGACCGCAGCCGCTGCTATCAAGCCTGCGCTGGCCGCTGTAATTCCTTCGAGCGAGGCTCGCACCATTCGGTATTTCTTGAGGCTGTCCCAAATTCTGATCACAAAGAAAATCAGGAAAGTGCCCGGCAAAAAAATCCCCGCTGCTGACATGAATGCTCCCATAATTTCGCCAACCGTACCATACTCACGCATGGAAAGTGAACCAATAAAAGCACTAAATGCAAACACAGGTCCCGGCAGGGTTTGTACCATAGCATAGCCGGTTAAAAATTCATTATGGGTAAGGTATTCCTTTTTAGTAAACTCAACCGGACGCATGTTTTTCTCAACCGAATCTTTCTTTACAAATTCGGTATACAGCATGGGAGCCAGCACCTGGCCTCCGCCAAACACGAGGCTGCCGTTACGATAAAAGTTTTCGAACAAACGGATTGGCCGTGTTACTTCCGGAATTGACCGGGTGGCCAGTCCCAACAACGCGGCAAACACCAATACGCCTATCCACAATAAAAAATTCGACCACTGAATTTTAATCTGATCTTTTTCTTCCTTCGGCTGCGACCGAAACTTTGCCGATGAAATACCTCCGGCCAGAAAAAGAATAAGGGGATAGATAAAGGGTGATTGAATAAAATACGAGGTAATAGCCGATGCCACCATAATCACAATTCCGGTTTTGGTGTTCACCGTTTTTAAACTGATCGAGTAGGCTGCGAAACTCACAAAGCCAACAGCCATCGGCTGGATGAACCGCGTAAACTCAAGCGACCAATGCAGCTGCTGAATATCAAATAATGAAATAGCGAGGACGGTCATAAAAATTACCGAGGGCAATGTCCACGCCAGCAGGGTAAGGTAGGCCAGGTTAGGGCCTCCAATTTTAAAACCAACACCAATCAGTGTTTGAGTAGAGCTGGGTCCGGGTAAAATCTGGCAAAGTGAATTAAGCTCCAGCAAGTCGGCCTCCGATAAATAGCCGCGCTTTTTTACCAGTACTTTTTGAAAATGTGCCAGGTGCGCCTGCGGCCCACCGAATGTGGTGAGGGCGAGCATGAGCACATCTTTCAAAAATATATAGTATCGTACGCGCTGAAACAAAGGATTGACTGCTTCAGGTTGAACTTACTTCTTTTTTAATCCAATCTCTGCTAATCGCTGATCTAAAAATTCTCCTGCGGTAATATCTTCAAACAATTTCGGGTGGCCGGCATCCACACACTCGGGCAAACAGGTAAGGTCCATTTCTGAGCGGGGGTGCATAAAGAATGGAATAGAGTAGCGCGGAGTATTCATCTTCTCGCGCGGAGGATTAACTACCCGGTGGATAGTTGACTTTAACTTTTTATTGGTGTGTCTTTCCAGCATATCTCCCACGTTCACAACTAACTGATCGGGCAGGGCTGTGATGGGAATCCACTTTCCATCTCTTCGTAAGACCTGCAAGCCATCGGCACTTGCTCCCATCAGCAACGTAATCAGGTTGATATCGCCATGCTCAGCGGCACGAACCGCATCGGCCGGAACAGAATCAGGATCTTCAATCGGAAAATAATGGATGGGCCGAAGAATGCTGTTTCCGTTTTTCACCTTCGCATCAAAATAGTTTTCGGGTAAACCAAGATACAACGCAATGGCTCGCAACATGTGCACCCCGGTTTTTTCCAGGCGCCTGTAAACCTCCAGACTGATTTCTTTGAACTCGCTGATTTCTTCCGGCCAAACGTTTTCGGGATACTCCTTCCTGATTGGGTCGCCATCCGATACTTCCTGCCCCACATGATAAAACTCTTTTAGGTCGCCAGTGTTGCGGCCTTTGGCGTGTTCTTTTCCTTTTCCAATGTAGCCTCGCTGACCGGCCAATCCTGCAATTTCATATTTCTGCTTCACCGCATCGGGCAGTGCAAAAAATTTTTTGATACTTGAATAAAGTTTTGCCGACAACTCATCGGTTAAATAATGGTTGCGAATGGCAACAAAACCAATATTGTTGTACGCTTCACCTAAGGCTGCTACAAACTTATTTTTCTTATCAGAATCATTACCATAAAAATCGGCCAGATCAAGCGATGGAATTTCGGTATATAATTTGTCACTCATAGCGCTGTTCGTTGGGTTACTGCAAGCTACTTATTTTTAACTAAATTTACCTGCTTGTCACGAACCAGATCACGCGCATTGTTGTTAAGAAATCAGTTGAAACAAAACATATTTATAATGAAAACGACCAGAAGAAAATTCATCATTGATTCTACAAAATTAACCCTCGCTGCAACGGTTGGATCATCCTTGCTGGCAGAGGCAGTTCATGCTGAAACAAGGCTTTCCACGCCTTTTCAATTTATCCAGGCACCGCTACCTTACGCAAAAGATGCCCTCGAACCGAATATTGATGCCCTGACCATGGACATTCATTACTCTAAACATCACGCTGCCTACATTAAAAATGTGAACGAAGCCATTACGGCAGAGAATATTTCCTACCAAACCGAAGCTGAATTTTTCGCCAACGCTTCAAAACTTTCTGCTAAGGCACGTAACAACAGTGGAGGTGCATGGAATCATAATTTTTTCTGGGTGGTGATGAAACCAAATGGTGGCGGAACGCCCACCGGAAAAATAGCCGATGCAATTAACGGATCGTTTGGATCTTTCGAAAAATTTAAAGAACAATTTACGAAAGCAGCGATGACGCGCTTTGGCTCGGGATGGGCGTGGTTAGCAATGGAGAATGGAAAATTGAAAATTGGATCGACACCGAATCAGGACAATCCATTAATGGACAATTCTGATTTTAAAGGAGCTCCCCTGCTAGGCATCGATGTTTGGGAACACGCCTACTATTTAAAATACCAGAACAAGCGCAACGAGTACATCAGCAATTGGTTCAATGTCATCAACTGGGATGAAGCAGCAAGACGATTAGGGTGAGTTACGATTTTTTTCCCAAGTTCGGACTAACAAACGGTTACTAATTCCCTAATGTAAGTTGCTAGTCCGCAAATGTTAATATTGATATCGAGGGAAAAATTTCAGGATATAGATTGATTACTAGTATAAGGAATTCGCACTATTTCACCGAAATCTTTATTCCTTCGCTATGACTACTAAATTCTGGTGCGTACATGCATTGAATGGTGGTAATTCCGTTCGAAAAGTTACCCTTGTTATTTACACGTAAATCGTATTCAAATACATATACACCGGGGTTGATACTATCGAAGAAGAAATTCATGGAGGCATCCCGAATACTTTGATAATATCCGAGGCCTTCTTGCCATTTATATTCAGATAAAACGTCTATCGGTTCCAGACCAGCGGCACGCATATCTTTCATGTGTAAAAATTCCATCGGTCGGTCTGCCTTCAATTCAATTCGAATACGTAGCAAACTTCCTACTTCAATAGGATTGTCAGCCTTTAATTCAGTCAAAAACTCTCCTTGCTGATCTCGACTGACCAAAAATACTTTCTTGGATAATTTCAACGGAGTCTCGGCTGATGTGATCTTATCAAGATCTTCATAGTACTGCCAGTATAATCCAGCCCATGCAATACCCTGATCTTTTTTCGATAGAGTCACCTCATTCATGGCAGGTGTTATCGCGTTTGCCTTCCAAGATGCTTTAAAGTATCCAGTTCCTGCTTCAGGTCGCTGACCGGGTTCTACTTTCTGACCGCCAATGCTTACCTCCACTTGTTTGTCTAATGTAAGCCATTCAGTGCCATTCATAAGTAATGCATAAACCGCTTCTGTGGTAGCCTTCGTAGTCTTCCATTGATTAGTTTGCTTATTTTTAAGTAACCAAATCCTCAGCTCATCAAGGGTTTGTAATTTTGATTTGTTTGACAATAGTCCCTTCTCTGGAAGGACTTCTGAACAAGCCTCAATCAACAATGCCTGAGTTTCAATGGGAGACTCATACCAATACCAGCTTGCAACATTTTCCTTCCAATATATTCCCATCTCATCACTTACAATGGCATTCTCCAATATGGATTGAATAATAGCTTCGGCTTGCTTCGTGTTTTTCAGACGATGTTGAATTAGAGCAATCATCCCTTTCATGTACAGATTAAAATCCTTCCAGTATTTACCGGATTGCTTTTGAAAATACTCAACGGCAGGAAGGGCTTTTTCATTGATTTTAATATCAGGAAAGAAGCTACGCATATACAAATAATGTATCTGTTCATGATAGATGTGTTGCTTGTCTAAAAAATCCTGTGATAGACGTTCACCTTCCTGACTTGTCTTAGCCTGTGTTTTTATAGATTTTGCCTGTTCAAGCAAGCTGGAATAATCTTTAAGAATTTCATTGTCAAGAAATGAAACCGCATTAGATAAAATTTTCGCTGTTTGCTCATTTCCTTTAACCTTCAAGTAGTTCAGATGTCCGAATCCTGAAGCCACATGCTGTGTTATGTACCGACTGGCGTATTTACCTCCGGCAAACCAGGTGAACCCACCACTACTCAGTTGCAGCGCCTGAAGTTTGTCAAGCGTAGTGGATATCTGAGATTTCATCGTGTTTAGATCAAAAAGTAAAGCAATCCGTTTTTTTTGTTCGGTTTCACTTTGAGCTTCCCTCAACCAGGGTGTTTCACTTATAATGATGGATTTCAGTTCCTGATTTTTCTCGAGGTTGCTGATTAAGACATCGGATGAAGCCCATTGATCGAACACTTCTTTTACTTTAGGACTGCTGTTTACTACCTGGCTTGCAAGGGCGTTCGAATAATAGCGGGAGAATAGTTGTTCTGCACATTCGTGCGGAAACTCCATAAGGTACGGTAGCGCTTGAATAGCATACCATGCTGGATTTGAAGTTACTTCCAGTGTAAGTTGGTGATGCTGCAACGTTGGTGAGTTTGTATTCTTAAGCTTTTCAAGATGAAATGTTTTTGTCTCACCTGCTTTAACATACATGGGCAATGTCTCTGTCACAAGCATCCTATTGGAAAGAATGGGTAATGCATTTTGTTCACCGTCACTGAAGTTGCCAGCCTTTGCTACAACCTTGTATTGAATAGCATCTATTCCTGCTGGCACTTTGAGAGTCCACGAAACTTCGCTACTTCCTTTAGCAGTCAATTTGAAAGGTTGATTTCGAACCACGTTTTTAAACAAGGCATCAATGGGTTTACCGGTAACTGCATCGGACAACTGGAGTGCCACGTTTCCCGTTTTTTCCCGGTTTGTTAGATTGGAAATTTTAGCAGAGAAAATAATTTCATCATCAACACGCAAAAAACGTGGTGCATTCGGTGTCACCATCAGTTCTTTCTGTGTAACGGCCTGTAATGTCTTCGAAGCCGTCAAGATATCTTGAGTGTGAGCAAGTACTTGTAGTTTCCACCGAGTAAGCGACTCGGGAGTAGTGAATGTGAAGCTTACCTTACCATTTATATCAGTTCGTAGATGAGGATAGAAAAATGCAGTTTCATTGAAGTTTTTTCTGGCATTTACTTTTGCCATTTCTTCATCCAGTTTCTTTTGACCTGATTTGGTAGTAACGATAATGACTCCATTGGTTGCTCTTGCTCCGTACAACGCAGTTGCTGCATTTCCTTTCAGAACCTGAATTGAGGCAAGGTCTTCATGATCAATACTTGAGAACTCAACGATTACGCCATCCACAACATACAAAGGCTTAGCGGCTCCATCTAAGGAAGTATTGCCCCTTATGGCAATTCCTGATGTACCTCCAGGCATACCTGTAACTTGTACTCCTTCAGCTCTACCCTGAAAATTCAAACTACCTGAGCTTATATTGTAGAACATCGCATCACTTGCCATTGAGTCAGCCAGTATCGTAGACACAGCGTATCCTAATGACCTTTTTTCAACTGGGACCCCAAGGGCAGTTACAACCACTTCGGATAACTGTGTTACATCCATTGCCATCGCTACATCCATCATGTTCTTATTCCCAACCTTAGATTCCGCAGTCGCAAGTCCAATAAAACTAAACACAATCACATCACCCTTATCTGCTGAAAGTACGTATCGACCCTGTGCGTCTGAAGCTGTACCAATCGTAGTTCCTTTAATGATAACATTTACACCTGGCAATGGTGATCCGTCTTCAGCACTCGTTATGGTTCCGGAAATCAACCCCTTCCTAAGACTTTTATTATTAAGCGTTGTTATTTTAGAAGGATCACCAAAGGGTACACCGGTCGAATGCAGCCTTTCTAAATACCGTTGATTCACGTAATAATTATTTGTAATACTAAACCCAAACCAATCCCAATCATCAAAATATTGTTTCGGTGAAGTATAAAAACTTGTGCTCAGATTTCTAATGGTAAAATTCTGGCTATTGAAACTATTATCTGCTGAAATTCTATTTGAACTATAGTAATAAGGCTGCTGATTAAGGTTAAATGACCATTCATGAGGTTTGAATTGATCGAGCGATGCATCATACATCGAGGCAAGTATTTCAGCTTCCTTTCTCATCGGGTCGCTCCCTTTGATCGCAAAGCTCCATGTTTCTTTGCTACCTGGCTGAAGCTTGTCTTTGAATGTCAATGTCTCAATCTCAATCTGTTCGCGCTGTTTAACTACCGGGATTCGCTTCGTTATGTGATTGAATCCATTGTATTGAACGCTGGTTGCAAGAACATTAAAACCTCCTTCCATATCTTCTGTAATAGGAATTGTGATCTCACTTGAACCTGCAGAAAAATGCTTTACATAGGTCTTCGAGATTTTTTGGTTCTTATCAATATCAAGGGTGATGGTCGCATCGGTTGACGCAGAGCCGATTTTTATTGTTGCAAGGTCACCAACGGTATAACTTGGTCGATTTGTCTCTACTATCATTACCTGGTTATCTGATACTGATTTGTCAGTAGGGTCAAACAAGTTGAAACGTGCTATATCTGTAACGGGATTACCATCTTTATCTTTGGTTTTAAGCTCTACGATGTAGCCACCTAACAGCCATGATTTATCGACCTTCCATTTGATTTCATTTGATACAGCAGAATTAAATGGAATTTCAAGCATTAGCTTTTCCTTTTCAGGGAAACGCTCATCATCTTTATCTTTATAAACATCGTGTGGAAAGATTTTTTTAAATTCTTCTTCCGACAGAATAGGAAGGTCGGGAGCAGGCCATGGACGTTCCCGTGTAGGAGTGGTCGAGCTCTTTACTTTGAAAATTTGAATAATTCCCTCGGAGGGAATTGGTTGGGAATTCAAATTTTCGATTGCTATTGATAATTTATTCTCTAAAGCTTTTCGATTAATCTGCGCTTGTACATTCAGTGTTGCTGTCAGGCTGTGGTATCCAACATTTACACTTGTTGAAGCACTGCGGGTTTCGCCTGTCTTATCAGTCACATCTGCATTGACTTCATAATGAAAAACAGGTAGTAAATCTTTTGAAATATCATCGCTTGTGGTTGCCTTGAAAGTAATCTGAAACTCACCTTCTTTATTTGTTACAGCTTCGCCACTTACAACTTCTTCCTCTTCTGAACGTGGATATCGGTTGCCCCAATAAGCCCAATGAGGATACCTGACGGTTCGCTTTACGTGATAGGCAATCTTAGCTCCATCAATTTTTGCTCCGCTAAAAGAAACTGCTTTTCCGCTAACCCTGATTGAGTCATTGATCTTATATGCGTCCTTTACGGATTCGAATGTTACCTCAAATGTCGGTCGCTTATATTCTTCTACATTAATTTCGAATGGATTGTATTCAAAATGGTCCAGGTTGTCCCAGAACCTGCTAGTATCTTCTGAATCTTCATCGACATAAATTAAATACTCGCCAGTAATTCCTGATGCAGGTAATTTAAACTCTCCGCTAAAAGAACCATACGTATTGGTTTTGAGTCTCAGGTCACCAACTTCTTCTCCATTCGGGTCTTCGATGTATACATCAACATACTGACCCACAACTACAGACGAAACTTCGCCTTTTTTCTTGATTAGGATTCCTTTAAAATACACCGTTTGTCCTGGGCGATAAATACTCCGGTCAGTAAATAGAAATGCTTTTGCTGTGACATAATCATGGTTACGTTCGTTTCTGTAATTAGGGTACATTGTGTAGTCACCAAAGACAGCTTTATCATTTTCTTTTGTAACAGTTGTTGAAAATGTGATGTACTGTTTTTTAGGTAGCTCAACTTCAATAAACCCATCCTTATTAGAAGTGAAATGCTTATCAATAATTGATTCAGATTGATTTGCCCTGGATTTTACATGAACATCAGCTTCTTCCAAAGGACGGCCAGTATTCCTGTCCACAACCTGAAATCGCATAACGTCTTCAAATGAACTTTCAATCAAGCTCAAGTTCGTAGAATTATAGGTTGTAAATCCATAGATGCTATCTGGACTAGCGATCGCATAAGAAACAATTAAGTAAGTCCCACCCCCCAAAGGAGGCACTACGATCTCGGTACTATGT
Source organism: Cyclobacteriaceae bacterium (assembly GCA_049306095.1). Classification (GTDB taxonomy): domain Bacteria; phylum Bacteroidota; class Bacteroidia; order Cytophagales; family Cyclobacteriaceae; genus UBA2336. The sequence continues at coordinate 16,063 of JBAQPU010000009.1, forward strand.
TGACGGTAGTCTTGAAGATTACGCAAGCCAACTTTCCAAGAAGCTGCTCTTTCTAACTTTGAAAGCTCAGCCTCCCGGGTGGAATCGTTCATTGATGAATGAAAACGCTGAGCAAACTCATCTGTGACCTTATACGTCAGAAATGATAGGCTATCGATGTTAGTATACTCGACCAGAATTCTTGAGGGAGACTGAATTGGAACATATTCTTCCGCTTTTAATGACAAACTCTGACTAAGGATATGTTCTTTTAAAACCAAACACTTTTCAGCTCCATCACTTTTTCCAAACTTTTGAATTACTTCATTACAAATAGCGAGGGCTTCTTTCTTCTTGAACTGATTTTCAGAACCTGTTTGATCACCCTCCCGATTAGCTATATCAGCAAGCTCAAAAGCTACCAGAGCAGAAACCGGATGATTAGCCCATTCCGCTCTAAGCTTTGTTAAAGCGGATTTAAAAAGTTCCTCTTCATTTTTGAACTCACCATGAGAAACCAAAAAATGGAAATATTCCAATTTCAAGTTTACGTATGCTGTTGGGTCCTTATCCGCTTTATGAAAAGCAAACAATGCCTTAAAGATTTTTAGCGCTTCGACAGTATGGTTAAGACTATCGGCTGGTAGCATAATATTATCAATGTTTTCGAAATAGGTTGGATCTTCCAACGCTAAATCCACATTGAAATCTGAAAATGGGCCTTCATTCGCGCTGTAAAAGTCAAGCGCATTGTGAGCCAGAAAATCAAACAAGGTGGGTCGATATGATTTTGATTGCAGTGCTTCAATTAATAATTCATCGATTGTAGAAAGCTTTACAGCCTGTGTGGATTGGCTGTTTTGGAACGATCCCTGAAAATGGTTGTGTATTTCCCGAAACATGGCATCAGCATCCCAAGTACGAAAATCATCAACATTAACGACTAGTTCCGCTCGCGACCGATTATAATACGTCCACCTGTTTCCCTGAAAATAATCCCAATAGATATTGGCAAGCACAGACTCCAAGATATTCTTTAGTGGCGCTTGACTTGACTTAATTTCATCCTTCCATTTTTTGACTATTAATAATTCGGCATCAGGCTGTGTCAGTGCAAATTTGGATTGGTAGAGAAGAGCCTTAACGCTTTGCGTAGCATTCTTGTCATGTTTGGCCTTTGCATAAATCTGGTCTACAACCTCCAAAGCGGACTTTGGCAATGCCCTTACTTCAAACTTATATACCTGGGACCAGTGCTTAGTGTAGAAATCCTCCTGAGCTAGTAATGGGGATGCAAAAAGTACTAAAATTGATAGTAGGATCGGATCAAGAACTCTCATAGTATTTGGTTAGGTAACAATATGATGCTTAGATATTATTTATTCCATATATAAAATGACTATTAGGCAACATCGTAAATATTTTGGCAAAGAGTTCATTAGCTAACACAGGCATTGAATACGGTGTTTAGCCGTTAAAAAACTTTAACTGCACAAATATAGAGAGGTAACTAAAAAACCTTAAAGCAGAACCACTATAAAACCTATCTTAAACAGGTTCTTCCACCCATCAGTGTGACAGTGCCTCCATGCTGCCTTCCGAAGAATCCGGTTCCTGCTCAAACCTTGATTGGCTCGAAACACTCATTCAAAACGCCCAACAAAGTTCCTCCCGCGCAGTGGTGGTTCGCTATCAGTACCATCATCAAACGGTTTACTGCATCAACACTTGTATTGATTGTGCCGACAGCATGAGTCAGGTATTCACCTGTTCAGGCGAGGTCATTTGCCAGTTTGGTGGAATTGCCGGTTTGAACACGTGCCCCGACTTTGAAAAAACCGCGATCGGTCGAAAGGTGATTTGGCATACTTGATTTAGGCTTTGCATCCACGCCAATTCATGATAGCTTTGTATAAACTGCCGGCATGGATCTTACCATTCTATTTTCTCCGATTGATGAATCGGTTTACTCCGATATAACTTCGCCCGCTTCCTTTTATAAAAACATCCGCATCTTCGGTGATAAAATGCCGGGCTATAAAGATGCCCACATCGCCATTTTCGGAGTGAAAGAGGCACGCGGCACTTCGGTTAACCAGGGCGCAGCGCAAGGCCCCGATGAAATCCGTAAAAAGTTGTACACCCTCAAAAAAGGAAACGGCAGCTACCGTATTGTTGACCTGGGAAATTTAAACCCCGGCCACGACCTGGACGAAACGTATGTGCGCATCAGTGAAGTGTGCCGCATGTTACTGGAAAGCAATGTATTGCCCATTGTACTGGGGGGCACACACGACCTCACCTACGGCCAGTACTGCGGTTACGAAACCATGAACAAACTGGTAAGCTTGCTGAATGTTGATGCCTTTTTGGATTTAGAAGATAAGCGTGAAGCCGATGCCAATCAGCGGCATATTCATAAACTGATGCTGCACGAACCCAATTTTTTGTTCAGCTATACACACCTGGCCTATCAGAGTTATTTAATTGATCCGTTATCGGTTTCCATTTTGGAGAAACTCTACTTCGAAGCATTCCGCATCGGGCAGATGCGAACCAGTTTACAGGAAATGGAACCCACTATTCGCAATGCCGATTTACTTTCCTTTGACATTACCGCCATTCGATCTTCAGACGCCCCCGGCAATGCACATGCACAACCGTTTGGACTAACCGGTGAAGAGGCTTGCCAAATTTGCTGGTATGCAGGCCTCAATGAAAAACTAAGTTCGGTTGGGTTTTATGAATACAATCCGGACAACGATGATGCACACCGGAAGACGGCTTCGGTGGTTGCTACGATGATCTGGTATTTCATCGAAGGATTTTACCATCGCAAAAAAGAGCAGAACTTTAAAAGCAACGATTTTATTAAATACGTGGTGGCATTAAATGCCGAACCTGAAACCATTACATTTTACAAAAGTAAGTTCAGCGAAAAGTGGTGGATGGAAGTGCCCTACCCCACGGGGCAGGCCAGGTACTCGCGCAACAGCATTGTGCCATGCAGTTACAACGACTACCAGCAAGCTACCAAGGGAGATGTGCCAGAGCGGTATATCAGCACAATGGCGAAATTAATGTAACGCATATCGGGTGATGGATTGAATTATTTTAATCGCCACCTTTATCACTAAACCACTAGGCTTGAAAGTCCATAGGTTAGAAAAAAGAATGAAATTCTTTTTAAATACCAAATCAGTTCTTCACAGTCATGCTGAACCTGCCTACCGCAGGCAGGCTTGTTTCAGCATCTGTACCACAAAAGACCCTGAAACGATTTCAGGGTGACATTAAGAATATTTTTAGAAACAGAAAGTCTTGCGCTTAAAGCGAATAGTTTCAATTAACAACAATGACCAATGAATCAAACTCAACTTGCACTCGCGGCTGTTCGGGTGGCGGCAGCAGCAACGATGGTCATTCACGGTGTTACCCGGCTCAGCCTCGGCACCGTATCCGATTTTGATGGATGGCTGGCCTCTTTTGGTTTCCCTTCTTACACTGCCTGGGGAATTACTTTTTTTGAAATCCTGGGCGGACTGATATTAATCTGGGGGAAGAAATGGGCGCCTGCACTCTGCATAATCTTTTCTATTCAACTAATCATGGGCATCGTTCTGGTTCATGCCCGCGAAGGATGGTTTGTGGTGGGCGCAGGCCGAAACGGCATGGAGTACAATGTGCTGCTGATCATTTGCTTTGCCAGTACAGCAGTGGCCAATTGGAAGAGGAAAGAATAGGTTATTCAGTTTTTAATCCTTGAGTGACTTCCTTCTTAAATAAATGGCAATCCCATACCCAATCAACAAGGGCCCAACCAGTATGACTGACAATCCGGTAAGAATTAACAATACCGTATACGCAGCATCGTGTGGGGTTGGATTTCTTACGCCTCCCATAATGTTAAACACAACCCGGTGAAGATTCAGCGCGGTTAAGGATGAAATAATCAGACAGATGGGCAGGAGGGTGATCACCAGTATCGTCCAGGTTTTAAGGCGCGTAAAATATTTCAAAAAATAAAACAGTAATCCCAATCGCCAGCTTGCCACAATCGCCAGGAACCAAACATTGATGGCGTTGGCCATTTCAATCGAAAAATAACGTTCCACCGGAATGGCATAAAAAATAGCGGGAAACGAGGTAAGGCCAATGAATGTAACCACTATGAAGTACGTCCATTCTTCAACCGCGAAAGGCTTTACCATCAGCCAGATGAAAAGTGCCAAAATAAAAATATAAATCACCGACCCCAGTCCAAGGTGTTGCAACAGACGGGCGCCCGGGTCATCCCAGTAGCGACCGATACCCACAAGCCAGGTTCCAGCCAATCCAATTAAAAAATGCTTTTGTTGGAACGAAAGCATTTCTTCCCGGCTAAGCCGAAAGGTTAGTAATCGCTTTACCGTTTGTGTCATGCTCATCACCATGATTTGAATTTCTGATTCGAACGATAAAATAAATCTTTCATCAAGGATTTTCAACAGGCCATCAGGGGAAAATGAGTGAACCTGTTTAAATGTGTATCTTTAAAATAGAATCCTGTCTAATGAAAACACCCACCTTCTGCAGTTATATTCTTCTCCTGCTTTCTCCGGCTTGCACCAATTCCAACGGTAACGATGAACCTTTTGGTACATACGAGGTTGTGAGTGCTTTTCCAATGCTATCGTTTACCCGCCCGGTCGACTTTCAGCACGCTGGCGACAACACCAACCGGATTTTTGTAGTGGAGCAGGCAGGGATCATTTCTGTGTTTCCAAATAATTCCGCTGCGGCTTCAAAAAAAACTTTCCTCGATATTCAAGACAAAGTGAATGACGGTGGCAACGAAGAAGGACTATTGGGCCTGGCCTTTCATCCGAATTATGAAATCAACGGATACTTTTATGTGAACTACACGGCAACCGGCCCCAGGCGAACTGTTATTTCACGTTTCTCTGTGTCAACAAGCGATGCCGATGCGGCCGATGTGGCTAGTGAACAGGTTATTCTTGAATTTGATCAACCCTATAGCAACCACAACGGAGGGCAACTCTCATTTGGGCCTGATGGCTTTTTGTACATCGCGGCAGGCGATGGTGGTTCGGGAGGTGATCCTGATGAGAACGGACAAAACCGCGCTACCCTGTTGGGAAAAATTTTACGCATTGATGTAAACCATCAGGAGGATGGGAACAAGTACGCTATTCCTGCCGACAATCCATTTAAGAATAACACCAGCGGCTACCGCGAGGAAATTTATGCGTACGGACTGCGAAATCCATGGCGTTTTAGTTTTGATGTGCCAACCAACCGCTTGTGGGCAGGCGATGTTGGGCAAAGTGCTTTCGAGGAAATTGACATCATCGAAAAAGGCGGCAACTATGGTTGGGATGTGATGGAAGGAAACCATTGCTTTGAGCCCTCCAGTGGTTGCAATCAATCCGGACTGAAGAAGCCCGTTTGGGAGTATGGGCGCGACCTGGGTATTTCCGTTATCGGGGGATTTGTTTATCGCGGGACAACTCTGCCACAATTGAAAGGAAAATATATTTATGCCGATTTCGGATCAGGGAGGGTTTGGGCCCTTACTGTTTCAGACATTAACAATCCCCTGAACACCGAATTATTTAAAGCCGATTTCAATATTTCTTCCTTCGGGGTTGATCAAAATAATGAACTGTACATCTGCAGTTTTGATGGCCAGATTTACAAACTGAAAAGAGCTTCGTAAACAGTACGCAATCTCCTTAACGCGTATCAGGAACTTTGAGGCTACCGCCTGAATGGAAATAAAAAAATATTGCCGATCAGTTTGAACACGGTGTCAAGCGTGAAGCCCACAATCCTGAACGGCAAAAGCAGCAGCCAAACCAACGGAAACAAAACCAGCATCAGCAACGCTAGCGGCCAGCACACCACCAACAGCAAACACCAAAGAGAAAGGGCGATAAAAGTTTTCATCGCTTCCTCCTCAGCAAAAGAATAGCCAAACAAGAAAGATGGTTTTTTGTGTTTCTTTGGAGGTACTCGCTCTCTTCTCTTTCAATTTTGAACAGCACACTGGTCAAAAATGTACAGCCTTATTCCGACCGAAGGCACTTCACCGGATTTACACGGGCAGCACGAATGGCTTGCGATGCCACGGTGATCCAGGCGATGAACAAAGCCAGTACTCCGGCAATCACAAAATACCAGGCCGTTAATTCTACATGAAAAGCAAACCGATCTAACCACTGATTGAGCATGTAATAACTAAACGGCAATGCCAGCGCAATGGAAACCACAACCATTTTGGTAAAATCACCCGACAGTAACATAACAATGTTGGATGACGAGGAGCCCAATGCTTTTCGTATTCCGATTTCTTTCAGCCTTCGCTCGGCTGTAAACGCTGCCAATCCAAACAAGCCGAGGCATGAAATCAGAATGGCGAACAAAGCAAAGTATGACGATAAAGAAGCCACCCGCTGTTCAGCCGCATACTGTCGCGCATACTCAGCATCCTGAAAGGAATACTCGAACGCGAACCCCGGATTAAAAGAGGTGTAAAGCTTCCCTAAGGCATCCAGCGTTTCCTTTTCTTTTCCTCCTTCCAAACGAATCATTACGTTCCAGGTATTTTGCTGGTTCAGAACAAAGAACAGCGGCTTCACTTCTTCGTGCAGCGACTGAAAATGAAAGTCTTTTACCACTCCAATGATTTCCAGATCATACTCGTCCCACAGTTTTACTCTCTTCCCCACAGGATCTTTCAGTCCCATGATGCGAATTCCGGCTTCATTAAAAATAATGGCAAGCGTGTCGGTACTGTGATCTCTGGAAAAAGATCTTCCGTCAGCAAACTCTACACCCAGGGTTTCAAGCATATCGTAATTCACCCGTACATTTTCAAACAATATTAAGTCGTCAGGATTTTTTCCTTCCCAACTCAACCCGCTTGTGTTATTATTCTGACCGATGAGTGTGTGCCCCATGCTGGAAGCGGCAACCACCCCTGGAACTGCACGGGCTTCTGTTAAAAAAGTTTCCAACGAAGCTTTAAGTTTCCCCTCAATGGGAATGCGAACCAGATTATCTTTTTTATACCCCAGGTTTTTGGTTTGAACAAACTCAATCTGCTTGTAGATGACCAGGACAGAAACAATCAGGAAAACAGAAAGAAAAAACTGGAATACTACCAACCCTTTACGTGCCCACAGCTCACCCCACGATCCCTTACGCTCACCCTTTAGTACCAGGGCCGGTTTAAAACCCGAAAGAAAAACAGCCGGATAGCTACCCGCCAATAATCCTGTAAACAGGGTAATGCCGGCTAACGATACCATCAGTTGTGGGTCGGCCAATGATAGAACCATGTGCTTATCCGTTAATACGTTAAAGGCCGGAAGCAAAATCCAAACGACAGCCACCGATACCAGCAGTGACAGCGTGGCGGTTACCATCGATTCACTGACATACTGAATAATCAGCGACCGTCTTTGTGCTCCCACCGATTTCTTGATTCCGACTTCTTTTGCCTTGCGCGATGCCCGTGCCGTGGAGAGGTTCATGAAGTTGATGCACGCAATGATCAGAATAAAAATTGCGATGACTGAAAACAACCTTACATACTCGATGCGTCCTCCGGCCTGCTTGCCATTCTCATAACGACCAAATAAATATCCGTCTGAAAAAGGCCTTAAAAATAACGTAACATTTGTTTGCTCGTTTTTTGATTTTACAAGATCCTTTATTTTAACTTCTACATCGTAGGCGTTGCTCCCCTCTTTCAAGATCACATACGTGGGGGGTCCGTTATTCCCCCAGTTTGTAACCCATTCGTTGTCAGTTTTGAATTCTTCGAAAGAAAGCACGAAATCAAATTGCTGTGAAGAAGATGCCACCTTATCAAACACACCCGTTACCTGAAATGATTTTTCATGCTGAAACTCTACTGTTTTGCCCAATACGTTTACATCGGTTGAAAAAAGTTTTTGTGCCAACTCGCGTGAGATCACAATGGATGTTTTGTCAGTCAGTACGCGGTCGGCACTGCCCTGAATGAGTGGGTAAGAAAAAATGTGAAAGAAATCTCCTCCGACATAATATCCCTTTGCCTTTACATTGTGATCGTTAACCGACAGGGTAAACGGACTGATCCAGGTGGTGGTAGCGGCATACTCAATTTCGGGGTATTGTTCTTTCAGAGCCTCCGCTAACAACCCCGGTGTAGAGCTGGTGGTCATAACCCGGTCGGTATAATCCTGGTTCTCCATTACCTGGAATAACCGGTTATCCTTTTCATGGAATTTATCCATCCGTATTTCATCCATCACCCATAAATAGATGAGTAATGTGCAGGCCAGGCCTGTAGATAACCCAATCAGGTTGATCAGGAAAAACCCTTTCGCGCGTAAAATATTGCGATAAATGAGTATGAGGTTGTGTTTGAGCATGCGGCAACTTGTTAAACTATTGTCAAAGACTTGTTGCCAGATAGAATGTTGCAGGATACTTGCGATAATTTTTCACAGATCACATTTCCTTAACCAGAAAAGCTCATTTACCGCTATTCAATGCATTAATAAGTTCATCTCTTTTCTGCTGAAGCTTCCCCTGCGCGTGGTTAATTTTCAATGTAACTCCTTCGGTAGAACCGCTCACCTGGATGTCAGTCATAGTCCCGATTGCTTTCACATACCAGTCGGTCCAAACTTCCAAAATGCGTTGTTCATCGGCTTTTTTCGATCCTGCTTTGATGGCTTCTTTGCTCAGTTCAAATTCAACCGCCAGTCGTTTGTGGGCACTCGCGCTCACCTCATCTACCAACAGCAGGGTTTCGTTTTCATTTGCTGAACATAACAGGTATGCAGTGGCCAGCGCACTTACGCCTACATTCTTCATCTCTTCTGCCGATACCATGTCGATGCGGTCACGGTCGGTGTGATAAAATACATCGGTAAAGTGCCACATCAGCAAACCGGGAATTTTAGCCTGCAGAAATGGTGTGTGGTCACTTCCTCCCTCAAACGGATTGGATTGCACATTCCACCCGTTCGTTCGCGCCTGTTGATAACAGCGGTTCAACAGAAGATCGTTGAAATAATGCGGGAACATTTGCGATTCGGTTAACACGTTACCTCCCCACTCGGTATGCTTTTCTTTTCCGCGTGTCCAGATGGCGGAAGGATCCGGCATTTTTTCGATCAGAAATGTTCCTCCTGTTTTCGAAACATCTTCGCCCACCATGTCCAGGCTCAATCCCCATTTAATTCCCCTGGCTCTTACGGCATCATCTTTAATGTACCGATCGGTTGAAATAATTTCATCGCCCCATAAAAAAGTGATGGTTCGTTGGGGAATAAATTTCTTTTGCTGAATCAGCTCGGCTGTTGTTCGCGCCATTTCTGCCAGCGTACCCACGCCTGTGGCGTTATCATTTGCTCCGGGCTCCTGCACATGCGCGCTGAAAACAAAGCGCTCATCGGGATGGGTTGTTCCCCGGGCATTGGCCACCAGTGTAAACTCATCTGCCGTATAAATTTTGGTAATAGTTTTCACGGTCACCCGCAATGTTCCTTTCGCCAACGCTGCTTTCAGTTTTTCCTTTGCCTGATACGACAACAGAATTGCCCACTTCTGCTGTTCGATGTCCTTCAACGGAATATTTTGAAACTGAATGGAGTTAACGTGCTTTTCAGGCTGATTGTATGCGGGCATTGAATAGGCCAGCACTCCAACCGCTCCCTTTTCCATGGCGATGGAATAAAGGCTTCGCGCACCCGCCTCGCCCAATACAATTTTTCCCGCTACCTCTTTCCCTTCAAAATCCTGCTTGGTACCCTGGCCTACGTCAATCACTTCTGCGGTAACGCCTTCTTCAGGTGTACTGGCTGAATTAACGGCCATCATGTTGTGGTTGGTAGCATACATGAGAATGGGCGTGGCCTCTCCTGCTATAGTAAGCGATGCCGAAACCGGTTCCCAGGTTGGGCGTCTCATTTTCCGTGTTTCAATACGATAGGTTAGCGGCCCGTCTGCTTCTCCTGTTACTTCTTTTTTAAAACCGGCCTGCTGAAGAATTTTTTCTACGTACTCAATGCTTTCATTAAAACCCGTATTACCCGCCAGTCGCCAACGAGGCTCAACAAATTTCACGGTTTCAAAGGCATCGTTCGCCCGAAAAGTATTTCGCAGGTTTATAAAGTGTTGCTCAAAAGGAGGGTCAGATTTTTTTTGAGCATAGCCACCGAGTGCAACCGCGACCAGGAGAATAAGGGTAAAAAACTTTTTCATGCTTTCATTCACAGTTATTTCTACCAATGTACGAGGTGCTTCCACGTTACTCTTCTTCATAAAATTCTTTTAACGATCCAAAGTAAATATTGTTCCACCCATCGGAAATATCAGTAAAATCATCATCCGGAATGTTGGTGTGCCGCAACTCAACGGAGGTTCCGTGATCGTGTACATGAAGCTTCATGGTAACAATGGATGCCTCCGGCTGATCGCCAAAATACCACTGTTGCACAATTTTTTTACCGGGTTCAAACTCCAGGTTTTTTCCAACAATGCTGCCATCCCATAATGAAAATTCCGTTCCGGGTTCTGCTTTCATTTCAGCTTTGTCGCCCGACCATAAATGAATGGTTGCCTCATTGGTTAACGCCAGGTACACATCTTCCGGTGGGGCCGGAATGATATAGTATTTTTTAAAGTCTTTCATTTGTTGCTAAGATACTTGATTACTTTTGCCGTGCCTATTGGCCACCTCGAATATGATTGAATTGATAAAATCGCTTGTTGACTTTGTTTTGCACATCGATCAGCACCTGGTAGAAATTGTGAACGACTATCAGACCTGGACATACCTCATTCTTTTTCTGATCATTTTTGCCGAAACAGGATTGGTGGTAACACCCATTTTACCGGGCGACTCGTTGCTGTTTGCAACTGGCGCTGTTATTGCAAAACCCGAAACCGGTTTGAGCATTTTGGTGATGATGGGATTGTTGATGATCGCTGCCATTTTGGGCGACCTCGTTAATTATCATATTGGAAAATACGTTGGGCCGAAGGCTTTCAGCGGGCATTACAAATTTTTGAAAGTCGAATACCTGAACAAGACTCATGAATTTTATGAAAAACACGGTGGTAAAACCATTATTTACGCCCGCTTTATTCCCATTGTGCGAACCTTTGCCCCTTTTGTAGCGGGGATTGGAACCATGAGTTATACCCGGTTTGCAACCTTTAATGTTGTGGGCGGCATTGCCTGGGTGTCAAGCTTTCTGTTACTAGGATTTTTCTTTGGCAGCCTTCCGGTGGTCAAAGATAATTTTACCCTCGTCATCTTTCTGATCATCCTTGTGTCCATCCTTCCTGCCATTATTGAAGTATGGAAATCGAAGTGGAAAAGTAGAAACCTTCAAAAATAGTAAAAGTCATTCCGGCCTTGAGCCGGAATCTGTAAAGAGCATCGAAGCTCTTCATTATCTACAGAACATTGTTTAACTGCTCTTTAATTTTCTCCAGCTCTTCCTTCATCAGCACAACGTGTTTTTGAATTTCCGCATCGTTGGCTTTTGAACCAATGGTGTTGATTTCACGGCCGATCTCCTGTGAGATGAAACTTAATTTCTTCCCGCCCGATTGCGCCTCGCTTACAACCTGTAAAAAATAATCAAGATGGGTTTTCAGGCGCACCCTTTCTTCATGGATGTCCAACTTCTCGATGTAAAAAATAATTTCCTGCTCTAACCGGTTTGTGTCGTATCCTTCTTCACCCAAAAAAGCGATGACATTGCCTTTTAATTTTTCCCGGATTCGTTCCACCCGTTTCGGGTCAAGCACTTCTACTTTTTTAAGCGCTGTGCCGATGGACTGGATATACTCACGAAATTTTCCTTCCAGGGTTTTTCCCTCTGTTTTTCTGAACTCTTCACACCCCGAAATCGCCTGAAGAATAACGCGCTTCACTACACTCCAATCCTCCTCGTTGTCTTCTTCCGGCTTGCTTTGAATAACATCCGGGGAGTTTAGTGCTGCCTCAAAAAGGCTTTCGTGAGAGGCGTTCACCTTGTCGGCCAATTTTTTTAACCGGCTATAGTACGCCAGAAAGAGATCTTCATTATAAGTTTGTTTCACTTCCTGCTGGCCATAGCGCTGGTATTCAATGTTGAAGGAAATCTTACCGCGCTCTAATTTTTCGCTGATCAGGTTTCGTACTTCCAGTTCTTTATCTGAAAATGCTTTTGGCAGACGTAATCCCAAATCCAGAAATTTAGAATTCAGACTTCTGATTTCCACTGTTATTTGTTGTTGACCATCATCGTGGTTTGCCTGGCCGAAACCCGTCATCGACTTTATCATACAGAAAATTTACAGGGGGGAAATTACAACCTTTCTAGAAATCGAAGCCCAGGGTTACCATCCAGGTGGCATTTCCTACTTCATAGTTCTCTACCGGCCATGCCACATCTACTTTCATATAATAGCCCAAAAACACCGAGCGTGCGCCTACACCATAACTGTACAGCCATGGATTCAGGTAATTCTTGATATCAACCTGGAACGGAGGGCTGTCAATGCGATCGACATTGGCACTTGTTTCACCGGAAAAAGGTGCTTTGCCCGACCAACTGGTGCCAATATCATAGAATGCAATTAATTGTAAATGCTTAAAAAAGTTTGAGTTGATGGGGCCACTGGTGAGCGCCTGCACAATGGGCACACGGAATTCAGCATTCATCAACAACACGTTGTTACCAAAAATGGTGGCATAATCAAATCCGCGAAGGTTCGTGGCATACTCGACAAACAAAATATTCTGGTTGGCTGACCGCACCCCCAGCGGATTGTTTTCACCCGTGCTTGTTCTTCCATCGTATTCGGTATCATTCACTATCCAGTTGTCCATTCCACCGAGTAAATATTGCTTGGGTGCTTTCCCAAAGAAAGACCCGGCAAATCCGCGAATAGCGAAGGTGATCTCTTTATAAATTTTCTGATGATGCCTCAAGTCCACGGCAATCTGGCTAAAGCTGTTGTCGCTGTTGTTCAGGCCCTGGTGGTGGGTAAACGTAATCTTGCCGCGTGTTCCTTCAATAATGTTCATGCCCACATTAATGGAGTTGTCGTAAATCAATTCCGATTTTACGCCCGCATAAAAATTATTCATGGGTTCTTCAGAAGGCGGTGTTACCGGGTACACGTTGGCCGCGCCCAAATTGACCGACCGGGCCATGGCACCAAATGGCTTAAAAGTTATGCGTGTACGGTCATTCACCGGCAATGATGCACCCACTTCAAACCGGTTTAAAGAATACTTGAATGTTGTGCTGGATGTAAAGGGCTCCCATCGCACACCTTTGCGATCGAACCGGGCACTGAAGTCGAGCCAGTGAGGAAGGTATTGTATCTCTCCCCAAAAATCTCCGTTGCGTAAATCAACCGTGGTCATCAGCCCGGCAATGATGCGGTAGTTTTCCAGCATATCATTCATTTGCCGTTCAATGGCGATGCCAAATCCGCGCATGGGGTCAATCACGGCAGAGGTGATCAGGTTATCGGCACTAAACCTCGATTCGTACGGGAATGGCCCTTGCGTTCTTGTTTTATCGCGTGCCTTCATGTAGCGGTTTAAAAATGACTCGCTGGGCTGCGCCTGTTTCACCGCTTCATCTTCAAACACATAGTTGTCGGTATTCACCACATCGTGTTTTGCTTTTAATGAATCTGCCTGTGATGGTGCCTTCTCGGTTTGCAAAGAATCTTTTTTCACCGTAAGCGAATCAGTTTTGCTTTTGGCTGTGTCTTCCTGCGATTCTTTCAACCGTGCATTAATTAAATCGCGAATGCTCATGTTTTTATTTTCCTCCTGCTTACGCCTTTCGCGAATAACCCGTGCCTGCTGCAGTTCTTTTCTTCGGGTGGGCGGAGTAAACACCTGGCGGGTTAAGTTGAAATCGCGACTGACATAAATTTCGTCCCGCATCTTTCGGTTGGTAATAATGGCGAAGGTTCCTGTTTCTGCATTGAAATCATACTCTTTGATGCTGGTGGCAAAGTTTGTTACCTGCGAATAGATACTGGTGGACCGGTCGTATTTGAACAGGTTAATAATTCCGCGTTGATCGCTCAGATAGTAAAATAAATTCGAGCTAAGGGCTGTGGGGGCATAATCTTTACTGAGCGTATTGGTTACGCGCTGTAAAACAAGTTTGGTCGTGTCCAGATCAAAAATAAATAAGTTATGATTATCGGTAAGATCGCTCAGTAACGTTTTGCTTTTTGTGTTTAGTGAATCGGATACGCGATTAGAACTGAATACTATTTTGTTGGTATTCGGAATAAACGTTGGATCCAGGTCGTCATATTTGTCATTGGTAAGTCTGCGGATGCGGTCTCTTCTGGAACTGATCAGGTACAAATCATTTTCCCCTTCGTAGTCTGCACTAAGAACAGCCAGTCTTCCGTTGCCGGAAAAACTGATGCTGCGAACGTTGTTGAATTTATCTAACTCGCGCGGAAGTTTCGTTTTGGTACTTAAATCATAAAGCCAAAAGGTGTAATTGCCTCTGTCAACAGCAATCACTCCCAGGGTGTTGGCGTCCGACCACTCGATGATGGGAAGGCGGTAATCAACTTCCTGACTGATTACCTTGCTGCCTTGGCGCAAAATCGTTACTTCCTTTCCGCCATTGATGGGACGCACCTTAATGGAATATTTTCCGCGATCATTTTCTGCATACGCCAGGTATCGTCCATCCGGACTAATCTTCAGGGTTGTAAATTCGGTTGTGCGATTGTGCCGGATATGGATATGGTTGGAATCGGCAGGACTTATATACGTTTGCCCAACCTGTTGCTGCATTTGTGAATAGTACTGATGCCATTCCGCCAGTACTTGTTTATACGTTACCCCCAGCGTAATCAAAATGCTTTTTTCTTCGTTGCGTGTGATTCGTGTATAATTCAGAATGTTGGAGATGCTGCTCTTCCCGTATTTTTCGGCAAGAAAATTCCAAAACGATTGCCCTACCAGGGCGGCCTCATGACCGGAAAGTTTTGAAACCCTGTTCACTTTTTTAGTACGAATAATTTCACGGATATAATCGTCCATTTCTGCAGTCCATCCACGCGCTACATATTCCGATGCTCCGCTTACAAACCATTCAGATAAATTCAACAGCAGTGCGCTCTGAAACATCTCTTTCAGGTTACCCCCGTACATCATTTCATTCACGATGAGATGAGAAACTTTGTACAGCAACTCCTGCTTAAATTCCTGTGACGTTCCCAGGTAGGATACTTCAATGTACGGCTTAACATACTCCAACTCACCGTTGACGTTGTATTGACTTCTGTTCAGACCAACGTTGCTTTGCCGTTGATCGGCCAACGAGTTGTAAAGGAAAACACGTGTTTTGAAATAAGGAGCGTAGCCGATCAAGTCGGTAATCCGATCAAATTCCGATTCCAGGTAATCGAGTGCCTCCTGAGCAACGCCCCTGCGTGCATCATAATAATATACATCGAAGTTTTCACCGCTCAGGAAATACCATTCGAAGTTGCGATACTGAATCCTGTTTTTCCCGAAAGTCTCACCTGCCCGTTGTGCCTCACAGGTTATTTGGGTTAACAGTAAAATCAGCAATCCGGATACTAAAAATCTCGCAGAAGCACTCATCTCAACAAATTTCCATCATAATTATAGTGTTTATAACGATCAATATCCACCTCTTTGTTTATAGGTGTGCCCTTTTCGAGCCATGATGCCAAAACCCCTGAAAAATAAGGCGCCAGGCTTACCCCTTTTGTACCAAGCCCATTGAAAATAACCAGCACTTCGCTTTCAGGATGTGCCCCCAAAATGGGTCTCCGATCCGGTGTGGTGGGGCGCATTCCCCACGACTGCCCGGTAATTTGAAACGGAAATTTTACAAGTTCGTGCAGTTTCGTCATCAATTCATGTAATCCTTTTTCCGTTACCTCCCGTGTGGTGTCCTGAAACTGGTAGGTGGCTCCCACTTTCCAGATATCCGGTACAACAAAAACACCCCGGTTGTAAATTTTAGAAACCGGTTCATCTGTTTGGATAGACAGAGTTTCTCCTTTCAGGGGACGAATCGGAAGCCATGAAAAAAACTTTCCTGCCGTTACGGATTCGCCCTGGGTGAAAATTATTTTCGCTGCCTGGTGGCCCCGGTACTCAACCGCATTGCTTTCTATTTTCAACTCTCTCTCCACCAATCTCTCTTCCAACAAAATTGCTTTTTGGCGAATGTGCTCCCGGATAGCCCGTAAAAACTTATTGGTGTTAAGGTATCCACATTGTTTTAACAACAGCCCGCCAAAATCATTCTTAACTTTTCCTTCATCAACCGGTGAAGTATGAACCTGCTCGATGTAGTTGCTTAACCCTGACGCTTCACTTGCCCCCATCCATGCGTTTTGCTCTTCTACCGAAACAAATGGCCGGTACAGCGGCATCGGATAAAAGAATTTATCGTTCGTGATTCTCTCAGCCTCTTCATAAAACCGGAACAAATAAGGGAAGATGGTATCGGCCATCCAGGTCTTGCTCATTTTTTTTCCGGTAATCGGATTGAATAATCCTGCGGCTACCCGTGTAGCGGCATGCTCATCGTACTGGTCAATAACGAGTATCCGTTTGTTGTACTGAAGCAGTTGAAGAGCGAGGCACGACCCTGCCAGGCCCTGGCCAACAATAATATAATCGATCCTGGTTTGTGAATTCACCTGTTAACAGGTTAAAAGACAAAAATCCAACTTATTTTTGAATATTATTTGAACCGTATGCTCGAAGTTAAAAAATTCGTTTTCAACCCGTTTATGGAAAACACGTATGTGCTGTATGATCAAACGAGAGCATGCGTCATCATCGATCCGGGGTGTTTTGAAAAGGAAGAAGAAGCAGCACTCGTTGATTTTATTGAATCAAAAAATCTGATCGTAAAACAGTTGATCAATACCCATTGTCACATTGATCATGTGTTGGGCAATGCCTTTGTTAAAAGAAAATTCAAAGTTGAGTTGGTCATCCACCCCATCGAGGCTCCCATGCTGAAAGCCGTAAAATCATATGCTTCCAACTATGGTTTTTTTCAATACCAGGAAGCTGAAGCTGATTCATTTTTAAATGAAGGAGACCTGGTACACGTTGGCAACCAGCAATTACGGGTGCTTTTTGTTCCGGGTCATAGTCCGGGCCACATAGCCCTGTATCATGCCGACAGTAAGATTCTGATCGGTGGCGATGTGCTGTTTGAGAACAGCATTGGCCGCACCGATTTGCCCGGTGGCCATTACGATACCCTCATTTCCAGCATTCATCAAAAATTTTTCACGTTACCCGATGATGTTACCGTATATTGCGGCCATGGAGCAGAGACCAGTATTGGTTTTGAAAAACGCACCAATCCCTTTTGTGCCATCACGCAATCCTGACATCACATGACTCGTCATATTCCAAACCTCTTAACGTGTTGTAATCTTCTTTGCGGATGTTTGGGGGTTGTGTTTGTACTGGAAGGTCGCCCCGTACCGGCTGCCTATTTTGTTTGGATTGCAGGCTTGTTTGATTTTATGGATGGATTTGCAGCACGTTTATTGAAAGTGAGCTCACCCATTGGAAAGGAACTCGATTCCCTTGCCGACATGGTAAGTTTCGGATTGTTGCCTTCACTGGTTATTTATAAGATGATGGTGGCGGCAGGCGCCCCGTCCTATCTTCCTTATGTTGCGTTTTCAATTGCTGCCTTCTCGGCATTGCGACTGGCCATCTTCAATTTAGATGAACGCCAGAGTGATTCCTTTCGCGGGCTACCCACGCCTGCAAATGCTTTGCTGTTAACAGCGCTACCGCTGCTTCCTGCGATCGCACTGCTGGAGGATTACCGGGTTTTAACTTTAATCACCTTGCTCTCATCATACCTTCTTGTTTCCGGAATCGAATTGTTTGCGCTCAAATTCAAGAATTTCTCCTGGGCCGATAACAAAATCAGGTTTACTTTTCTGGCAGTGTCGGTATTACTGCTGATAACATTGCAGCTCGCGGCCATTCCGGTAATTATACTATTATATATTGGGTTGTCGTTAGGAGTTCGGGCAGTCTCAAAATAGCGCTACTTTTGTTTTCCATCTTACACCATTGGGTTTGAAAAAAGCCTTAAATCATTCTGTTTTACTATTTTTTTTCCTGCTCATGGCAGGGGCTATTGCGTTGCATGCCCAGTCTTCTGTATTGCAATCGGGCAAGTGGTATAAAGTGGCGGTCGATAAAAATGGCGTGTACAAAATTGACCATAGCCTGTTTAAAAAAATGGGGTTCAATCCCTCCAAAACTGATCCGCGCAACATAAAAATTTTTGGAAACGAGGGGGGCATGCTGCCACAGTCCAACAGTGCCGCACGCCCAACAGATTTAACAGAGCTTGCCATTCATGTACAGGGTGAAGGGGATGGTACTTTTAACTCTGGCGATTACATTTTGTTTTATGCACAAGGACCCGACAAATTTTACTTTGATGAAAACAAAGCGATTTTCTCCTACTCGAAAAATTTGTACTCCGACAAAAACAATTATTTCATTACGGTAAGCGAAACAAGCGGGAAGAGAATCACCACGGCTGATGTCATTAGCGGAACACACCCTGTCGTTAATCAATTCGAAAATTTTTCGTACTACGAACTGGATCAGTACAACATTTTAAAATCGGGTAGAGATTGGTACGGTGAAAAATTTGATACCTCCCTAACTTTCACTAAAAATATTAACCTGGAAAATGTTATCTCCGGTACCCCAGTAAAATTTGTTTCCGATGTAATGGCGAGGGCTTTTTCTACCTCTTCTTTTTCTGTTTCCATCAATGGCGTCCAGGTTCTGCAGCAGAATATTTCTTCCATTCCCAATACACAATATGGAATAAAGGGCCGCGATAAGCGCGACACGGTTACCTTAAATGCCAATACCATTTCTGCCCCCGGCCGTACCAACCAGGAAATCAGCTACCGCTATACAAAAGCTTCCTCCGGAACATCAGTCGGTCACCTCGATTTTTTTCTTATCCAGGTAACACAGGCCCTCGCCCTTTACGGACAACAAACCATTTTCCGATCAATGCAAAGTCTGGATAATCCCGTTTCCACTTTCGAAATCACCGGAACCACCACTCAGACTATAGTGTGGGATGTCTCCGATCCTTACGTTCCCAAACTGCAACCAACCACATTTTCATCCGGAAAAATTTCCTTCAACAATGTTTCCTCCGTTCTGAAAGAATACGTTGCGGTTGCCTCCGCTTCTTCTCCGGAACTATCGGGTAACGTGCCCAATCAAAATATCCGTGATCTTCCGGTTTCAAACCTGGTCATCGTTACGCACCCCGACTTTAAAAGCGAGGCGCTCAGGTTAGCCGCGCACCGAAGCAGTGTAAATAACCTTTCGGTTGCTGTTGTTACTACACAGGAAGTGTACAACGAATTTTCAAGCGGACGCCAGGATGTTACTGCCATACGCGATTTTGTTAAAACATTGTACGATAAAAACCCCACAACCTTAAAAGCCCTCCTCCTGCTTGGCAAAGGATCGTATGATTATAAAAACAGGATTCAGAATAATACCAACCTGCTTCCGATATACGAATCGAGAAATACGCTTGAACCACTGAAAACCTACTCATCAGACGATTACTTTTCGTTCCTCGAAATAAACGAAGGAAACTGGGGAGAAGAACCGGCACAAAATCACACCATGGATATTGGTGTGGGTAGGCTGACCGTAAAAACGTTAACTGAAGCAAAAAACGTAGTCGACAAACTCATCCGTTACGATACCGACCCTGCCCTGGTTGGAAAATGGCGCAAAGAAATTGTATTTGTAGCCGATGACGGAGACCCGGGCTACTCGCATCAGGACGATGCCAACGAACTTGCCGAGTCGATTGAAACTAACCACAGCGAAATGCAGGTAAAGAAAATTTACCTCGATAACTACCAACAGGAATCAAAGCCAAGCGGACAAGTTTCAGTTGAGACCTACGAACTGATCAGAAAAACTTTCTATGACGGTGCCCTCGTCATGAATTACACAGGCCACGGTGGTGAGCGATTGTGGGCGCAGGAAAAAATATTTGACGACCTGATGATTGTTCAGTTGGAGAACCAACGCCTTCCGTTACTGGTTACCGCCACGTGTGAATTTGGCAGACAGGATGATCCCGGATTGATTTCAGGTGCCGAACTTTGTTTGTTACGCCAACAGGGCGGTGCCATTAGTTTGGTAACGACTGCCCGCCCGGTGAATGCCTCCACCAATTTTTTGTTGAACCAGGCTTTCTATGAAGCCTTCTTTCAAAAAGAGAACAATCAACCGCTTGCGTTGGGTGAAATTTTCAGAAGAACCAAAAACAACAGCATGTTTGGTGTTTCCAACCGTAATTTTTCGCTTATCGGAGATCCGTCTCTGACATTGGCCATACCCGAACTTCGCGTCCGTGTTACCGAAGTAAAAACATCCACAGGCTCCACCACATTAAAAGCACTCAGTACGGTTACCGTTACAGGAGAAATTGTGAATGATAACGATGAAATCATTTCTGATTTCAATGGAGTGGTAGAGTCCACTTTGTTCGATAAACAAACATCCTTTGTCACGCAGGGCGATGAAAACCTGCCGTATGCTTTTAACCAATGGTATAACGCGCTCTTTCGTGGAAAAGCAACCGTTGAAAATGGCACGTTCGAATTTCAATTTGTTGTTCCTAAAAACATTGCCTATGCCGTTGGCGAAGGAAAGCTGAGCTTGTTCGCATACGATACCATTCAGGATAGAGAGGCTTCAGGGGCATCAACCAGTTTTCAGGTTGGGTTAAGCGAAGCGAACGTTGCGCAAGACCTGACATCACCCACTCTTCAATTATACATGGGCGACACAACCTTTGTTAATGGAGGCATAACCGGCTCCAACACGAAACTGGTCGGCAGGTTGTACGACCTCAACGGAATCAATATTTCGGGATACGGAATCGGGAACAGCCTTGTTGGTGCATTGGATGATACCAACACATTTACCTTGAACGACTTCTATGAAGCCGATCTTGATAACCCTACCCGGGGAACAATTTCATTTCCCATGAACGGGCTGCCCGGTGGCAAACACACCATTACCGTAAGCGCATGGGATACGCACAACAATCCTGTTCAGGCACGCGTTGACTTTGAAGTTAAAGGGGGAGAAAACCTTGTTATTGAATCCTTCGGAAATTATCCCAATCCCTTTCGCTCCTCTACAACCTTATTCTTTACGCACAACCATTCAGGCGATCACCTGAAAGCCGAAGTAACTTTGTATAACAGCACCGGACTTGCGGTGGAAAAATACGAAGTTGATATTCCGGAAAGCAGCTACCATGTTGACTTGCTAACCCTGAACAATGCCGATAAAATTAGGCCGAGTGGAGTATACTTAGCGCGGCTTTCGGTACGTTCTCTAACGGATGGATCGGCCACGGAGCGGGTAGCTAAACTTATAATATCCAATTGATTGATTATCTTTGAAACCTTGAAAAAGAAATACATGAAGGTCGGTTTTTCCGTTGCCTGTGCACTCCTGGTCACACAGTTCAGCTTTGCGCAAACATCTCCTACCGGTGCCGATTACCCTTACAGGCCCATTACAACAGCAACCCCTTTTTTAACCATTAGCCCCGATGCCCGCCAGGCAGCGCTGGGCGATGCCGGTGTTGCTACCTCACCCGATGCGAATGCGGCCTATTGGAACCCCGCTAAGTTTGTATTCATTGATAAGAAGTATGGAGGTGGTGTTTCCTGGACACCCTGGCTGGGGAAGATCACAAACGACATGTGGATTTCTTACCTGAGCGCGTTTTACAAAATAAAACGTGAAGAACTGGTAGCCTTTGGCTTTAAATATTTTGACATGGGTGAGTTTTATGCTCGCGGCCAGAATAATGAGAATGAAGGAACATTTCATCCGCGCGAATTCAGCCTGGACTTAACCTATTCAAGGCTGCTGACTGAAAATTTTAGTGTTGGATTAACAGGCCGCTATATTCATTCGACCTTGTTGGGCAGCTACAACGGCAGTTCCATTATCGATTCAAAACCCGGTAACAGTGTAGCTGTCGACCTGGGTGTTTTTTATAAAAAGGAGTTGAAAGGAGCAAAAACAAACTCGCTTGCCCTGGCGGCTGTCATCTCGAATATTGGCGCTAAAATTTCTTATTCCGATGAAGACAACAAACAGTTTCTGCCAACCAACTTACGCGTAGGAAGTGCCTACTCCATTGAAGTTGATCCATTCAACGCTTTTACCTTCACGCTTGATTTCAACAAACTTCTCGTTCCTTCGCCTGATGAAAACAGGAATATCCCTGACAAGTCGCTGCTGGAAGGAATGTTCGGATCGTTCTCCGATGCACCCGATGGTTTTTCTGAAGAGATCAAAGAAATTATCATTAACACCGGCATTGAATACTGGTACAGGCAAACCTTTGCCGGCCGGATCGGATATTTTTCTGAGTCAAAAGAAAAGGGCAACCGGAAATATATGACACTGGGTGTTGGTTTTAGAAAAGAACGTTTTGGAATTGATGTTGCCTACCTGGTGCCTACCAACAAGAAGGAACATCCGCTGGCGGAAACGGTGAGGTTCTCGTTGTTGTTCCAGATTCCGAATGATACTGCCAAAGAAGAAACGGTTACCGATCCTGATTAATGCCTGACCGGAAATCACCACCCCCTTTTCAAAAAAGCAATTCATTTCCGCTGATCAGCCCCCAAACCGTTTTGTTGTCAAACGGGTTAAGGATAACTCTTGTTCCGGGCGGTGAACAGGAGGTAGTAAAAGTGGAGTTCATCTTTAAAGCCGGGAAGTGGCACGAATCGCGGGCGGGAATTTCCTATTTTACCGCTCACCTTCTTTCAAAGGGCACTTCAACCAAAACA
Source organism: Cyclobacteriaceae bacterium (assembly GCA_049306095.1). GTDB lineage: Bacteria > Bacteroidota > Bacteroidia > Cytophagales > Cyclobacteriaceae > UBA2336. The sequence goes on from JBAQPU010000009.1 coordinate 39,001, forward strand.
AGTTTTCAGATTTCAACCGAACTCGATCAGTACGGTATGCACCTGGAAGTTAGCCCGGGATATGATTTTACCAGTGTAGCCCTGTTGGGGTTAACCAAAAACATCGATCGCTTCGTTGCCTTGCTCCACGAACTGATTACACAACCCACCTTTCCGGAAACCGAAGTTGAACTGGCTAAGGGAATCTACATTCAGGGACTAAAAATCAATCTGGAAAAAACCAGCTATCTCGCATCACGAGAATTGCGCAAATCGCTTTTCGGGGAAACCCACCCGTATGGGCGTGATGCCGGTGTGGCCGATATTGAAAAAATTCAGCGGGAACAACTTCAGCAATTTCACCGCGAATACTTTCAGGATTTTGAAATCATCCTCTCAGGAAAAATTTCTGATTCATTGACAAAAACCTTGTCAGAAAGATTTGAGGAGTTTGGCGTTTTTAAGAAACCTCCGCACGCCATCGATCAGAAAGAAACAATTCAGCAAAACCTCTACCAGGAAAAAGAAAATACGGTTCAAACTTCTATCAGGCTTGGTAAGCGAAGCATTTCACGTACCCACCCCGACTACCCAGCGCTGTTGTTGCTGAATCATATCTTTGGAGGGTTCTTCGGGTCGCGTTTGATGAAAAACATCCGTGAAGAGAAGGGGCTTACGTACGGCATCTACTCTTCCTTTGCTGCACTCAAACACGACAGCTACTTGTCTATTGGTGCCGATGTAAACAAAGAAAATCGTGAACTCACGATTCAGGAGATTAAAAACGAACTGAAAAAACTGCAGACCGGATTGATTGGCCGGGAAGAATTGGAGACCGCCAAAAATCACTTCATCGGAAGCTTGCAGGCCGAAATCACAACCCCCTTTGCGCATGCCGACAAAATCAAAAACATGATGTTGTATTCATTGCCTGCGAACTACTATTCCTCACTCCTGTTAACAATCGACTCGCTCAGCGAAAAGAACCTTCAGGAAGCCGCTCAAAAATATTTCAATGAAGAGAGCTTCTCTGTTGTGGCGGTCGGATAATCGTCTTAAACTATGATTTATGTGATGCCTTTGATTGGAATGATTTTTTAATCAGGTCAAATCATCAAATCAGTTTAATATTGGTTTAAAATCAGATAACCTAGACACGCAGCAACTCACGCGAAATCACCAACTTCTGAATTTCGGTTGTGCCTTCGTAAATCTGGGTGATCTTGGCATCGCGCATGAGGCGCTCGACATGGTATTCTTTTACATAGCCATAGCCACCGTGAATTTGAACGGCTTCGGTCGTAACGTCTTGTGCAATTTGTGAAGCAAACAGTTTCGCCTGTGCCGCAGCTTTTACAAAGTTTTGATTCTTGTCTTTCAGATACGCGGCATTCCAAACCAATAACCGGGCAGCATCAATTTTGGTAGCCATTTCGGCCAGCTTAAACTGAATGGCCTGGTGCTGCGAAAGTTCTTTACCAAATGCTTTTCGTTCTTTCGCATATTTCAATGCGAGTTCATACGCACCTGAAGCGATGCCCAGTGCCTGTGATGCGATACCGATTCGTCCGCCATTTAACGTGGTCATTGCAAATGTGAAACCAAAGCCCTCTTCGCCAATGCGGTTGGCTTTAGGAACCTTTACATCGGTAAACATCAGCGAATGCGTATCCGATCCACGGATGCCCATTTTGTCCTCCTTCTTTCCAACCACAAATCCGGGCATTCCTTTTTCAATAATCAGCGCGTTAATGCCTTTGTGTCTTTTCTCCACATCGGTTTGGGCAATCACAATGTAAACGCTGGCGCTGTTACCGTTCGTGATCCAGTTCTTCGTTCCGTTCAGTAAATAGTAATCTCCTTTGTCTTCTGCTGTCGTGCGCTGACTGGTAGCGTCTGAGCCCGCTTCCGGTTCAGATAAACAAAAGGCACCAATGATTTCACCGGTGGCCAATCGCTTTAAATATTTCTGCTTTTGTTCTTCCGTTCCAAATTTTTCCAATCCCCAGCATACCAGCGAATTGTTCACCGACATACACACCGATGCCGATGCATCTATCTTGGAGATTTCTTCCATTGCCAGCACATACGAGATGGAGTCCATTCCTCCTCCATTGTATTTCGGATCGACCATCATTCCCAAAAATCCGAGCTCACCCATCTTTCTGATTTGTTCCGTTGGAAATTTCTGGTGCGTGTCGCGCTCGATTACCCCGGGCAGCAGTTCGTTCCGGGCAAAATCACGGGCGGCCTGCTGAACGGCCAGTTGTTCTTCCGTAAGCTGAAAATTCATGTTGTCTGTAGTTTAGATGATGGGGTCTTGACGGCCGAAAATTAGGAAACTTCAACCGGAGTTCAATAAAAAAGTCCTGACGGGTACCCGTCAGGACTTCAAATTCTTAAGAAGCTATTTTAATCGCGTCTTCCAAGGAAGATCATCACATAATACAACAGCATAGTAATGGCTCCGATGGCTGCCACCACGTAGGTCATGGCCGCCCACTTTAGGGCGTCTTTTGCCATGTCATGTTCCTGGGTAGTGACTACCCCGCGTTGTTCAATCCACGCCAGGGCACGTTTGCTCGCATCGAATTCTACCGGAAGCGTTACTAACGCAAACAATGCAAACACTCCATAACAAGCAATGATAATAAGCAGGGCTGTATCGTACGAGAATATTCCGCCCATCGCGTAAGCACCAAACATCATGGCAATGAAAATGAAATTAATCACCTTGGCGCTCACATTTTGAATGGGCACCAACGCGGAACGCAACTCCAGCATGCTGTACGCTTTGGCATGTTGTACGGCATGCCCGCACTCATGTGCCGCCACTGCAGTGGCTGCTGCATTTCGGCCATTGTACACATCGGCACTGAGGTTAACGGTTTTGTTAACCGGGTTGTAATGATCTGATAACTGGCCCTCCACTGAAATCACTTTTACATCATTGATGCCGCTATCCGCCAACATGAGGCGCGCCACATCGGCACCGGTCAGATTTTGTTTCAATTGTATCTGAGCGTATTGATGAAATTTGCTTTTCAGGCGCGAGCTCACCATCCAGCCCACCAGCATGAAAAAGCCTGTAATAATTAATGCTCCAATACCCATAGTCTTTTAAATTTTTAAGATTAAAACCAGATCAAAGATGCAAGCTTTGCACCAAAAACAAAAGTCTGCCAAAACGGCAACCTTGCTCATTTAATGAACGAAAAAATAGCAAACAAAGGCTAAGAAACGTCCTTTTTCTTTCTGACCAGATACGATGTTAGCAAAAGCGAAGCCGCCCCGCACACCATCATATTAAATGTTTGCCATCCATGAAATACAAACGTAAACGCAGTGGCATCGGAGTGGGGAATATGATACAGAAAAACCAATCCTGCGGGCACCAGCGCATGATACGATCCTGCTCCTCCCGGCAACGGTGCAGCCATGGCAATTGAACCAATGGCAAAAAGAGAAAGAACGGCACTCATGCCCAGGTGACTGGTTTCATCAAATGCGAGAATCACACAATAGCTCATCAGGAAGTAAAGCATCCAGATTGCCAGGGAGTAAAAAATATACAGCCCTTTATTCTCGAGTTTAAATACAGCTGCAAACCCCTGCTTAAATCCGGCAATGGTTTTGTTAAGGAAAGCTTTCAATTTTTCGTTTTTCCTGGCTAGCCAGAAAAAAAATAACACCGCGCAAATTCCTGCCAGTGCCACCAGCAATAAAGCCGTGAACTTGCCCGGCAACACCGCGGTTTGAATCGGCAGGGTATCAATGAATGCAAATAATTTTTTAGACTCAGCGGTGAACGCAAGGACGAGCAAAACCACCAGGCACAACAAGTCGGTAAGGCGTTCAACCACCACGGTTCCAAAAGAAACCTCTACCGGACTTTTATCCAGTTTGTACAGGTTGTAACAGCGCGACACTTCACCTCCACGGGGGATCACTAGATTGACGAGATACCCAACCATCAGCGACAGCAAACTCGATTTTAGTGTAATGATGTGCCCCGTTGGCTTCATCAGCATTTTCCAGCGTTGAGCACGAATAACATGACTGAGTAATAAAATTCCGGCCATCATCATCAGCCAGCCTTTGTGCGCTGCCTGCCAGGTATGAAAAATGTAATCCCATTTATTCTCTCCTTCTTTTACATGAATACTTTGTAATGAAAACCACAACAGGAAGATGGTAACACCCAGTATAACGACATATTGAAAAACAGCCTTGAACTTGGAGGTCACAATCAGATCAGTTTGTTATCCGGTGAAGGAAAAATAACGGACGGTTTGAACATTTTAGCTTCTTCAAAATCCATGGAAGCATACGAAAAAATAACCACAATATCGCCAACCTGTGCTTTGCGGGCTGCTGGCCCGTTTAAGGTGATGGTTCCCGAACCCCGTTCGCCTTTAATAATGTACGTTTCCAGCCGCTCACCGTTGTTGACATTGACTACGGTTACCTTCTCGCCTTCAATCATGTTGGCGGCATCCAGCAAATCTTCATCAATGGAAATGCTGCCGACATAGTGGAGCTCGGCCTGGGTAATTTTAACGCGATGAATCTTGGATTTTAATACTTCAATCAGCATAGTCAGGGTAAATCGGCCGCAAAGATAAACCTCCCGGTTGATATCGGGACTATGGGTACAAAAACATATTATCAATCAATCTTACTTCGCCCACAAAGGCTGCGATGCATAAAATGGGCCTGTCAGACTCTTCAACGTGATTCAATAATTTTAAGTTTACACTGTCGGCAACTTCAAAATATTCGAGTTTAATCTCCTCATCATTTTCAAGCAACTGCTGAACCTGTTTCTTAACTTCATCGACACGCATCGAGTGTGTTAGCCAATGCCTGGCTTCGTGTAACGTCCGATACAAAACTGTTGCCTTTTTTCGCTGTGCCGGATTCAGCCGGGCATTGCGCGATGACATCGCCAGTCCATCAGACTCCCGCAGGGTTGGAATGCTTTTCAGCTTCAAATTAAACTTCAGCTCATTCACCAGGTGCTGAATAATGGTGAGTTGTTGCCAATCTTTTTGTCCGAAGTAGGCCGTATCCGGGTCAACGATGTGGAAGAGTTTGGAAACAACCAATGCTACACCGCTGAAATGCCCGGGCCGAAATTTCCCTTCCATTCCTTTGTCCAGATCACCAAAATCAAACCGAATCTTACTGTCTGATTCATACATGGTTTTCGTTTCCGGAAAAAAGAGTACGTCACATCCTGCTTTGTCCAGCAGAGCCTGATCGGCATCGAGCGTGCGCGGATATTTCTTTAGATCATCCGGGTTATTGAATTGGGCCGGGTTCACAAAAATAGAGCACACCGTTAGTGCATGATCGCGTTGGGCGGCCTCAATCAGGGAAAGATGGCCCGGATGAAGAGCCCCCATTGTAGGTACAAAACCAACCGTTTGACCTGAACGTCTTTTTTCAACCAAAAATGCCCTTAGTGGATCGATTTCCCTGAAAATCTGCATGTTGTGAAGACCTAAAAAGGCTGGTAAAGGTAGGTTAATTGTGGAAAGATGTTGAATAAGGGGGCTAAATTTTGTACTTTTGTGCCTCGTTTCCCGTTCAAGATTTTAATCCAGGAATTTATGTCTAAACTCAGAATTCTTTACGTAGCAAGTGAGATAAACCCATTCCTCCAAACCTCTGAAGTAGCCGATTTCGTTCGCAAGCTTCCGCAGGCCATGCAGGAAAAGGGTATGGAGATCAGGATTCTGGTTCCCCGTTTTGGAATTATTAACGAGCGCAAAAACAGGCTTCACGAAGTCGTGCGCCTTTCCGGAATTAACATTGCCGTTGGCGATGAGGAAAAACCGTTGACTATAAAGGTGGCTTCTATTCCGAACGCCAAGTTGCAGGTTTACTTTATCGACAATGAAGATTATTTCCATCGTAAGTCGGTTTTCACCGATAAGGAAAATCGTTTTTATGCCGATAACGATGAGCGCGCGATCTTCTTCTGTAAAGGTGCTATTGAAACAGTCCGCAAACTGGGCTGGGCGCCTGATGTGGTTCATTGCAACGACTGGATTACCAGCTTCATACCGTTGTACTTGAAAACCACCTACAAGAACGACCCGTTATTCAAGCAAACAAAAACAGTTTTCACCATTTATAACAACAGCTTTAACTTCAAGTTTAAAGAAGACATCATGAGCAAGGTGAAAATGATTGACATTGAAGATAAAATGCTGGGCAATTTAAAAACGGCCGATTACGAAGGCTTTATTAAAATGGGCATTGAGTTCTCAGATGCTGTTATTACCGCAGGTGAAAACAAAAAGCTTGAAGGCCTCTTCAAGAAGATGAAGGAGAAGAAAGTTGAAACCATCGATAAAGACGAAAATTACACCGAATCATACTATAACTTATATAATGAACTTGTGGGTTAAGCGAACCGGGCAGTTTTTCATAGCTGCCCTGTTCTTGATGTCTTGTGAAGACGATTCATTTCTCTTAGGATTCAAAAATCAAAACAAAAAATTCAACGTACGATACCAGGAATTCACCCTTCCAAGTTCGGTGATATTGATTGACTCACTCACGACAGACAATTACCTGTTTGGCGATACCTATCGATTATTGGTAGGGCAATACATGGATCCCGCTTTTGGAACTGTTCGTTCTGAAGCCTATACTCAGTTGCAGCCATTGGTTTTTAATGCGCTTGAAGCCGGTTCCATTTATGATTCCATTACCCTTCAGTTGCGCCTCGACTTTTATTCGTATGGTCGGGAGGGTGTAGCCCAGGAACGCATTACCGTTCATGAAATACTGGAAGACTCGCTCAGCGCTTACAAGCGGTACTATTATAACTCTACCCTTGGTTATGACGCGTTTTCTCTTGGCGAAGCAAGTTTGGATGTTAACTATGACAGCCTTAAAAAGAATTTGAGTGCCGGCACCAGTGCCGATACGCTTTTGTTCAAACTTAAACTGGACGACTCATTTGGAACCAAACTCTTTAACCTGGCACTCAACAATCCTGACTCCGCTTTTACAAAAAATAAAAAGTTCAAATACGAGATCAAAGGTTTGGTTTTTGTGCCAAGTTCTAACTCAATGATCCTGGGTATCAACCCCAACACCGGGCTGAGTAAGCTAACCTTGCATTACCACACACCAACCGATACATTAACCCGCGTTTTTCAAATTAATCCCGGAAGCGCGCTCAGTTTTAATAATATCTCTACGGCCAGGTCGGGTGATCTTGGAGGCATGAGTGAAAAATATGTGGGGTACGCACCTCCCAGCGGGTATCGCTACTTACAAAACGGATCTCCTGTAATTACAAAACTTGACATTAGTGAGTTTAATGATTTCGTTTCAGGTGCTGAGGATGGTGTGAATGACTCCATCACCAATATGGTAATTAACTCCGCTGAAATTTCAATGGAAGTTGAAACACCTCCCATTGGAATGCCCCCTGTGAATGCCCTTGTCTTCCGGATTATGAAGATCATGGATTCAAAAGATCTTTTTATGAACAGAACCTCAGATGAAGACAGCACTGCGATGCGTGAATTTTATGTATTTGGTAATGGGTACTACTATTATCCTACAAATGACGGGCTCTCCAGCACACCCCAAACCATCACGTTAAAGTATAACTCAACAAAGAAGAAGTATACAGGTCATATGGCCCTCTTCATGCAAAGTCTGTTTGACAAAAAGGAAGAAGATCGGAAAGCTGGTGTTCCTACCACTCATCAGATCCAGTACCTGGGTCTTGTTCCCGTTGACCCTGCTGTTGGCAAAACGGTTGAACGCTCAGTAATTAAGGGAAACAGCATTAAATTAAAAGTAGAGTATACAAGACCCATTGTGCCTAATCAATAGATAGTATGTGCGGAATCGTTGCGTATGTTGGCCATCGCGATGCTCAACAGGTTATCATCAAAGGACTGAAAAGACTGGAATACCGCGGGTATGACAGTGCCGGAATTGCCCTTCTGAATAACGGCCTTAATGTGTACAAAAAGAAAGGCAAGGTTTCTGAATTAGAAGGACACATCAACGGAATCGATTTAACAAGTCACATAGGCATCGGCCATACCCGATGGGCCACCCACGGAGAGCCCAACGATGTGAACGCTCACCCCCATTATTCCGCATCAAAAAATCTGGCCATTATTCACAATGGCATTATCGAAAATTACAGCTCACTTAAACAGGAACTGATCAATAAAGGCCACACTTTTTCAAGTGAAACCGATACCGAAGTGCTTATTCACTTCATTGAAGATATACAGGAAAACAACAACTGCTCGTTAGAAGAAGCTGTGCGCCTTGCACTAACGAAAGTAGTGGGCGCTTACGCGATTGTGATCATGTCGCGCGAAAATCCCGACCTGCTGATTGCCGCCCGAAAAGGAAGCCCCCTGGTTATTGGTATTGGCAAGGACGAATTCTTCATGGCTTCAGATGCCACACCCATTATTGAATACACCAAGGAAGTCGTATACCTGAACGACCTGGAGATTGCTATTATCGACAATGGTGAGTTAAGGGTTAAGACGGTACAAGACGCCCCTATGACTCCATACATTCAAAAACTGGAACTGGAGCTGGAGGCTATTGAAAAAGGTGGTTTTGATCATTTCATGCTGAAAGAAATTTGCGAGCAGCCCCGTTCCATCAACGACTGTTTGCGTGGCCGACTGGATTCACAATCGGGCAGACTGGTATTAGGCGGCATTCGCGAATACGTTAATAAACTTGCTAACAGCGATCGGATTATTATTGTAGCCTGTGGTACGTCATGGCACTCCGGACTCGTTGCGGAATACATGTTTGAAGAGTTCTGCCGCATACCGGTAGAAGTTGAATACGCATCGGAGTTTCGCTACCGAAACCCGATTATCCGTGAAGGAGATATTGTGATTGCCATTTCACAATCGGGTGAAACGGCTGATACCCTGGCGGCCATTGATCTGGCAAAATCAAAAGGCGCTACCATTTTTGGAGTTTGTAACGTAGTGGGGTCATCGATTGCGCGCAATTCACATGCTGGTTCATATACACACGCAGGCCCGGAAATTGGAGTGGCCAGCACCAAGGCATTTACCGCCCAACTAACGGTGTTGAGCATGATCTGCCTGATTGTTGCACACAAGAGAGGAACCATTACGGATCAGAAGTTTCATGAAATGCTGGTGGAGTTAGAGAACATTCCATCAAAAGTTGAGGAGGTATTAAAACTTAATGACGAGATCAAAAAAATTGCCTTCACCTTTAAAGACGCTTCCAATTTTCTCTACCTCGGTCGTGGCTATAATTTTCCGGTAGCGCTTGAAGGTGCGCTTAAGCTGAAAGAAATTTCCTACATCCACGCAGAGGGGTATCCTGCTGCAGAGATGAAACACGGGCCTATCGCGCTCATTGATGAAGAAATGCCGGTGGCATTCATTGCTACGCACGACAGCTCGTATGAAAAAATTGTTTCGAACATCCAGGAAGTAAAGGCCAGAAAAGGACGCGTTATCGCTGTGGTAACAAAAGGCGATAAACTTATTCCTAACATGGCCGAATTTGTGATTGAGGTGCCGGCTGTTCAGGAGGCCCTGATGCCGATTGTTTCCGTTATTCCGCTGCAGTTGCTTTCGTATCACATTGCAGTGATGCGGGGTTGCAACGTAGATCAGCCGAGGAACCTTGCAAAATCAGTTACTGTAGAATAACCCCTAAGTAGCTTTCAGATACTCCTTTTTTAGCAACGAACAAATCTTGTAGCGCTCATCGTGGGTGTCTTCGTACACGGCTTCAATCAATTCATACACGTGCTTCACGCCAATGCGGTTGCACCATTCAAAGGGTCCGTACGGATAATTGGTTCCCAACTTCATGGCCAGATCAATGTCTTCGCGGGAAGCAGTTCCCTCCTGAACGGTGTAATACGCTTCGTTAATGATCATGCAAATGATCCGGGGAGTTACCAAACCAACGCGGTCGTCAACCAATAAAAATTCAGTGCCCAGTTCCTGACAAACTTCTTTCAGGTTGCTCTCATCCTGTTGATTCAACACACTTACCTCCATCACTTCGCGTATCAGAAAGGTTGGCAATCCATTAAATCCAAAAAGCTGCGCACTGATGTGATGATTGGCCAGGCTGGAAAGCTCTGCCAGCGAAACTTTAGCGGTATTAACGAAAACCTTCGAACCCTCTTTGTCGGCATAGATTTCGACCTGAAAAGGTTCTTCATCGATCATAAAATCAAACACCAGGTCGTTGCTTAAAACAAACCGCTCGGCTTCGCGATGATCTCGCTCAAACATATACCGATGGCCCTCTCCGAATTTTGCTTTCGTTTCTTCCAGGTTAATCGGCTCGCCAATAATCAGGATGTTCATATCCGGTAAACTGATTCAAAATTGTTTTCCTTACTTTTGAGTAAATGCTAAGTTAGTTTTTTAAACCTCATAACCATGTCAAAAAAGATAGTTTATTCAGCCGATGCCCCTGAGCCCATTGGCCCCTACAGTCAGGCAGTACACGTTGGCAACATGCTTTTTATCAGCGGGCAGATTGCGATTCAAAAACCTTCGGGGAACCTGATCACCGGAAACATTGCCGAAGAAACGCAGCAGGTCATGGACAATCTGGCGGCTATCTTAAAAGCGGCTGATATGGATTTTTCAAATGTGGTAAAGAGCACCATCTTCCTGGGCAATTTCAACGATTTTGCAACGGTGAACGAAATTTATGGAAAGTGTTTTCCGCAAAATCCGCCTGCCCGCGAAACGGTTGAGGTAAGCCGTTTGCCTAAGGATGTGAATGTGGAGATCTCCTGTATCGCTGTTAAATAGAATTTAGTAGTGAGTATTTAGTACTTAGTCAGTATTATCTCAGGACTAACGACTAAAGACTAATGACTACTTTTCGCCCAGGTGTCTCGCAGGCCAACCGTTCGATTAAATACCATCTTTTGCTTTGTGGTGTCGGGATCCAAACAGAAATACCCTTTGCGTAAAAATTGGTACCGTTCGTGTATGGAAGAAGTCAGCAATTCCTGCTCGGCATACGCGGTTTGAACAATCAGCGAATTCGGGTTTAGCTGATCTTTAAAATCACCTTCTGCATCTGCTACATCCTCTACCTTAAAGAGCCGATCGTACAACCGAACCTCTATCGGTAGCGCGTGTAGAGCGCTTACCCAATGAAGTGTGCCCTTTACGTTGATTCCCGAAGTATCTGATCCGCTTTTACTTTCTGGAATATACGTGCATCGTAACTCACTAACTTTGCCGGATGCATCTTTAACCACCTCATCGCATTTTATGATGTACGCGCTTTTCAGGCGAACCATTTGACCGGGGGCCAATCGAAAATATTTTTTAGGAGCAACCTCCATAAAATCCTCCTGCTCAATATAGAGTTCACGACCAAATGGAATTTGACGGTTGCCAGAGGTAGGATCTTCCGGATTATTCTCGCTTTCCAGCATTTCTGATTTTCCTTCCGGATAGTTTGTCAGAATAATTTTTACCGGATCAAACACCACCATTCTGCGCAAAGCAATTTTGTTCAGATGCTCACGAACACAAAATTCCAATAATCCAACATCAATCAGGTTCTCTCTTCTGGCCACGCCTATCTTATCGCAAAAATCGCGGATACTCTGGGCTGTAAAACCTCTTCTCCGCACCGCACTGAGGGTAGGCATGCGGGGATCATCCCATCCGGTAACATAATTTTCGTTTACCAATTGCAGCAACTTGCGCTTGCTCATAACGGTGTAGGTCATGTTTAACCGTGCAAACTCATATTGTTTTGACGGATAGATTTCCAGTTTTTCAATAAACCAGTTATACAAATCGCGGTGAGGAATAAATTCCAACGTACAAATGCTATGGGTAACATTTTCAATTGAATCGCTTTGACCGTGCGCAAAATCATACATGGGGTAAATACACCACGCGTCACCCGTACGGTGATGATGCGCATGCTTAATGCGGTACATAATTGGGTCACGCATGTGCATGTTTACATGGCCCATATCAATTTTGGCACGCAGAACTTTTTCCCCATCCTTGTACTTTCCCCCTTTCATTTCTTCAAACAGCTTCACATTCTCTTCCACACTTCTGCTTCTGTACCGACTGTCTTTTCCGGGTGTTGTTGGCGTACCTTTGCCGGCAGCAATTTCTTCGCTGGTGTTATCATCTACATATGCCAGTCCTTTTTTGATCAGCGTAAGCGCAAATTCATACAACTGCTGGAAATAGTCCGATGCATACAGTTCTTCTGCCCACTTAAATCCAAGCCATTGGATGTCACTTTTGATACTTTCCACATATTCGGTTTCTTCTGTTACCGGATTGGTATCGTCAAAACGTAAATTGGTTTTGCCACCATACTTAAGGGCCAATCCAAAATTCAAGCAAATACTTTTGGAGTGCCCCAGGTGTAAATACCCATTGGGCTCGGGCGGAAAACGGGTAACAATACTCTTATACTTCCCTTCTTTCAGGTGGTTCTCCACTATTTCTTCAAGGAAATTCAAACTTTTCTCTTCCGTCATGATGATGTATTAGGGGTATATGGTATAGGGCAAACAGTAAAAGGATATAAAGGTAAAGCTTTCCATCATACCGTATACCTTTATACCTTTATACCCCTCATTATTATCCTCTTCATGAAGGACGTTCGCGTAAGATTTGCCCCCAGCCCAACCGGAGCACTCCATATTGGTGGTGTTCGCACTGCACTGTATAACTATTTATTGGCGCGCCAGCATGGCGGCACCATGATTTTACGGATTGAGGATACCGACCAGGGACGATTTGTGCCCGGTGCAGAGGAATATATTCAGCAAGCGCTGGCGTGGGCCGGTATTCAACTTGATGAAGGTGTGGGAGTGGGCGGGCCTCATGCCCCTTACAGGCAATCAGAAAGAAAACCGCTGTACGCAAAGTATGCGCTTCAATTAATTCAGCAAGGTCATGCCTATTATGCATTTGATACTGAGCAGGAGCTTGAGAACATGCGTGATCAACTGAAAAAAGAAGGTAACGACAATCAACAGTACGGAAGCGCTTCAAGACTGCTGATGCGGAACTCGCTTACCCTGGCTGAAGAAGAGGTGAAGGAATTATTGCAGGCCAATACTCCCTATGTAATCCGGCTCAAGGTTCCTCAAAACGAAGAAATAAAAGTGGTTGACTTAATTCGTGGAGAGGTTGTGGTGCATTCATCGAAAATCGATGATAAAGTATTAATGAAATCGGATGGGATGCCTACTTACCATTTAGCTAATGTCGTGGACGATTACCTGATGAAAATTTCACACGTCATCCGTGGTGAAGAGTGGCTGCCATCGGCCCCCTTGCATGTATTGCTTTACCAATACCTGGGATGGCAGAAAGATATGCCACAGTTTGCACACCTCCCGCTGCTGTTAAAACCCGATGGCAACGGAAAGCTGAGCAAACGCGCTGCCGACCAAATGGGCTTTCCCATTTTTCCGCTAACATGGACCGATCCAGAAACAAAAGAAGTAGCCAACGGGTTTAAAGAAACTGGCTACCTGCCGGAAGCCCTTATTAATTTTCTTGCCTTTCTCGGATGGAATCCCGGAACTACACAGGAAATTTTTTCCATGGACGAACTGATTCGCTCTTTTTCAATTGAACGGATTGGGAAAGCTGGCGCCAAGTTTGACATCCACAAAGCGCAGTGGTTCAACCAGCAGTATTTACGCAGGAAGTCGGATGAAGAACTTTCCGGTTATCTGTTAGATTCATTGGCTTCCGAAAAGATTCCCTGTTCAAAAGAGAAAGCGGTAAAAATTTGTTCCATTATGAAAGAGCGGATCACCTTCCCGAAAGATTTATGGGAACAGGGCAGGTTCTTCTTTATTTCACCCACTTCTTTTGACGAGTCGGTAACGAGCAAAAAATGGAACGATGATGTAGTGAAGGTGCTAACGGCTTATAAAGATGCCTTACAAAACCTGACTGCCCTTGACGCAACAAATGCGAAGGCGACATTGGAAACAGTGGCCGGGAACCTGGGCATTCAAACAGGAAAAATCATGCAGGCTTTTCGTGTTTCCATTACCGGTAACGGATCGGGACCCGATCTGATGATCACGATGGAGATTCTTGGAAGAGATGAAGTTATCAATAGGATTGGCTATGCATTACAAACAATAAAGGTTAACGTTGCCTAAACGCCATGGCTAAATCAGAACCCAAAAAGAAAAGAAAACCAAAGGTTCACAAAGACTTACAGGGTTTCGAAGTATCGATTAACCAGTTTGGCGAACTCCATGCCAACATGGATATCGAAAAAATTAACGAATTCCTGAACAAAAATGTTGATGATAAGAAGCTGGCCGAGCGCGATGATTATGATGATATGAAAAAAGGTGACTCCTTGCTCAAGTCTCGTAAAAAGAAAAAGAAATAACCATGATGCTCAAACTTGGCATTATCCGCGAAGGAAAAATTCCGCCCGATAAACGGGTCCCGTTTACTCCCCTGCAGGCAGAGGAAATCGGGCAACGATTCCCCAATGTGAAAGTGGTAATTCAGGAAAGCCCAATCCGATGTTTTAATGACGATGAGTACGGTGAATTAGGGATGCGCGTATCAGCCGATGTAAGTGATTGCGATATTTTGATGGGCATTAAAGAGGTTCCGATCGATCAGCTGGTACCCGGCAAAACGTATTTATTTTTTTCGCATACCATTAAAAAGCAGCCTCATAATAAAAAGCTGATACGGGCCATCCTTGATAAAAAAATCAGGATGATTGACTATGAGGTATTGAAAGATAAGCTTGGAAACCGCCTGGTGGCCTTTGGACGCTTTGCCGGAATTGTGGGTGCCTACAACGGCCTGTGGACATACGGCAAACGCTACAATTGCTTTTCATTGCGCAGGGCCTTTGAATGCTTTGATGTAAACGATTTAAAAATTGAATTGCGAAAAGTAAAATTACCGCCTGTTAAAATACTGCTAACCGGTGCCGGCCGGGTGGGTAAGGGAGCGATGGAAACTCTTGACACGGTGGGCATTCGGAAAGTTAGCCCCACTGATTTTCTGCGCCAGGCCTACGATGAGCCCGTGTATACCCAACTCAGCAGTGCCGACTATCACCTCCGAAAAGAAGGAGGGCATTTTAACCGGGAAGAGTTTCATTTGAATCCGGAGAAATATTCCGGTGACTTTTTGAAGTATACGCGTGTTGCTGATGTGCTGTTAGCAGGCGCTTTCTGGAATCCAAAAGCTCCAGTACTGTTTACCGTGCAGGATATGCAAGCACCGGATTTTAAGATCAAAATTATTGCCGACATCACCTGCGATATTGGCGGCTCCATACCCAGCACCAAAATTGCCAGCACCATCCCCGATCCCATTTACGACTACGATCCCACAACGGACTCGGTTCAACCGCCACTTTCGAACGATAAGTTTGTAACCGTGATGGGCGTAGATAACCTGCCATGTGAACTTCCGCGCAGCGCATCAGAAGAATTTGGTCGCGATTTACTGGATAGGATTTTAGTGCCCCTTCTGGTAAAAGATGTCGACAAAATTATTGAGCGGGCTACCATTACAAAAGATGGAAAACTTACTGCCCAATTTTCCTATCTTCAGGATTACGTGACCGGCTAAAGGACACGATTGATCTTAGCGATTATCTGCTCACATGAGCGATCAGCAAAGGATTGTTTTTGTATCTTTCGTTTCATGCATTCTTAAACAATCCGCATATGTTGCGCCTAAGAACACTCTCGTTGTTGCTCCTGTTATTCATAAGTTGCGCTTCACTTGCCCAGGTTAAAACCGATGCAACGTTGAAGGAAATATTAATGAAGGGTGATCATAAACTCCTGCAACACATGCTTCAACATCCTGACTCCTTTCGGGTTCAGATCATCTATACCCAAATCAATCGCGACAAACAGAACCGGCCACACTTTCAAAACTATAATTTCAACGTTGATTCGAATTTCTACTTCAATCCTGCCTCAACAGTTAAGCTTCCCCTTGCGCTGCTTGCCCTGGAGAAGTTGAATACCCTTGGAAAAAGTAACATCACAAAATACACCTCCCTGCAGGTAGACAAAAACTTTCCATGGCAAACCCCAGACCTTGTCGATAGCAGTTCGCAAAGCGGGCTTCCGTCCATCGCGCAGTATATCAGAAGGGCCTTGCTGGTTAGTGAGAATGATCCGTATAATCGATTGTACCAGTTTGTGGGGCAACAAAGTATTAACCGGAATTTACACCAAAAAGGGTATGGAAGTACCCGCATCACCCGCCAGTTTCTTGGCCTTAGCGAAGATCAAAACCGCCACACCAACAGTGTACGATTCATTGGCACCGATGGCTCAGTGCTGTATGAACAGCCACCTGCCTACAATACCGATTCATTCAATTTCAAGAATGTGTTTAAAGTTGGGAAAGCTTATTACAACAAATACGACAGCCTCGTAAACGAACCCATCGATTTTACAAAAGTTAATAACCTGCCGCTGGAAGATTTGCAACAGATTCTTCAGTCGGCCCTGTTTCCACAATCGGTTCCGGCTAAGAAAAGATTTAATCTTACAGATGATGATTACCTTTTCCTCCGGCAATATCTCTCCCAATATCCCTCTGAAACCAACTATCCGAAATACGACAGTGCCGAATATTACAATAGCTATGTGAAGTTCTTTTTCAGAAATGAAAGCCACCAAATGCCCGGTTCTATTCGGGTATTCAACAAAGTAGGCTGGGCTTACGGATTTTTGATTGACGCATCGTATGTGGCTGATTTTGAAAATCAGGTTGAATTCATGCTGACCGCCACCGTGTATGTGAACCACGATGGAATTTTGAATGACGATACGTACGAGTATGAAACGGAAGGCTGGCCTTTTATGTACCAGTTAGGGCAATTGATTTATAACTATGAATTAAAACGGCCCAGGAAATTCAAACCTGATCTTTCTGAATTTAAGGTACAGTACGAACATCGGGATATTCATGACACGCGTCCTGTCATTAAAAGTGTTGATAACTAAACCATCAACCGGTTAATCAGGTCATCCACTGTAATTCCTTCCGCTTCTGCCTTGAAGTTTCTCACCATGCGGTGGCGTAACACCGGCTTGGCTATAGCCTGAACATCTTCTATGTCGGGCGAGTATTTACTGTTCAGCAGTGCATTACATTTTGCGCCCAGCACAAGGTACTGCGAGGCACGCGGGCCTGCGCCCCATTCCAGGTACTCGTTTGCAACCGAAGATGCCCCATTGGTTTGCGGCCTTGTTTTATTAGCCAGTTTTACGGCATACTCAATCACATTGTCGGGAACAGGAACCCTTCGCACCAGGTGTTGAAAAGCACTGATTTCCCCGGCTGTCAGGATTTTGGAAACTGATCTTTGCTCATCAGAGGTTGTTGCTTTCACCACTTCCACCTCTTCCGAAAAGGACGGATAGCTCAGCAAAATGTTAAACATAAACCGGTCAAGCTGGGCTTCCGGCAACGGATAGGTTCCCTCTTGCTCGATGGGGTTTTGTGTCGCCAATACAAAAAACGGTTTTGGTAATTCGTATTGTTGCCCTGCAATGGTTACGGCATATTCCTGCATGGATTCGAGCAACGCTGCCTGTGTTTTAGGAGGTGTTCGGTTGATTTCATCGGCCAGGATGATGTTGGCAAACACCGGGCCTTTAACAAATTTAAAATTCCGATCCTTATCCATGGTTTCGGCACCCACAATATCGGAAGGCATTAAATCGGGTGTAAACTGAATTCTTTTAAACTCGAGGTCAAGCGCTTTGGCAATGGTTTGAATCAGCAATGTTTTCGCCAGCCCCGGCACGCCCACCAATAAAGAATGTCCCTGGCAAAAAATCCCTGTCAGCACGAGACGCACCACTTCGTCCTGCCCTACAATGACCTTTGAAATTTCTGATGATAGGTTTTTATAGGTAACGGCCAATGCATCGGCCGCTTCTACATCGGTTGAAAATTTTGTCATGCGCTTTGTGTAAACGTTGGTTAAAAATAACGATCAATCTTATACAACGTTGAACTCTTTACATATACGGTCGGGGGTTGCCTATTCATCCAGTATTCCGCAGAAATTATAGGCCGGATCAATATTAATGAACACATCTCTTCTGGCTTTGTCAAACCACTTCTCTAAAATGCGGTTCTTCTTTTGATTCAGGGTTGCGGTTTGTATGCGGTTCCAGTCATCCTTCAGGTTAGCCTGGTGCGGGGCCATTCTGGATTTATAAAACAAAATCCTGACAGCTTCTTTTCCCTGGTCGGTACGATAGGTTAAAGGTTTTGAAATTTCACCCACTTTCATAGAATCAACTGCAAAGAAAACAACCGGATCCACCTCATCCACTGACAGCCTGGCGCCTCCTGTATCATCAGTGAAAAAGCCTCCGTTCCCTTTGGTGGCTACATCATCGGAGTGTTCTTTTGCCAGCCTTTGAAATGCCACACTATCTTTAATGGCTATCGTTCGAATGCTGTCAAGAAATTTAGTGGCTGCCAGGATATCATCTGATGAAGGAGTTGGAGCCATTAAAATATGGCGCGCATGGTATTCGTTTCCTCTTCGTTCCAGCAATTGAATAATATGGAATCCGTATTCTGTTTCAACCGGCATGGAAATTTCGCTGGGTTTCAATTTAAAGGCCATCGCTTCAAATTCAGGAACCAGTGCGCCTCTGCCAACCCAGCCCATGTCACCGTTGTTGGATGTTACACTGGGATCGGCTGAGTATTTTCTGGCCAATACTGCAAAATCTTCTCCGGTCATCAGGCGCGTGCGGATATCCATGAGTTGGCGCCTGGTTTCTTCTTTCTGTTTCTCGCTGACTTTCGCAATTCGTACAATTTGCGCTACTTCTATTTCAGCTGAAAAAAACGGAAGGCTGTCTTTCGGTATACGATTGTAAAACTTTCTTACCTCAGCTGGGGTAACCGTAATGCCTTTTGAAATGGTTCGTTCCATTTCGCTTACCACCATTTGTTCTCGTATTTGATCGCGCAACTCGCCCTTGATTTGATCCAATGATTTTCCAAATTTATTTTCAAGCTCTTCCTGCGATCCCTGGTACTGCGCCAGGATCATGGCCATTCTTCGTTCTGTATTTTGATCCACTTCATCATCAGACACAACCACCGAGTCAATCTCTGCTTTTGCCATCATCAGCTTATTGCGAAGCAACATTGCCAAAAACTGACACCGTGTTTGATCACCGCCTTGTCCGCCATTAGAAACATAATCCAGATAGGCTTTGTCCAGCTCTGATTTCAATACGATGTAGTTATCAACTTTGCCGATAATTTTATCGACTACAAATCCTTCATTTTCCTGAGCGTGAACACGTATGATGGAAAGGAAACAAAGTGCGGCCACCGCCACCACCCGTAGTTTATTTATAGACCTCAAACTCTTTCTCACTTGCTGCATTGTTATACACATCATCTTCCAGTTTTTTAGCAAGTTCGACCTTGCGCTTATTCAAAATAATATTGCGGATATCATCCTTTACGAACTCAAGCGGTGAAATATTGTCGGAAATACGGTATTTAACCACTTTTAAAAAGTAAAGATAGCTATCATCGGAGGTTTCGTAATAGGGATATGCCTTTAAAAATTGGATTTTATTGGGGATCTCAACCAGGGGCGAATTCTTGACCAGCTCATCAAAAACCATCCAGGTGGAATCGCTCAAATGATAGACCGTGGAGAAACTGAGGCAGTATGACTTCAGTTCCTTTTCATCTTTCTCTTTTCGTGAAAAAATCAGGTCTTTAATTTTATTCGTGCGCGGGGCTGTTTTGGGAACCTTCATAAAGGTGGCCTGCACAATGTTCTGCTTCAAAATAAAGTTATCGATGTTCTCTTTATAGTAAGATTCTATTTGCGCATTGGAAATGACTGTGTCAAGGTTTTGCTTGACAAAAAAAGCCTGGTATTCGTAGGCTATCAGGCTGAATCGGTAATCCAGTATCTTTCGCTCAACTTCAGCCTCGTTGATGTTAATCTTTTTGGCCGCTTCCTGAATCAGTAATTGTTTGCGAATCCAACTGTTAATATACGCTTCAATGCGAAGGGCACTGTCTTCTTTGCTCACGCCCAGGGTAACAATTCCATTCAACTCATCTTTATAGAGGTACGTGTCGTTAACACGAGCAACCGGTACCCGGTTTACTTCCTCCGAAGTTTGCTCACCTTTCATTTTAATAAACTCACATCCCGTTATCAGAACGAGGCTTCCAACAACCAGGTTAATGGCTAAGTTTCTCCACCACATGTTTTCTTGTTTTCTCATTTACCTTAACAGGGTATTTTTTAGTAAGTTGGTTAATCCATTCCTTTTCAAGGTGATCCTGAAAATCTGAAATAACCATTGCCCGTGCCTCTTCAAACGTTAGCTTACCGGGCGGCACCATTTCTTTGACCTGCACAAGGTAATACATTCTGTTATTTTCGGCAGTATAAAGTCCGGGAGCCCACTCTATACCCGATAAAACCTGACGGTCATCTTTTTGGAAAATACCTTCTTCCGGTTTGGCTGTTTTCGACTGAATCATTTCCCGAATGGCCGTTGTGTCATTCTTTTCAATTGCACTTTTTAATAAGGCTCCTGATTGAAGGGATTTCAGTGTATAAATAATTGCATGAACCCTTTCACCCGCAGCATATTTCTCACGGTGTGCATCGAAAAAGTGTTGTTGGCCAACCGAGTCGTCACTTGCCTTTTGCCACACTTCTTTTTCCATAATATCAAAGAGGAGGATACCTTCATAGTACTCTTTCAGCAACCTTTCAAAATCAGGATGCTCCTGAATAATCTTTGCCTCCAGCACATGATTAATCTCCCGCTCTACAAAGGCGTTATACAACTGCTCAACATAATTGGCCGGGTTCAGATTGGTAGCCTTTTGATTTTGTTCCATGTATGTAAGAAATGATGATGCACTTACCGGTTTTTTCGTTAAGGTAAAAAGTGTCTTATCATAAAAAGTCGTTGTGTTTTGCTTTACCCATTTCCACCGGCCTTTTGTGAGAGCGGTATCCGCTAATGCAAAAATCTTTGCTTTTATTTCCTGATCCTCGGTAAATGAAAAGTCTTTCTTTAATTTTTTCATAAGCGCCAGCCGTGATATTTGCGCGCGCTCATCGCGTGCCACGCGGCTCTTTAAAGCAGGAGCCAGCTCTTCAAAAGAGGGCAATGGAATTTTTCGCTCAAGCCTGATGATGTGCCAGCCATATTGAGTTTGAACGGGATCAGATAGATCGCCAGGATTCTGCAATGAAAAAGCAGCCTTATCAAAAGCCGGCACTGATGCCATTGCACCCACACCAAACGGGCGAAGTTTGCCTCCGCTGTTTTTTGTGGAGGGGTCTTCAGAGTATTGCTTGCACAGGTCGTTCCAGCTTACCCCTCCTTTGAGCTGATCGTCAATTTCAAAAATGAGGTTTCGCGCCTTTGCGGCATCATGCTCGCTTCCTGTACGAATCATAATGTGCGAAACCTCCACTTCACCACGTGACGGTTTACGATCCATTACATTCAGAACATGATACCCAAAACGGGTACGAACCGGACCAATAATTTCTCCCTTCTTTGCCTGATAGGCAGCATTTTCGAATGGGTACACCATCTGCAGGGCAGTGAAGTAACCCAGATCACCTTTTGTCGATTTTGCCATAGGTTCCTCTGAATACAACGCAGCAAGAGAGCCAAAATCTTCACCTGCCAGAGCCCGAGATTTTAGATCGAGTGCTTTATTAAAAGCCTGCAGGGTATCGGCAGGGGCAGCCTCTGCTTTTAAACTAATCAGTATATGAGAAACGTGGACTTCCTCCTGCAATCGCTGATAGGTGACTTTTACGAGACTGTCAATTAGTTTTCCTTCCGGGAGATAGGGTTTTTTCAGTTCTTCTCGGTATGTGCCAAACTCTTTTACAAAAGCAGATGTAGTATCGATTCCTCTGCTGCGTGCTTCTCTTACCTTCCGTTTAAAGTTGATGTACAACTTCAGGTATTCATCAATCTTTTGCGGGGTGTACTCAGCTTTGTCCTGATGATTCTTTTTATAGAGGTACACAAATTCATCTCCTGAAACAGACTCATCACCTATTGTAAACAGTATTTGTGGTTTTGAATTTTTGCTCTTTTGTGCTGCCCCATCCAAAAAAAATACTACCAGGAATGCTGCAATAAAAAATCTGACCATGCTGATTAAATCGTGATTATTTAAAACTGACTTTCTTTGCCAGGCGGCAAACGCATTTATTGTTTTTCTGTTGTTCGTACTCAACACTATCCATGATCGACTTCACCAGTCTGATGCCAAGGCCACCTTTTCGTTTCTCCTGAATGATATTATCCATACTGGGCTCAGTAAACTGATTAATATCAAATACATTTCCTTTATCGATGATCTCAAAAACAACCGGATCATCTTTGTCTATCAGGATATGAAGTTCAAATACTTCATTTGGATTGCAATCATGGCCATGAATCATCAGGTTCGAGCACATTTCATCCATCGCTAAAACCATCTCACTGATCTCCAGCTCGGAAATACCATGATTCGCAAGAGAAGTACGGACAAAGTCTCGCACTCCCTTCAGGTTTTCAATACTGCAGCCAACTTTAAACTTATATTTCATGCAACCAACTTCTTAGCCTCGGTTTTATCCTTTGCAATCGTCAGCAATTCGTGCAGGCCCAATATCTCAAACGTATTGGCCACCTTTTCGCTCATGCCAAACAATATCATTTTCAAATTTTTATCCTTAAACTCATCGATGTAGGACATAAATACCCCCAGACCGGCCGAAGAAATGTACTCCAGCGAACCGCAGTCGACCAGAATTTTGGTAAACCCTTCGCCAACACTTTTGGCTATTGTTAAGTCCAATTCGATAGATGAACTGGCATCAATTTCACCAATGGGTGTAATGATATCGATTCCGTCTTCCTGTAATCGTTTAATGTGGACCATGTATTTCTAACGGTTTAAAATGGTTTATGTTCGGTTATTAAATTTGACGATCATGGTTGTATAATCATCATTAATGTTGTCAGTTCCTGAAAATTCGTAGAGCTTATTTATCAGATGCTCTTGAATTTGCTGAGGTGTTTTGGACTTCACTTCCATCAGAACCTCTGCGAGTCGTTCATATCCAAATTCATCACCTTTTGAATTTTTTGCTTCCGTAATACCATCGGTATACAATACCATAATATCGTCAGGGGCATAGGTGATCTCATTCGACTCAATGAAGTTCCCGTAACTATTATTACGCACCATGCCAAGGGCAACACCTTTATCTTTGAGGTACTCCGTTTTTCCTGTTGCGGCTGAATAATACAATACCGGGCAATGCCCTGCGCGCGCATACCGGATTCTTTTACTCACGGTATGTACCAGGAAAAATGATGCAGAAATAAATGAGCCCCGTTCGAGACAGTAGACCAACGCCTTATTGGCGCGCACCATGAATTCGTCAGGTTCAATACAGTTTTGTGCCAGGCTGTGAAAAATACCTTTCATCTGCGACATGTGAAAGGCTGCCGTGGTACCTTTTCCTGAAACGTCAGCAATGATAAGCGATGTTTCTTCCGGACTTATCCGAAGGGTGTCGTAATAGTCACCACCCACTTCATCGGCCGATTCAGAGAAGGCAGCAATCTCAAAATCACCATCTTTCTCGAGCATCTGGGGAAGCAGACTCTTCTGAACAGTTTTGGCAATTTTCAATTCCTCTTTGTAGCGTTCACTTTGCAGAGCCTCTTCCAGTAAGCGGAAATTCTCGATGGAGATTCCGGCCTGGTTGGCGAACGTAGAGATGATTTTGGTCATCTCCTTATTAAAGCCATCAGGCAATTCTTTGAGTAACGCCAGTGTACCAATATTTTCACCCTTTACAAAAATGGGAAATGCCAGGATGGAGCGGAAGCGTGACCCGCGCAATGAACTCAGGTGTTTCGAAAGGTTTTTTGTTTTATCGGTACTTTGGTCTAATACTCCTGTTACGTGATGGTCCTTCAGGTGGTGAATAATATCGTTGGCCTCCTTTTCAGTGATGCGATACGTAAACACGCGATGGTCGCGTTCACTATTTTTAATCTCCAGCCAGGCAGCATCTGCAAACACGCTGCTCACTGATGTCTCGAGTAAAATACTGTACACACTTTCTTCGCTTTGCTCGGTTTGAATTGATTGACTGATGCGCTGGAAGTTTACCACTTCTTCCAGCTTCTGTTCAAATACGGAAGTTGTTGGAAGGTTAAAGAATATTACAAGAAAAGAGAACGCGCTGTACACCGTAACAAACGCTATCAATGATTGTATAAAGATGTGGTTCCGGTAATCTGCAAACCCGATCTCCTCACCCGACACCGTCATTGCCAGAGAACTGTTTGTATACAGGCTATAAATGAGATAAAATATTGTCAGTAACAGAAGCAACAAGCTGGTCCACTTCTGACGAAAGTTCAGGTAAGCCACCCACTTTAAATTACCAGACAGCACCAATCCCACGACAACAAAAAATCCAAAAACGGTATTAAACACTATTTCCGTTTCCGGAAAAATGAAGTTGTTATACAGCAATGAAATCAACAGCGCATATTCAAAAAATGCCCACAGGCGAATCAGCCATTTTGATTTCTGATACAGGATCAGTCGTTTCCAGGCCGTAAAGGCAGCCAATAAAAAACTGATCATCAACCCCAGGTTGATCAGGTAAATGACCTCGATGTAAACGATGTTCCCGGTGAGCGTGGTTGCTCCCAGTAAGTATTCAACCAATCGAAGTGCAAGCGAAAAAACGGTAGCAATTAATCCCGTAGCAAACACTCTCCAGAGTAAGTCAACGAAATTGAGTTGATCATCGCGGTCAATCCTGAGTTTGTAATAATAATAAAGCGCAATGATGTAGAGGTTGAGAATTACCCCCGGTAACCAGGTGGGGACTTCTGCCGGCAGGTTTCGTTTTGCAGTAAAGACAACCGAAATGTCAGTAAACAACAAGGCCACCCAGGTGACAACACCCACCGCAAATAACAACCTGGAAAGCGCCTTGGCACGCATACATTAAAAAAGCCAATCGAGTTATGATTGGCTTTGCAATGATAGCGAAAAATGAGGAGTTAACGGCCAATAAGGCCAAACAGGTTATTTTTCATATACCACAAACTTGGCTACCTGTATCTGAGACGGGCCAGCTTTCACCAAATACATTCCCTTTGGCAGTTGCTTATCAAAAACAAGATCACCGGCAGCCGTTTGGGTATTCTGATCAACAGCAAGCACCTTTGTCATCCACGCTTTACCCACCTGGTCATAGATGATGACCGGCACTGTTTCCATATTTTTAAGTCCTTCAATTTTAATGGTAATAAAGTCTCCTTTTGTAGGATTCGGATATACATTCATTACAGGGAACACGGGACCATCATACGTAACCGAAATGATTTTTGAAAAAGAGAAAGTGCCGTCAAAATCGGTTTGTTTTAAACGATAGTAACTAGTTCCGTACAATGGACTTTGGTCAACGAGGTTATAAGAGCGAGCCTGGTTCGTTGTTCCTGCACCCTTTATTTTTTCGCCAACGGTTGAAAAAGTTTCTCCGTCTGCCGAGCGTTCAACGGTAAAGTAGTCGTTGTTCAATTCAGAGGCGGTAGTCCAGTTCAGGTGAATCGAATTTTCTACAGGAGAGGCAGTAAAGTTAACGAGTTCAATCGGCAATGGGTTTAGAGCAACACTTAGTGAGCCGAAGGTGAATTGGCTGAAGGACGAAACAGCGTTAGAGGTTACATTTCCCGTAGCCCCCGCTGAAGTAATAGCAGACTGTCCATGACTCGTCCACATCGTAACTCCACTGTTGTAGCGTGCAACAATCAAGTCGGCTGTTGGAGAGTTAATTTTACTCCGAGCATTATTTTCCCAAAACAAGGTTACCTGAACCGCGTCAGTAGTAACTGCTCGATCCAACGTCCAGTATTCTACGTCACTTTCATCATTAAACGATCCATCGGTCCACTCCGAAATAAAAGGCGAAGTAGCATCAAAGTATTGAGCCGTAAATTCCGTTGTTGCGGTTGCTGGTGCAGATATACCAATGCGCGCCCAAATTGTGCCATCGCCAGTTGGGAAAGTAAAGGCATCATTACCGATCTTCCGTATGGGTCCATCTACATAGCTATCGGCATCGCCACCGTTCGAGGTCGCATTGTCAACCAATGTTAACAAAGCACTTGTGCTGGTCGACACAATACCCTGAGTCAAGGTCAATGCTCCCCTTACAATTGTCGCATTGTTCAATGTTACTTGCGGGGCTGTTCCAAAGGTATTGTTAATCGTAAGATTGTTGAATTCAGTTCCCTGGGCATCTCCTGTGTTGGTGATGGTTTGTGCTGCTGTTCCGTTCAGGGTAACAGTCTGCGTTCCTTGAACAAATGGATCGGCATTTGTACTGGTGTTTGACCAATTGCCTGCCACAGAAAGGGAGAAGGTACCTACACTGAAAATTGCAGTGTTTTGAATGGAGAGATTCCCATTTACTAAGGTGTTGGCCGATAGTGTTTTAGTTCGGTTGCCAGTACCAGAAAGAGTGAGGTGATGGTAGGTAGCATTACGAATCGCTTGATCATACGTGGTAACATTATAGTTTACCGTGTTTGGATTGGCATTCGCATTGAAATTTGAAACCGTAATGGAAGAACCACTATAATTTAATGTACTATTAGCCCCTTGAGTCCATCTTCCAGTTCCGGTAAGGGTGGCTTGAGCATCAGCATTACGTGTAAATGAAACCGCTGCAGTGTTATCGTTCGTAACTGTTACTGCGGTAATGTTGACAAAGTTTGCAAAAGAAATTACCGCATTTCCTAACAGTGATTGGTCATTTACATTGAATGTTCCTGCGCCAGCCGTAAAGGTACCACCATTATTGGTAATGCCTCCCCTGAAAACCATATTTGGATTAGTGGTTACAACAGTACTAATAAAGGATGTCGAAGCATTTACAGTTACACGCCCAATTAAAGTAGTTACTCCCGTATTATCCGAATCGGTAAATCCACCGCTAGTCGAAAGGGTAGTTGTTCCTGTTATGGTTAGGTTACCGGTATTTGAATTTGTAACCGTAACTCCAGTTATGGCAACATCATTAGCAAAAGACAATGAGCTACCACCCGTTATTGATTGACTGTTCGTATTAAAGGTAGCACCTCCAGCTGTAAATGTTCCTGCCTGGGAAATGCCTCCCCTGAAAATCATATTAGCCGTTGTAGAAACCGCTGTAGAGACAAATGAAGTCCCAACTCCAACGCTTACATTGCCAGTAAGGGTGGTTATTCCTGTATCATTTGAGTCAGTAAAACCGCCACTTGTTGAGAGTGTAGTAGTTCCTGAGATTGTAAGGTTACTTGAGTTGGAGCAGTTGACTGTGACCGCTGTAATAGCCACATTATTGTTAAAAGTAAGAGCTGAGTTTCCGGTTATTGACTGGTTATTCGTATTAAATGTAGCACCTCCACCCGTAAATGTTCCATCATTGTTAGCTATACCTCCTCTGAAAATCATGCGAGACTCTGTGGTAACACTTGATGAAGTCCAGGTTCCTGTATTAAGTGTCACTTGTCCACCAAAAATGGATGTACCGGTATTATTATTATCCGTTAACGATGCCAAGACTCCAATTGTGGTAGATCCTGCAATTGTTATGTTCCCGGTCGTACTGAAAGTTGCTGTGCTGGCGGCTCCAACACTGAGATTACCGGACATTACAAGTGCTCCCCCACTTATTGTAATTGATGAAAGTAAAGGTTGCACTGTAATACTCCCCGTAGTAGTAAATGTACCCGTACTATTAAAGGTTAACGCTGCCCCCAATATTCCTCCTCCTGCTCCAAATGCCGTATTGCCACTAATTGTTAAACTGCCGGTACCACTAAACGTAAACTGTGTGTTTGATAAGAATCCCGCAGTCGCGGTCAAATTTCCACTCAAAGTTAATGAAGGGTTACCGCTGGTTACCAGACTTGTATTGTCAGCAATCTCACCGCAAAAACAAAAGGATCGGCCGGCTAAAGCCAAGTTGTTAAGTGGAAATGTGGGTGTAACATTAAGGGTTACATCGTCACTTTCCTGAATAGTAACCAAGGTAGGGGTTGCCGTTTGGCCCGGATATCCGTTGGCCCCTGGTGCAACCCAAGCTGACCCATCCCAACGCTGCCAGGTTCCTACATTGTTCCAATTTCCATCACCTGTTGACCGATAGTCTCCAAGTGTTTGGGCGAGCCCATTGGCAATAGTAAAGAGCGTTAGTAAGCTTAATAAGGGTAGCCTGATTCTACTTGTCTTTGTCATATTCAATCTTTGAAAACCTTCAAAAATACGGATAAATGACTGAAAATCAGTATTTGTAACCCCAATTGATCAGATCAATTTTCTAAGGTTTAATGGAGGAAATTTCGCCTTACCCTACTTCCTGCTATAATTAGGCGCCTCCCTAGTTATGGCAACATCGTGAGGGTGGCTTTCAGTAACACCGGCTGAAGTGATTTTTACAAATCTTGCTTTCTTTAAGGCTTCGATGTTTTTAGCTCCGCAGTAGCCCATGCCGGCACGCAGGCCCCCTACCATTTGATATAACACTTCGGAAACCAATCCTTTAAAAGGAACGCGTCCTGAAATCCCTTCCGGCACCAACTTCTTTATATCATCCTCCACATCCTGAAAGTAGCGGTCTTTAGAACCTACCTCCATCGCTTCCAGCGAGCCCATACCTCTGTATGATTTGAATTTTCTTCCTTCGTAAATGATCATTTCTCCCGGAGCTTCATCGGTACCGGCCAGCAACGAACCAATCATCACGCTGTCCGCACCGGCTGCTAATGCTTTAACAATATCTCCTGAGAAACGAATGCCACCATCGGCAATGACCGGAACTCCAGAGCCTTTCAGCGCTTTTGCTGCTTCATACACGGCCGACAATTGCGGCAAGCCAACACCGGCAACCACGCGTGTAGTACAAATGCTTCCGGGACCAACACCAACTTTCACGGCATCGGCACCGGCTTTGGCTAACGCTTTAGCTGCTTCGCCTGTGGCAATGTTTCCGACAATCACTTCTAATCCCGAAAACTTTTTCTTCACTCGCTTGGCTGCATCCATCACACCTTTTGAATGCCCATGTGCTGTATCAATACTGATCACATCCACACCGGCATTTTTCAATGCTTCAATTCGTTCCAGTATATCGGGCGTAACGCCAACGGCTGCTCCAACGCGCAATCGTCCAAAACTATCGTTACACGCATTTGGTTTATTCTTTTTCTTCTGGATGTCGCGGAAAGTAATTAATCCTGTAAGCTTTCCTTTTTTATTGATGATCGGAAGTTTTTCAATTTTGTATTTCTGTAAAATGGTTTCTGCTTTATCGAGGGTGATGCTTTCGGGTGCCGTAACCAGGTTTTCTTTCGTCATGATAGTTTCTACCGCTACACTCAAGTCTTTTTGAAAACGTAAGTCACGGTTGGTAATAATACCCAACAGTTTACCATTCCCATCCACTACCGGAATACCTCCGATTTTAAATTCACGCATAATGTTTTCGGCATCCTGAACGGTGGAATTTACTGAAAGGGTTACCGGATCGAGAATTAATCCGCTTTGCGAACGTTTCACCTTTCTAACTTGCTCTGCCTGCTGCGCAACGGTCATATTCTTATGAATAAAACCCAATCCGCCTTCAAGCGCCATCGCTATCGCCAGATCAGCCTCGGTTACCGTATCCATTGCAGCCGATACAATGGGAATATTCAGCTTGATATTGGGAGTAAGCTTGCTGGAGGTGTTTGTCTCTCTTGGAAGAACTTCAGAATACGCTGGAACGAGGAGTACATCATCGTAGGTGAGCGCTTCAAACAGGAATTTCGAAGAATCTAAGGCCATGGCAAATAATTTACGATCTATTATTTGCCGGGCAAAGGTATGCTGTTATTGGTTAATTAGCTAATTATATATTGAGCAACTCCTCTTAAATTTGATGCCTAAACAACCTGCTATGAAATCGCTTATTTTTTTAACTCCCCTTCTCTTTTTACTTGCTGCTTCATTCGCTCAAACCCAAACCGGAAAAGCTTCCTTCTATGCCGATAAGTTTGAAGGGAGGCCTACGGCTAGCGGAGAAAAATACCGACACAATAAATTTACAGCCGCTCACAAGTCGCTTCCGTTTGGAACAAAAGTTAAAGTAACCAACCTGGCCAACAGTCAAACGGTTGAAGTGGTGATTAACGACCGTGGTCCTTATGTAGAAGGCCGGATTATTGACCTTTCAAAATCGGCTGCCGAACAACTGGGCTTTGTCAATCAAGGGCTTGCTGAAGTACAGGTGGACGTCATCGACCCCGGACAAGGAAAAACCAGCGACCCCGTTCAGGTAATCGGACAAGTTTCTGTTGATGAAAATGAGTTTTACGATTTTCAAATTGAACGATTAAATCCTACCGGTTATGGTGTGCAAATAGGAACCTACCAGGAGTTGGTGAACCTGATGCGCTTATCTGATAATCTTAAAAGTTCATACCAGAAAAAAGTTACAGTACAGGTAAAGGTGGTAAATGGCGTAAAATACTATGGGTTAATTCTGGGGCAATTCCCCAGTCGTGTAAAAGCAGAAACTTTCAGGGAAGAACTTCGCAAGAAATTTCCTGACGCCTTTATTGTTGAATACAAAAAACTCTAATCACACGTGACTGAAATAATCGGTTATGTTGCCTGTGTTTTAATTGGTGTTATTTTAGGGATACTGGGTGGTGGTGGCTCTATTTTATCCATCCCCATTTTGGTGTATCTGTTTCATGTAGATGCCGTAATGGCTTCTGCCTATTCGTTGTTTATTGTTGGTACAACCAGTCTGGTTGGGGCTGTTTCTAAACACAAAGATCAACTGGTCAATATCCGGACTGGAATTTTGTTTGGTCTTCCTTCTATCCTTACCATTTTTATCACGCGTAAGTGGATCGTTCCTATCATCCCCGACATCGTTGCTCAATCTGATTCCTTCATCCTAACAAAACGCGTTCTCATTCTTGGAATTTTTGCGCTGCTGATGGTGCTCGCTTCTTTCTCCATGATAAAAGGTCAGAAGGAAATTGAAAATGAAAATAAACGGTTTCGTGTTGTACTGGTTACCCTGGAGGGAATGATTATCGGTTTTTTAACAGGCCTGGTAGGTGCCGGTGGTGGATTTCTGATTATTCCGGCTCTTGTTTTATTAACGGGATTACGATTTAAAACTGCCGTGGGCACTTCCCTTTTTATTATTGCGATCAACTCGCTGATTGGTTTTTTAGGTGATGTTCTTAATCATGAAATCCCCTGGATGTTTCTACTCTCTGTTACCGCCCTTGCCGTGATCGGTATCCTGGCAGGAAACAGGTTGTCTCATCATGTTCCGGCTAAAATCCTTCGAAAAGGATTCGGGTGGTTTGTATTAGTGATGGGATGTTGGATTCTGGCGAAGGAATTATTTCCGTGAATACAAAGTCGTCTTCTTAGTCATGTCGAGCGCACCTACTTTGATGGCAGCCTGATTCCTAAATCGCGAGACATCTTCTCATCGGTTGAATTGAATTATTAAATCTTCACAAAGATTTTCTTTTTATACATCCACCGAAGTACTACCAAAAAAATCAACACCAGCGTGATGGCGTACAGTAACGATGCATTTAACGGGCTGAGCCAGGTTGTATACCCATATTGATACACATATCTTAAAAAGGAAACTTCGTTTTCTCCATCCGTAATTTTTATTCTCGATAAACTTTTTACCAGTAATGCAGAGGCAACAAATACAAACAAAGCGTTCACACCATAATACACAAAAGGCATGGTCCATTTTTTAAATCCCTGAACATCCACCAGCCAATAACAGCACGCTAAAAATTGCATGGCAATTCCACCGGTATACAATACATAACTGCTCGTCCATAATGCTTTATTAATCGGGAACACCATTCCCCATCCCAGGCCAAGAACAATTAAAATACAGCCGGTAAAAAATAACCATACAATTTTTTCCGAAGGGGTTTTCTCGCCCGACAGCAGTTTCCCTGTTAACATTCCAAGAATGGCTGTGGCGATTGCCGGGATCGTGCTTAACACGCCTTCGGGATCCCACGTTTTTGATTGTACCCATAAATGACCATCCAACAGCATCCGATCCAACCACGCTCCCAGGTTTGTTTCTGCCTCTAACGATGGAGGCCCAACTCCCGGAACGGGTATCAACGTCATCATCAAATAATAAGACACTAACAGAATGACCGCCACCCGTAGTTGCGTCAACCAATTTGTTTTCAGATATAAAATGCTGGCAACAAAAAATACAACAGCAATGCGTTGCAACACTCCGGGTATTCGAACCGTTTCAAAGTTGAATTTCGGAAATAGGGTAAGAAACAATCCTATCAGGAAAATAAGGAGCGCGCGCTTTAGAATTTTAAAAAAAACTTTTTTCGTCAACCCCTCAGCAAGCTTATCCTGATAAGCAAAATGAATTGAGGTCCCCACGATAAACAGAAAAAACGGGAAGATGAGATCCGTTGGTGTGCACCCATGCCATTCGGCATGACGAAGCGGTGGATAAATATCAGACCAGCTTCCGGGGTTATTCACCAGGATCATCCCGGCCACGGTCATACCTCTAAAAACATCCAGCGATAAAAGCCTTTCCTTCATGTAATACGCTTGCTTATCGGTGATAAATTACTGAATAATTTTATAACATTACTGCATGCGACCTCTCCTCTTTCTGATTTGCTTGATCCTGCTTTTTGATGTAACCGCTCAAACACCCAAGCGCGAATTCCGCGGTGTGTGGATTGCCACAGTGGCGAATATCGATTGGCCATCGAAGGCAGGTCTATCATCTGAACAACAACAAAAAGAGTTCATTGAAATCCTTGACATGCACAAGGCAAATGGTATGAATGCCGTGATCGTACAAGTACGGCCTGCCGCAGATGCGTTCTACAATTCTCCGTACGAACCGTGGTCAAAGTGGTTCACAGGCAAACTTGGAAAATATCCATATCCCTATTACGATCCTTTGGAATTCATGATCCGTGAAGCACATGCACGAGGTTTGGAGTTTCATGCCTGGTTTAATCCGTACCGGGCCGTTGTCAACATTGATGCAGGTATTGATAGTTCAAGTGTTGCGTTTAAAAATCCCTCGTGGTTTGTATCCTACGGAAAGAACATGTACTTCGATCCGGGGTTACCCGAAGCCAGAAAGCACACCGTGAATGTGATTATGGATGTTGTAAACCGGTACAATATTGATGGTGTCCACTTCGATGACTATTTCTATCCGTACAGAATTGCCAAAGTTGATTTTCCTGACAGCGCAGCTTTTGAAACGTATAAAGGAGATTTTACCAACAAAGATGACTGGAGGCGAAACAATGTTGACCTGCTCATTAAAACATTAAGCGACAGCATCAAACAAATAAAGCCGTATATTCAATTTGGAGTCAGTCCGTTTGGTGTTTGGCGAAATAAAAGTGTTGACCCGAAAGGTTCAGACACGCGTGCCGGTCAAACCTGCTATGACGATTTGTATGCCGATGTTCTAAAGTGGATGCGCGAAGGTTGGATTGACTATATGTTGCCGCAATTGTATTGGAGCCTCGGCAACAAAGCGGCACCATACGATGTATTGGTAAAATGGTGGAATGAGAACAGCTATGGCGTACCCATCATCATCGGGCATGGTGTGTATAAAATTAATGTCGACCGCGATACGCTTTGGAAAAAGCCTGACCAGGTTGGAAGCCAAATCCGTTTAAACAGGCAAATGCATAATATCAAAGGAAGTGCCTATTTCAGTTCGAAATCGTTTAAACCAAACCCGCTGGGAATATCCGATTCCCTTAAGAACAGTTTGTATAAATACAAGGCACTGCCTCTTGTCGTGCATGAAGCCTCAGCCCCCGTCCGACAATATCCAATCTCCTTAGTTTCGCGCAAAACTGGTATTCAATTGTTTTGGAGAGAAGAATCTTCTGTAAAAGATTTAAGCTCACACGGACGATATGTTGTTTACAGGTTTTTGAATAACGAGGTGATTGATACAGGCAATCCAGCGAAAATCATAACGATTACTGCAGGCGCTGAAACGACTTTCATCGATTCAACCGCCAAGCGGAAAAAGAAGTATACTTACGTAGTCACTTCTGTTGATCGGTTTAATTTGGAGAGCAAACCTGTATACGGTTACTCCATTAAGGCTGCTAAAAATTCATGGAGAACTTTTGAGCCGGTATCTATTCAGTAAACTTTCAAATTTTATTTGTTACACTGATGCTCGTATTTCATTTAGTCAATGAGCGATAATCATTTACTTTTCTTTTGCGACTTGAATTTCCTGCTGTAATAATTCCTGCTGACTCTTATTAAAGGTTTCACGGTCAGCGATGCGTTGCCGTTCAAGGGTGTCTTCCGGCTCCAGTTGATGCTGCCATTCAAATACCCTTCTTTCCCAGCGAATATTTTCACCCGACACATGCAACACGGTATAGCCCGGTTGATAACCCAGCCAATTACCTCCCCACCAGGCTGCACTAACGGCCTGACCGGTAATGTACCATACGTCATTGTAGCAATAATCCTCCGGTACATGACTATGTCCCTGAAGAACTGCTTTTACGTTATGTCGTTCAATAATTTGTCGAAATTTCACGGTGTCTTCAACAACCATGTGGCCAATGGGGTTTCCTTTTGTGTCTCCATTCATTTGGGTGATATGGCAAAACGCAGCAATGTGCGTTACGATCACGGTCGGCATCTTATAATTTTTACCCAGGTCAAAGCGAAGCCACTCAAGTTGTTCTTCACCAAAGGCAGCTTTATAAGAAGGGCCATGCTCGGCTTGCACAGGGTAGATGGAGTCCATCATTACGAAATGCCATCCTTTATAATTAAAGCTGTAAAAACTGTTGGGCATTTTCAGTTTATCCATGATGAGCTTCTTACCAATATCCGGGTCATCAACCGAAACTTTTCTTCGGCTACTCCAACCCAGCACATCATGATTGCCAATTAAATTATAATAGGGTATTTTCAGTTGATCAGAGGCCTTTTTGTACAGATCAATTTGATCAACAAATTCTTCCTTGGCTGTGTAGTTGCCGTCAAAGGCCATGTCACCACCGATCAGAACAAAGTCTGATCCTTTTTCAAACTTATTCACCGCATCAATACAAGCCTGATAGCCTTCGTGCCCTCTCCTTTTTCTACGCACGTGCATATCGGTGAGATGAATAAATGAAAAATTATCCTTTTCAAAAATGGTGCTGGCGCTTGAGTTGGTAAACTTCAATGATCCGATACCTGCGCCTGCAAGCACTAACTTTTTAATAAAACTTCGCCTGTTGGCCATGATAGAAAATTTTTGAATTAACAGAATACTACCCGTTATCTGAAAAAAGAAGAGGCTGAAAATTCAGCCTCTTCTTACCATTCGAGTTTAAGTCAATTACCGATTAATTGCCCTTCCTATTCCGGGAGCAGCGGCACCTGCTCCACCTATTCTTCCCTTAGCATAATATGTATATACTTTGTTATTGATAAATGTATTTAAAGCTGATGTTCCCGGAAGGGTGTACACTACTGCTGCCGTTGTTTCGTTTATAAGCTGCATATTGGTGTACTTACCAACCCTCGGCAAGGCAATAAAGGCCGACATATCTTTAAAGTTTATGTGCTCCGCTAATTTAACAGGCACCGGAGCTGGATCTTCAGGGGTTGCCGGAGGCGTCCCTTGCAGTGTGAGCTGATCTGCCAAATTATCGATGAAGCCCGCAAACCG
>JBAQPU010000010.1:0-22827 GCA_049306095.1 Cyclobacteriaceae bacterium
CCTGACACCACTGGAATTCTCTTTGTTATTAAACTATCATATGAACATTGACATTAAGACTTTTAACAACAATCAGGAACCTGCCGACATCGCTATTTGCGACCTGCTTGCCCAAGCCATTGCCAGCGAGTTAGTCAAAGCAGAAGGTAAAATCTGGCATGCGCATCCTGTTTGGTTTTTGGAAGGAAATCCCATCGTTGGGTACAGCAAACAAAAGCCGGGCGTGCGTTTAATGTTTTGGAGTGGTGCCGATTTTGGCGAAGACAAGCTTAATGTAAGAGGTGCTAAATTTAAAGATGCCTCCATTTTTTATACGACCGCTGAACAAATCAATACAAAGGATCTCAAGCGATGGTTAAAAAAAGCAAAGACCATTCAATGGGATTACAAAAGCATTGTGAAGAGAAAGGGTAAATTGGAAAGGCTGAAGTAAAATTGTTTTCAAACCTAAACAGAACACGATGGACACCAGCAAACACGATGAGCGAATTGCCAGGATGACCTTCGCCTCGGTCTACCCGCATTATGTTACCAAAGTGGAAAACAAAGGTCGCACGAAAGAAGAACTGCATCAGGTCATTCATTGGTTGACCGGTTTTAACGAAAAAAAATTATCGGAACTGATCAGTAAGAAAGTAACGTTCGAGGCATTCTTTCAATCGGCTGAACTCAACAAACATGCAAACCTCATCACTGGTGTCATCTGCGGCTATCGGGTAGAGGATATTAAAAACCCATTGACACAAAAAGCCCGCTATCTGGATAAGCTGATAGACGAGTTGGCCAAAGGAAGAAAGATGGAAAAAATTTTGCGGGGCTCGTAATGGGTAAGAACCCCGTGGTTTAGTTGAGGCTCGCTGGCGGGTACTTGGTCTTTCCCAGTGTTTTGGAAGTAAACACAAGCGCCTGCAGCACCACCAAAATGATGAGGGTGATACCAAACGCAAATTGCGAAATGGCCTTGCTGGATATATACAAATCTTCCGCGTGCTTCATGATTAGTTTAGATTCTTCCAGTTGAATCGATGACAATTCATTTAACTGATCAAGCGCCCGGTTTGCCAGTTGGTCTTGTTTGTTTGGAGAAAGGGTAGACTTGAATTCGTTCAGGGTCTTGACTAATGCAACAAAGGTTTCATCTTCCTCCTTGGTAAGTTTTGTTTTTTGATAGGCACTGCTTAATCCATCGATATGAGAAAGCAACACGGCAATCTGATCGGCAGCTGGTTCGTCATGTTGATCTGCAGCGTGCAGGGCCTGTTTGATTTCGTAAATATCAATGGTCATTTTTAGTATATAATCTTCAACAATTAACCGGTCTTCATATAACGTGCTGATCGAATTTTTAACGTTATTGGTGTGATCCCTGTCGGTATAGTTACTGAGCAGTACCAGGAGACACAATACAAAGAGTATTCCGGAGGCTGCCATTTTATTTTTAATACTGTAGGTCCACTTCATAATGGAAAGATTAATTTGTAGCAATAAAGAGTAAATTTAGGCTCTCAACGTTTAAGTTGCAGGTTAAATACCAAAATATATGAAGCGGCTTTTTGTTCTTCTTGTTTTATTTGTAGGCTTCAGCCCCGCATTTACACAAACGTATACGCCAACACCGGAAAACCTCGCTTCGCGAAAGGCATTTCAGGATGCCCGGTTTGGTATGTTCATTCACTGGGGTGCCTCCAGTGTGTTAGGCGCTGGCGAGTGGGTGATGAACAACAGAAATATTAAAGTAAAAGACTACACACGACTTCAGCAGATATTTAATCCGCAACAATTTAATGCAGCCGAATGGGTAGCAACTGCCAAAAGTGCTGGCATGAAGTACATCGTTTTTATTACACGCCATCATGATGGTTTTTCTAATTGGGATACAAACTATTCTGACTGGAAAATAACCAATACCCCTTACGGGAAAGATGTTTTGAAATTACTGGCCGATGAATGCAAAAAGCAAAACATGAAACTCGGTCTGTATTATTCAACCCTCGACTGGTATCGCAGCGATTATCCATATGAAACCGGCCGCACCGGGAAGGGAACCGGCCGAACGGAAAAGAGCAATTATGCCGCGTACTTACAATTCATGAAAAATCAGCTTACTGAGTTGCTGACGAACTACGGAGAAATTATGTCCATCTGGTTTGATGGACATTGGGATCAAACCAACCCTGAAGGCCATGCCGATATGACTTCAAGAATCGACTGGAAGTATGACGAAATTTATTCCCTCATTCATCGGCTACAACCACAATGCCTCATCGGCAACAATCACCACCTTGAGCCCTTGCCGGGTGAAGATTTCCAGATGTTTGAAAAAGATTTACCGGGACAGAATAAAACCGGACTGAGCTTTCAGGCTGCATCAGAAAGCCTGCCGCTCGAAACCTGTGAAACCATGAATGGCTCGTGGGGCTATAACATCACCGACAATAATTATAAAACTGTAAAGGAGTTGGTGCGCTACTTAGTGAATGCGGCAGGGTTGAACACGAATTTTCTGCTGAACGTAGGGCCGATGCCAAGCGGCCAGATTCAAACCGAGTTTGTAGATACCCTGAAAGTCATCGGTAGTTGGTTAGCTGTAAACGGTGAGTCTGTTTATGGTACAAGGGGAAATGTTATTGAGGCGCAGGAATGGGGAGCGGTTACAGCAAAAAATAAAATTCGCTATGTGCATATTCTTCACGACCGCGGTGAGCCATATATTTTTTTACCGGGATTTCAGGAAAAGGTAAAAGACGCCCGTATGTTTGGGGCACAACAAAAAGTAAGGTTTAAGCAATTACCCGAAGGCGTGTTTATTTACACAGAAGGTTTGCCAAAAAATAAAATTGATACCATTATTGAATTGCTGATTCAGTAATAATTTCTTTTCGCGCATAAACCAATTAGAAAATGAAAAAGCTGCTTTTTATTATCCTGGTGTCTCCTCTTTACCTGATCGCTCAACCCGTTGTTGGCATTATTCCGCAGCCGGTGAGCATCACGATGCAATCAGGGAGCTTTGTTTTGGATGGCACCACATCGTTAAAGTTTGATGCCAACAACAAATCACTAAAAGCGGCAGCTGATTTTTTTACTGATCATATTAACCGCGTAAGCGGATTAGCGCTTTACGTTAAAAAGACTTCTGCGAAGACCATTGAATTGAAAATAGCCCAAACACCGGAAATTGGTTCGGAAGGATATTTGCTGAACGTAACGCCTGCTTCAATTGTCATTATCGCCAACACAAACACCGGCATTATTTATGGCATGCAATCGTTGTTTCAACTGTTGCCCGCTGTTCGCACCAATGCCAAACTGGAAATACCGTGTTTGTCGATTACTGATTACCCGCGGTTCAAGTACCGTGGCATGCACCTGGATGTGAGCCGTCATTTTTTTGGACCCGAATTCGTTAAAGAATACATTGATTTGATCGCCTCGTATAAAATGAATACGTTTCATTGGCACCTGGTAGATGATCAGGGCTGGCGCATCGAAATAAAAAAGTATCCCAACCTAACCA
Source organism: Cyclobacteriaceae bacterium (assembly GCA_049306095.1). GTDB lineage: Bacteria > Bacteroidota > Bacteroidia > Cytophagales > Cyclobacteriaceae > UBA2336. The sequence continues at coordinate 3,518 of JBAQPU010000010.1, forward strand.
ACGTTGGCGCCTGGCGGGTAGATATGACGGATATTAACTGGAGAAGCCGCCCGCAGGCGAAATCCGGTGAGCGTGCAACGTACGGAGGCTATTACACACAGGAACAAATCAAAGAAATTATTGCGTATGCGGCCGCGCGGAATGTAACCATCATACCCGAAATTGAAATGCCGGGCCATGTGGCATCGGCTATTGCTTCGTACCCGCAACTAAGCTGTACACACCAACCTCAACTTCCGTTAACGGGTGGAAACTATACGGGCATGTCGAGTAATTACTGCGCGGGTAAAGATTCTGTTTTTGTTTTTCTGCAGCACGTGTTAGATGAAGTAATTGAACTTTTCCCATCAACTTACATTCATGTTGGTGGAGATGAGGTAGATAAAACTCCCTGGAAAAACTGCCCTCATTGCCAGGCCAGGATAAAAAAGGAAGGACTGAAAAATGAAGAGGAACTGCAGAGTTATTTTATCAAGCGAATTGAAAAATACCTGATGAGCAAGAAAAGAAAAATGATCGGGTGGGATGAAATTCTCGAGGGCGGCCTTGCACCTGAGGCAACCGTGATGAGTTGGCGAGGCGAAGCCGGAGGAATTGAAGCGGCAAAAATGAATCACGATGTGATTATGACACCGGGTAAACCTGTTTACTTCGATCATTACCAGGCAGGGCCCGAAGGCGAGCCCGTTGCCATTGGCGGTATGAATACCTTGAAGAATGTGTACGACTACGAGCCGATACCGGCCGAATTAAATGCAGAACAAGCAAAGTATGTGTTAGGAGCCCAGGCAAATTTGTGGACCGAGTTTATTACCACTGCCGAGCATGCCGAGTACATGATTTTGCCCCGCATGCCTGCACTGGCAGAAGTGGTGTGGTCACCAAAGGAAAGCAGGAACTGGAAAGGATTCAATGAACGCCTGCAGCAACACCTCAAAGCCTACGGACAAAAAGGTTTGCACTTTTGCCCTGGAAATTTTACCGTGAATATTAAGCCATCATCGCAAAGTGGAAAATTATGGGTGAGCCTGTCATCAGAGATTATGAATTCAACAATTTACTATACCACCGATGGAACAGAGCCAACACTGAATAGCCAGAAGTATACCGATCAGATTGAAATAACTTCTTCTGTTGCACTAAAGGCATCAACGGCTGTACAGGGAACCATCATGGGTGTTCGGGCAGCCCGTCAAAATTTTGTGATGCACAAAGCAATAGCCAGGCCGGTTGAATATACAAACCCGGTGAGCCGCTACTACCCGGCCGATGGACCTAACTCGCTAACGGATGGTGTAAGGGGAACCAGTGTGGTAGGCAAATACTGGCATGGCGTCAGTAGCAATGATTTGATTGCGACCATCGATTTGGGAGAAACTAAAACTATTCAAAGCATTACATTAGGTTGTTTGCAAAATTATGGCTCCTGGATTTTCCTGCCGCAATCGGTAAAGGTTGAAACTTCGGTGAATGGAATTGATTTTGAAGAAGTCAAAACAATCAGCAATCCCATCAGTATTAACGAAAAAAACGCACAGTACGATTTTAAAGCCACCTTTTCACCCAAAGCGGTAAAGGCTATCAGGGTCACCGCGAAAAACAATGTGTGCCCTCCGGGTCATAGCGGTGAAGGAAAACCGGGGTGGGTGTTTGCTGATGAAATAATTGTCGAGTAAAATGAAATGAGGGTAAAGAAAAAATTAGGTTTATTCTTTTTCTTGCTTGTGCCGGTTTTAGGGCATCCCCAAACCATGGCACCCACGCCACCCATGGGTTGGATGAGTTGGAATTATTTTGCAGAGAATGTAAACGAGAAAGAGCTGAAGGAAATGGCCGAAGCCATGGTCAGCAGCGGTATGGTGAATGCCGGCTACAGCTTTATTTTTATTGACGATGGCTGGCAAGGAGGTCGCGATAAAAGAAATAATATGATTGCCGATCCGGTAAAATTCCCATCCGGTATAAAAGCGTTAGCCGATTTTATGCACCAGCGCGGAATAAAGCTGGGCATATACAGCGATGCCGCCCAACTCACCTGTGCCGGTTACACCGCAAGCCTGGGATTTGAAGAGCAGGACGCTAAGACTTTTGCAGAATGGGGTATCGATTATCTGAAGTACGATTACTGTCATGCGCCAGCTGATTCCATTACCGCGAAAATCCTCTATAAAGAAATGGCTGACGCATTGAAGAAAAGCGGAAGAGAAATTATTTTTGGAGTATGTGAATGGGGCGAACGGCAGCCCTGGCGTTGGGCAGCAAAAGCCGGTGGTCAGTTGTGGCGCACGACCCACGATGTGCGCGATAAATGGAAAATGAGGCCGACTGAAAAGTGGGGACTTGGCATCCTTGATATCCTGGATACCAATGCTGAGTTGGATGAATTTTCCGGACCGGGGAGGTGGAATGACGCAGATATGCTCATAGCAGGACTGTACGGGAAGAAGGGCCCATCGGGTGATGGAGGAGGAAGCGGCTGCACCGATACTGAATATCAAACCCAGTTCAGTCTTTGGGCGATGATGAACTCCCCGCTCTATGCTACCAACGATCTGCGCAACATGAATGAGGCGACAAAACGGATTTTACTGAATGCAGAAGTAATTGCTCTTAATCAGGATGAACTCGGTAAGCAAGCTGTTAGAAAGATTAAAAACGATAAATGGAATGTTTTTGTAAAACCCCTCGCCAATGGCGATTTTGCCGTTGCAATTCTAAACCGCAGTGAAGTAGCGCAGCCTTTCAGGATTAGTTTTTCTGAATTGGGGCTAAACGACTCCTATGAACTTCGGGATTTGTGGTTGCATAAGACTGTTGAGAAGAGAAAAAATTGGAAGGGAACAATTGAGGCACACGAAACAAAACTTTTTCGTTTAACGGTTAGGGGAGGCAGCTCTTAAATTGCCGGTAACAAAAGGTATATTAATTTTAGATGTGTTGTGGGGTAGTTTTGATGTGTTATAAACATTGATAATAAATATTTACGATAGTCCGTCTGTGTACCTAAAACGATGAATAAAAGCCGTCTGACCGCTGTTATCGGATTGTTGTTCAAGCTTTGGGTATGTTTACGGACTATCAGATAAATGTTAACCTTCAAACTAATTAGCGGATGATTCGGGTTTTTTACTTGCAAAAAAATGGTGGTTTTACCTGGTCTAAAAGACCAGAGAAAATTATACCCGGTGATTGCGATAAAATGATTTGGGTGGATATGCAGGGGTCTGATGACCAGGAGCGAAAATTAATTGAAAAGACATTTCAAATTGAATTGTTCACTCCGCAGGAAGCCGCAGAAATTGAAAGCAGCTCGCGCTATTTCGAGGATGAGAGCAGCATTGAAGCGAACAACACGTTCATTGTCTATGAAAACAAAACGTATGTACAGGAGCAAATCTCCATTATTCTAAAAAAAGATATTCTCTTTACCATTCGCGATGCCGATGTTAAATCTTTTGCCGAAACAGTTCGCAAACTCAGGGCAATAAAAAATTCACAGTCGGTTAAGGCTACTCAAATCCTGTTAACCCTGCTGGAAACACAAATTGACCTGGATGCTGATTTTATTGAATATATATCCAAACTTACCAGTTCAGTCAGTAAAGTATTGATAAAAGAGAAAGTGTACACAGAAGATGTGTTGTTGAACATCACCGAGCTTCAGGAGAATACCATTCTGGCAAGAGAAAGCATCGTAGATAAACAACGTCTTTTGTCGGCTCTTTTGAAAAGTGCCTTTATCTCCTCCGATGAGAAAGACCGGCTACGGATTATCTTTAAAGACGTAAACTCAATTTTACAGCATGCAGAGTTCAACTTCGAAAGGTTGGAGTATTTGCAAAATACATTCCTGGGGTTGGTGAACATTCAGCAAAACACCGTCATTAAAATTTTTACGGTTGTAACGGTAGTATTTATGCCACCCACGTTAATTGCCAGTATTTATGGAATGAATTTCGATATCATGCCCGAGCTGAATTGGACCCTCGGCTATCCCTTTGTTATTGTGCTGATGTTGATTTCTTCATTAGGTTTTCTGTGGTATTTTAAGCGAAAAAAGTGGTTGTGAAAACGAACCTGACATGGCTGGTTGCCCTCATGGTGATCACATCCTGTCATCAACAGGAAACACCGGAAAGTGGTTGGAAAAAATACGCATCCAACCCGGTTGTAAGAAAAGGAGATCCTCCTTCATACGATTTCATCAATGTGGCCGACTGCGAAGTTGTGTTTGACGATAACGTGTATAAAATGTGGTACACAGCCGGAGGAGAGGTTCCGCCTAATACCGAACTGCACAATAGCATTGCATACGCTACTTCCAGCGATGGAATCCACTGGACAAAATATAACGACAATCCTGTATTGGATATAACCTCTGATGCCTGGGATAGCCTTGGCGTTGAAACAGTTACGGTGATTGTAGATGACGCAGCTCCAGCGGCCTCTCGGTATAAGCTTTGGTATGCCGGCCAAACGTTTAACGACTATCGGTATGAAATCGGGTATGCATATTCCCCCGATGGAATTCATTGGACAAAACACCCGGGAGCAGTCTTATTGGTGGGTGATGCCGATGATTGGGATAATTGTTTTTTAGAAGGTCCCACTGTGGTAAAAAAAGACGGGCAGTATAAAATGTGGTATGCTGGCCTTGACTGCGAAGTAAATGGTCAGTCAACCGATGGAAAAGTAAATATCGGATACGCCACATCACCTGACGGCATCACCTGGACGAAATATGCCGGCAACCCGGTGCTGACAACATCCGCAGGCGAATGGGATGCTGTCACTGTGCAAGACCCAACCGTTTTAGTACACAACGGCCTTTACCACATGTGGTATGGTGGGGTTGATGTTGACGAAAACTACTTTCAACAAACCGGATATGCTTTTTCTGAAGATGGAATTCACTGGACGAAGTCATCGAATAACCCGGTAGTCAGACGTGGAGAGCCAGGAGCCTGGGATGCCAACACCGCTTCGTTTCCTACCGTTCTGATAAAAGACGGCAACTTAAAGATGTGGTATACCGGAAAAGATGTTCACCCGTTGCCTGCCTGGCCAACGCCTTATTTTTGGGATGTAGGCTATGCAGAAAAACTTTTGCCCTCTACTGATAGACTGGATTAGGTTATCGGAAGGAAGATTTAATAACCCTTTGCGGGGGCGATGCGTTAATGAAAAAAGAAATAAGCCTTAATTCTATTGTCAAGTGCAGCGAAAATAAACCAATGAAAAAGCATTACACCAGTCTTTCTGAAGCAACCAACGATTTGAATGCGCGGGGTTATAAACATGATTTTAATGTGAAACCGGATTGTATCGAATGCCCTGCTTTACAATTACAGCTTAGTCCCGAGAAGTTTACAGTCGATGAATTTTACCGGTTTGAAGGCATGTCCAGCACCGATGACAACAGCATTGTATTTGCAATTACCTCCGATGAGGGAGTTAAAGGCATACTGGTAGATGCCTATGGCGTGTACGCCAGTAGTTTAAATGATGCCATGATTAAAAAATTATCGATCAGACGTTAGCCCAACGACTGAAATTAACACCCTGTTAAATTCTGCAACCACTCGATCTAACTGAAACCCTTTTGCTGTGAGAAAAATATTCTTTCTTTTCATTTTACTAAGTTCTATGGTTTGCAGTGCGCAAACAGAGCCAAAACTTTTTGAGCCTGGACTCATATCCAACGGAGGTGTATTTGGCCTGACGATATCGCCTGAATCGGATATTGCCCTTTGGGTTAGCTCGAACGGAAAAAGAGATACCCTCAAAATAGTAGAGTCGAAAAAAATCAATGGAGCATGGACATCACCAAAAGTGGTATCATTTTCATCATCGAACGGTGCATGGAAGGACATTGACCCGATGTTTAGCCCGGATGGAAAGACGGTTTTATTTCAATCAAACAGAAATACAGGTCGCAACCCTGACCGGAAAGATTTTGATATTTGGGCCGTTACACGATTGCAAAATGGATGGAGTGAACCGTACCACCTGGGTAATACACTTAATACTGAAAGTTCGGAGTCGTACGCGTCCATGTCGAAGAATGGCAACATCTACTTCATGAAAGAGAATGAAGACGGAAAGGGAAAGTCTGACATTTATGTATCGGAGTACAAAAAAGGAAAATACCAGGCTCCAAGAAATTTAGGATTACCAGTAAACACCGCGGAACGTGAATCCAATCCGTACATTTCGCCTAAGGAAGACTACTGCATTTATTTTTCAACGGATAAAAGCGGTGCCGGAGAAGTTGATTTGTACATATCCTTTAGAAAGTATGGCGTATGGTCATCCCCCAAAAATTTAGGAAAACCAATTAACTCAGCGGTGGCAGAGTTTTGTCCTTTTGTTCATGACAAAGAAAGGAGGCTGTATTTTTCAAGGCAGGAAAAGCAGGAGGACCGATTTAAAGAAGATCTTTATTACGTTGAGTTTGACGTGAAGAAATATAAATAAAAATAGCCCCTGATAGGCTGCCCAGCATCATTCATCTTTTCTAACCTCAAACTCAACCCTGCGGTTAAGTTTCCGGTGTTCATCTGTAGTTTCTTCAATAATTGGTTTGGTTCCTCCGTATCCAATGGCGGTAATACGGGCAGTATCAATGTTAAACGTGTATTCGAGGTATGCTTTAATGGCATCGGCCCGGGCTTGCGATAAACGCAGGTTGGCATCGGCCTTGCCTTCCGAATCGGTATGGCCGCTGATGGTGAGCTTTAACTCGGGGTGATCAATTAAAAAATTGGCAAGTTTATCCAGGTCGTTATGCATAGTCTCCAGAATATCGGCTTTGCCGCTTTCAAATTCGAGTGATTTAAAGGCAATTTTACTTTCGATGGGTTCTGTATCCTTGTTAATTTCCATATCCCCATCGAGGAAAAAGATTTCTTCTATTCTGAAAAAGTCATCACCCTGTATGATCAGCAAGTAGTTTCGCTTATTAATTAGGCTGAAGTCGAAGCTTCCATCGGGTCGTAAAAATTTTGGTGCCACTTCCACGCCATGGTCAAGATCAATGATGGAAACAATGCCTTTGAAGGGCTTACCCGTTTGGCTGTTCGTAAGCGATCCCTTTAACGAAACAACTGCTTCGGGTTGCGCTTCCATCGGTACAGGGAAAGAATGGAGATCGTAGTTGGCAGGGTCTTCTGCTTCTGAGCGTGCATAAAACAACTCTTTCGATTTCGAGTCAATGGTGAAATAATTTTCTCCACCAGCACCATTCACCAGCGGCCCAATGTTTTTTGGTTCACCCCATGCGTTCGATTGCCGGTATGATTTGTAAATATCAAACTCTCCGAAGTTCAACGGCTGCCCATTAGAGCTGAAGTACAGCACATTAAAGGAGTGATGAAAGAAGGGACTGATCTCATTGTTGCGGGTATTAATAATCGGCCCCATGTTCCTGGCTTGTTGCCATGTACCGCTCGCATCTTTAACAGAATAGTAAAGATCAGCAAGGCCAAAGCCGCCCAGCCTGTCGGATGAAAAGAACAACGTATCGCCCGTGTGTGAAAGAGACGGGTGCGAGTCCCACGAGGTGCTGTTAATAGCCGGGCCAAGATTACGCGCATTGCCCCAACTTTTTTCTCCATCCAGTTCGGCTACAAAAATATCGCAACTTCCGTGTGAATCGGGAGAGTTACACCGGGCGAAAAACAAATAACGACCGTCTTTACTTAAGCAGGCTGAGCCTTCGTTGAAACTGGTGTTTATCTTTTTGAATTCCTGTGCATCCATCCAAATACCCATGTCGCGCACGCTAAAGAAAAGATCTTCATCGTACGAGCGTTCCAATTGTTGGGTGTGGGCGTTTCGTTTTGAAGAGAATAGCAGGAGGGTATCAACATTGCCAATGGTGGGGGCATAATCTGCTTTCATCGAATTAACCGTAAGCCCCATGTTAATCAGCACACCTTGTGGCGGGCGAAGCGTGTCAATTTCTCTTCGGTACTCCACCAGTTGATAGTAATAGTCTAATGGTACATAATAGTCTTTTTCATTTTTGGTGAGGGTATCTAACTCCTGTTGAACCTGTTTACCATTGATGTTTTGCCGATGATGTTTAAGAACAAGCTTGTATAAGAGAACCGCTTCACCTTTTTCGCCATAGCGTTGCGACAGCTTAGCTAACTGCCATACCATATCGGTGTTCGCTGAAAAATTTTCGATTCCAAAATTTTTCACATAATCACGCAGGGCCTGGTATAGTTCTTTTTCGTTTGTTGACTTCTGCAACTCGGCAATACGCTTCAGCTTTGGTGCATCTTTATACAGCCGAATATTGTTGACATTGGGAAACGAAAAGATGTCAGATTGGCTGTACGTTGTCAGGCTATCGTTGAGCTGAACCACACCACCTTTTTTAAACTTTTTACCTGTTTTTTGGGCGGTGGCAGGACTTAACGGGAGCAGGCAAACAACTAAAATGCAGACTAAAAAATGGGTTTTCACTCAACTGAGGTTTTGAAAAAACTACGCCATCGTTAAAGTTGAAACAATTTTGCTTCTTTTACAACCTGTCTTCGTGGTGAAACTGCCCGATGAATGGCAGTAAAGGGCTGGTTGGCACTACTATTGACTCATAATTGGCCTGATTGTTTTTTAGGGCATACCAGGGTTTGGTGTGTCATTATGGCATTGAATCATGTTTAAATCGATACCCCTTCAACTCGTGCAGCAGGAAACCGAAGATCTGATCCAGATGATTAATCCGGAGCAGGAAAGTGATCTGAAGCAGGATGACCTTCCTGATCAACTCTCCATCCTTCCCATTAAAAATACCGTTCTTTTTCCGGGTGTAGTCATACCCATCACGGTAGGAAGGCAGAAGTCCATACGCCTGGTGAAGAAGGCGTACCAGGGAAACAGAATCATTGGTGTGATATCGCAAAAAAATGCCGCAGCAGAAGAGCCGTCAACAGACGATTTATATAAAGTTGGAACCGTAGCCCGCATCATTAAAATGCTGGTGCTGCCCGATGGCAATACCACCATTATTATTCAGGGTAAAAACAGGTTCTCGATTAAAGAATATGTACAGGAAGAACCCTACCTAAGTGCCAAGGTTGAGTTATTGGTGGAGCCTGCGTTTGACGCGAAGAGTAAAGAGACAAAAGCACTGGCGCAATCGTTACGAGATGCGGCTTTTAAAATCTTAAAACTCAATCCTGAAATTCCACAAGAAGCTCATGTGGCCCTGGATAACATTCAAAGTATTCAATTCCTGATTCACTTTCTGTCATCGAACCTCAACACCGATGTTTCCGATAAGCAGAAAATTCTGGAAACAATGAATATTATTGATCGCGGAACCCTGTTGCTGCAGTTTATGCTAAAAGAAATCCAGATGTTGGAGATCAAGCATGAAATACAAAAGAAGGTTCATACCGATATTGATCAGCAGCAACGCGATTATTTTTTACGTCAGCAAATACGGGTGTTGCAGGATGAGTTAGGCTACGATACCCCCGATAAAGAAATTGAAGCGCTGCGTAAACGCGGAGAACAAAAAAAGTGGTCGAAGGTCACCGCGGCACATTTTAGTAAAGAACTGGACAAGCTGTTGCGTGTTAACCCGGCATCGGCTGAATACCCTGTTGCCATGAATTATGTCGAGTTTATGCTTGACCTTCCATGGGAAGAATTTACGGTAGATGACTTTGACCTGCAACGGGCGAAAAAAATCCTTGACAAAGACCACTTTGGATTAACCAAGGTGAAGACCCGTATACTTGAATACCTGGCCGTACTGAAACTGAAACAGGATATGAAAGGTCCGATCTTATGCCTGTATGGACCTCCGGGGGTTGGGAAAACCTCGCTTGGTCGTTCGATTGCCAAGGCGTTGAACCGGAAATATGTGCGCATGTCGCTGGGGGGTGTACACGATGAAGCCGAAATCAGGGGGCATCGTAAAACATATGTGGGAGCTATGCCCGGAAAAATTTTGCAAAACATAAAGAAAGTGCAGTCGTCTAACCCGGTATTTATTTTGGATGAGATCGATAAGGTTCGTTCTGACTTCCGTGGCGATCCGTCTTCAGCCTTGCTGGAAGTACTCGACCCGGAACAGAATAATACCTTCAACGATAATTTTCTGGAGGTAGATTATGATCTCTCCAAAGTGTTATTCATTGCCACCGCCAATACGCTGGACACGATTCAGCCTGCCTTACGTGATAGGATGGAGATCATTGAAATAACCGGTTATACACAGGAAGAGAAAATTGAAATTGCAGCGAAACACCTGGTGCCCAAACAACTGGAGGAACATGGGTTGAAGCCGGCTAATATAAAATTCCCCAAAGCGGTTATCGCTAAAATTATTGAAGGCTATACCCGCGAATCGGGCGTACGAAGCCTTGAAAGAAAAATTGGAACGGTAGTGCGAAGCATTGCCAAATCGTTGGCGATGGAAGAGAAATTTGATAAGGAAATTTCTGTGCAAACGGTTCGGAAGGTGTTGGGTGCAGAAATTTTTGACGAAGAACTGTACCAGGGAAATGAAATTGCGGGTGTCGTAACCGGATTGGCATGGACGCAAGGGGGTGGTGAAATTCTGTTTGTTGAGTCGAGCCTGAATAAAGGTAAAGGCGGACTAACCATTTCAGGCCAATTGGGTGATGTCATGAAAGAATCGGCCATGGCAGCGTTGTCATACCTGAAGTCCAATGCAGAAGAGTTGAATATCGATCATCGCGTATTTCAGCAATATGATTTGCATATCCATGTTCCGGCAGGGGCCGTTCCGAAAGATGGGCCATCGGCAGGAATCACCATGCTTACTTCACTCGCCTCTATTTATACACAGCGCAAGGTGAAATCAAAACTGGCCATGACAGGTGAAATTACCTTGCGTGGAAAAGTGCTTCCGGTAGGAGGGATCAAGGAAAAAATATTGGCAGCTAAACGAAGCGGCATTAAAGAAATTGTACTGAGTCAAAAGAACCAACGCGATATACTGGAAATTGAAAAGCACTATATCAAAGGGCTAACGTTTCACTATGTGAATACGGTAGACGATGTGTTGAAACTGGCGCTTCTGAAAGAACGCGTGAAAGAGCCTATGCAGTTTAAGTTCACCGATGCGCCACAGCCATCGCTGAATTAATTTTCCCCCAAAGGAATATTCCCGATATTGCATCGTGCATAAAAAATATCAGATAGGACTGGTAGCGGTGTTCTTCTCTCTTCAGGGATTTGGGCAAGCAGGCGGGCAGCATTCGTTTGAGTTTCTGAATACGGCAGCAAATGCACGACTCGCTGCACTGGGAGGCGTTAACGTTTCACTCCGCGACCGTGATGTAAATTTTTTTGTTTCCAATCCTGCATTAGCAGGTGATTCGTTGGCAGGTTTTGCTGCGGCCAGTTACCAGTTTTATGTGGCCGATATTGGTCAATCATCGGTGGTGTATGCGCATCGGTTTAATTCGATTGGAACATTAACCGTGGGTATGCAGCATATCAACTATGGTGAAATAGCAGGGTATGATGCTTCAGGCGCGGAAATTGGTTCCTTTAAATCAAGTGAAACTACGTTGGTTATCAGTAAAACTCACCAGGTTTCCAATTTCAGATTTGGTGTGAACCTCAAACCGGTTTTTTCAAATATGGCGGGATACCGGGCGAGTGCGTTGTTGTTTGATTTGGGCGGAACGTTCATTCACCCAAAGCAGGACTTAACTGTCGGGCTTGCCATTAAAAATTTTGGATTTGTGCTTTCTGAATATGCAGATGGCAGTGACACAAAAGTTCCATTCGATGTTCAGGCCGGGATTACGTTTAAACCCGAACATATGCCGCTTCGGTTTTCATTTACAGCGTATAATCTGGGAACAACTTCCGGTTTCTATGACGATCCGCAAAACGATGAAGATGATCCAAGTTCATTTGACAAGGTGATGGGTCACATTAACATGGGCGCTGAAATTCTTTTTCATCGTAACGTAAATGTACTGGTTGCGTATAATTTTTTAAGACAACAGGAATTGAAAACAGAAAACACAGGCGGCAATGGGTTTTGCCTGGGAGCGTCTGTAAAAATGAAGGCATTCGAATTGATCTTCAGTCGTACCAGTTACAGTACGGGCAATGCTGCGTATGGATTTACCCTGACTTCGGATATTCAAAACATGATTTTTAAGAAAAGAACACTATGATAGATGCTGCGTACCTCACCCCACAACAAATTGTGGCCGAGTTAAATAAGTATATCGTTGGCCAGCACGATGCAAAACGCAACGTTGCCATTGCCCTGCGCAACCGGTGGAGGCGAATGAATGTAAAATCCGAGATGAAGAATGAAATTGTACCCAACAACATTCTGATGATTGGTGCCACGGGTGTAGGTAAAACAGAAATAGCCAGAAGACTTGCGAAAATTGCCGATGCTCCTTTTGTAAAAGTAGAAGCTTCGAAATTTACAGAGGTTGGTTACGTAGGGCGCGATGTGGAGAGCATGGTTCGCGATTTAGTCGAACAATCGGTTAACATGGTGAAAGCCAGGAAGAAGGAAGAGGTAAAGGAAAAAGCTGCCGTTATTGTGGAAGACACTATTCTGGATGCGCTTATACCGCCCATGCGAACACCGCAACAGGCTCGTGCAGGTTTTGCAACGTCACCGGAAACCGCCAATCAGGAGGTGCCAGCCAGCGATGTAGAATTGAATGAACGAACCCGTGCCTTGTTTCGTGAGAAACTGAAAAATGGTGAGTTGGAGGAACGAAAAATCGAGATTAATATCAAGCCTTCCGGAAACGCCAATGTAGGAATGATTGGTGCCGGCATGATGGACGAAGTGTCCATGATGAATTTACAGGAAATGCTCAATGGCATGATGCCTAAGAAAGCCAAGAAGAGAAAAATTTCGGTGGCAGAAGCCCGGAAAGTATTGCTCGAGGAAGAAGCATCCAAACTGATTGACATGGATGAAGTAAAGGAGCTGGCCATTCGCAGGGCAGAAGATGCCGGGATTATTTTTATTGATGAGATTGATAAAATCGCTTCCGGAGCTCGGAAGGGCAGTGGTGGCCCGGATGTTAGTCGTGAAGGAGTTCAGCGCGACCTGCTGCCGATCGTTGAGGGAAGTACCGTGAACACAAAATATGGGGTAATCAATACCGATCACGTGTTGTTTATTGCGGCCGGTGCTTTCCACATCAGTAAACCTTCTGATCTGATCCCCGAATTGCAAGGTCGCTTTCCTATTCGGGTGGAGTTGAACAACCTTACCCATGAAGATTTTGTCAGGATTTTGAAAGAGCCTAAGAATGCCCTCACCAAGCAGTATCAGGCCTTGTTTGAGGCAGAAGCTGTAGCGGTTGAATTTACCGATGATGCGATTGAAGAGATTGCCAAAACCGCATTTGCGATCAACACCGAAATTGAAAATATCGGAGCGCGCAGGCTGCATACAGTGATGAGCAAACTATTAAATGAGTTTTTGTTTGACGTTCCAGATAAAATCAATGCAAACGCACGCATCAGCATCAATGCTTCTATGGTAAAAGAGAAGCTAAACGGATTGTTGAAGAATAAAGACCTGAGCGAATATATCCTTTAAATGCGTTCGTTACTGATAGCCGGTATCATCCTCTTTTCGCAGGTGGTTTCTGCCCAACGGGAGGTCGATTCGTTGCGTGCCTATTATATTCAGGAGTACCCGAATCATTTTTTTATTTGGCCGGTATTAAAACATCGAACGCTCACCTTTGATATCAGCGATCGTGAGAATGATAATAAAAGCATTACGTTTAAACCCAACAACACCGCCTCCATGGGTTTTGGAGTGTATATGTTTGAAGTTGGCATTGAAGTCGCATTTGCAATTCCTATAAACGAAGAGCAGAAACAAATTTATGGCGAATCTGATTCACGGGATTTACAGGTAAATGTGCTGACTAAATCGTGGGGCGTTGATTTGTATCATCAAAAATATTCAGGTTTTTATAAAGACGATGAGCGCGTAAAAAGTGCTATTGATGGTCCCAACCGGGCCGATATCAGCACGCGCAACTTTGGTGTGGCAGGTTTCTATGTTTTTAATCACCGACAATTTTCCCTTCGTTCATCCTATAACTATGCCGAGCGCCAGCTCAAAAGAAGAGGTTCGTTTATTTTATACGGAACCATTAACTCGTTTAAAGCAGAAGCAGACTCGGCTATGCTTTCATCTTCTGTTCGGGTTGGGTTGGGTGATGGAGCCGATTTTGAAGATATTACCTGCACTACGCTAAGCGTAGCACCGGGCTATTCCTACAATTATGTTTGGAAGAAGTTGTTTATCAATGGTACACTTACCGTAGGGCCAGCGCACCATTGGGTTTTCTATCGCGAGGAAGATGGTACCGAACATTATGATATCAGTTTCAACGCTACGACTTACCTCAGAATGGGAATTGGTTATAACAGCGATCGTTTTTTTGGAGGCCTTGGCTTTGTGATTCAATCGAGAGCGGTAACATTTGAAGACATCCGGTTCGAAAGTGCCAGCAGTACTTTTCGGATTATGCTGGGGTATCGGTTTAAAGAAAAGGGATTGTTGCAGAAACGTGCCTGGGATTTTATTCCATTTTTAAATGACAAGTAGAGGTCTTCACAAAAATCAATTCAGTTGTCAACCTGAGCTTGTCGAAGACGGTGTTAGTATTGAAAGTCGGTTTTCAACAAAAACTCAACCTGACTTTTTTTGAGTTGCCTTCTAGTCTACTTTCATTTTCGGAAAATCAAAAAAGTCAACCTTTCCGCCACCCCAGGCAATTTTTTTCCAGGAGTCAACCTCTACCGTGCAGGCAACAATACCGCAGGTAGGCACATTGTCGATGCGGGCATCTGTTAGTTTATTAACAAAATCGGTTATTCCCGGATTATGCCCGAAGAGGATGATTTCATCGTGTTTTTCGTTTACTCCCTTCACTACGCTTAAAATTTCATCCTCATCGGCATGATAAAGAGATTTTTCTGTTTTAATTTTTTCCGCAGCATAGTTTAGGATACGGGCAAACGTTTCACAGGTTGTTCGTGCACGGTTGGCCGGACTGGTCAGCATCAGGTCGGGAACGATTCTTTTTTCTTTTAATCGCTTTGCCATACGGGGTGCATCACGTTCGCCTCGTTTGTTCAATGGCCTGTCAAAATCATTCTGCATTGGATTATCCCAACTTGATTTGGCGTGACGGATTACAAATAATTTCTTCATGCACTGAAATTAGTAATTGAAACTCAATTAATAGTATCTTGGCAAAACATGGGTAAGAAGAAACGAAAGTATAAGAAGTTCAAGCGCAAGATCAGGTACACGTTTTTGTATGCCACCATCAGGTGCTTGATGTTGCTGTCGTACGTCATACCCAGGAAACCGTGGCTTAAATTTTTTGGGCTGTTAGGCCGGGCTGGATATTATGTTGCTACGCAATCAAGGGCATTAGCCCAAAAGCATCTTGCGTTGGCATATGGAAATGAAAAAAGCCCATCGGAAATCAAGCAATTGTCAAAAGATGTTTTCAGGATGTTGGGTATGAACGCGGGTGATTTAATTTGGGCCTATAGAATAACGGACTATGATCAGTTTAAGAAGATGGTCGTTCTTCGCGGAGAAGAGCATTTGAATAAAGCCCTGGAAAAAGGCAAGGGCGTTATTGCATTAGTGTCGCACCTGGGTGCATTTGAATTTACAGCCACTGAATTTTCATTTCGAGGCCTTAAGCCGGTGATTATTGGTACACCCGTTAAGGATAAAAAGCTAAATGATTTATTGTGGTCGCAACGTGAAAAACTTGGGGCTACTGCAGTTGAGCGGGGAAAGGATACCATGAAGATCATCAAGAATATTAAAAGTGGTGGTACGTTAATGATTTTGATTGATCAGGACACGAAAGTCAAAAGCAGGTTCGTGAATTTTTTTGGAAAGCCGTGTGCTACACCGGTTGGTGCCGCAGTCATTGCCATGAAAACCGGAGCAACCGTAGTGCCTACCATTATCCATTTGCGTGACGACTTAATACAAGAAATCAATTGCTATCCGGAAATACCCATGACTATCACGGGAGATGAGGAGGCAGATTTGATTGTGAACACTCAAAAAATGAGCGATGCTACGGAAAATGAAATCCGGAAATTCCCTGCTCAGTGGGTATGGATGCATGAGCGTTGGAAAACAAAGCCGGGAGAGGAAATCCGATGATTACTTCTTAAAAATGAAGTAGACAGCCAGCACTAACAGCACGAAGCCAATGAGGTGATTCAATTTGAAGGTTTCATTTTTGAAAAACAGAATTGAAAAAATAACAAACACCAGCAACGTAATAACTTCTTGGATTACTTTTAACTGAACCAGTGAAAACGGGCCGCCATATTCTTTAAACCCGATGCGATTGGCCGGAACCTGCAACGTGTATTCAAAAAAAGCAATTCCCCAACTGAATAAGATAATACTCGCCAGGCCTAAACTCTGGCTCCATTTCATTTCGTTGAATTTCAAATGGCCATACCACGCCAGTGTCATGAATGCATTTGAAAAAATCAATAAGATGATGGTAGCTATTCCCTTTCCCATGATGGATTAATTTGTTGGAGGGTCGAACTTTACCACCATGTTTTCAATAGGTTTGATTGATTGCAGGTAAGCAAAGATAGCCTTCAGATCCTCCTCCTTCATTTTTGTATAGTAACCCCAAGGCATTTGGGTATTAAATTCTCCCGGGTTTACTGGTGTCGGTACATAGCTTGAATCGGAGTATAATTTAAAGCGTTGTACAAATTGTTCTTCAGTCCAGTTTCCAATACCAGTTTTTTTGTCGGGGGTGATATTGGCTGACCGAACAATGCCACCGGTATGCATAGGAAATTCAAATCCACCGGCCATATACATTTCCATTTTGTATTCACCCTTTACCTGTTGCGTGTGGCAGTCCTTACAAAGCGCTGCGTTGGTCATGTATTCTCCGTACTTAATTAGATCGTCTTGTGGTGGTAATGGTTGATGGTCGGCCGGCTTGGGTAGGGTATTAATTATGAAATTCATCGGGAAGGCCGATGTAGATGTAGGAGCAACGTATTCAATTGGTTTTAAGGTTCTGATATACGCAATGATTGAATAAATATCTTCCTTAGACATTTTAGCATAATGCGGATAAGGCATAATGGGAAACAGTGCGATACCATCCTTTGAAACCCCTGATGTTATAGCTCTGTACACTTCACCATCGGTCCAATTGCCAATACCAAAGGGTGTTATGTTCTTGGAATAATATTCGCCTGGCAAGCCAAATTTGGATCCGAATAATTCACCGCCCTGACCTAATGTTTTTGTGTCGACAGGCCCTGCAAATTTTGTAAAATCGCGTTGAGCGTGACACTCAACACAGCCCGAAACACTGGTTGCTAAATACTCACCACGCGCAAGCATGTCGGGAGTGGCTTCAATTTTTATGTCGGGGGCGCTGCCAACATCGGGCAGGGCTGCTTTAACGTAGGTAAGTAAACCGGTAATGCCTACTACAACAACGAGGAATAGGAGCAGAAAGATTTTAAGAATCTTCTTCATAATGGAGGGGTTTATGGAGATTGTGTATTCTAAGAACGTGAAATTTCAGGATAAAAAAAATCGCCCCTGTTGTCGGGGCGATTTAAGTTTTAAGGAAGGCGATGATTATTTCACCAGTTTTTTATACCTGATCCGGTGCGGCTGATCGTCACCTAATCGCTTCTTCTTATTTTCTTCATATTCACTGAAGCTTCCTTCAAACCAAAAAACCTGTGAGTCACCTTCGAAGGCCAGAATGTGTGTACACACGCGATCTAAAAACCAGCGGTCGTGTGAAATGATTACGGCACATCCGGCAAAATTTTCCAAACCTTCTTCCAGAGCACGAAGGGTGTTCACATCCAAATCGTTGGTGGGTTCGTCTAACAATAAAAGATTACCACCTTGTTTGAGGGCAATGGCCAGGTGCGCACGGTTACGCATACCACCCGAAAGTTCTCTTACTTTTTTCTGCTGATCTGTTCCGCTGAAGTTGAACTTACTCACATAGGCCCGTGAGTTCATTTCTTTTCCGCCAATAGAAATCAATTCATTTCCACCGGTAATAGCCTGCCAAACAGTATCCTCAGGTTTTAAATCGTCATGCTCCTGATCCACGTAGGCGATCTGAACCGTTTCACCCACTTCAAATGTACCGGCATCCGGCTTTTCTTTTCCGGTGATCATTTTAAACAGGGTGGTTTTACCGGCACCGTTCGGTCCGATGATTCCCACAATCCCCGCGGGGGGCAACATGAAGTTCAGGTTTTCATAAAGCAGTTTGTCACCATATCCTTTTGCAACTCCATGCGCTTCAATCACCTTGTTTCCCAGGCGCGGGCCCGGAGGGATATAGAGTTCCAGTTTTTCTTCCTTCTCCCTTCCTTCTTGCCCTAATAATTTTTCGTATGCGTTCAAACGCGCCTTTCCTTTGGCGTGCCTTCCTTTGGGGTTCATGCGCACCCATTCCAATTCACGTTCCAGTGCTTTTTGCCTTTTCGATTCTGTTTTTTCTTCCTGGATCAAACGCTTTTGTTTTTGATCAAGCCATGACGAATAATTTCCTTTCCAGGGAATGCCTTCACCACGGTCGAGTTCCAGAATCCATCCGGCTACGTTATCAAGGAAGTAACGATCGTGCGTTACCGCGATGACCGTTCCTTTATATTGTTTTAAGTGTTGCTCCAACCAGTCAACCGATTCAGCATCGAGGTGGTTGGTAGGTTCGTCAAGCAGCAAAACATCTGGCTCTTGTAAGAGTAATCGGCAAAGGGCTACGCGTCTTTTTTCTCCGCCTGATAAGTGCTCGACTTTAGCATCGGAAGGAGGACAGCGTAAGGCATCCATGGCCCTTTCCAGTTTACTGTCGAGTTCCCAGGCATTAACGGCATCTAACTTTTCCTGTATTTCGCCCTGCTTGGCAATAAGCTTATCCATGGCATCAGGATTTTCCATGACTGCCGGATCGGCAAATTTTTCGTTGATCGCCTCAAATTCTTTCAGGAGAGCCACCACATCAGCCACACCTTCCTCAACAATTTCTTTAACCGTTTTGGTTTTATCGAGCTGTGGTTCCTGCTCGAGCAGGCCAACCGTGAAACTCAGGTCGGAAACAACTTCGCCCTGGAACTCCTTATCGATGCCGGCAATGATGCGCAACAGCGATGATTTTCCGGACCCGTTTAGTCCAAGCACCCCGATTTTGGCGCCATAGAAAAAGGAGAGGTAAATATTTTTTAAGACTTGCTTACTGGGGGGGTAGATT
>JBAQPU010000011.1:0-38158 GCA_049306095.1 Cyclobacteriaceae bacterium
TTAATCCATAGTAATCCGTTTCAATATCTGTACTGGCGCCCTGGTAATTCTGGCAACCTATTTGAGTAAGAGTTGCATCCCACAAGGCCACGAATGGGTTTTGCATCGTTCCTTCGCTGCCGCCTGTCTTTACCTGTACCTTAATATACTGACTGGCCGTGGCGGTGAATTTAAACCACACATTGTAATTCGGTCCGTTACTCCAGCAGGAACCTGCCGCGCCATCTGCTGTTGCAGCAACAGTGGTGTAGGAGGCATCCGGTGAGCAACCGTTGATCAGGGCGGTTATATCCAATGCATTTACCTGATCATTATTGGGGGGTTGTGCCCAAGCAATAGCGGAGGAGAATAAAAACAAACAGACTAAGCCAAATTTGTTCATAGGATAACCAAATATAATTCAGAAAGTTAACAAAAAATTTTGATGTCCCTTCAGGAACCCTACATTTAGAAATATTTTGCACTATCTATGGCACTAAACTACATCTGGGTAACCTTCTTTCTTGTCGCCTTTGTTGTTGGTCTTGTTAAACTGATATTCTTCCAGGATACAACCGTGTTTCCAAAAATGATGGAGGCAACATTTGAGATGGCCAAGACCGGGTTCACCATTTCGATCGGATTAACCGGTGTAATGACGTTATGGCTGGGACTGATGAAAATTGGTGAACGGGGTGGAATGATTACCATACTTTCCCGTTTGGTTGGGCCGTTCTTCTCAAAACTATTTCCTGAAATACCGCGCGATCACCCTGCCTCCGGTGCCATCATCATGAACTTCAGTGCCAATATTCTTGGGCTTGATAATGCGGCCACTCCACTTGGCCTAAAAGCTATGAAAGAGCTTCAGGAGATTAACCCGAATAAAGAAACCGCCTCCAATGCGCAAATTATGTTTCTGGTATTGAACGCTTCGGGACTAACACTCATTCCTATTTCTATTATTGCCGATCGGGTAACGATGGGCTCGGCCAATCCTACAAGTATTTTTATTCCATTAATGATCGCGCATTGCTTCGCAACAGTAGCCGGTCTCATCTATGTTTCAATCAAACAACGAATCAATTTACTTGATCCTGTAGTTCTGGCCTATCTCGTTGGCATTGTTGGCATCATCAGTCTTGGTGCCTGGCATTTCTCAACCCTTTCGCAGGAAGCTCTTCAACATCAATCATTGTTATTTACAAGCTTTATCATCATGAGCATAATCATTTCATTTATTGGAATGGGGCTGTACAGAAAAGTTGCCATCTTTGAAACTTTTGTTGAAGGTGCGAAAGAAGGTTTTGAAACTTCCATTAAAGTAATTCCCTTTCTTGTGGGGATTTTGGTTGCCATTGGCGTGTTCCGCGAGTCAGGATCGCTAACCTATCTGACCGATGGATTTCGCATCACCCTTTCTGCCCTTCACATCAATACTGACTTTGTAGATGCCTTACCCGTTGCCTTTCTTAAACCCATGAGCGGACAAGGCGCCAGAGGCATGATGGTTGAAATATCAAAAGTATATGGTGTGGATTCTTTTGTTGGAAACATGGCCAGTATTTTCAGAGGCTGCGCGGAAACTACATTCTACATACTAGCCCTTTACTTCGGTTCAGTAAATATTAGAAAAACACGCTATGCTGTTACCGGGGGACTCATTGCTGATTTATTTGGGGTAATCGGAGGCATTATTGCAGGTTACTTATTCTTTCATTAACATTGTTTAATAACCTCTAGCTATGGAAAAGAAGGCTGAAATCCAAAAGACCATTTACGACAATGCCAAGTCTCACTTTCTTGGCAATTTTCCAGATTCTCTCCCCATTGAACAGGCCTATGTGCACATTGGTATGTACCTGGGATGGATCATTGATCAGGATATGTATTCCGAATATTTTGAAGAAGAGGCTTCTATCCAGATTTTCCGGTTCAAACGGAGAGAAATTTCCTGCACCATTCTAAGCGAAATTTGGGACGGCTACTTAGGTTTTGAATTGTTTAGCCGCCAGGGAAACATGTTTACCTATTACTATTACGGGGGTGGCCTCTATCATAATGATTACCACGAGATTTTAGTGAAAAATCTCCCCTCCATCTATCATGTTACCGATAGCTGGGAAAATTATGAGAAAATGAAGGCACGAATTGATATGCGGTATCAGGATTGGAAAAAACTCGTAGGAGCTTAAACCTCAATTACTTCATTAACAACTTGCCATTCTTATCAATGGAAACAAATGTTTCCCCCGATGATTTTATTACCAACTCACCGGTATCAGGAACAAAAACAATTTCCTGGGGAACAATATCAAAACCGAAACTGTGACTCCACGAGAGGCCGTCTGACTTATAAATTTTTGCGATGGTGGCAGGATGCTTTCCGTTTACCATTCGTTCCATATAAATCACCACAAAGAAAATTTGTGCGGCCGGATCTGAAGTCACAAAAGCTTTCACCCCCTGCTGTCTGCGCTCTTTCATGGTCGCTTTATCAATAGGAAACGTAACCTTTACATCGGGTTTGCGCGAGGGTGTGATGCTATAAAAATAACCCTGGCCAGAAACTGAATCGGAGAACACCAAACCCGCTGTGTATTTATCCTGAAGCACTACCAGCGGCCAGTATTTTGAACGAGGCGCATCATTAAACAATGGGATGGAATCATTGCCATTTACCAGCCATCTTAGTGCCTCTGTCCGGAAAGCCAGTTCACGGTGCTTAACTGTTTGTTCACGGTCAGCATACTCCTTTAAACTTCTGATATAACTTTTCAGAATATCACCCTTTGTAAAGGTTGAATTCACAAATTGCTGGTAGTTGATAATATCCTCATCCAGATTTCTCTTTATTAATTTATCGGCTACACTATCAACTTTATTAATATATTTTACTTCCTCCTCTACCGCTTTCAATAACACCAACATATCATCAACGCCTTTCTTCTGATTGTTCTCAACCAGTGTTGATTGATATTCAAGATCAGCAATTTTTAAGGCAAATACGTCCATCGGCATTGGATCAGTATCAAACTTTTTTAATTGACCATCGAGCATCCGGTCAATCAATTTTGTCAGATCATTTTTTACGGAAACGGAATCCGTCTCCAATTTCTGCCGAAGCTTATTGATTTCAATATCATATTTTATCAGGTTGTCTTGGGTAGGTTTAACCTCCTTTTCAATAATGGAAAGCGACTTGTTGGCAAACTTTTCATAACTCCACACTTTTACCTCGTCCTGATAGAAATCAGTCAAAGTCGTTCCATCACTTTTAAAATCCGCTATATCAGAAGGTGTCCACACCTGATTATACTTTGTTTTACCAATATTCTCCAGGCTCCCTTTATAGTATTCAAACATTTTTGCACTGGAATCATATTTCTGCTGCAACCCGGTAAGATTTTTCAGCATCGCTTCATCTGCCCGCAGGTACAACTCACGT
This sequence comes from Cyclobacteriaceae bacterium, assembly GCA_049306095.1. GTDB lineage: Bacteria > Bacteroidota > Bacteroidia > Cytophagales > Cyclobacteriaceae > UBA2336. The sequence goes on from JBAQPU010000011.1 coordinate 3,428, forward strand.
TCGCCCGGAAATGCCTTTTGTATCGTTTGAAAAATATCAGCCGATTGCTTATACAGTTCTTCAGACTTGGTAAAATAAAATTTTACCATTTTTACTTTATCAATTCTTTCACGGAGGCCTTCGATCTTTTTCTGTAAATCAAACTGAACATCAGAAAGCTTAACACCAAATTCACCGGTTCGTAAATCTCTGCGATTATACGCGACATAATATTCCTTGTTCTTTTTAACCTCCTTTTCGTCAATGATTTTCAGCGCTGTGTCGAAGTAAAGAATGGCCGAATCCATTTCCTGGATACTCCTGTTCGTATTTATCAGAACATCCTCCGCTTCTGCTTTTTCTTTATAGATCTGTCCCATAAACAGATACGCGTTTCCATTGTCGGTATTTACTTTAAGGTAATCCTTTAAGAAAGGCTCAGCCTGACCATATTCTTTGATACTTAACAGGGCAAAAATATCCTTGTATTTAGCCTTTTGGGCAACGGCAGGAGGAACAATCAGAAGAAGGGAAATGAATGCTACAAGTGCAAGTCTTACCATTGGTACAACCATGTTAAAAAACTAAATTAATTAAAATATACGGATTGCTAAAAATACTCAATTACCAAGCCAATTTGTGTTTTTACACATAATCGCCTGTAAGTTTCAGACCGTTTAGGGTCAAGTTTATATCAACTTCGGTAAACTGGTTTTTAAGAGGCGCTATGATTGAAGAAAGTCCTCCGGTAGCTACGGTGGCACATTGTAAATCCGACAGCTCATCTTTTATTCGCTGAAGCATAGATTCCACTAAGCCTTCATAGCCTAACAAAATTCCAGCCTGAATAGCATGGACTGTATTTTTTCCTAATGCGGACTGGGGCAACTCCAGCGGAACATCAAATAACTTGGCGGTATTCTGCGATAACGATTTGATGGCAGTCTTTAAACCAGGAGCAATCGAAACACCCAGTATTTTACCCTGGCCCGAAATGGTGGTGAAGGTTAATGCAGTACCAAAATCAACCACGATACAATTTCTTTTAAACTTTACAAAGGCAGCCAGCGCGTTGGCAACAAGGTCTGATCCAATCTCATACGGATTTAAAACTTCAATAGGAAGCTTTCGGTAAACATCTGGTGCTAACACAATGGGCCGTTTCTCAAACAAGGTAGTTACCACAGTAATGATCCGGTCGGTCAGGCTGGGCACCACACTGCTTACCACAATTTTTTGAACAGCGGCTGGTTTTATCCCCGCTTCAAAAAAATACTCGCGCAGCTTAATACCATAAAACAATTCAGGCCTGTTAGAGGCAGCTGTTATCCTCCAAATGTGTGCCCATTGGTTTTGATCATACAACCCTAAAGTAATGTCCGTATTCCCGATATCAACCGCTAACAGCATCGTTAGATCAATTTAAGTAAATGTTGTTTAACCTTTTCCATGCCTGTGCTGCCGACTTCTTTGATCATGGTTACGTACGAAACGGTTCCAACCTCAGGCATATTTGGATCAACTACAAATTTCGGGCTTTCTACGGGCACATAGTGAATCAGTCCTGCGGCCGGATAAACCACCAGGGATGTACCTACCACCAAAAAGAAATCGGCTTGTGAGGCGTAGTGTGCAGCCACTTCAATCATGGGAACCATCTCTCCAAACCACACAATATTCGGACGAAGCTGTGAACCCAGTTCGCAGGTATCGCCTACATTGAGTTCCCATCCGTTGATTGGATAAATCAAATTTTCATCTTTCGTGCTGCGTGATTCAAATAAACTGCCATGAAGGTGAATCACCTTCGATGACCCAGCGCGTTCATGGAGATTATCAACATTTTGCGTTACGATTGTTACATCAAAATGCTTTTCCAGTTCAACCAAAATTTCATGGCCACGATTTGGTTTCGCTTGCAGGCCCGCCTTTCTTCTTTGATTGTAAAACTCCAGCACCAGTGCCGGGTTTTTCTTCCAACCTTCAGGAGTGGCTACATCTTCTACACGATGCCCCTCCCAAAGTCCACCTGAATCACGAAACGTTGCAATGCCGCTTTCTGCGCTGATGCCTGCCCCGGTAAGTACCACCAGTTTTTTCCTCATCGCAGTGGGGTTTTACTTGCTATGATTTTTTCTTCTTTGACGATGTCTTCCTTGCGGTTGCCTTCTTGGCTACCGCTTTTTTAACGGCTGGCTTTTTTTCCTTCTTCTCAGCAACCGTGGCAGGAGTTTCAGTTTTTTTAGCAGCAAATCGTCCGAATCTCCCCTTTTTCTCAGGAGCATTTGCCGCCAGTTCAACACACTCCTCAAGGGTCAGGTCTTTCGGGTCACGGTCTTTCGGAATTTTTACATTCTTCTTCCCCGCTTTGATATACGGACCAAAGCGGCCATTCAGTACCTGAATATCCGGATTCTCTTCAAAACCTTTGATCAATTTATTAGCATCAGCAATTCGCTTCGCTTCAATCAGTTCAATCGAACGGACAAGGGTAATCGTGTACGGGTCTTCACCTTTAGGGATCGATACAAACTTCTTATCGTGTTGAACATACGGCCCAAAACGGCCAATGGCTACCACCACAGGTTTTTCTTCAAACTCACCCATCTGGCGTGGCATCTTCATCAGCTCAAGGGCATCTTCTAACGTAATGTTTTCAATGAACTGACCCGGGCGCAAACTGGCAAATTTTGGTTTTTCACCTCCGTTGTCATCGGGATTTTCACCCAACTGCACATACGCTCCAAACTTGCCAAGTTTCACGTACACATTCTTTCCTGTTTTAGGATCAACCCCTATTTCGCGGTTCTTTCCTGCCGATGAACGTTCGATCAACTCCGTACTCTTAACCTTCCTATGAAAAGGTTTGTAGAAGTTATCGATCATCTTTCTCCACTCCAGTTTTCCGGTGGCGATCTCATCAAACTCCTGCTCAATTTCAGAGGTAAATGAATAATCGGTGACATCCGAAAAATGCTCCACTAGAAAATCAGTCACCACCATGGCTGTATTGGTCGGGAACAATTTATTTTTCTCTGCTCCTGTAATCTCAGTCAACGCTTCTTGCGTAACGTTGTCGTTCTTCAACGTCAGCACTTTGTAGCTACGCTCCTTCCCTTCCCTCACTTCCTTCACCACATACTCCCGTTTCTGAATAGTGGTGATGGTCGGTGCATAAGTAGATGGACGACCAATGCCCAACTCTTCCAGTTTTTTAACCAGACTAGCTTCTGTATAGCGGGCGGGCGGGCGCGAAAACTCCTGGCGGGCTTTCATATCGCCTAACGTAAGCTTCTGACCAACCACGATTGGCGGAAGCATGTTTTTTGCTTCTTCATCATCCTCTTCATCGGATGACTCCATGTATACTTTCAAAAAACCATCAAAGGTAATAACCTCACCTTGAGCGGTTAAGGTTTCCGGCACGGTTGAAATACCGATAGTAGCAACTGTTTTTTCGATTTCCGCATTAGCCATTTGTGAAGCAATGGCGCGCTTCCAAATCAGATCATACAACCGTTGAGCCCCTTCATCGGCACCGGCTTGTGTAACCGAAAAATCAGTTGGCCTGATAGCTTCGTGTGCTTCCTGTGCCGATGATGATTTGGTTTGATAGCGCCTTTCGTGAACATATTCAGCACCATAGTTTTTTGCAATCTCTGAAGTGGCCGCTTTAATCGCATCATCCGACAGGTTAACCGAGTCGGTACGCATGTAGGAAATTTTACCCGCTTCATACAACTTTTGCGCGATGGTCATGGTGCGGATAACCGAGTAGCCTAGTTTTGTACTTGCTTCCTGTTGTAAGGTAGAAGTAGTGAAGGGTGCCGAAGGACTTCTTTTGGAAGGTTTCTTTTCGAGATCCAGCACGGTATAGCTTGCCCCTTTACACGCCTCCAAAAATTTCAAAGCATCTGCTTCGGAATCAAATTTTTTCGGAAGTTCCGCAACCAGATTCTTTTTACCATCTAAAATAAAAAGTGCCTTTACTTTAAATGCTGATTTTGATTGAAACTCATTAATGGCACGCTCACGTTCCACAATCAGCCGCACAGCCACTGATTGAACACGGCCAGCAGAAAGGCCGGTTTTTATTTTCTTCCACAGAATAGGAGAAAGCTCATAGCCAACCAACCTGTCTAATACCCTGCGCGCTTGTTGCGCATTGACTAAATCAATATCAATTCCCCGCGGGCTTTCCAGTGAATTCAGAATAGCCTTCTTGGTGATTTCGGTAAAGACAATCCTGCGGGTTTTCTGATCATTTAAATCCAGCACTTCTTTCAGGTGCCATGAAATCGCTTCTCCTTCACGGTCTTCATCGCTTGCCAAGTAAACCATCTCGGCATCCTCTGCCATCTTCTTCAACTTGGCGATGACTTCCTTCTTATCGGGGCTTACTTCGTAGGTGGGTTCGTAGTTATTTTCCACATCAATAGCACCGCCACCTTTCGGTAAATCGCGCACATGCCCCATGCTGGACGAAACTTTAAAATCTTTCCCCAGGTAGCCTTCAATAGTCTTCGCTTTCGCGGGAGATTCAACAATTACAAGGTTTTTTGCCATGTCAACACTTAGTCAAAGGTTTCAAATATCAGGAAAATTTTAAAAAATCAAATTCGGTACATTATTATTGAGTCTGTATTCAATTAAAATACATCGGCAATCAGAGCTACCATGTCACGCTTTTTGTACCTCATGCGTCACGCACAAAGTACTGATAAACAATTCGGTCAGACAGATAAAGAGCGTGAACTCACAGCACAGGGAATGAACGATGCAAGGCTTGCCGGGAAATACCTGAGTGCACAAAAAATAATTTTAGAACTACTGGTCAGCAGCACCGCCATTCGCGCTTCGCAAACAGCAACCCTGGTTGCACAGGCATTAAAACCCGATTCCATCAAAATTCAACTGACAGAAGAACTTTATACCGCTGTACCGCGCACCTTTCTGGAAATCATTCATCATTTTGATGAGACTTACCACCACATTATGTGTGTTGGACATAACCCTGTCATTTCGTATCTCGCTGAATATTTAACAGAAAAAGAAATTGGTGACATGCCTCCTGCCGGAATAGCCATGATTAAGTGTCGGGCAACATCCTGGAGAGAGGTAAACCAGGGTTTTTGCGAGGTAATCGCCATGGTAACACCCGATAATTTTAAATCATGACCAAAGAAGAAATTATTCAATCTTTCGACCCCAACGCACCGGGCTCAGCCAACAATTTATTCGGCTTACCTTTCTCGGTAGAAAATTCAGAAGTAGTGATTGTTCCTGTTCCCTGGGAAGTAACGGTGTCATACAACACCGGCACTGCAAAAGGACCCGAAGCAGTTTTGGAATCATCGGCACAGGTAGATTTGTTCGTTCGTGATATACCCGATGCCTGGAAATTAGGTGTGGCGCTTCAGCCCATTCCGCAGAACATTACAGATGAGAGTAATAAACTTCGCGAGCTCTCCTCCCAATATATAACCACTTTAGAAGAAGGTGCTGATATAAACCCTGCTGATCCGGTATTGGCAAAAATCAATGAAGCGTGTGAAAATTTAAACATCTATGTCAAGTCAACGACACAACGGTTCTTAAAAGAAGGTAAACTTGTGGGTTTACTGGGCGGAGACCACAGCACACCGTTGGGATTTATCCGCGCATTAAGTGAGCGACATGAACGCTTCGGAATTTTACAAATTGATGCCCATGCAGATCTGCGAAAAGCATATGAAGGCTTCACCTATTCACACGCTTCCATTATGTACAACGCACTAAAAATTCCGGCTGTAAACCGATTGGTTCAGATAGGGATTCGTGATTTCTGCGAAGAAGAAGTGACTGTCATTGAACGATCGATGGGTAGGGTGGTAACCTTCTTTGATGAAGACATTAAAGCAGCCCAATACAATGGAAAATCGTGGGATTCAATCTGTGATCAGATTATTCAACAACTTCCCGATCTCGTATACATCAGCTTCGATATTGACGGCCTTGATCCTAAGCTTTGCCCCAATACCGGAACACCGGTGGCTGGCGGGTTTGAGTTTCACCAGATTGCTTACCTGATTAAAAAAGTGGTGAAGGCAAATAAAAAGATTATCGGGTTTGACCTGAACGAGGTTGCACCGGGCGATACCGAGTGGGATGCCAACGTAGGCGCACGCATGTTATATCATTTGTGTAATTGGATGGCGGTTTCTAATAAAAAATTAAGGGCGAATTAATTTCGCTGAAAAATAATCAACCCGTATGAGCGAATTTCTTTCGAACCTGGCAACATCAATCTGGACACCCGTTCTCTTCCTGATCATTTTTGGAGGCCTGGGATTTTTGATCTACTCTCGATTTATTCCCTATCGGTATTTTGGTCATGCCATTGATATCCTGAAAGGAAAATACAATAACCCGAACGACCCGGGACAAATCAAAGCATACGAAGCATTATCGACAAACCTCGCTTCAACGGTAGGCATGGGAAATATTGCGGGTGTTGCCATTGCAATTTCTATTGGCGGACCGGGAGCACTTTTCTGGATGTGGGTTACAGCCTTTGTAGGAATGTCATCAAACTTTTTTACAAGCACACTTTCCGTAATGTTCAGAGGTAAAGACTCAAACGGAGAAATACAGGGAGGGCCCATGTATGTAATTCGCGAGGGCCTCGGCAAATCGTGGCATCCTCTTGCTGTGATGTTTAGTGTTTGCTGCCTTGTTGGGTGCCTGCCGATTTTTCAGGCAAATCAATTAACCCAGGCTATCATCGATATCGGTTTCTCAACCTCCACTCTTAAGTCATCTACATTTACCGTGATGGGCGCGCCCATCAGCACACTTAAATTCATGATAGGTTCTGCGTTAATGATTTTCTCAGCAACGGTGATCCTGGGCGGTATTCAACGTATCGGAAGCTGGGCTGGAAAGATGGTTCCCATCATGATCATTCTTTACTTTTTTTCGGTGATCGCCATCTTAATCGTCCACATTAACCAGGTTCCACATTACCTGTGGCTGATTATCTCTGATGCTTTTGCCGCTGATAATTTTAGAGGTGAGCCCGCATTGGGTGGAGTGCTGGGAGGGCTGATTGTAACGGGCGTAAGAAGGGCATCCTTCTCGAATGAAGCTGGTGTAGGTACTGCCCCTATGGCGTTGGGTGCCTCAAAAAGTTCAGAACCTATAAGAGAAGGATTAGTATCTATGTTAAGCCCGGCTATTGATACGCTATTAGTTTGTACGCTAACTGCTCTCGCCATATTGGTAACAGGTGTCTGGCAAACTTCTGAGGCTAATGGGGTAACTCTCACCTCTATTGCATTTGAAAGTTCTTTACCAGGAATTGGCAACTACCTGTTATTAATTTGCGCATTCTTCTTTGCCATTACTTCACTTTTCTCCTATAATTATTATGGCAGCAAGGCTCTCTCCTATTTGGTAGGAGTAAAAGCCAGCAAAGCGTATGATTACGTGTACCTGCTTACCATTATTGGCGGTGCGGTTGCATCGCTCACGGATGTCATTTATTTGATTGATATCGCTTTTGCTTTAATGGCGATACCAACTATGCTGAGCGGATTTGCGCTGGCCCCCAAGGTAATGAAAGAGGCAAAAGCATACTTTGAACGATTGAAAGCAGAAGGATAAAAAAAGAGGCTGCATCATACGATACAGCCTCGCTAAACTTTATTCTTATTTTCAATTAAAGCGTTCTCTTGCCTTTCCAGGTTCCAGAATCACTTCCGCCCACAGCTTCCCACGCTCCTTTCACTGTATCATCATTAAGTTCACCGCCAACGGCTATTTCTCCGCTGCCACCAAACAATTCGTCATCTTCAATGTATCCCTCAAAATAACTATCTACATATTCCAACTCATCCGAGCGTGAAATAGCTGTCCAGTATCCGTTATCATCATCATCTGCATCACGCAGAACGACCATATTAAATGTTCCGGAAGCATCACCGCTATAAGTGCCTTCATACACTTCCACTAATTGATTAGAAAATTCTTTGTACAAAGAGACGATCAAATCATCATGGCCAGGAATACTATAATCAATAATTCCCCACTCGCCTCCCTCAGCAGATACAGAAAAACAGATTGAAATATCAGCAGCGGTATTCTCAAAACACCCCTGAAAACCACCTTCACTATTGTACGTACCCTCTGTAGTGAGTTCAAACTCATCACCATCAATAGTTAATACTGCTGAATAATGACCTTCTCCATGGTTATCAATATCAATCTTAATTGTTCCTGTAGAACCAATAAGCACGCCCTTGTAAATTCCCCTTCCGCTATCATCATTGGCAGCTAATGCTTCGGGTTCGTCAGCGCAGGACGAACACTTATACTCACCATCATCATCGCTACAGCCTGAAAAGGCAAACATGGCCAGTAAGGCAACAAAAGCAAATTTCATTTTCATATTCTAGTTGGGTTTAATTGTTTACTTAATCAGGGTAGGATGAGAATTGTAACCCGTTTTAGCCCTCCGCTTTGCTAATTAATCCGGTTAAAGTTTGACCGACAAGCTGTTTTTTCTCAGAAGTAAACGGGTAGTCGAATAATCCATGCTCTTTAATGGCTTCTTCCACCTTGTGCGGCACAAATTTTTCCCATCCAACCTCTCCTTTGCGGATCATGGACAGCACGTTGTCGGAGATAATATGCAGGTTGTTGATGTTAGCATCGTTGATATCTTCCAACTTGTTATTATCCATCAGGTACCGGAACAGGTTTTTCAGGTTATCAGGAAGGCTTTCTTCAAAATCCTTTAAGGTAAACAAGTCGACTCCCTCCTTCCGCCAGGCGGGATAAATATAGAGTTTAACGTTTGAGCCAAAGAGGGAAGCAAAGCACTCCAGAATTCCACCCCTGGTATTGGCATAGGTTTTTTCATCAAACACCTTCTGCAAGGCAAAAATCCCCATGATGATTCCGATCTTCTTCCCTTTTGTAATTTTCGAAAGGTAATCTACCAGGCGATAGTGTTCGAAATAATTGGATATTAACACCGTTTGTCCGAGCGAACAAATGATATCGGCACGATGAAGGAAATCTGTTTCATCAATAGTACCCTCGGGACTCAGGTCGTTCAGTGTCAATTCTGTCAGCACCACCATGTTCGATCTCTCCACATCAGGCTCTCTCCTGTAGTGCCTGCGTGATGCCAACAGCATATCCACATTTACCAGGGTAACCGGACGAAAACGGCCGCGCAACACCAGCACATTTTTTTTATACAATTCATCGGCAGGCTGCATCACTTTTCCATCAGGGCCAAACATTGCTGCCTTGGTTAACCCGTTCTTCACAAGTTTTAGCGCCATCAACCGGTTGTCAACATGCTTAAAATCTGGTCCTGAAAGCCGGAACATATCGATTTCAATCCGCCTGGCAGAAAGGCCATCTAAAAGTGACATCAAAATTTCTTCCGGGTCGGTAAAGAACGAGCAGGCATAAATCAGGTTCACGCCAACAATACCCAGGGCGAACTGCTGCTGCAGTGGGTCGTTGTCATGCATTTTTACGTGCACCACGCAATCATTGACTTCAGAATGCGGATTTAATTGAAAGCGTAATCCAATCCAGCCATGAGACTGATTGGTACGTTCAAAATTCAATACCTCAACGGTATCGGCAAAAGCAAAAAAACGGGTGTTATCAATGCGGTGAGGCAAACGCTCGCCCAACAACTCGTACTCATGATCCAGCATTTTCAGAAGCCTGTCTTCACAAACATAGCGTTCGCAATACCCATAGATGGCATCGCTGAACTTCATGTCGTAGGCTGAAATGGTTTTCGCAATGGTACCGGATGCCCCACCCGCTTTAAAAAAGTTAGCGGCTACTTCCTGTCCGGCACCAATTTCAGCAAATGATCCGTAAATATCTTTCCGAAGATTAATTCGGAGCGCCTTCTCCTGAGTAGTAAGTTTCCTGAATTCGTCTTTTTCCATACACCTTCTTCCGGATCGCACAATTACTTTTTAGCTGAAAATTTCTTCTTCGCTTCTTCCTTAATTTCCATCCACTCATCGGTACGTGGAGGAACACTCTTTTCAAAAATATCCAACAACCACTTTACCACTTCTTTCTTCATTCCAAAACGTTTGGCAACATCTTCACAAAAGGTGATTTCCCGCTTTTCAACAATCTCATCGGCAAACACCATCAGAATAAGGTCATACAGCAGGTTCATCCGGTCATTATAATTGTCGGGGATGGTAAGCGTAAATTTATCCGTGCTGTCGATCAGGTTCTGAATTTGCCAGTCTTTCAAGCCGTACCCCGAACCAATTTTATAAAGAAGAGCCATCTCCTTTTCATGCATGTGCCCATCGGCTTTTGCCAGGGCAAGCAGATTCTTGATGTGATTTTTTTTGTAGGAAAGGTATTGATGTTCGAAGAAACCTTGCATAGTAGTTAGTATTGAGTCGTTAGTCCTTAGACTGGTCAAATCTAATAACTTACATCTCAATACTCAATACTCAGGACTAAAGACTATTTAGTCCACCCAATCCGCTACAAACAGGTTGGTATTGCGATTTCCACCATTAAAGCGGTTGGAGGAGAACACGATTTTCTTGCCATCAGGTGAAAACATCGGGAATGAATCAAACACCCCATCATGACTGATTTGCTCCAGTCCTGTTCCATCTTCGTTGATCATAAACAAATTGAACTGGAACCCGCGTTGGCCTTTGTGGTTAGAGGAGAAAAGTATCTTCTTGCCTGATGGATGATAATAGGGCGCCCAGTTAGCCTTTCCAAGGTTAGTAACCTGACGCAAGGCTGAGCCATCCACATTGCAAACGTAAATTTCCATGTTGGTTGGCGCCACTAAACCTTGTTTTAAATAATCAAGGTACTCTTTCTTTTCATCTTCTGTTTTCGGGCGCGAGGCACGAAATACAAGTTTTTTTCCATCGGGTGAAAAGAAGGCACCCCCGTCATACCCAATGTCATGGGTTATTTGTTTCACATTCTTTCCATCAATATCCATCACGTACAAATCCAGGTCACCGTTACGTGTGGAGGTAAACACAATTTTGTCACCTTTGGGAGATACCGTGGCTTCAGCATCATACCCGGGATCGTGGGTCAATTGCTTACTAATTTTCCCATTCAAGTCAGAAACAAAAATGTCGTACGAATCATAAATCGGCCATAAATATTTTCCACCGGGTGTACGGGCTGGCTCGGCAGGGCAATCTTTTCCGCCCAAATGCGTTGAAGCGAAAAGTACTTCCTTATCGCCCGGCATAAAATAGGCACAAGTAGTGCGGCCTTCTCCAGTACTGATGAGTTTTGGTTTATGATTTTTAAGATCAACATCTTTACTAACGGGTGTATAAAAAATCTGGTCGCAAGATAAACCCCATGCTTTATTGTTTGATTGAAACGACAACATCTTACTGTTAAAACTCCAGTAAGCCTCTGCATTGTCTCCTCCAAAGGTCAGCTGACGAACATTAGCGAAATGCTTCTCTTGCGGGTATTTTAGGGTATCAACTGAAACAGAATCAGTTACCGATTGTTTGGAAACCGAAGTATATGCTGCAAGGGATATTCCAACTCCCGCCAACAATAAAATAACACCGAATTTACGCATCATCAAGGGTTTACGAATGAGGATGCAAAGATTATGCTGGAGTTTCTTCTTTCAAAGCCCGTCTTAAAATTTTTCCAACATTTGTTTTAGGAAGTTCCTTTCTCCACTCTACGTATTTGGGTACTTTATAGTTGGTGAGGTTCGCATGGAGGTATTTTTTTAATTCTTCCTCGGTAAGTGACGGATCGCGCTTTACAACAAAGATTTTAATTGCCTCGCCTGTCTTATCATCTTTCACACCAATGGCTGCAACTTCCAAAACTTTCGGATGTGCTGCCGTAACGTTTTCAACTTCATTTGGATAAATATTAAAGCCGGAAACGATAATCATGTCCTTCTTACGATCGACAATTTTAAAGAAACCGTCCTGATCCATTACGCCAATGTCACCGGTCTTAAACCATCCGCCCGGATAGAATACTCCCTCATTGTCTTTCTCCCAATATCCGGACATCACTTGAGGACCTTTTGCACAGATTTCGCCAATTGCGCCTTGCTGAAGCTGATTCCCATTGTCGTCAAATATAGCCACCACTGTACTGGGCATAGGCAACCCAATCGTTCCAAGTTTATGTTTTCCATCCAACGGATTGCAACACAGCACCGGTGAAGTTTCACTGAGGCCATACCCTTCCACCAACGGCTTACCGGTTACCTGCTCCCATTTTTTTGCCACCACATCCTGAACCGCCATGCCACCACCTACTGCACCTTTCAGCTGAGAAAAATCCAATGAAGCAAATGCTGGATTATTCAGGAGGCCATTGAATAATGTATTTACACCCGTTATGATCGTAAACTTATGTTTGCTCAATTCTTTACAAAAGCCTGGTATATCCCGAGGATTCGTAATCAACACACTCTTCGCACCAGAACTGAACATGAGCACCCCGTTTACGGTGAGAGCAAAAATGTGATACATGGGAATTGCCGTGATGATAATTTCCTGTTCTGTTGTTTGCTTCAGGTACGGACCAAACCAATGCGTAATCATTGAATTGTGCGCCACCAAGTTTTTATGAGAAAGTTTCGCGCCCTTCGCAACGCCCGTTGTTCCTCCGGTATACTGCAAGACAGCAACATCATCTAACGAAACAGATGGTTTGCTGAAAGCAGAGGAGGCTCCCTTCCTGAGAGCAGTTTTAAAGGAGACTGCAGATGGCAACGAATAGGCAGGAACCATTTTCTTCACATGCTTCACCACAAAATTGACAACCGCACCTTTAACCCCACCGAGCAAATCTCCTAATTCAGTGACGATGATATGTTCGATTTTTGTGTTTGCTAAAATTTTTTCAAGGCTTCCGGCAAAATTTGTTACGATAACAATGGCTTTCGCCCCACTATCGGTGAACTGGTGTTCCATTTCCCGTGGTGTATACAGCGGGTTTGTATTTACCACAATCAAACCGGCACGAAGTGCTCCAAAGAAAGCAATCGGAAATTGCAACAGATTAGGCATTTGAATGGCAATACGGTCTCCCTTCACTAAGCCTAGGTTTTGCAGGTACGCAGCAAAATTTTTAGAGAGGGTATCAACCTGATCGTAGCTCATGGTAACGCCCATGTTTTCAAACGCAACCCGATCGCGATATTTCTGACAACTGTTTTCGAATAACTCAACCACCGAACTGTAATCGTACAAGTTTATTTCGGCAGGAATTCCCTCCGGATAATTCTTAACCCACGGAAAATTTTCCATCATTTGAATTTTGCCATTCAAGATGGAAAGAAGCAGCATGATTAACAAGCCTTCTGTTTCGCTCGCCTCTGCGCTGAAGCCAATTGCTTAAAACAAAGAAGTCGCCCAACCGAGCGACTTCCTGCATTGTGTACTAACCTAATTCAAAACTTGCTGTAGAGGGAGGGTTCGAACCTCCACGGAGAAGTTAGCTGCAGGACAAAAAAGACAGTGGTCAACCCTAGTCTACCTGACGTTGACCGTCAGGGTGCATTATCCTGTGTTTATCCTTGACTCTCCACCCCCGAGACAGGAGGGCATGTCTGCCAAATTTCAACACCCTACAATTTTTAATGTTTTAAAGCCTTCTGCCTTTATTCATTGCAATATCTGCAACAAAGTAAGCAAGTAATGCAACACATTTTCAACAAATACGAATAAAATATGCAATATTTTAATCGATATGTATATTTGATTATAAAATCAATAAAATATGACTAACAAAATCACCAAAAATTATGAAATTGATAAAGTCGATCTGAAGATTTTGGAGATCCTTCGCGACAATGCCAAAAAGCCCTTCACGGAGGTAGCCAAAAAGGTCAATGTCTCGCAAGGAACGATTCACGTACGCATGAATAAGATGGAAGAGGCTGGTATCGTAGAAAAGACTACCCTGAAAATCAACTATGGCAAACTCGGCTTCGACATCACTGCCTTCATTGGTATCTACCTGGAAAAGAGCGCGTTATACGACAAGGTGGTAGCCCGGTTGATAGAAATTCCTGAAATTACCAGCATCCATTATACTACTGGCAACTACTCTATGTTTGTTAAAATCCACTGTCGCGATACCAACCACTTAAAAGAGGTTCTGCACGACAAAATGCAACAGGTGGAGGGTATTGAAAGAACCGAGACCATGATTTCGCTTGAAGAGAGTCTCGACAGGAACCTCGACCTCATATAAAAGGAAACTTTACCCCAAAAAGAACCATTTTTTAGGCATTCTGTTATATATTTACGCGTTATTTAAACTAAGTCTAAATAGGTTCAATGAGTAAGGACAACCAATTACTGGAAGAACTCACCTCTAAAGAATACGAACACGGCTGGACGGTCGATTTGGAAACGGATTCGGCTCCAAAAGGGCTGAATGAGGATATCATCCGATTCATATCCACAAAAAAAAATGAGCCCGAATGGATGCTCGAATGGCGTTTAAAGGCATATCGTCATTGGACTAAAATGACCGAGCCTAAGTGGCCTAACGTTACCTATCCTGAAATCAACTATCAGGATGTCATTTACTATTCCGCTCCCAAACAAAAAGCTACTCCAAAAAATCTCGAAGATGTTGATCCTGAACTAATCAAAACATTTGAGAAGCTTGGTATTTCACTGACTGAGCAGAAACGCTTAACTGGTGTAGCGGTTGATGCCGTAATCGATAGCGTTTCAGTTGCCACTACCTTTAAGGAAAAACTGGGCGAGCTTGGAATTATTTTCTGTTCGTTTAGTGAAGCGGTAAAAGAACATCCTGAACTGATTAAAAAATATTTAGGCTCAGTCGTTCCGATGAGCGACAATTATTTCGCAGCATTAAACTCAGCCGTTTTCAGCGATGGCTCATTTTGTTACATCCCGAAAGGCGTTCGTTGCCCGATGGAGCTCTCGACTTACTTCCGCATCAACGCAGCCAACACGGGTCAGTTTGAAAGAACGTTGATCGTTGCTGATGAGGGATCGTACGTAAGCTATCTTGAAGGTTGCACCGCTCCCATGCGTGATGAAAATCAGTTGCATGCAGCGGTGGTTGAAATCTATGCCATGAAAGATGCACAGGTGAAATATTCAACGGTTCAGAACTGGTACCCTGGCGATAAAAATGGCAAAGGCGGTATCTACAACTTTGTAACGAAGCGTGCTTTATGCTTTGGAGATAACGCAAAAGTTTCATGGACACAGGTGGAAACCGGTTCAGCCATTACGTGGAAATATCCTTCTTGCATTTTAAAAGGTGACAATTCTTCCGGTGAGTTTTATTCTGTTGCTGTTACCAACAACTATCAGCAAGCCGATACCGGAACAAAAATGATCCACATCGGTAAAAACACGAAGTCACGCATTGTATCGAAGGGAATTTCTGCCGGTAAATCACAGAACAGTTATCGGGGGCAAGTTCATATCCTGAAGCGTGCGGAAGGTGCCCGTAACTTTTCTCAATGCGATTCATTGTTGATGGGTGACCAGTGTGGTGCGCATACCTTCCCGTACATCGATGTAGAAAACAACAGTGCGAAGGTTGAACACGAAGCAACCACATCGAAGATTGGTGAAGACCAGATTTTCTATTGTCAGCAACGCGGTATCGATGAAGAATCGGCAGTGGCCTTAATTGTAAACGGATACGCGAAAGAAGTATTAAATCAACTTCCAATGGAGTTTGCGGTGGAAGCGCAGAAATTACTGGCGTTGACGTTGGAGGGAAGCGTGGGATAAATTAGGCTACGAGTTATGAGCTGCGAGTTAACGTACCTCAGTGCACTCAAAGCCCGCAGCTCAAAGCTCGAAACTTTTTAAAATAGAAATCAGTAAAAATGTTAAGCATAAAAAATTTACAAGCAAAAATCGGAGATAAGCAAATCCTGAACGGCATTAACCTTGAAGTGAAGCCCGGTGAAGTCCATGCCATCATGGGGCCCAACGGTTCAGGAAAAAGTACGCTTGCTTCGGTATTGGCAGGACGCGAAGAGTTTGAAGTTACCGGTGGCGAAGCTACATATCTTGAAAAGGATTTGCTCGCATTATCGCCTGAAGACAGAGCCCGCGAAGGATTGTTCCTCGCATTTCAATATCCAGTTGAAATTCCGGGTGTAAGCACCATCAACTTCATGAAAACGGCTGTGAATCAAATTCGTAAATACAAAGGCCAGGAGGCATTAGATGCGGTTTCCTTCTTAAGTATGATGAAGGAGAAAATGAAATTGGTAGAAATCGATCAATCCTTGCTAAACCGCTCCTTAAACGAAGGTTTTTCAGGTGGTGAGAAAAAGAGAAATGAAATTTTTCAGATGGCGATGCTGGAACCCAAGCTTTCCATTCTTGATGAAACTGACTCCGGCCTTGACATTGACGCCTTGCGCATTGTTGCCAATGGCGTGAATAAACTGAAAACAAAAAACAACGCTACCATTGTGGTTACACACTACCAGCGCTTGTTGGAATATATTGTGCCTGATTTCGTACACGTACTCTACAAAGGAAAAATTGTGAAGTCGGGAGGAAAAGAACTGGCGCTTGAGCTTGAAGCTAAAGGGTACGACTGGATTAAAGATGAAGTGGCGGTAGCCTGATAGTTATGAGCGAAATTGCCCTGGCAAAAAATATTGCAGCAGATATTCACACCACGCTGCCCTCCTCTTCTACTGTAAGAGAATCTGCTAAAGCTTCCTTTCTGCAACTAGGATTGCCATCCGTTAAAACAGAAGAGTACAAGCATACGCCTGTTACGCGAGCGCTGGAAAAGAATTTCAATTTCTCAGTAACACAAAACCCTAAAGCCTCTGTTCAGCGTATTCAGGATTATGAAATCACTGACCTTGATGCATACGTGGTTGTGATACTGAACGGAGAATTCTCTGAAAGCCTCTCAACTATTTCAGGCAACGAGGTAATCATCGAAAAATTAAATGAACATAAAGAGCAACTTGCTACCTACGCTGATTTCAAAAGCGATGCCTTGGTTGCCTGGAATACAGCCGCCTGGCAAGGTGGTGTGTACATTCACGTTGCTGATAACAAAATCATTAGCAAGCCGATTATCATCTATAACATTCACGATGCCTCTGCCGCTGAGGTAAAAACGTTTACCCGCAATCTCATCGTGGTTGGCAAGAACAGCGAAGCAACAGTCATTGAAAAGTTTGATTCAATTGGTAGTCACCCTAACTTCTCTAACATCGTTACGGAAGCAACGGTAGCTGAAAATGCAGGCTTAAACTTGTACAGCATTCAGGCTGATCATGGTAATCGATACCAGTTCGGACAAACCACTATCTGGCAAGCTAATCATAGCCGGGTGAATACGTACACCTTCACACTGGATGGTAAATTCGTTCGTAACAATCTTCAGCTTCAATTGGATGGTGAGGGCTGCGAGTCGCACATGTATGGGTTATACCTGTTGCACGGAGAAACGCTTGCCGATAATCATACTGTGGTTGATCACCGTAAGCCAAATTCATTCAGTAACGAATTGTATAAAGGGGTATTGGAAGGAAATTCGAAAGGCGTTTTCAACGGAAAAATTTACGTACGGCCTGACGCACAAAAGACAAACGCATTTCAGTCGAACAGAAATATTTTACTTTCTGAAAAAGCTACTATAAACACAAAACCACAGCTTGAGATTTGGGCCGATGATGTGAAATGCTCTCACGGCTGTACCACCGGTCAGTTAGATGAAGAGGCGTTATTCTATCTGCGCAGTCGCGGTATTGAAAAAAATACAGCACGCGCGATGATGCTCTATGCATTTGCTGCCGAGGTACTGGAAAACATTCCGAACGAAAAATTGAAGGCATTCATCGATGCCATGATTGGCGAACGGCTTCATAAAAACTTTTAACATGAACGTAGCAACACGATCCATGCTGGATGTTGAGAAAATCAGGGAACAATTTCCGGTTCTTCACCAGAAAGTGAACGGTCGTGACCTCGTGTATTTCGATAATGCCGCAACCAGTCAGAAACCCCAGGTGGTGATTGATGCACTTATCGACTATTATAAGAACTACAACGCCAACATTCACCGCGGTATTCATACGCTGGCTGAGAAAGCAACAAAAGCTTACGAAGTAACCCGAGGACTTGCAAAAGAATTTATCAACGCGCGATCTGAACAAGAAATCATTTTTGTTCGCGGAGTTTCAGAGGCGATCAACCTCGTGGCAGCATCATACGGGAAAGCCTTCATCAAAGAGGGCGATGAAATCATCATTTCAGGATTAGAGCATCATTCCAACATTGTTCCGTGGCAAATTGTTTGTGAGGATAGAAAAGCAATTCTGAAAGTTATCAACATTACTGATTCTGGTGAGCTTGACATGGCGCATTACAAGTCGCTGTTATCTGACAAGACTAAACTGGTTGCGGTCAATCATGCTTCCAATAGTCTGGGTACGATAAACCCGATCAAACAAATCATTGACCTTGCCCATGGGCACAATGCAGTTGCACTGATTGATGGCGCTCAGGCAGGCGCTCATCTTGAAATCGATGTGCAGGAACTCGATTGCGACTTCTATTGCCTGTCGTCTCACAAAATGTACGGGCCTACCGGTACCGGAATTTTGTACGGAAAGCAATCGCTGTTGGAAATGATGCCTCCTTACCAGGGCGGTGGGGAGATGATCAAAGATGTTACGTTTGCCAAAACAACGTACAACGATCTGCCTTATAAATTTGAAGCAGGAACACCCAACATTGCCGATGTGATCTCCCTCGGAACTGCCCTTCAATTCATTAACTCGCTTGGTAAAGAAAATATAGCTGCTCACGAACACGAGTTGCTTCAATATGCAAAAGAAAAAGTAGGCGCATTGCCGGGAGTAAAACTCATAGGCACTGCTAAAGAAAAGGTAAGCGTACTGTCGTTTATTGTAGAAGGCATTCACCCATTCGATATCGGACAGATGCTGGATGCTAGAGGTATTGCTGTTCGTACAGGACATCATTGTACACAACCATTAATGGACCGCTTTAAAATAGAAGGAACTGTTCGCGCTTCGTTCGCTGTTTATAATACAAAAAAGGAAATCGATCAACTCGTGGAGGGACTTGAACGCGTGATCAAATTCATGAAATAATGGCCCGATCTATTTCTAAAATACAAGATGAAATCATCAGTGAGTTTTCCTTGCTTGATGGCGATATGGAAATGACTGTGTTCTACATCATTGAGCTTGGTCAGAAACTTCCTGATATGCCTGAGGCGGACAAAACAGAGGAGAATATTGTAAAAGGCTGCCAATCGAAAGTATGGCTGACCGCTAGCATGGAAGATGACAAAGTTCAATTCACAGCCGACAGCAATACCGCTATTACCAAAGGGTTGGTAAGTTTGCTTACGCGGATTTTCAACGGTCAATCGCCAGATACCATTCTACATGCCGATTTATACTTTATGAATAAAATTGGTATGGAGCGGTTCATTGGTACACAACGATCGAACGGCTTTGCAGCCATGATTAAACAAATGAAATTGTATGCGCTTGCTTTCAAAACAAAACAAGCTGTAAAATCATGACAGAAGAAACAAACCATACAGAGCAAGCAGTAACCGAGTCAAGCACCACCGGACTGAAAGAAAAAGTGCTGGCCGCCATTAAAACGGTGTATGATCCGGAAATCCCGGTTGACATATACGAGTTAGGCCTGATTTACGAAATCAGCGTTTATCCGGTAAACAATGTATTTGTGCTGATGACCCTTACTTCACCCTCCTGTCCTTCCGCGGAAGTTATACCGGGAGAAGTGGAACAAAAAATTAAAGCTATTGAAGGTGTGAATGATGTGAACGTGGAAATCACATTCGATCCGCCTTACTCGCAGGATATGATGAGCGAGGCAGCGAAGTTGGAACTTGGGTTTTTATAATGAACTTTGGACACCGTTATTGTGTTTAGCCTGTGGAATGAGATTAAGGTTGCGAGTCACGAGTTTCGAGCTGCTAGCTAAACTCGAAACTTGTAGCTCATCGCTCGAAACTTAAATTGTATCAAATCATAAAATATAAATAAGAATATGTATCCAGAACAATTAGTAGCACCCATGCGCGCAGAATTAACAACAGCAGGATTCACTGATTTAAAAACACCTGCGGATGTTGAGAAATCAATTAAAGAGCAAGGAACCACGTTGATGGTCATTAATTCTGTATGTGGTTGTGCAGCAGGAGCTGCGCGTCCAGGAATTAAATGGGCATTACAAAACAGCGCTAAAAAACCTGCGCACTTAACAACCGTGTTTGCCGGTGTTGATAAAGAGGCTGTTGCGAAAGCAAGGGAGTACACGTTGCCTTACCCTCCATCATCACCTGCCATTGCGTTGTTCAAAGATGGTGAATTAGTTCACTTCATCGAACGTCACCACATTGAAGGAAGAAACGCTCAAATGATAGGACAGCATTTAGTGGAAGTGTTTGATGAATTCTGTTAATCAGATGTAAACCTAAGACTTAAGTAGTAAGACGAGAAAAGGCCGCGATGAGTGGCTTTTTTTCATTATGAGAAGACAACAAAGCGTTACTGGCTAACTGTAGCATTTCCGTTTCTTGATGAACAGAATAGCCGTTATAATAAACGGAATGGTGGAAAGGAAAATCTTATAATTCAGTCCTAAAATTCCAACCAGGGAAATCATCAGCACCAGTACACTCAGCAACCCAATGCCAATGGCCGTCAATCGCGTGCCCGGATTTTTCTGAAACAACGTAAACAATAAAAGTAGCTGACCAACCAGCGGAGCCAGTACCATCACATGCGTCATCGAATGAAACAGGTCATCTTGCCGGAATAACTCTACTTCCATTTGAAAAAGAAAACCTGAATTGTCTCCGCCCCACTCCAAATAACAAATCAGGGGAGTAATGAGCAGGGCAAGATTGATGAATCGGGGTAGCATAATCAACTTCATGTTAATTTCTCTCCATGATCATACTGGAAAATTAAGCTCAATCACTTGCTTTTCCAACGGTCTGGCCTTGCTCACATCTTTATGTGAGACATCCTTTGTAGGAAAATTATGGTCAATTGAGTACTTTTCGTACGTGCTTGAATTTATCTCAGACCCCCTCGTAGATTATGAGCAGAATGCTTAAACCCCTGTTCGCGTTGAATGTGCTTCTTTGCTGTTTGTATTCGTCAGCAGTTGCACAGATTGATCCGCTGTATGCTCAATATCTCAATAATCCTTTAGTCATTAATCCAGCCTATACCGGACTGAACAAGGAACTTGCAGCGTCTGTAAGCTTTCGTAAACAATGGGCCGGCTTTGATGGCAGTCCAACCACTATGAATGCCACCATTCATACCAGCCTGTTCGACAATAAAATGGGTGCCGGAATTATGGTGGTAAGTGATCAGGTGGGAGAAAATAAGAACACCATGGCCATGGCTACTTATGGTTATAAAATTCAAATGGAAGATATATTTCTTTCATTTGGGCTACAGGCTGGCGTGGTAAATTACCGGGCTGATTATTTAGAGCTAAACATCGAAGATGAAACGGATCCATATTTTTTAGCCAACCAAAACATTACAAAACCAACCTTCGGTGCCGGATTTATCTTACACAGCAATACTTTTTTTCTCGGGCTCTCCGTTCCAAGGATGCTCAAAACTAAGGAAACCTTCTCTAATGGCATCGAAAGTGTTGAAGGCTCCTTGTACACCCAGCATTTCTATGGGATGGCCTCCTACATCTTCTTCCTCAATGAACGCATCCGCCTGAAGCCATCTGCGCTGTTGAAATACGTCTCAGAAAATCCTCTATCGGTTGATTTAAATGCTGTGCTGAACATTGACGAACGATACGGAGTTGGTGCTTTTACCCGAAACTTCAATACTTACGGTTTTTTGGCTTCCATCAAGTTTGCGCAGTCTTACAAGTTTAGCTATGCCTTTGAGTTGCCCACAAACAAATCCGTTGGGGTAAACTTCACCACACACGAAATCACCCTGGGGTTAAACATGGCAGTATTCGACTTTCATGATATCGAAACGGTGAATAGCTTCTAATTATCTAAATTCCAATTCACAAATTTCAAATCTCAAACAGCTATTTGAGTAATCAGAAACTGAATCGTAACAGGAACTCCTGAAGTTCTTCCTTCAACGTTTTGTGGTTATCGACACCCAGTTTTTGATTCACCATGAGGTTCTCTTTAACATTTAGCTGATGTAACTTAAGATGTTGATTAATAAAGGTGAACTCCAGATCAGGAATAAGTTGCTTGAGCTCGTCAACAATGTCCATAATTTTAATGCTTCGCCCCACCAGGTTATACGTTCCGCCAGGCAGATCAGTAAATAATACATTTGTAAGGGCCTGGGCAATCGATTCGATATGAATGAATGTTCGCGACTGGTTTCCATCACCATGAACTGTGAGTCGTTTTTGAAAGTTGGCATCAAAAACAAACTTATTGATCACCGCATCGAAGCGCATGCCCCGGTTGTAACCATATACATTGCCACACCTGAAAATGAAGGTGTCAATTTTGCCGCCAAGCCTGTTAACATGTTCTTCACCCCGCAATTTGGAAATGGCATAGAAGGTCTTTGGCTTTGGCTCAAATTTCTCATCTACAGCTTCTTCAGAATCACCATAAATACCTGAACTACTGGTATATATAAATCTTTTCACTTTACTTTCTTCAACAGCATAAACCAGCTCTGCCGTGCCCCAATGATTAACCTGTTCATATAAATGCGCATCGTCATTCGCAAAAGGGGTCGTAACTTTTGCCGCCAGATGATATACCGCATCAATCCCTTTCAGTACCTTTTTGAGATGACGCGAATCGAGCAATTCACCTTTGTGAAATTTTATCTTTTCATGCCCCTGCTTGCGTCCACCCAAAAACACACTATAGTTGGGGCGGCTCAGGTTATCATACACCACCACACTTTTTATACGGCTGTCAGCCGCCAGTTTGCTTACTAATTCGGTGCCGATGTAGCCGGCTCCTCCTGTTACAAGTACATTCATATTTTTAGTTTATCCGTTGACCAGTAAGGCGACTGTTCATGGTCATTTCGTTACTAATTCAGTGTGCAGGCCACATTCAACTTTCTTCAATCCATACCACCGTGCTTCACGCTCCTGCATGCCCGGATCAAGTTTTCGGGTACACGGTTCGCAGCCAATACTCACATATCCTTTAGCTTCCAGTGGATGGGTCGGTAAGTTGTACTCCTTCTGATACTGCCAAACCATTTTTGAATTCCAATCAAGCATAGGGTGGAAACGAATGGTGTTATAGGGCGCTGGCTGCTCTACTTTCATGGCCGCACGCACCGCGCTTTGATCGGCCCGAACTCCGTTAATCCAAACATCGTGTGTTCGCAGGGCGCCATCCATAGGCTGGGTCTTATTTAAATAACAGCAATGATCAGGGTCGGACGTAAATAACAACCTTCCCTCTGAATCGCGTTGCATGTGCTTGGACACTTCTGATTTTACATCGATGGTGTTTAAACCAAAAAGTTCGGTGATATGGTCTCTGAACTTCATGGTCTCGGGGAAGTGATACCCAGTGTTAATAAAGTAAACCGGAATGGTACGATCGATACGGCTTAAAATGTGCAGCATCACCAGGCTGTGCGATTGAAACGAAGAACTGGTAAAAAGTGTTTTCCCCTCCTGCTTATAGTGTGCAATCTTATTGGTTATTCCTTCGAAATTCATGCTTCAAATTTAACGTTATGATTTTACAATCATAAACATACTTTCAATATGCACAGCCTTCTCTCCAGGTTGAACCTTACCCATTCTATTTGCCCTTCATAACTTGCCAATATAAAATCAACACAAAAAATCCAACCGGCTTTCTATCTTTAAAATGGCAGGCAAGAATTCTTCAATTCTGAACCTTTTACGGGGTTCTCTGTTTACCTTTGGACGATGAAGATAAAAGTATCGCGGAAAGAGCATTTTAATGCTGCCCACCGACTGTTTAACCCGGCCTGGTCTGATCAAAAGAACCTGGAGGTCTTCGGAAAGTGCAGCTATCCTAATTTTCATGGTCATAACTATGAAATGATTGTAACCATTACCGGTGAAGTGGAGCCGACAACAGGCTATGTATTCGACCTGAAGGTTTTAAGCGATCTTATTAAAGAAAATGTGCTGAAAAAATTCGATCATAAAAACCTAAATTTAGATACTGAATATTTCAAGAATTTAAACCCAACAGCAGAAAACATTGTTGTGGTGATTTGGAATATACTGCGAGAGAAAATTGATCGTGCGTTAGACCTGAAAATTACATTGTATGAGACAGAAAGAAATTTCGTTGAATATCCGGCCGCTTAAGCCAATTGACCCCGATGAATTAGGTGACGATCACGTGGGATCGTCTGCCGAAACCCCCATGCGGGCGGATGCATTCGACCTGACTGATGAGGAAAAGATCAGTAAGATTGAAGGCCATTTTCGAGAAATCATGACTGTACTCGGTCTTGACTTAAAAGACGACAGCCTGAATGGCACCCCCCACCGCGTAGCCAAAATGTATGTGAAGGAAGTCTTCAGCGGGTTGAACCCAAAGAACAGGCCCCACGCACGGCTGTTTGAGAATAAGTACAACTACGATCAAATGCTGGTTGAAAAGGATATTACTTTTTATTCACACTGCGAACATCACTTTGTACCGATCTATGGAAAAGCTCATGTGGCCTACTTCTCCGCTGGAAAGGTAATCGGACTATCCAAAATTAACCGTATCGTTCAATATTTTTCCAAACGCCCTCAGGTTCAGGAACGCTTAACCATGCAGATTGGTAAGGAAATGCAACGGGCACTGAAAACAGATCATGTCGCAGTAGTGATGGATGCAAATCACATGTGTGTAGCTTCCAGGGGTGTTGGAGACACAAACAGTAAGACCGGCACCGCTTTTTTTTCAGGGAAATTTAAAGAGGACGAAAATGTGAAGCGGGAGTTTCTCAATTATATCAATAGCAAGTAGCTTCAAGCCCTTAATAATTTACTCCATGCCGGACCCGTTCCGGGATCTCCCTTACAGTTTACTTGCAGGATGTAATAACTTATTTGGATCGCGGCACAGTGCCGCGAATTAGGTTCAATTTGAGGGTTCCTTTTTACGAAACATTCCCAAAAAGCAAATAAATTCTTAGCTTAGAACCCTAATATAATCGACTTATGATCTTTGATTTAGACATGATTAAGGAGGTATATAAGAATATGCCTGCCCGCATTGCAAAAGCACGAAAAACGGTTGGAAAACCCCTTACCCTTTCGGAAAAGATATTGTATTCGCACCTTCATAGAGACCAAAAACTTGAAAATTTTGGTCGTGGTAAATCGTATGTTGATTTTGCTCCCGACCGCGTAGCCATGCAGGATGCCACCGCTCAAATGGCCTTGTTACAGTTCATGTCGGCCGGGCGTCCCAGAGTAGCCGTTCCTTCAACGGTTCATTGCGATCACCTGATTGTGGCTAAAGTAGGTGCCAAAGATGACTTACAAAACGCCAATACCGAGAGCAGAGAGGTGTTTGACTTCTTGTCTTCTGTTTCGAATAAATATGGAATCGGATTCTGGAAACCAGGTGCTGGAATTATTCACCAGGTAGTCCTTGAAAATTATGCCTTCCCAGGAGGGATGATGATCGGAACTGACTCACACACCGTAAATGCCGGAGGGTTAGGAATGGTGGCCATTGGTGTAGGTGGTGCCGATGCTGTGGATGTAATGGCCGGTATGGCATGGGAATTAAAATTCCCAAAACTGATTGGCATAAAGCTGACAGGTAAGTTAAATGGCTGGACATCTGCGAAAGACGTTATTCTGAAGGTAGCGGGTATCTTAACTGTAAAAGGTGGGACAGGTGCCATTGTTGAATACTTTGGAGAAGGTGCTACTTCGATGAGTTGTACGGGCAAAGGAACCATCTGTAACATGGGAGCAGAAATCGGAGCAACCACCTCCACATTTGGATACGATGATTCAATGGCTCGTTATTTAATTTCTACCGGCCGTGCTGAAGTAGCCAAGATGGCCGATAAAATAAAAGAACATCTTACAGCCGATCCTGAAGTATATAAAAACCCTGAAAAGTATTTCGATCAGGTAATTGAAATCAACTTGTCGCAATTAGAACCTCATTTGAATGGTCCGTTTACTCCGGATTTAGCGACACCCATTTCAAAAGTAAGAGAAGAAGCTGCAAAGAACGGATGGCCTACAAAAGTGGAGGTCGGCCTGATTGGTTCCTGTACCAACTCTTCGTATGAAGATATTTCACGTGCCGCTTCGCTGGCCAAACAAGTGGCTGCAAAAGGCCTGAAAACAAAAGCGGTATTCACCATCACCCCGGGCTCGGAACAAGTTCGCTATACGATCGAACGCGATGGTTTCATTGACACCTTCAATAAAATTGGAGCGAAAGTATTTGCGAATGCCTGCGGCCCCTGTATTGGTATGTGGAGTCGCGTGGGTGCTGAACGTAAAGAGAAAAATACCATCGTTCATTCGTTCAACAGAAATTTCCAGTCACGTAACGATGGTAACCCCAACACCTATGCGTTTGTGGCATCGCCTGAGTTAGTAACCGCACTGGCTATTGCAGGTGACTTGAATTTCAACCCGCTCACCGACTATTTAACGAACGAACAAGGGCAACAAGTAAAACTCGATCCTCCTACCGGTGATGAACTACCGAAGAAAGGCTTTGATGTAAAAGATCCCGGATTTCAGGCTCCAGCTAAAGACGGAAGCAAGGTGCAGGTGAAAGTAAGCCCAACATCCGATCGGTTGCAATTACTGGCACCGTTCAAACCATGGGAAGGCAAAGACCTGAATGGATTGCGACTGTTGATCAAAGCAAAAGGCAAGTGTACAACCGATCATATTTCGATGGCCGGTAAGTGGCTGAAGTATCGCGGTCACCTTGATAACATTTCAAACAATCTGTTGATTGGAGCCACCAATTTCTACAACGAAAAAATCAACAGTGTTAAAAACGGACTGAATGGTTCATACGATGAAGTACCCAATGTGCAGCGTGCCTACAAAGCACAAGGTTTAGGTTCTATTGTTGTGGGTGATGAAAATTATGGCGAAGGCTCATCTCGCGAGCATGCTGCCATGGAGCCCCGCCACTTAGGCGTGCGGGCTATTCTGGTAAAATCGTTTGCCCGTATTCACGAAACAAACCTGAAGAAGCAAGGCATGCTGGCGCTAACCTTTGCGAACAAGGAAGACTACAACAAGATTCAGGAGGACGACACTTTTGATATCGTTGGACTAACAACCTTCTCACCTGAGAAGCCACTAACGTTGGTTATCCATCATGCAAATGGCACACAGGAGTCCATCACCGTGAACCACACCTACAACAAAAATCAAATTGTGTGGTTTAAGGCAGGTTCGGCACTAAATGCGATGAAAGCGCCTTCAGTTAAACCAAAAGCCAAGGCTAAAGCTAAAGCAAAACCAGTCAAAAAAGTTGCAAAAAAGACAGTGAAGAAATCAGCGAAAGCTAAGGCTTCGAAGAAGACAGTTAAAAAAGTTGCCAGGAAAAAAGTAGTAAAAAGAGCATCTAAAGCGACCTCCCGGAAAAAGGCTGGAAAAAAGAAAAAGTAGAGCGCAATCAGTTTTACTTATAAAAAAGAAAACCGCAGAAATCACTCTGCGGTTTTTTCTTATTGAGAGGGTAACAAAAAATTAGAGTTCAGATTCTCGTCTTTTCAGTCGGCCATCAAGCATAAACGTTCCGGCCGGAACCAACGAAGCTGCGAGTGCAATCATCGTCCAATTGAAATTCCAGTTCATTACTTTTCGTGCGATAAGTACCAACGGAATATATGCCATAAACAATACACCGTGCGCCCAACCCGTAAACTTCACAGCTTCTGGCAGGTCATAAAAATATTTTAGTGGCATGGCAATGCACAATAAAACCAGATAGGAAATTCCTTCCAATATCCCTACAATTCTTAGGTTTCTGATGTTGTTCATTCCACACTCATTTTACAACCAAAATACCATTAGCAGTGAGCCGAATTTCTTCCTTAGGCTGGGTTATGGCTTCAATTTCTTCCTTTGATTTTTTAGCGTCTTCGGCATAATGCTTCAATTCCTCCACTGAAGTTTTGATCATTTTCGCTTCGGCATCCACAACAACCGTTTTGCCGATCAACTCAACAGGTACAAAAAATCCATAATCTTTCATCTTAACAAAAGCGTTGGATTCTTGCCCCGGTATTTCAAGTGAAATCCAGCAGCCCTTTTTCGGGCAAACATCAACCACCTTCGCAATCATTTTTACATGAACAGCCTCGTTGACAGTAACAATGCCCGGTAAATCAGCAATGGGCTTTGCGTTATCCGATGATATAACTTCCCCGAAAGTAGTTCCAGGTGTGACAGGTCCTTGTGGTGGCTGAGCAGAAAGGCTGGTTAAACCAATTACGAAAACAAGGGTGAATAAAGCGTATGTCAATCTCATATATCTTTTAATTTGGCTGCAAAGCTAATTGTTTTAGTCAGATTCTACTCTCCTGCCTTTACCAAGGCAAACGCAATGGCAGGTCTACCGCGTTCACCGCTTTGTGTAAGCGCGGTAAACTTTAGCTTATATATATTACCGGCAGCATCTTTCACCAAATAGAAACGATCTTCTTTCAATGAAGGTGAGCTATAGGGGCCACCGCCATTACGCCAACTCGAGCCAATTTTTACCTGGGATTGAGAACCAAAATCAGCCGGGATGTCATTTTCAGTAAAAGCCTCAAACGTTTTGGTCGAAGTCAATATCTGTACGGTTTGAACCCCGTTTGTGTTCTGCACGATAACATCCTGAAAATAATATGGAACCAGCCCCACATCGGAAGGGGTTGTATTTGTAAATCCTGTCCAGGCAATATCCCACTTGCCGGTAGCTGGTTCAACACTCACCAAGCCATTTGCCAAACTAACATACTGAAATGCATGAGAAGTATTCTTCGTGATTTGAATTTCAGAAAATGAAGTAGCGTTAATATCGGCATGCTGAACTACATATCCTTCACCATTTCTGAGTACTCGAATTTTTTTCCAGCCAAGCTTGGTTGCAGGTGAGCCAGGGCCATTTCCTTTGTTAACTATATAAACTTTGTTTTCAGAAGCTGTTGATGACACCTCTGCAATAGCTGTTTTAGTTAAATCGCCTGTGGGGTCATCTATCCAGTTGATGGATGTAGCCGCCCATACGGGAACAGGGTCACTACTAATGGCAGCAAACACTGCAGCTACAGACAGTTGAGCGCCAAAGCCGACTGTATCATTGGCGGTAACCGCGTTCATATCTGTTTTATCAAGCGCGCGAGCCATCATACCATTAGAAGAATTAAGGATTACGCGAAAATCATCACCTGAACTAAAGCCAAAATCCCAGAAGGTGCGCGCAACAGCCGTCTGCCGGCTGGCACTTAAATCGATGAATACTTTGTTCGGATAGGTTGGCCCCCCGCCCTGGATATTCATGGTTGATTGGGCAACAATAATCTCAGAAAAACTAATGACCAACTGACTCTTCTCTCCTACTACCAGCTTGCCATTGGCATCGGTAAGCGTAAGGGTAATCGTTTCATCACCATCCAGCAAAACACCAGCAGCTTTCGACAGCACAATGGAACCTTGCTGCTCACCTTTTGGAATTGTTACAACAAAAAGATTTCCAACAGGCGCAGGATCAAGAGTAAAATCTACCCCATACACTACCCCGGTTGTTTCCATAGAAAATGTAAGGGTGGATTGTGCTTCCGCTTCGCGCGATAAATTCACATGAATGATCAGTGATTCTTCATCGGCTGTCATGCCGGCTACAGATGCTTCAAATTCTACTTCATTGGCTGGCAGTTTTGGGTCTTCCTGACAACGGAACAGCATACTACTTATTCCAACAATTACGAAGAGGGTTTTTAGTTTACTACTCATGGTTTTCAAAGGTTAAAAATTAAAGGAAAGGGTTAGATAATAGGATCGCCCGGATGAAAGGGAATTGTTACCGGAAGTATGTGTTCCCGATGCTGAAGTACTCCTTACCTGTGTTATGTCAAACAGGTTATGGATACCGGTTGTCACCGAAAAACTTTTCAAAAATGTTTTTTGAAGGTTTACATCAGCCCAGTGGTAATCATCTGTTTGTGACAGATAAACTTCTGATGTGGAGCTTTTTACCTTGTAGAATGGGGTATTACCGGTATACTTATAGTAGAAGTTTGCCTTAAGCCCGATTTTGCTGAATGTATAGGCAACTGAGGCATTGACTTCAGGAGACCACGTAAATTCAGGAAGTTCATCGTCAACTTCCTGATAGTTATTATAGAACCCTGTGTATGCAAAACCAGCATTGAATTGCACTGCATTAAACTTGATCGTATTATCAAGCGTAAGCCCTTTTGTTTTATAATGATCAATGTTGAAGTACGTTGTAACAGTTGATGATGGCTTCTGTGCAGTTTGTATCAGATTATCAACGGAATTGTAAAAACCTCCCAGTACAGTTGTATACTGCCATGCAGTATTTTTTATGACACGCCAGTTCCAACTGGCATTAATACTGTGCGATAATTCGGCCTCTAAATCAGGATTCCCTTCAATCTGATGATTGCTGTCATAGAAATAGAAATACAACTCCCGAATGGATGGCGCCCTGAAACCTCTTCCATACGAAATGCGCAAATCGTATTTTGGTGATAGAATGAATTTCGTATTAATAGATGGCAGTACGGGCGGTGCCTGGTAAACGGAATTCCTGACAAAGCGAACACCCGGCCGAATATTTAAAAAGCTGAATGGTTTGTACTCGGCAGATAAAAACCCAGCCACATCCGATATTTTGTTGGTCCCTTCCAACAACCTTCCGCCTGAACCTGATTCCAGGTTGATGTCATAGCCTGGTTGCAGTGAAAGTTTTTCTGAAACTTTATATTGAAACGTTCCGCGAAAGGTTACACCAGTGTACTCAGTAAGATCCTGACCACTATAAGCCAGCGTTTCTTCACCCGTAGCCTGATCCACCACAACCGTTTGTGTCTTGCGACTGTAATCCGTAAAAGCGAAAGCGCCATTGAAACTCAGTCGATCGGTGATCGTTGCTGCGCCTTGCACCTGGTGCATGAAGCGGTTTGTGATGTAATGCCTGTCAAGCGCTTCATTGTTAGTATAATGCGAAGGATCGTATAAATCTTCATTCAGGAAATCGATGCGATACGAAAGATTCCAATCATTGCGTTGATAACCTACTGTTCCGCTGCCAATCCATTGAGTTTTGGGATGCCACTGTTTTTCGCGACCAGTTGAATCGCCTTGCCATCCGCCAGCATAATTATGGCTGAAATCCGCAAGGCTATAGAACGAGTTGGTCTTATAGGCAACACTCACGCTTTGTTGGTGAATGCCTTTATCAAAAAATCTAAATTCATTACCAATATTCTCTTCATGAATTCGTACGGTCCCCGACAACTTATCCTGTTCAGGTTTTTTTGTGATGATATTGATCACACCGGCCAGCGCATCAGCCCCATAAATGGTTGACATGGGCCCTTCCACTATTTCAATCCGTTCAATGGAGTTCATATTGATCTGATTGAGGTCAACTGCATTGGAGGTTCCCTGGCGACCAATAACCGGAACACCATCAATCAATACTTTTACATTTTGTGCGGACAAACCCTGCATGGTCATGTTTGAAACTCCAAGTGCCGGATCCATGCTAAACCGAAAATTCAATTCTGTATTAAGCACATCCTGAAAGCGTGTGGCTCCTTTTGCCTGAATGGTTTCGGAAGAAATAGTGCGAACTTTATACACCGATTGCCTGACCGATTGTGGTTCAAACTGACCGGTAACAACCACATCGTTCAGCTG
Source organism: Cyclobacteriaceae bacterium (assembly GCA_049306095.1). GTDB lineage: Bacteria > Bacteroidota > Bacteroidia > Cytophagales > Cyclobacteriaceae > UBA2336. The sequence goes on from JBAQPU010000011.1 coordinate 35,368, forward strand.
CGTTACCGATTGCTCAACAACAATTTCGTACTCACCACTATGCGAAATCTTTAATTCATTGGGCAGGTAGCCCAGGTGTGACGTAGCAACCGTAACCGGAAACGTATCAACGGAAAAGTCGATTACACCGCTCTCGTTTGAAATACCCAGCGCCTGCTGATGGGCAACCAACACGACTCCCGGAATGGCATGCCCGGTTAGTTTATCGGTGATCTTGACATGAACCTGGCTAAAAACAGATAACGAACAGAGAGCAAAAAAAAGGGTGTAAAGGAATCTTGCCATTCAAACCGTTATTTCCGACTTGATTTTTTAATATGGATGCAAGATTATGCAATGAAAATCATCATTAATACCTATAAACGGATCATAAATAACAGGCAAATTAGCTATTACAGATATAGGTATTTTATCGCAATCATGACAAAAATCAGTCATTTTATCATATTTATTCACACCTTTGTGGTGATAAACTGTTATTAAGAATGGTTCCAGATACAGTAAATACCCAAGAAAGTATTGAACAAATTTTGTTTGACCAGGATCAAATCCGACTGATTGCAGTTGAGAATTCAGGGGAAGAAACGGTTTCCCTTCGGAGTGAGTTAAACAGAAAAAATGTCCACTTCTATTTTTGTCTGGACGGAAGCGCCCAATTTGAATTTGGCCCTCAGTATAGCCGCGAAATTCAAAAGCAACGGAACTATTTCATGTACAATCCTGAAAGCGATTTGCCTTTTACTCTCCGAATTGCCCCAAAAACCAAAATGGTTTTCCTGTTTATTTCATTGGAAAATCTGCATAAGCTCTTTACCCACGAACCACTTTCTTTTTTGAAGGGAGAAAATATCAACTATAAGTTTTATGATGAGCGTGAAATTCCATCCATGCTATTGGTAGCACTGAACCAGCTTTTCACCATCCAACTGAGCGAGAATGCCAGAATGCTATACCTCCATGGAAAAATTTTCGAATTACTTAGCCTCTACTTTTCAGAGAAAAAAGCCAATACCGAAAGCTGTCCATTCCTAAACAACGAAGAGACCGTCAGGAAAATTAAGAACGCCAAGGAGCACCTGCTTAAAAACTTTGATAACCCTCCGGGCCTTAAGGCACTGGCAAAACTTGCAGGCCTGAACGAATTCCAATTGAAAGTTGGGTTTAAAGAAATTTATGGAAATACTGTATTTGGATACCTGTTGGATCACAAACTGGATCATGCCCGCCTTCAACTTGATACCAAAAAATTTAAAGTCAATGAAGTAGCCACACAAATTGGGTACACCAACCCCAGTCATTTCATTGCAGCTTTTCGGAAAAAATTTGGTGTAACACCAAAGAAGTACCTGATGCAATTGCCAAAATAAGTAAACGGTAAATGGTTATCGGTTACCGTTTGTTGATTACTTCAATAGCAATCTGAATTCATTGAGCATCATGGCGGTTGCACCCCAAACAATTTCATCTTCCACTAAAAAGTGGGGTGCCAGCATCGGGTAAATTCCTGCGGCTAAAATTTCTTTCTCCTGAATGGCATCCTCTCTCACCAGACTAGACAGGTCGGCTTGCAAAACCCGTTCAACTTCATGCCGGTCTGGTACAAACCTTGGAACATAATCAATAAACGCAATAACCGGTGTTACTAAAAAATTACTGGGCAACACATTGAAATCGCTCAGATTTCCTATTATCCTCACATCTTTTCCGGAAATCCCAATTTCTTCTTCGCTTTCTCGAATGGCCGCATCAACGATACGTTCACCAGGTTCAACTTTTCCACCAGGCAAGCTGATTTGTGCACTGTGCGCTCCGGCATACGTTGCCCGTTTGATCAACGGAAATTTTACCTCCTGCTGATCCTCATACAATAAAATAAGTACACTGCCCTGCTTGGGAGGAGTGCTATGGTTAAAACTTGGAAGTTTCGTACCAATGGGTTTTGCACGCAATGGTTCATGCGCAACAGAAGCTGGTAATTTTTCCTGTAACCTTTTTTCTAATCGATATATCAATCCAGGTAAGTCCATTTTCACAACCTCTCAACCTTACATGATTCTACTTCAAACATGGACCAGGAATTACGGATACCTCTCCCCTATTCAATGCCTTCCTGTACGCTTCACACCCTTTAATCAAATCGCCCGACTTCTTGTAGGCCTCCGCTAAATAGTAATACCCCCTCTCTACACCTGGCTCCAACTCCAGTGCCTGTGCGAACATCCTGACAGCCGAAGCTGCATCTCCGGTTTTCAAAAAATAGATCCCCTTATTCCGATACGCCCAACCATTGTAGGGATCGGTTGCTATGCTGAAATTAATATCTTCCAGTGCTTTCGTCAGGTCACCTTTCTCCAAATAAATATACCCACGGTTATTCCGGTAAATCGCATTCCCGGGGTCACCTGCTAACGCGTGTTGGTTCAGTTGAAATGCTGAATCAAGGTTTCCTTTTTCAATTTCAATGAGCGCCCAGGTATTATAGGCACTTGACTCGCGCGGATTCACAGCCAGTGCTTTTTTCAGATAGGCAACTGCATCAGCATAATTTTTTCGATAGTAATTTAATGTACCAAGATTAACCAATACCTCACTATTGTTTGGATCTCTTCTTACCACTTGCTGAAATGCCTCGTTGGCCTTCTCGAAATCCTGCATTTGGGTTAGAACCAACCCTTTCAGGAAAACTGCCGGCAACGTATCGGGAGCAACAGAAAAAACTTTCTCAATATCCCTCAACGATTCCGCTGGCTTGTTCAATTCATACAACGTATTCGCCCGATGGAAATAGGCT
>JBAQPU010000012.1:0-137026 GCA_049306095.1 Cyclobacteriaceae bacterium
GGGCAGGGTAACAATATAAATGAAAACGAATTTCTTAATGTACATGCTGTACGAGTACGGTATGGGTGTGTTTCTGATTCGCTCACACGCACCCATGATATCAATAAAATCTTTTAACTCTTTGTCAAGGGTAAGAAACTGATCGCCAGTAAGCGTACCCGCTTTGCATAACGCATTAACCCGCGCGTACATCATTCCGGCCACAGCGTTAGGAAAGTGCTTCATGCCCTTCAATTCCTGAGCAAACGTTTCTGAGGGCGACTCAAGGTCAGTCAGGCTTACACCCTTACGAAGATTTTCTCTTGTTGCTACAACAAAGTTAGGGATCATTTTAGCAAACCACTCCCTGCTTTGCACATCGTCAGCGGGTAGATAAGCATTTAATTTAAGAGCAAAATTTCGGGTGCTGTTTACCAAACTGCCCCACAACCTTCTGCCCTCCCACCAACGGTCATAGGCCGAGTTAATGCGAAACACCAGAAACAAGCCCAACACAATACCCAATAGCGAGTGAAGGGCAGTTGTGCTGGTAAATTCTTCTTTACCCGGATGAACAATTTCCAGAATAAAATAGCAAACAGCACTGGTAAACAGGGTCATAAAAAGCAATGCAGGAAGCAATGTTTTCATCACAAACCTGCTGTAGGAATGAAAAATTAAAGAAAACCAGGCCTTGGGATTGTATTGAATCATAAGTTGTAAAAACAGGTTGCTAATAAAGTGCAAGCGAAACTTATTTCCAACAGAAACCCTTCTCAACCTTTTGCGTTATATTATTAAAATAGTATATTTATAATATCATTTTAATATCATACGTTATGAACAAGGAAAAAGATTTCACGCCCCTGTCGGGCTACATTATGCTGGTGGTTGTTTTAGCGATCCTGATATCGGGAATTTGGGGGATCATTGCCATAAGAACGATGGTTTTTATATGGCCCCTTGTGTTGGGACTCATTCTTTTGCCGGGCTTTTTCTTTATCAATCCCAACAGCTCAATTGTGTTGGTTCTTTTTGGTGAGTATAAAGGAACGGTAAAGAAAAACGGATTTTTCTGGGTTAACCCGTTCTTTACAAAAAAATCAATCTCGCTCCGGGCACGCAATTTCGACAGCGAAAAAATAAAAGTGAACGACAAAGTGGGTAACCCGATACAAATTGGGGTGATCCTCGTGTGGCAGGTGAAAGATACGTTTAAAGCAGCCTTTGAAGTGGATAACTATGAAAACTTTGTAAAGGTACAAAGCGATTCTGCCGTACGAAACCTTGCCGGCCAATACGCCTATGACAACTTTGAAGAAGATACAGAAGTTACGTTACGTTCCGGTCACGAGGAAGTAAATCATGCGCTGGAAGAAAATTTAAGAGGCCGCCTGGAGATGGCGGGTATTCATGTGATTGAAGCCCGCATTGGCTACCTCGCCTATGCTCCGGAAATTGCCAGTGCCATGCTACGCAGACAGCAAGCCGCAGCAGTTGTTTCAGCACGTTACAAAATTGTAGAAGGAGCCGTTAGTATGGTTCAAATGGCGTTGGATCACCTCTCCAAACAAAATATTATTGAACTGGACGAAGAGCGGAAAGCTGCCATGGTGAGTAACCTGATGGTGGTGCTATGTGCGGATAAGGATGTTAGTCCGGTGGTAAATGCAGGAACTCTTCATACTTAATCACTATGAATCGGACGTTCTACGAGGAAGAACAACGGTTTGCCGGACTAACCTGGATCTGGATGTTTGCCCTTGCACTGGTTATCGTTCCGCTTGTGCTGGCCGTGCGTGACACTTCCCTTACCAGTCAGGATATCCTCATCATCCTATTGAGTATTGTAGCAGGCTTAGTGCCCGTATTGGCTATCCTGTATTTTGCCCGACTGCAGCTTAAAATTGATACGCTGGGAATTCACTACCGCTTCTTTCCAGCGATCATTAAGTGGCGAATTATCTCATTAAATTCCATTGAGTCGTTCGAAGTGACTGAAAAAAAGAATATCATTGAAATTATTGAGCGTGGGTACAGGAGAAATCGTTTCAACAATACCATTACGATGAATGTTACAGGTAAAAAATTTGTTCGCCTCAAATTAAAAGGTGGCCAAAAAATTAAAATAGGCACCGAAAACCCCGATAGCTTCGAGCGGGCCCTGCAGAAAATAACCTCACCGGATAATCAATAATCCATGGCGCAGAAGAAACCATTTGTGCTCAGACTAGACCCCGAAATACTAAAGGCCGTTGAAAAGTGGGCTGCCGATGACTTTCGCAGTACCAACGGTCAACTGGAATGGATCATATCGAAAGCCCTAAAGGATGCAGGACGATCAAAACAAAAGTAAAAATTACGCTGCTCACATTGCTTCAAGTTGCTAACTGCTTTTATCTTGCAGGTGCAGCAACGATTTAAAATCTAATGAAAAATAAAATCACCCAAATTCTCTTCTTGTTCCTTTGTCTGGCAGGCTACCATTTAGCCAACGCCCAGCCCGACTATGTTGTATTGATCAATGGAGATACCCTTTTGGGTGATGTTAAATACTTTAATTATTCAGCAGGCAAGAAAATTCAATTGGTCAATCAGGAGAAAAAGAAAACGGTATACACCATTTTACAGGTAAAATCTTTCCAGCTTGACAAGGAAGTTTATGAGACCATCCGCACCGCGCAGGAATACACAATCATGAAAGTCATTAAGAGCGGTTACCTGAGTTTGTATTCGTTTCAACTGCCCAACAAAATGACGTGGAACGGCAACTATCTGTATAAAAAAGACGGATCGGGCATGGAAGTACCCACCATCGGTTTTAAAAAGAATCTCACCCGGTACTTCGGTGATTGCCCAACACTCGCAGATCGAATTCAGAAGGGTGAATTAACACGGTCAGAAATCGAGCAAATTGTAGAGGAGTACAACACCTGCATTGATGTCGCCACAAAAAGTCAAACAGTTCAGCCAATCACAATAGAAAAAGATATGCCCGTGTGGGATACGTTAGAAAAAGAAGTATCTGATCTGAATTTCGATGGCAAAACCAATACCCTTGAAATGATTTCAGAAATCAAATCGAAGATTAATAAAAAAGAAAAAGTTCCTAATTTTTTAATAGAAGGGCTAAAAGAGACGTTGAAAAACCAGGAGTCGGTTAAAGCAACCCTCGACAAAGCCTTACAGGAAATCGATCGCTAGTTTTTCTTCAGAACTTTCATGAGCAGATTGGCGATCGTACGCTTGTTAAAAATAAGAATAACAACCGAAGTTAGCGCAACAATAATAGCGTAGAGAAACAACTGACCGCCATCGCCTTTTACTTCTATTCCCAAAAGCGTGACGTGCATCACAATAGCGCCTGCCATTAAACCCAAGGCAAGAGCAGCGCCTAACCAGGCCGTTGCGTTCAGTAAAATCAGAATAGAGGCGATCAACTCCAGCACACCCACCCCTATTCTACCCCAGGGTTCCATTCCTACCGTAGTAAAAATATACACCGACTCTTCAGCTGCTGTAAACTTATAATAGAGGGTTTGCACCATAATAACAGCAGCCACCAACCGGACTGCCCAATACATGAGGTTCTTCGCTTTTTCCATAGTGTAAAAGTACGCCCTCTACGCCATTTAAATTGTCAGTTAAGCGACCAGTATTTTGTATTTTTCTGAATGAAGCAGAAGAACCATGAAATTTGACATAAACCCGGACATCGCACAGGCAAAAACTATCGCAACCGATTTTTACTTAAACCCTATTTATTTCGAGGAATCGAAGGAGAAAATTTTTGCGAGTACCTGGCAATTCATTGGCGATACCGATGCCGTAAAAGATCCGGGGTGGGTAACTCCCGTTCACTTACTGGAAAACTTCATTCAGGAACCGCTGGTGTTATCGCGCGATAAAAATGGTTCGTTGCATTGTCTTTCTAATGTTTGCACGCATCGCGGCAACCTGGTGGTTGAACGCGCCTGTAAGCTTACCGATTTTCGCTGCCAATACCATGGGCGGAGATTTCAACTGGATGGTAAATTTCTTTCGATGCCCGAATTTAAAGAAGTAAAAAATTTTCCAACGGAAGCTGATAACCTTGTAAAACTACCGCTCTTCCAATTTGGAAAATGGCTCTTCACTTCCCTCGGTTCAACCATTCCAGCAGAAGACCTTTTTTCAGATATGATCCGGAGAATCGATTGGATGCCCCTTCATGATTTTCAGTTGCGTCCTGAACTTTCGAAAGATTACATGGTGGAGGCACACTGGGCGTTGTATTGCGAAAATTACCTGGAAGGATTTCATATTCCTTTTGTTCATGCGGGTCTCAACTCGGTCATTGACTACGGAAAGTACACCACCGAACTATTTCCATTATCAAGTGTACAGGTGGGGCTGGCAACAGAAAAAACAGGAGAAGTGTTTGACCTTCCGCCATCCTCACCTGATTACGGCAAAAAAGTAGCCGGCTATTATTTCTGGGTATTTCCAAACATGATGTTTAACTTTTATCCGTGGGGGTTGTCGATCAATATTGTAACTCCATTGGATACCGGCCGATGCAAAATTTCATTTCTCTCGTACGTTTGGGACGAGAACAAACTCCGGCAGGGTGCCGGGGCAAATCTACACCAGGTAGAAATGGAGGATGAAGATGTTGTACAGAATGTTCAAAAGGGAATCCGGTCGCGTTTTTACAAGCATGGCCGATACTCCGTTACCCGCGAAACAGGCACACACCATTTTCATCAATTGCTTGCTCGCTTTATGAACACATAACATGAAACCGATTTTCTTTCTTTTACTTCTCCTGTCAGCGTGTCAGCAAAAGCAACCTGAACCTCCTGTTTCAGAAGAAAAAGACTCTACAGCGCCTGAGGAAGAAACATATTCATCATCCAAACAACAGATCGACTACCAGGAGGTAATTGGTGTGTACGATCACGAAAGCACCACCAAAGGCTTTGCGGCTGTGTTATCGCTGCGCGAAAACGGAAATGATTTATATTTCTATGTGTCAGTGGCACAAGGCAATTGCAAAGGTGAAACCGAAGGTGTTGTGATCATGGTAGAACAAACGGAAAATTACTTTTCAGGATTTTATGAATCAGATGACTGCCCATTGCAATTCACTTTTTCGCCAGGCGAAAAAAAAGTGGATATTAAAGCAGTCACCTTTTGCAAACCCCTTGAAAAAAACTGCAGCTACGAAGGAACCTACGTGAAACGAAAAGATTAAAGATCACCTAACTCCCAATTGAGCTTAGGATTATAAATAATCTCGCCTTTGGCAACCTCTAAAGGCGATTGAAAATTGTTATCATACAACGAACCGGTACCTAACCCCTGTGACATAGCAATGGGATAATTAGCCGTAAACTGACAAATGGCATTCAACCCGATGTTTGATTCCAATGCCGAGGTAATCCACCACCCTACACCAGTCGACTCAGCAATTGAAATCCACTCTTTGGCTGATTCAAAACCACCAATGAGGGATGGCTTCAGAATGATGTACTGAGGTTTAATTCTATCCAGCAAAGCTTTTTTTTCCTCTTCTCGTTCTACGCCTATCAATTCCTCATCAAGAGCAATGGGTATAGGAGATTTTTTACAAAGCTCTGCCATCTCGGACTTTCCTGGCTTAACAGGCTGTTCTACAGAATGAATCTTAAACTTAGCCAGGTCATATAGTTTATAAAGAGCTTCGTCAGGCTTAAAGGCTCCGTTGGCATCCAGCCGGATTTCTATTTCTTCCCGAAAATATTTCTTCCGGATGTAGTGAATGATGTCGCATTCCTTCTCAAAGTTCAGCCCTCCTACTTTAATCTTGATACACCGAAAGCCTTCTTCTATTTTAATAGATGCCTGCTGCAGCATAACATCTAAATCGCCCATCCATACCAGTCCGTTAATGGGTATTGGTTTCGACTGTATGAATGAATTGTTAAAAATTATTCGTTTACCTCCATTGCTCAGGTCAAGCAACGCTGTTTCAAGTCCAAAAACAATCGAAGGGAAGCCAGCAGGCACCAATTTACCGGCATCTTTCAGGAGTGATGATGAGGATCGTTGTAAAGACGCAATTTTCTTTACCACATCTGCCAATACGGTTTCATATTCCGGTTTGACATCAACACTTAAACCGGGAAGAGGCGCACATTCACCAACACCGGATATGGTAGGATCGGCTTCATCCCAGACTTTAATAAACCAGGACGTACGATCCAACATCCTTCCACGGGAAGTGCGTGCTGTAAAATTGAAATTAAAAACTTTCTTAGTAAAGGAGGCTCGTAACACTAGGAATTGAATTACTCATAATAGAAAAACCGATAATCCGGGAACATATCTAACGAGTCAACAACCATTTAAATTCAAATTCAAATGACTTCGCCTACCACTCAACGCTTCTTATTTTCAAGATGGCTATAGAGTATAATCACCCGCAGCTTCGGGTTGATATAGTATTTCATCAATTCTAATTTTTGTTAACCCGGCAGGAACTATCCACTCAATTTCGTCATTGACTTTATACCCGATTAACGCAGTTGCAATGGGGGAAAAAATTGAAATTTTATTATCTTTTATATTCGCCTGGTCTGGATAAACAATCTGAAATTGAATTTGCTTACTATTATTTAAAAAACTCAGTTTTACAATTGAGTTCATCGTTACTACATTAGACGGCACAGCTTCAGGTTCAACAATCTTAGCCGAATCTAATTCTTTCATCAATTTTTCAGCCTCAGTATTACTAATTGACCTAAATTGTTTTGCATCATTAATACACTTTTTTATTCGTGCATAATCAAGTCTGTTTACAATTAATTTGCTCATGTTTGATAAATACAGTCTATTTTTAAAAACCAAAGCTACAAAAAATACCCATTCAATAAATATTTAACAGATTGTCAGAAAATCTACTATGCCACATAACATTCGAGTATCAGCATATACCTATGATTTGCCCACTGAGAAAATTGCGATTCACCCACTCCAAAACCGTGATGAATCAAAATTACTGGTTTATCGAAAGGGAGAAATACAGCATAGTACGTTTAAGTCAATCCTTGATTTCCTTCCGGTAAACGCCAGTCTGTTTTTTAATAACACAAAAGTAATTCCGGCACGCCTGCATTTTAAAAAGGATAGCGGTGCAGACATTGAGATTTTTCTATTAAACCCGGTAAAGCCCTCATCCATAATGGCCAGTGTAATGGAGGCTACAACCAACTGTGCCTGGCAGTGCACCATTGGCAACCTTAAACGCTGGAAAGAAGGACAGCATCTTACTAAAGCATTGAAGGGTGGATTGCTGGTCGCGCGGTTAATCAACCGAACAGAAGGTGTTGTTGAGTTTGAGTGGGACACCAGACAATCTTTTGCAACGATTGTTGCCGATGCAGGTGTTACGCCCCTGCCTCCGTACATCAAACGCGAGGCCGTGGCAGAGGATGTAATGCGGTATCAAACTGTGTACTCGCACTACGAAGGAGCGGTAGCGGCTCCAACTGCCGGATTGCATTTTACCGATCAACTGCTGGCCTCATTCGCTGAAAAAGGAATTGAAAAAAATTTTCTCACCCTTCATGTAAGCGCTGGAACATTTCAACCAATGAAAACTGAGAACGCTCTGGAACACACCATGCATCACGAGCAGGTAGTGATTACCAAAGAGAACATTGAATATTTATTAAGGAAAGATCGATTCGTGGTTGCCGTTGGCACCACTTCCATGCGAACATTAGAAAGCATTTACTGGTTTGGTGCGAACTTGTTGGTCAATCCTCAAAGCGAATTTAAGATCAGTCAGCAGGATCCATACCTCCACCATTCTCCTCCAACCAAAGATCAATCACTACAGGCCATTCTCTCGCACATGGAGAAACATCACCTCACGTTTGTAACCGGCACTACATCAATTTTTATTTATCCGGGTTACGACTTTAAAATTTGCCGAGGGTTAATTACCAATTTTCATTTACCCGCTTCCACACTTATCCTGTTGGTGGCAGCCTTTATTGGAGATGATTGGAGAAAAATCTACAACGAAGCCCTTCAACACAATTACCGTTTTCTCAGTTATGGCGACAGCTCGTTGTTGATTCCATGAAGTTAGGCGAGACTTAGTCCAAAACTGACTTTAGCTTCCGGATCATGTTGATCTCAACGATTATTTGGGTAACCAGGCAGGCAATTAAAATACACAACAATAGATAGTGGACAGAAAAATCAGCCTCCTGGTATTTCCTGAACATTCTCTCAAACTTCAACATTGAAGACATTGAAAAATATAGGAGTATTCCAACGAACAGTCCTGCTATGGGATTGATAATAGAAACAATAACTGCTAATATTTTATACCTATTCGTTAACAAATCAACAATCAGGTAAGCATAACGGCCTATAAACAGAAGAACGATAAGCAGTATTATTCCCTGTCGTGCCCCTATTACATAGTACGTGTCAAGGTTCTGAAAAACTAAAGGATGAAATTGGAATCGGGTGAGTAACCCAATCATTATAACGCTGAACAACCCAATAGCCAACCACCAGACCAGATCCCTTTTCACACCCCCTACTTTGTATTTCCAGATTCGTTCAGATCAACCAGCCTCACCTCTACCCTTCGTCCTTCTTCTTTTGTTGTGGCCTGGTCTTTGGTGGCGCCATAACCCTTCGCAACAATTCGCCTGCGCACTATTCCTTTATGATTGAAATAATCCAACACGGTAATTGCACGTTTGTTCGAAAGCTCACGATTCAACTCCTCTGTTCCTTCAGCAGAAGCAAACCCCGAAATTTCAACTCCTAAGTCGGGATACTTTTGCAACTCGCCCAGCAACCCATCTAACTGGGCGTTGTACTGCGCCTTCAAATCACTTTTCCCCGCATCAAAATACACTTTAGCAAATTTAGCAAGGGCTGCTTTATCAAACGTAGACACCTTCTTTGGTTGATTCTTTTGCTTCGCGGCTTCTTCCGTTACCTGAAAAGTAGGCAGCGCCAGAATTGTTTTATCATCGACCTTTTTCTTTTCAAACTTACTTTCATCGCTCTCATCGTAATAGTATTCGCGGCTGGCCACTTCAAGTTTGGTATTGGTATCATCGAAGTTAATATCTTCGATCGTATTACTCATGTGGATCAGGTCCAGCACATAATCAATGCCTTCCTCATCTCCGGCTGCCACCAGGTCAAGCATCATATCATAAATGTCTACGTTACCACTTTGCACCAGTTTCGCTTCGTGTGTTTTTCGTAGATCGGCTTTTACATCTTGATTGGCATCATAAAATGCATTCTTCACTTCAACTTCCTGCCCCACCACTACATCAAATTGCTTAATGGTTTTCAGGTTAATCTGCTGGTACAATTCATAGAAATAATCCTGATTCGGCACATTAATATTCAACGTGTATGGAAGGAAACCTTCCGACTCAATAATCATATCGTAATTTTTTGCAGGCGGAAGAATAATCAGGTAGTTACCGGTTTCAGGATCGGGGTCGTAAACGAAATCGAGCTTTTTGTTGGTTTCATTGTCGATCAGGTAAATTTTGGTAGGAATTGGCTTTCCGGTTTCAGAATTTATTATTCTACCCTTGATCATCGTTAAGGGAATATTGCCCGATCCTTCCGGCATATCCATGTAGTAAATGTCTTGCGAACCGGCACCTCCTTTTCTGTCGGAAGAAAAATAACCACGGGTGCCATCGGCAATCAATGTAAAATAATTGTCGTTCGCAGTGGTATTGATCGGATAACCCATATTTTCAGGGCGTGTCCATTTATTATTAACCAGTTTGCTGAAGAAGATATCGCGACCGCCCATGGTGTTGTGCCCATCGGACGTAAAGAAAATGGTCTTTTTATCGGGGTGAATGTAGGGAGCATCTTCATTTTCCGGAGTATTAATTGGTGCTCCCAGGTTAGCCGGCTGGCTCCATGCACCGTTCGACTGAAGTTCGATTTTATAAATATCAAGACCGCCTTTTCCGCCCAAGCGGTCGCTGGCAAAGTAAATCGTTTTGCCATCGGGGGTAATGCTGGCGGTTGATTCTAAATATTTTCCATTCAAGGTGTTGGCGAGAATAGAGGGGCTCGACCAGGTTTCTCCGGTTTTGTTGATCACAAAGATATTTCCAGGGTCAACAGCACCGCCCATATAAATGAGCATCTTCTGGCCATCTGCGGAAATCCCGGCTGTACCTACGTTATACTGCGATGCCACCGGAACAACCACCGGTTCGCTCCAGGTGCCTGACTTGTTATACGAAATCTGAATTTCTTCAATGAATTTATCACCCGAACGGGTTTTTCCGGTATTGGGTCGTAAGGCAGTAAAGGCCATCACGCTCTCATCGGCCGAAACCACCGGGTTGTATTCGGTATATTTCGTATTAACGGTCGAGCTGAAATTGTTTACAACGGCAGGGCGGTTTACCGACATGAACGTAACCGCGTTGTGACAAATCTCAATGGCGCGGTCGGCTTTGGCCACCAACTTCTTATCCGTTTTCGATAATTCCCTGAATTGGGTATAGCAATCGATGGCCTTTTGGATTTGCTCGTTTCTCAGGTAAAGTTCACCCAAATCGAAGTGAATAGCATTCGGAACGGCTGATCCATTCTTTAAAGCATATTCAAAATATGGAATGGCCTTAGATTGTTCGTCAATGGAAGATGATTTCTGGTAACAAATACCCGTTTTATAGTGAACCTGACCATCTTTCTCACCTCCCTGGATGGCTTCCAGAAACTTCGGAAGGGCTTCCTCATAATTGCGTACACCAAAATAACGCTCGGCTTCCGCCAGGGCTTTGCCCCCTTGGGCATTACAAATAGCTGAAAATGAAAACGTTAAAAAGAATAATGCGAATAGTTTTTTCATAAGTAAGTAAACTAAAAATTAAGGCAAGTCTAATGCTTTAACCGCCACCGAATGTGACAATTTAAGAGCCAAACTTACAAATAGCTAAAATAAATTATTACAAGAAGTTTACCCGTATTAACTTAAAGCGATTCTTTAATTAATTTAGGCTAAAATAGCTCATTGTTAAAATTTTGTGCCTGTTTAGGAAATACAAGCAGGAATATCGAATTTTAAGTTGACTTGCCGAAAAAATATGAAGGGTAAACAGCTATTGCATCGAATCTTTTCCATTGAAGAGGGCGAAACCGGACGAGTTGGGCTTCTCCTGATCATGAGCTTTTTCATGGGTGCCTTTCTGGCTACGTTTAGTGTTGCCGCCCAAACCTTGTTTCTAAAAACATTTAGTGGCAAGGATGACCTGCCAACAGCATTCGTGATTTCCGGCTTGTTTGGCCTGATTGCCACATTTATTTACAACTTTCTTCAAACCCGCATTCCCTTTCGGGTTTTAGCCTTGCTAAGTTTACTGACTGTTACCGTCATTACGGGTTTTATTGAATTCGGTGACCAATTGGGCGCTAACCCAAGGCAGATTTACTTTTTTGGATTCACGCAGTTAGCTCCGTTTACACTGATTATTCTTCTTGTATTCTGGGGTGCATTTAACCGGATGTTTAATGTAAAGCAAAGTAAGCGCCTGCTGGGTAGCGTAGACCAGGGCGCTTTGTTTGCCTCTTTGATTTCTTTCTTCTCTATCCCCTTTGTGCTGAATGTTATTCAGGTTGAAGCGCTTTACACGGTAGGGCTGGTAAGCATTTCAATCTTTACGATACTCTTTGTTGTGTTATCATCAAAATATGCGGGTGAATCGTGGTCGCTTAAGGTTGAGCGTGAACAAAATCAAAAACTCACCGTGGGCGCATTCTTCAAAAACCGGTATGTGTTGTTCCTGGCGCTCTTTATAATCGCGGCCATGGTGGCGTTTAACTTTATCGACTATTCCTTTTTGAATGCCTCAACCCAATATTTTAGCGGAGCAAACGCTGAAAAACTTCCAAAGTTTTTGGCGTTGTTTGAAGCAACAGCGGTAATTTTTAGTTTCTTATTCCAAACCTTTGCAGCCGATCGGGTTATTGCCGATTACGGCCTAAAAGTATCGGTACTGGTGAACCCTGTTCTGATTGCCATTTTTACTATTGTGGCTCTTGTAATAGGGTTAGTGTTTGGATACGATCCCGCGAGTTCATCGTTTGTTATCTTCTTCATTATGGTGGCGATGAGCAAGTTGTTCATCTTGTCGGTAAAGGAATCGTTAGACGAACCTTCCTTCAAACTTTACCTTCTTCCCATTGAAACAAATATTAAACTGGATGTACAAACAAAGCTGGAGGGTACCATAACAGCTTTTGCGACCATTGTAGCGGGTGGATTGATTGTATTGATCAACAAGGTGCAGTTGTCAGACCTTATCTACATGACTGTATTTGCCATCCCACTTATTGCTTTCTGGTATCTGGTGGCGAGCCGGTTATACAATAGTTACCGTCAAACTCTTCAAAGTACCCTCGTTAAAAACAAGGCTAAGGTTGAACACCGCGATGAACGCGAATACACGGTTGATAAAGTATTGGAAAAAGAAGTCAATAGTTCAGCAGAAGATAAAGTAATCTATGGACTGAAATTGATGGAAAAACTGGAGCCGGCCTTGTTTGAAAATGCTGTAATCCGGTTAACGGAAAGTCACTATCCGAAAGTTAAAGCCTTCGCAATTGAAAAAATTCAATCCCTGGGTGTCGATAAAGATGCGCTGGTTAACCCCGAAATTAAAAGCCTGGCAAAATCGGCACAGGGCGAACTGGAAGACAGCGACTTATTATCCATATCGACCGATAAGTTAATCAAGTTAAGCAAGGCCATTAAACCGGCCGACAGGGTTTTGGCAGCCAAACTTTTACGGAAATTGATCAGTCAGCGTACGATTTTCATTCTGTTGGAATTACTGCGCGACATGAGTCCGTTAGTTCGCCATGAAGCACTGGTCACTGCGCGAAAAGTTAAACGACCCGAAACCTGGTCGGTATTAATTGAATTACTATCCTCACCCATGTTTGGTCACGATGCTGCCGCTGCGCTTATTGAAGCCGGTGAGGCCGCATTACCAACCTTAGAAACTGCTTTCCATAAATCGGGTCAGACCGATCTTGTTATGTTGCGCATCGTTCAGATCATGGGAAGAATAGGGGGCGACCAGGCGTTAGATTTATTATGGAAGAAAGCCGATTACCCCGATAAACGCATCGTTAAGCAAATTTTATACTCCCTTCGATACATTAATTATAGAGCCACCGGCAGGCAGGCCCAACAGGTTACCGATTTGCTGGAAACCGAGTTAGGCAAAACGCTCTGGAACCTGGCTGCCCTCAACGAACTTCCAGAAACAGAAGAGTTCCTGTTATTACGGCAAGCACTGCGGGAAGAGATCCGTGGAAACTTCGATCACGTAACCATGTTGCTCTCTATATTATATGACCCCGAAGCCGTACAACTGGTGCGTGAAAATATCGAATCAGGCGATCCGAATGGTGTTGCCTATGCGCTGGAGCTGATGGATTTATTTGTAGAACAGGATCTTAAGCCCAAACTCTTTCCCCTATTCGATGATATTCCGGTTGAAAAGAAATTGGAAGAACTTCAGATTTTCTTCCCGCGCGAAAACTATAATCCCATTCAGGTGATCAACTACATCCTGAACCGCGATTTCAACATGAATAACCGGTGGACAAAAGTGTGCGCAGTGTACGCCTCTGCTTACATTAAAAATTTCAGGGTAAGCCGCGGTTTAATTGCTCAAATGTTTAACCATGATAAGTTACTGCAGGAGTCAGCCGCCTGGGTAATTTACAACAAGGACAAAACTTTCTACAAAGTTGTTACCGATCGCCTGCCGAACCGGGATAAAAAATTTCTTGATTCATCGATTGAAAACAATCAATTGCTGGATGGTTTAGATGACGGCTTTTTCCTCGGTATTGAAATGGTGTTATTCCTGAAACAACTTCCGGAATTTAAAAATATCAATGGCGTATTGCTGGCCGATTTGTTTGACAAGATTTCACCGCTGGACATGCAGTTTGGAGAAAAAATTACCCTCGACTCAAAAGATCAGACCAACCCTATTTTAATTGTAGCGCACGGTGAAGTGAAACTTAAAAATGGCGATTCGCCCGTTGCGTTGCTTAAAAAAGGAAATGTCTATGGCGATATCTTCCAAAACGGACCTGCCCAACAAATTACCGGCTTGGAAGCAACCGAACGATCCATTGTTTTTAAAATTAACCTGGCCGATTTCTATTTTGTAATGGCCAACCACCACGAATTAGTGGAAGGACTGATTAAAAATGTAACACAGGGCAGTTCCATGTTGCACGTTCAAAGTTTGAAGTAAGAATGGCAACTTTTAAAACATTTGAAGAAATGGAAGTTTGGCAACTGGCTCGGGTCTTTGCGAAAACTATCTATGCCATGACCAAAGAAGGGACTTTTTCAAAAGATTTTGAACTGAAGAACCAAATCAACAAGTCTTGTGGTTCCATTATGGACAATATTGTGGAAGGTTTTGAACACGGGGGAAATAAAGAGTTTGTGATGTTTTTATCGATTGCGAAGGGTTCTGCTGGTGAAGCTAAATCACAACTTTATAGAGCGTACGACAGAAACCATATTTCAAAAAATGAATTTGAAACCTTAACAGCAGAAGTAGAACAAATTTCTAAAAAGATTTCAGGCCTTATTAAATACTTAAATTCTTCTGACCTGAAAGGGGTAAAGTTTATCCGTGAACCTGAAGAAGACTACAACCTTGAACCTTGAACATTGAACATTGAACCTTAAACCTTAAACCTTAAACCTTGAACCTTGAACATTAAACATTGAACATTGAACCTTAAACCTTAAACCTTGAACCTTGAACCTTAAACATTAAACATTGAACCTTAAACCTTAAACCTTGAACCTTGAACCTTGAACACTACAGGATATGAAATTTGAATTAGACGTACTAATACTTTTTGCCGACCGCGATAACGAAGCTGCCATAAAAGGACAGGCAGGTTGGGTAACACACTTTAAAAAATTCCTCGAACTCATGCTGCTTCAGGTATTGGGTGAAAAACCAAAAATTTTATTGAAAAGCGAGTTCGACAACATGGCTTCACCTAAACTGGACAACGCTGCGGTGTTGGTTAGTATTCTGTCGCCCGATTTTATTAAGTCGGGTCAATGCCTCGATAACCTGGAAGCCTTTCACAAAGCAGCTGAAGCTTCCGGAAAAAACCGAAACCGTGTATTTAAAGTATTCAAAACACCACTTTCAAGTACCGAACAGCCTCCACGTCTGCGCGAATTGATTGGGTATGAAATGTACCAACTCGATTCTGATTCTGGCGAGGTGCGCGAATACACCGATTACTTCAGTACCGAAGCCGAACGCCAGTACTGGATGAAGATGGTGGACTTGGCGTACGACATTTTTGATACCCTGCTGGAACTGCGTGATGGCGAAAGAAAATCGGAAATAAAAAATATTTACAGGCGCAAAACTATTTACCTGGCCGAAACCGGTCACGATCTTTCTGTGCAGCGCAACATCATCAAGCGCGAACTGCAACGCCACGGCTACATCGTGCTTCCCAATCAAACACTTCCCGGGTTTGCCAATGACCTGGAGAAAATGGTGCGCAAAGACCTGGAAGAATCCAATCTCTCCATTCACCTGGTGGGGAGCGCCTACGGTGAAATACCCGAAGGTGCCGACCGTTCCATTGTCGATCTGCAAAACAGGTTTGCCGCAGAAAAAAGTCAGCAGGTAAGCAAAGATAAATTTTCGCGTTTGATTTGGATTTCACCCACGCTCGTAAATGCCAGCGAACGCCAACGGGCTTTCATTGAAAACCTGAAACGCGATGTGGATGCACAAGAGGGTGCAGAGATTTTACAAACTCCGTTAGAAGATTTTAAAAACATTGTTCGCGAAGAACTCATGGAAACTCATGAGAAGAAAGCGTTGGATGATACGGGTGGTAAATCGATATACCTCGTACACGACCGCATTGATCACCAGGATGTGAAACCCATCATCGAAGCGATTGAACGGAATGGTTACAAAGTATTAATACCCGAATTTGAAGGAGAACTTCTCGATCTCCGCCAAAAACATATCGATAACCTTCGTAACTTCGATGCTGCCATTATTTACAAAGGAAAAGTAAATGAACAGTGGGTGCGCATGAAAGTACTCGACCTGCTAAAAGCCCCGGGCTTCGGAAGAAAAAAACCCATCAAAGGAAAAGCATTGTTTACAGCCCCCGGTTCCAGGGTTAACCTGGATGCATTCAAAAATCAAAACCTGCGTGTTGTTGAGAGTGATCTCCGCGACTCCGCGCAATCGATAAAATCATTGTTGGATGAATTTGGTAGTTAATTAAAAGGTTGATGATGCAGGCGTTGGATCTGATCCAAACCTAAAATCGTAAATCTAAAATCGTAAATCTAAAATCATATATGAGCCAGTACATAGACGAAAAGGTATCGACCCTAAACCCTTTCCCTGGTTTACGTCCCTTTAAAATTGAAGAGAGCCACCTGTTCTTTGGCCGCGAAGGACAAAGCGATGAAGTGCTCCTGAAACTTTCCAAGAGCCGCTTTGTGGGTGTCATCGGCCCCAGCGGTAGCGGTAAATCCTCGTTCATCTATTGTGGGGTGCTGCCTATTTTATACGGAGGCTTTCTGACAGATGCCAGTCCGAACTGGGAAGTGATAGTTACCCGACCCGGTGCCGGCCCAATTGATAACCTGGCCGAATCGTTGTTGAAGAACAACAAAGAGTACCTGGATGCCGAGCCGGAAGAAAAAAAGATCAAGCGTACAATCTTTTCAACCCTGCTCCGCAGTAGCTCACTAGGGTTGGTAGAAGCCGTTGAACAATCACGCAGGTCAGCCGAAGTCAATTACCTGATCCTGGTCGACCAATTTGAAGAATTGTTCCGCTTTAAAGACAGCACCGATCCAAACTCTGTTAACGAAACGCTGGCCTTTGTTAACCTGTTGATCGAAGCTATCAACTACCCCGACTCTCCTATTTATGTGGCCATCACCATGCGCTCTGATTTTATTGGTGATTGTGCACAGTTTCCTGAACTCACCCGCAAAATCAACGATAGCCACTACCTCATTCCGCAACTTACCCGCGACCAAAAGCGCAGGGCCATTGAAGGCCCGGTTGCTGTGGGGGGCGCAAATATTACCCCGCGCCTCGTTCAACAATTATTGAACGACCTGGGCGATAATCCCGATCAGCTGCCGATTCTGCAACACGCGCTGATGCGTACCTGGAGCTACTGGTCGCTGTATCGCGATTACGAAGATGAACCCGTTGACCTGAAACATTATGAGGCCATTGGTACGATGGCCGAGGCGTTATCGATGCACGCCAACGAAGCTTTTGACGAACTGACCGATGATCAAAAGCGGGTTTGTGAAATTCTTTTTAAAGCCATTACCGAAAAACGAGGTGAGAACTTTGGTATCAGAAGACCAACCCGTTTGAATGAAATCGCTTCGATTGCCGATTGCTCAGAAGATGAAGTAATTGATGTCATTGAAAAATTCAGAGAACCCGGCCGGTCATTATTAACACCAGCCTTTGGCTCTCCGATCACCTCAAAATCAATGATCGATATTTCGCATGAAAGTTTGATGCGCATTTGGGTGCGGTTGAAAAACTGGGTGGATGATGAAGCTGATGCTGTTCAAATGTACGTGCGTTTAGCCGAAGCCGCTTCCATGTACCAGGTAGGCAAGGCAGGCTTGTGGCGGCCACCGGATTTACAATTAGCCCTGAACTGGCAGGCGAAGCATAAGCCAACATTAGTTTGGGGGCAACGATACCATCCGGCCTTTGAACGTACGCTCGTATTCCTCGAATACTCGAAGAAAGAATTCGAGACCGAACAGCGGATTAAAGAACTGGAACAGAAGCGCAAACTTCAGCGCGCCAGACGAACAGCGCTGGTGCTTGCCACCGCAACCATTGTTTCCTTACTGTTTTTGATTTTTGCGTTCATTAAAAAATTAGAGGCTGATGATCTTAGAATTGAGGCCGAAGCACAAAAAATTGAAGCTGAGAAGGCTCGTGATGATGCTGACAGTCAAAGAAAAGTAGCGCTTTCAGAAAAGGAAAAAGCTGAAGCCGCCAGGAAAGATGCAGTCGCTCAACGTATTGAAGCAGAGAAGCAAAAAGCATTAGCTGTTGAAAATGAAAAAATTGCTAAAGAGCAAGAAGCAGAAGCATTAAAGCAGAAAGCTCGTGCACAGGAAAATGAAAAGATTGCAAAGATCAATGAAGCAACAGCAAAAGAAAACGAAAAGCGGGCAAACATTGCCACCGCGGCCGCGAACAGAAGGCGTTACCTCGCACAGGCAAAAGCTATGGCGCTTACATCTCAGGAGTTTACAAACGATCCGGTACTGGAATCGCTCCTGGCGCAACAGGCGTACCTGTTTAATTCATCTCACGATGGAGAAGAGTATGATAACGATATCTACAACGGACTGTTACAGGCCTTAAAAACAAACAACCATCCGCTGACCAATAGTTTAAAAGGTCATGATTTAGGGGCAGCACGAGCCCTGGTAACCCTTGCAAAAGATGACAATATTTATTCGGGAGGTAGCGATGGAAAGATCATCCGCTGGAAGTACCTGAATGGCCAGTGGCCGGCAGAAATTATCATCGATAAAGTTCGCCATCCCGATTACCAGGTCTACTCCTTGGATATTGATCCGGGCGAAACCAAGCTGGTCGCTGCCGGGCTGTACACACCCGACCAGCAAAATAACTTCATCAATGTGTATGACCTGAGCAACATCAACGCACCGGCCAAAAAAATATATGGCTTTACCAACTCGGTAGAAAATGTTCACTTCACTCCGGATGGTGCCGGAATCTACGTTCGCGACAATGCCGGTATGAGCATCAAGTACTCCGACCTGAATACCGTAAAAGAAGTCATTAAGCCTCCGGTTAAAATTAACTCGATCGACTTAAGTGCTGACGGCAAGAAACTGGCAGGCGCGGGCGACAATGGCATGCTCTACATCTGGGACCTGGTAAACAACTATGCGGTAACAGAAGTAAATCTTAGAACCAACCCAAAAACACACCTGATGGCCGTAAGCTGGCACCCCAAATCAAATCAATTAATTACGGGCGACAGCGATGGTTTGCTGAGAGTTGTGAGTAACGGTCAGGTTATTCGAAATTTACCCGGTCACGAAGGCCCCATTGAACAAATCAAGTACAACCACGCTGCCACCTTCTTTGCGTCCGCCAGTAAGGACAGAACAGTGCGGTTATGGAATTTAAGTAGCCTGAACGAACAACCCATTCGATTACGCGGGCATGGCGACTGGGTGTGGAGCATTGCCTTCACGCCAAACGATGAACAACTCATGGTAGGCTTGCAGAGTACACGCCAGGTAATTAAAGGGCAAACCATTCAAAACGAAGAAAGCATTTGGGCATACCCTACTAAAATTGCCACCATGGCCAATATTCTTTGCGAGCAGTTCATCACCCGAAACCTAAGCAAAGATGAATGGAACATTTACGTGGGCGAAGACTTAAAATACGAAACCACCTGTACCTCAAACGGAACAACCAACAAGTAAGATGAAGCGACTTTTATTTTTTGTTACCCTTATTTTTCCCTGTTGGGTATACGGTCAGGCACCTACTGCCGCGCAAACCCTGCGGCTTGCACGTGCTACGTATGAGCAGGGACGACTACATGAGATTCCATCACAATTGAATGATTCCCTGTTGTTGGACATGAACCAAAAGCAGGATAAGGTGGAAGCTTATAAAATCCTGTGTTTGTCCTATATCTACTTAGAGGAACCCGCCAAGGCTGATCAGTCGATGCTCAATATATTAGAGACCGACCCCTACTTCGAAATAAATGAAGCCGTTGATCCGGCCGAGTTTGTAGCGCTGTACAAAACCTTTCGAACACGGCCTATTTATAGGATTGGGGCAAAAATTGGACTAAATGCGACCCAACCTAATGTCACTGGTTCTGTTTCAGCCGTTCAGCTCAATCAAGATAGCGAATACAAATACGGCTTAGGATTCTTTTTTGGGGGAGTTGCTGAATTTCCTCTCAATGATAAAATGACGGTTCATGGTGAATTCTTATTTATACAGAAGAATTTTAAGATGAACTTGATTGTAGACAGGGAAACAGACGAACTTGGCAATCCACAAACGAATCAATTTGAAGGGACCGAATCCCAGAATTGGATTTCACTACCAGTTACTTTTGAATATCGCGTGATGCAAAAAAAAATTAATCCCTATGTAGCTACTGGTTTGTCTGTTGATTTACTCCTTAAGGATGAATTGACAGGAGAAAGAACACGAACGAACGCTTCATCTATTACTGAAACCACATTCGAATTTAAACCCTTGCGGGAGAACATTAACATCTCAGCCATCGCAGCAATTGGAGTAAAACTCAAGCTTGCAGGCGGTTACATTGTTAGTGAACTTAGATATATCTATGGAATAACGAAATTAAATTCAGAAAGAACTGCCTTTGCAAATCAGGAAGCAACTTGGGAACAAGGTTATGCTGACCCAATATTTAAATTATCATCATTATGCGTAACTGGTTCCTATATTCACAATATCTTCAAACCTAAAAAACAGACTGGTAAAAAATGAGATCCACTTTACCCGCACTTACATTCCTCATTATTGCAACTTGGACTTTAACCAATTGTAATAACATTGGCGATGCTGACCCATCCATGCGTGAAACTTTCATCAAATTTTATGAGGGGAGCTATTCAATGTCTGCATCTTCAGTTGAAATTACCCAAAATGGTTTTGTCATTCTTGGCAACATGCTTGTGAAGAGGCTAGATACAACATTCTCGCAAACCATAATGATAGAAACGGATAATAATGGTAATCGAATTGGTGAAATTCATGACTTTCCTGGCGGAACCGGAAAATCTTTTAAAGCCTTAACTGATGGGGCTGGTGTCCTGACGGGTTACATCGTTGTTGGCGACAGTATTTATACCAACCCACAAGAACCCCAAGCTGCCAACGTAATTGTATCCTCCATGAGTATTCTCATTGTCGATAGTGAATTTGAAAACTCAAGGTACCTCTACATCACTGATCGGCTCCCGATTTCTAATGGTCATCCAATTAAGGATGATTACTATGGTGGTACAATAAATTTGACGGATAACGGGGTGATTATCTTAGGAACTTTTAAGGAAGGAGTACCAAATCAACAAGCCGCTCCAGCACAACAGTTGCTTTTTGGTTTAGACTCCAATCTCGATAGTGTTTGGTTTATGAAGTATCCCTTGTTGGGAAATACCTTTTCAAATTCTCGCTCAATCCATTACAAAAATGGAAAAATAGTTTGGGCTGCTTCCGTTCAGGAGATACAAAACAACTTTATTTCATCCTATGTCACCATTCCATTCGTTGGAGAGCAATCCACCTACGAAAATAATAGCCCTATTGGACAGGGTGAACTAAAATACTATAGCGCCAATGATATTCAACCTGCATACTCACCAGCCTTTGGTTATGGTATTGTAGGCACCTACAGTGAGGAGATTGATGGATCTAATAGTAACTTATTTTTTGCCAAGGTTGATCATAGTGGGAATATCGTTAATGAAAGCGATTTGTATTTTGATGGAATTGAATCATTCAAAGGCGGTTTTTCACCCCTTACCGACAAATCACTATCATCCATAGTTGATGGAGGTGAGGCATTGACCTCCACACAAGATGGTGGTTTCGTTTTAGCTGGAACCTTTACAACTAACCCAGAAAAAGGAAACGGAGCAAGAGATTTATTTCTAGTTAAATTAAATAAATCAAGTCAGGTTGTATGGATGAAAACATTTGGGGGTAGTGGCGATGAGACCCCCGTGGCCATTCGCGAAACAAGTAACGGTGACTTACTGGTTTGCGGAACCAACACACTTGGTGACTTTGCCTCAATTTTTCTAATGAAAATGGATAAGAACGGAGAATTAAAAAATTGATTTCTATGAAGCGGATATTTTATTTTTTTGGAATTTTATTTCTAGTGCTTCATGCCACTGCTTCCTTCAGTCAAAATCAACCAACAAACCATGTAACAGGATTTACTGTTTCAACTGTAAGCGATACTGAACTGCAATTAAATTGGACTGATGCAGTAGCAGGCGCAGAAGCACCGGAATTCTATTTAATAGTTGGCCGCGAATTGCCGGGTGGTACGTTCCCCGCGGTAGCTGATGGCCCTGAAGTACCTGCAGACGCAGACTGGAGTAATGGCAACTTTGCAGCAATCATAGCATACGGAGGTTCAGATGTATTAAGTGTTACGGGATTAAACCCGGAAACAGAATATGAGTTTAGTATATACCCGTATCAAGAAAGTGGAGGAAATGCCAATTACAAGATAGCTAGTGTACCAACACAATCTGGTTTTACCTATTCAATTTCTCCGGGTGGGCACTCGACTGTTTTTACAGCAACATTAAACGGTGATATAGATATAGATCTTTCCTTTGATGCTGCAAGCACATTGACGGATGCTGACGGATATGTTCTTTACAGAAGGTCAGGAAGTGCAGCATCATTAACCGGGCTAAATGATGGCGCAACGCCTCCAGCTACTTTAGGCGGTAGTACTACATTGGTATACACAACAAATAATTCAGAGACAACATACTCCGATACAGGACTTGATGGTGGTGTAACCTATCATTACGTTTTGGTTCCATTCAACTACGATGGAGCTAATAATGAAACCTTTGTTTACCTGACCAATGGCGCAGAGCCTCGGGCTTCAGAATCAACAAATTTGATCATAAGTATTACACCAATTGTAGGGGGTGGAATTGCCGGGAATCCATTGTCAAGTGGGTCAAGTAACGAGGCCATTTTGGGGTTTTCACTTACCACAAATGGACCCACAACCCTTGATGACTTAAACATAGATGTAACTACAACACCTACCGGTAAGTTTCTGAATCCCCGCATATTCAAGTCAACAAATGCCACCTATGGTGGAGACGTTAGTATTAACAGTGGAACATTGACTGCCACACAACTTCAGTTCTCGGGTATTGGAGATGTCTTAGCAGCAGGAACCACAAATTATTTTATTGTGGTCAATGTAAATCCTGCAGCAAATGGCTCAACCCCAGCAATACAACCATTCTTTACGGAAGCAGACATATCCTTTACAAGCCCCACAGGTACAGCACAAACTGTTACAGTTACTGGTCTAGATTATTCATTCATTGATGCTTCACCCCCGACCGTTTCCGCTGAAGTTCCGGTTAACGGTGCCATAGGGGTTTCTGTTTTGCTAACCCAACTGAGTATCACCTTTAATGAAAATGTTGCGTATGTGGGAGATAATTCTAATGATGCAAACAGGATAAGAATCTGGGATGATGATGCAAATTCATTTGTTGAAACAATTGATATTGTTGATGTGAGCGTTGCCGGAAGTTTAGTAACCATGACTACTAACTATGCTTTTAATCCAAATACAAATTATGATGTTGTAATTGGAAACTCAGTATTTGAAGATCTCGCTGCAAATCCTTTTGCAGGAATCGCAGTAGGCAGTTGGGAATTTCAAACAGAGGACTATCCATTTATTTCCGGCATGAGTGATGGCACTGTTTGTATTGGCGACCAGCTAACCATTACCGGGGCACGCTTCACTGGAACAGGTGGTACTGGTAACACCAAACCCTTTGTTTTTGTAAACGGAGTTCAGGTACCCCCCGCAGATATTACCGCTTTCAGCAGCTCCAGCATCACTCTCACAGTATCGGTTGGATCAACCGGAAACGTAACGGTTGAAAACCAGGATAACCTTTTGACCAGTAACGGCAATGCCTTAACTGTACACCCACAAATTAATACAGGTATTTCTGTCTCCCCCGCTACGCTTACTCCTGCCCAGAATACTAATGTTGATATTTCCTTATCACCTTCCCAGAGTAGTAGTTATTCCTATGCCCTGATCCTAACAGCAGCACCGGGAGCCTATTCTGAAGTGCCACCCTCAACGGTAGATACGCAATCAGGGAATAGTGGCACACAGACATTAAATACTTCAGCGAGTGCAGATGATTTGGATGTGGTTGGGGACTATACTTACCGAATTGATGTTTCAAGAACAGGGTGTACAACAAGAACATTGTCGAACACTCCATTTACACTTACGGTTGCCGCCTTATCCGTTAACGTAAGCGCTACAGATGCTTCCGTGTGTATTGGGTCATCAACCACACTGATCGGAGCAGCAACCGGAGGAACAGGATTTTATCAGTTTCGCTGGACATCAACACCTCCTGGGTATTCAAGCAGTAGTTCAAGCCCTACAGTTTCTCCCACTTCAAACATCCGATACAATCTTGAGCTGGAAGACAATGCCGGAAATATTGTAAATGACTTCATTGATATTGTTGTCAATCCCTTGCCTACTGCTAACATCGTTCCTGCCCCACTAGAAAGTGTGGTTAGAACGAACTATACACTTGAAAATCGTAATTATCAATTGTACGGATCACCCGCAGGCGGGGTATTTAGCGGTCAGGGTGTTACTTTATTAGGAGATGGAAACTATTACTTTAACCCACTTAGCGCCACTGTAGGTTTATGGCCAATTGTTTACACTTATACGGACGGCAATGGTTGTTCAGGGCAGGACACAGAAAATTTCATTGTTAACACTGCTGCTATCAATAATCTTGACTTATTGTACTGCCGCAACAGTTCACCATCGACACCGCTCATTACAGAGGTAAATCTAAGTCCTAATTCCACTTTTCCTGCTGCATTCCAATTTACCCGACTTGTTTTTTACCGCCAACAAAGGTATTCTCCATATTCCTATTGTATTGCCGAAAGTGCCCCAACGTTTTCATTTTGTGGACTACCCAACCCACTAACGGTTACAGGTTCTAATTCTGTTCCTGATATTCAGGCCGGTGTTACGCTGCCAGCAGGTACTATGTTTAATCAACCAACTTCATATTCACTGAATCTTGATGTGATCAGAAACAATTACGGGTATTCTACGGATAATTGGTTTTATATTCTTGCTTATGGTAAGGATGCCAACGGAAATGAAACATACCGTACCTTTCAATACTTTGATGTCTTTGATAATGGACCCGTTCCCTCCATTCTTGGAATTAACGAAGGTCAGAATGTTTGTGCAGACGATCCAACAATTAATCTTTCATCCACTGAACCAGGTTATACAATAAGTACTTTCGGAATAAATCCAGGAGCATATTCAGGCTCTTTATCAGGAACAAATAATAAAGATTTTAACCCTGGGCATTCAAGTTTAACAGGAGCTGATGAAATTCCGTTAACGATTCATATGGACTATAGTGATTTTAATAATTGTCCTAATCGTGTGACCAGGAATTTTAACTGGGTAAAAAAACCACTTGCTCCAACTGCACCTGATGTTTCATATTGTAAAATTACTTCCGGGGGTGCGCAATCATACACAATTAATGCTACTCCAAATGGTTCTGCTTCAAACCCATACTGGTATGAATTGGATCCTGTTTCAAATCCCACTACTCCCGTTATTGACTCTCTCAACTTTATTGGATTTGTGGCACCCGGAATTACAGGTTTGGTTGCAACCGCAAAAAATTTCTATGTAACACAAAACTACAAGGGTTGCGAGGGTTCCGTTGAGGTGGTTCAGATAGAAATAAGAGAGGCGCCTACAGTTTCAATCACTCCAGACCCAATTTGCGAAGATAGAGATTTTATAATAAGAGGCCCGGAAGAAAGTCCAGGTGTTCCTTATGAGGAGTACCATTGGACATTTGGCGATGGGCAATCGACAACAATTTTAAATGACAGTACAATTAGTCATAATTATGGTCCGGGTACAGGTTCAGCTCCCTTCACAATTGGATTAACAATTAAGAACTCCTTAAACTGCTTCAACAGCGCAACCATACCAGTAACAGTTGGATTGAACCCGAAACCAGATTTTACATACAACTTCATTTGTGATGGTGATTATACAAAATTTAACGCTACAACAGACATAGCAATTAACCAGGCAGAGTGGGATTTCGGAGACCTGGTAACAATCCCAAGAACCGGTATTGGAAGCCCCGCCCCTGAGGGCGGTACTGTAATTGCACCGGAACATAACTTTACAAACGGCCCTGGTGTCTACCCGGCAACGGTTACCACTTACACCAGTAGTGGATGTTATAATTCGAAAACTAAAAACGTTACAATACTTGAATTTCTTCATCATACTACAGTTTCATTTTATGATATGTCTACAGTTGACGGTGGCCGCGGTTTCTGGACTCTGGAAGATAAGGCAGGGAATTCAACCTGGGAATTTTCCATCCCTACTGTTTATCCTAAAAACAATTTTACCACTAACGCCTGGGTTACAAATGCAAATGGAAACTATTCTCCAAATGAAGAATCATTTTTAAACAGCCCATGTCTTGACATTGAACTGGTTGAAAGGCCGGTAGTAACGATCGATTTTATCTTGCAATCTGATGAAAATAGAGATGGGTTCGTATTGGAGTTTTCGAAAGATGGGGGAGTAAACTGGAATTCGTTAGGAGGTGTTAATACTGGAGTAAACTGGTTTAATACCACAGGATTTTTCTCCGGAACAATAGGAAATAGTGCAATCGGTTGGTCAGGGGATTCCTGGAAACTGGCAGATAATCCCGCTGCAGACACTATAGCTCAGGCAAGACGGGCACTTGATAATCTTGGTTCCCTAACTCAAGCGGAGAGGGCAAAAGTCCGATTTAGAATTGCCTTTAAATCTGACGGCATTCGTGAATTAGGTGGATTCGCTTTTAATAAATTCACCATTAATAGTAGAAATAGACTGTTATTAATTGAAAACTTTACAAATGACGTTTATGATCCTAATAACAATGCATTCAATTCAAATACTGATTTAAATAACGAAACTGCCAAAATCCAATATCATTTAGGGTTTCCACAAAATGACCAATACTATTTGGGTAATCCCGCTGATCCATCGGCAAGGGCAGCCTATTATGGCATTCCTTTTAACGATCAAAATATGCCCCGTGGTTACATTGATGGTTATAGCGAGGGAAAGTTTTCACAACCTTCATGGATAAATAACCGTACATCGAAACAATCCCTTAAAACATCTGAGTTTACTCTGACCGTTGCTTCATTACCTGCTGATCCTTCTTATCTAAAAGTGTCAGCTTCCATCACTGCTCTATCTTTTATTCCAGCTACTGCAAGACCTGTGCTTCACTTAGCGGTTCTTGAAAAGACAGTAGGCGATAATCAGAATGTTTTAAGGTCCTTAATCCCATCTGCTCTTGGACACCTTCTTCCGACCCCAATAAATCAAAGTGTTCTAATTAATATAATAGATAGTGTTCGAATTGAAGACCCAACAATCGATTTGAGTGACTTGGCTTTAGTTGCTTTTATTCAGGATGAAAGAACGCATGAGGTTTACCAGGCGGCTTTTGATAATAACCCCACTAACCTTCCAACCGTTATCACCTCCACCGAAGACCCTCAATACGCTGAAAAGGTTCACCTCTACCCGAATCCGGCCAACAGGGAAGTAAACATTGAATTGCCAGCCGCGGTTACTCGTGAAACCAGCGTGTCGTTGTTGGATGCCCAGGGGCGTACCGTTGTCCACAGTACGGTTGGTGCAGGTGAAAGAAGAAAAACCATCAGCACGGCCGATCTGGCCGGTGGGGTGTACATCATCCAACTCCCCGATCCGGCCGGGGGGCTCGTGAGAAAAAAGGTGATGGTGGTGCATCAGTAAGAATTGATTGATCTGGCCGGTGCCGGCACGAAAAGTATTACAGGCGTGCCGGTACTTTCTTATTTTACCACAAAAGCCACTACCTGCCTAAAAAATGTTTCATTCTATCTAATTAAAAATCAGACACTTAAAAGGCGTACGACCCATTGCAGGAATAGTTTACTTATCCTATTTTTAATGTTCAATCAATCCTTAACCTACGGCAGTATTGCATGGAAATCTTCCTTAAAGCCGAAACCTGGCTCGCACTCTTAACGCTTACTTTTTTTGAAGTCGTACTGGGTATCGACAATGTCATTTTCATTTCCATTGTGTCCAATAAACTACCGGTTGAACACCGCGCCCGTACCCGTAACATTGGTTTGGCGTTAGCCATGATTGTGCGAATCCTGCTGTTGCTGGGCATTACCTGGGTGATTACGTTTGTTGAGCCATTGTTCTCACTGTCTGATATTATTTCACAACGGGTGGTCGACTACCTGGGCATTCCCGATCATTCGTTTAGCGGCCGCGACTTAATCCTGATGTTCGGGGGGATGTTTCTGATTGCCAAAAGTACCCGGGAAATCGGTCACGAAATGGAAGGCGAAGAAGAGATTGAGGTTGCCTCCAAACAAAAAGTAAATGTTACCGGTATTATTGTACAAATCATTTTTCTGGATATCATTTTCTCCTTCGATTCTATCCTCACCGCAGTAGGGCTAACCGACCAGGTGGTAATCATGATTGTGGCGGTCATTATTTCCATTGCCATTATGATGTTGTTCTCCGGTAAAATCAGTGATTTTATTCACAAACACCCTTCCATGGAAGTACTCGCCCTCGGTTTCCTCATTCTCATCGGGTTTATGCTCTTTTTGGAGGGCCTTAAGTACGACATCCCGAAGGGATACATGTACTTTGCCGTTGCCTTTTCTTTGTTAATTGAATTTGTAAACATCCGCGTGCGCGGAAGCGGCAAGAAAAAGAAATACAAAGAAACCGCCACCGAGGAGGAAGAAGCACATGTCTGACGAACGACTACAATACCCGATTGGGAAATTTGCGCCACAGGAAACCTACACCGTTGAAGAAATTGCTTCGCTGATCAACAGCATCGAAAAAATTCCGGCTAAAATAGAAGAGGTACAAAAAAGGCTTTCGCCCGCGCAACTCGAAACTGCGTATCGTACCGGGGGGTGGACTGCCCGGCAAGTGATACACCACCTTTCCGACAGCCACATGAACGCCTATATCCGGATTAAATGGGCGCTCACCGAAAATACACCAACGATTAAAGCCTACAACGAAAAAGCCTGGGCCGAAACCACCGAAACTAAATCAGACCCGGCTCTCTCGGTTGCCTTACTGAAAGCCCTTCATGCGAAATGGGTCATTCTGCTGAGGTCGCTCTCAAAAGAGGATCTTCAAAAAAGCTTTGTTCATCCCGATAGCGGCAAACAGATTCGGCTCGATCGCTCCATTGCCTTGTATGCGTGGCATGGCGAACATCATCTCGGGCATTTGAAGATTGTTTTGGAAAACAACCTTAAACCTTAAATCCCAAATCTTTAACTCTTCATTGAACTATACCCCTCCTTTCCTCCTCTTTAACGCTCACCTGGAAACCATCTACCCATCTCTGTTAAGGCGGGTATCGCTTCAACCGTATGAGCGCGAACGCATCTCTACCCCTGACGATGATTTTCTTGACCTTGATTGGCTTAAACAAGGAAGTTCTAAACTCGTTATCCTTTCGCATGGACTCGAAGGCAATACGCAACGATCGTATATAAAAGGAATGGCGCGTGCGATATACCAGCGCGGGTATGATGTACTGGCCTGGAATTTTCGCGGGTGCAGCGAAGAAATGAACAAAGCACTACGCTTTTATCACAGCGGTGCAACCGATGACCTGGCAACAGTGGTTGATCATGCTCATGCTCTTTCACACTATCGTGAACTAAACCTGGTGGGTTTTAGCCTGGGCGGAAACCTGACGCTTAAATACCTGGGAGAAGACCGACAACACCCGGCATCCTTGCGAAATGCGGTGGCCATTTCGGTTCCCATGGATCTGCACACCAGTTGTATGAAGATATCGCAGCCTTCCAACTGGATTTATTCACAACGTTTTTTAAGAAGCCTGAGAAAAAAGGTTCTGCAAAAATCAAGGCTCATGAACGGAATCGATGTTCAGGGACTTGAAAAAATAAAAACGTTGCAGGAATTTGATGATCACATTACCGGGCCTATACATGGCTTTAAAAATGCCCTTGACTACTACCAGCAGTGCAGTTCCATCAAATTTGTTCAACACATTGCACTACCCACACTCATTGTGAATGCGGCCAATGATCCTTTCTTAAGTAAAGAGTGTTATCCGCATGACCTGCTGAAAGATCATCCGTCCGTTACATTTGAAAGCCCTTCGCATGGAGGGCATGTTGGTTTTGCTCAATTCAACAAAAATGGGCTATATTGGTCGGAACAGCGTGTACTCGATTTTTTAAGACTCCATACAGATGGTTGACCGTTATAGCCTGACTGCTTCGGCAAATGCAATTCATGAACGATTTGCTGTTGAGGTCCAGGATTTTTTCAAACCACGCTATAACATTGCTCCCTCACAATTACTTCCGGTGATTACCGGTTCGGGCCGGCAGGGCTTGTCGTGGTTTTATTGGGGCCGGCCACCGCACTATGCCAAAAGCAGAAACCTGGCTGAAAAAATTATTAACCTGCCCTCGGAAACCCTTCGCGAAAGGCCCGTATTGAAAAAAGCCCTGTTTCGTCACCGATGCATCATTCCCGCTGATGGTTTTTACGGTTGGAAAAAGATTGGTAAAAAAACAGCCATTCCGCACCGGTTTACGGTTAACGATCAACCTCTATTTTCATTTGCCGGAATTTGGGAAGAGTTTGAAGACGACAGCGGAATAGTTCACACCTTCACCATCATTACCACTGCCGCCAATGAGTTGGTACTACCGTTTAGCGAGCGTATGCCTGTAATTCTCCAACAGGCGCAGGAAGAAGTCTGGCTCTCAGCTGCATCAACAGAATCTCAACTCGTTCATATCCTGGAGCACTATGCCGCTTCCGGCATGAGCCTCTACACCGTATCGCACGCCATTAGTAATCCTAACAATGATTTTCCTTCTATTATCCTGCCGGCTCCGGCCTCCGACCAGCATGGCAACCTGACGTTGTTTGATTAACACAAACTTTTAGAATCCGTCATCGTCTTCTTCTTTCTTAGCAGGAGCTGAATCTTCCTTCTTGGTTTTTTTAGGTTTATCCTTCTTCTTCAAAAAAGAAAACATTCCTTTTTTCTGTTCAGGTGGCTGTTGTGACGGAGGCGGTGATTGAACTGCCGATGAATCTCTTGGCTTTCCTTCAAAGTCATCATAATAATTTTCTTCCTGAACCGGGGCAATGGTTTGGGTAGAATCGGCTGCCTGCTTCTTCTCCTTCTTCTTGAACAAGCCGGCAAAGAAACCTTTAATTCCTTTCCGTTCTTTCTTTGCTTTTCCGGAAGAACCTTTGCCTGCTTCAGTTGCTCCTTGTTGCGCTAATTTGGCATCGGGCAATAAGAGCACATCACGCAAGTACCACATGTAATTATCCTGCTCTGTATTATATCCTACCTCCTCTACATAATAGCGGGGTTTCTCCGGAACATATTTTCCTGTAACCGGATCGTACTTCAGACTATCGGGGAAATTATATTTTAAAATCCGAACCTCTTTATCTTTCGTGATCACGTACACGCTGTCATCCACTACCTGTGCGCTGTCGGCTGGCTCGGCATCAACGATATACGTACTGTCAATAATGGATTGGGCTGCCCTATCCAGCTCGGCACCCGTTACCTGTTTTGCCGGATCAAGGGAATCAGGTAGTACAACTAACACGCGCTTAGCCGGAACGGTTTGTAAACTCCTTGTCTTCTTTT
Organism: Cyclobacteriaceae bacterium; assembly: GCA_049306095.1. Lineage (GTDB taxonomy): Bacteria > Bacteroidota > Bacteroidia > Cytophagales > Cyclobacteriaceae > UBA2336. The sequence goes on from JBAQPU010000012.1 coordinate 31,739, forward strand.
TAAAGGAGGTCGGCTCAGCAATTAAGTATTTGTTTTTGCCGGGGGCCGAGGCATAAATTTTAGGTGTGGAATCCTCATTGAAATAGCTGAACTTCTTGCGTAAGGCGTCTTTATCATAGATATAGGCACTCTGATAGGCAGGGCAAACCAGCCGTTGGGTGCACGACACCATCGTTAAGCAAAATACAACTACGACAATACTTGCCCTTATCATGATAGGGGTAAATCAAACAAAAATAATGATTTTAGCCAGAACTAATCCGAAAACAGGGTCATTTGTAACCAATTGGCATACAAATAATTACCTATCCATGATTTATGGATAACTTCTATCAAATTAGCCTGCTGGCGGGCTTAATAGCCGAAAATATAACGTTTCAGGATGATGATCAGGCATATGAGAAACATCAGAATTGCGATTCTATTGATGATGTGCATCGCCCTGATACTTTCATTCCTGGGCCTGTTCGGATCTTTTTTCCGAAAGAAATAGCCTCCCACTTCGCCAATCTGAAAAAATTCTTTAAACCAGTTTCGTTTTTGCTCCATGTTAAAATTTTTCAATTAACTCAGGATCAATCCAATTACCGTCTTCTTTCATGATGTTGATCAATTCATCCACTGCGTGTTTGGATGGAACATTCTTCTTCACCACTTCTTTATTCCGGTATAACGTAATTCGGCCGGGGCCCGAGCCTACATACCCATAATCGGCATCGGCCATTTCTCCCGGGCCGTTTACAATGCACCCCATGATTCCGATTTTAACACCTTTTAAATGATCGGTACGTTTTCGGATCATTGCAGTTGTTTCCTGCAAATCAAACAATGTTCTTCCGCATGAAGGGCAAGAAATGTATTCTGTCTTGGACATGCGGTTACGGGTTGCCTGCAAAATTCCAAAAGCCGTTTTATTGCAGATCTCTGTCCACCGAAGTAAATCCGGTTTTAAAATCGCACCGGCAACGCCAAGCATAACGCCATCTCCAAAACCATCAATGAACAACCCGCCAATATCGGTGGCAGCATGGATGCGCAGGGTATCTTCGTCTGAAACAGGATAACATCCTGCCACCACAACCGGTATGGAAATGTGCTTCCTAAGCAACTCAAAAAATACTCTTCTCATCTCAGCCATAGCATGATGGTTGGATGATTCCAATAACCCAATAACGGTAGGGTCGCTTTGTAACTGATTTAAAAATCCATCATCAAGATCATCAATACTAAAGCGAACGAAATTCATTTCGAGGTGCCTTTCTGATCCTGACTCAAATTGCCTTTTTGTAAGAAGGGGAAGTTTATTTACCCTGTCTTCCGAAACAAACCACGTTTCATGGTTTCTGATTTCTTTCAAGCCATTGGGCAGCATGAATGGTATCGGTCGGTCTCCGGTATAAATATAGTCGGCTCCCTGGTCATTCATTTTCCATTTATCCGGTTCCGGCAAATAGAAATGACCAATCCCCCGTAATTCTTTGTACTCAGAAATTTCAATCGCGCTCAAATCAGCAATAACCCGCGGAACATGATGGTGCCCTCCAACATTATAAACCTCGCGTGTTGGCCTACGTGAATAAACAAATGGATCAATTGGTGATTCTTCAATGAGTTTTATCGGTTTATGTGTTGCTCTGTTCGTGTAACGATCAACCATAATTTTTGCGACCGGGGCTTCCACTTCCGGTTCTTCCGTAAGAGAAACGCGTACGGTATCTCCTAAACCATCTTCCAACAGGGTACCAATTCCAACGGCCGACTTTATTCTTCCGTCTTCACCATCGCCCGCTTCGGTTACGCCCAGGTGCAGCGGGTAAGGTTTAAGACCCTCCTCCTCTAACTTCTGAACCAAAAGTCGATAAGCTTGCACCATAACCTGCGGATTACTTGCTTTCATCGACAATACAATGGCGTAAAATTTTAAATCTTCACAGATTCTCAAAAATTCAAGTGCCGATTCAACCATCCCTAACGGAGTATCACCATACCGGCTCATGATTCTGTCAGACAATGAACCATGATTGGTGCCAATTCGCATGGCGGTTCCGTACTCTTTACAGATATTCACCAGGGGAGTGAACTTTTTACGAATTTTTTCCAGCTCGGCCTCATACGCACTGTCGGTGTACGCTACAATTTCAAACCGCTTCTTGTCGGCATAGTTACCCGGATTGATCCTCACTTTTTCAACAATACGGGCAGCCAGCTCGGCCGCATTGGGAGTAAAATGAATATCGGCCACCAGCGGCACATGACAACCCCGCTTCCGCAATTCTTTCTTTATTTCTTCCAGATTTTGAGCTTCCTTTAAACTGGGTGCTGTTATGCGAACATACTCACAACCTGATGCAACCATTCTGAGAACTTGCTCCACAGATCCTTGCGTATCCATTGTGTCCACTGTAGTCATGGACTGCAACCGAATCGGATGATGAGCGCCCAGTGGTGTGTTACCAATGTTTACTTCTACCGTTTCCCTGCGGCTGTACTGAACCAGGCTGTTGCAATATTGTCGAATGGCTGTAATAGAGGGATTCAATTGTATAAATTTTCACAAAGTTAACCGATCGGAAGCGGATTTTGTTCACCTAAGAGAATCAAATATCCCCTAACTGGGGCCTGATCACTACTTCTTCTACAACACTTCTTCCGGAAAGTGCATGGCATGAATAAATTGTTTCAGCAATATCTTCAGCTTTCATAAATCGTTTATCCGGCAGGTCTACTCCATCCCAACTGGCAGTACGGGTAGCTCCCGGCAATATGGATGTTACCCGTATCCCAAACTCTTTCAATTCCTCACGAAGGCATTTTGAAAAACCAAGCAATGCAAATTTTGTGATAGCATATGAACCTCCATTTGGGTATGCCTGAATACTGGCAATGGAACACATATTAAAAATATGCCCTGATTTGTTCTCTTTCATTTGCGCTACTAAACCACGGGTTGTATGATAGGCACTGTACAGGTTAGCATGAACCATACTTTCGAGGGTTCCTTCCGGTTCTGTTGAGATGTTACCGGGTAAAAAGTATCCTGCATTGTTTACAAGAACATCCACCGGCCTGTTTAACGCAGCAACAAAATCTGTAAAAGATTTTACCTGCTCCCGATTGGCCATATCAGCAACTTTCAAATAAACGCTGCAAGCGGGCGCAATTTTTTTTACATCTTCCTCAAGCCTTTTCAAATCACCTGCCTTTCTGGCACAGGTAACTATATCAAAACCTTGGATGGCAAATTTCTCTAGAACAGCCCTGCCAATACCTTTTGATCCACCGGTTACCACGATAAGCTTATTCACGATCTTTTCTGTTGAACTCAACAATTTTGGTATCTTTAGCAAGATAGCTATTTTGCTAAGCGACTCAAATGAAAGACGTAGGCAAGTATTTTATTTTTCTGGGCAACCTGTTCGTTAACCGCGAATCGTTCAAAACACACTATACCCTTGTGGTGGAAGAATGTGTGCTGATCGGCATCAACTCGATCATGCTGTTCATGCTTGTTTCTACCTTTATGGGTGCCGTTACTACCGTTCAAACTGCGTTTAATCTTGTTGCTCCTTATATTCCAAAGTATGTCATCTCGCAAGTCGTGAGAGAGATGACCGTTTTGGAATTGGCTCCCACCATCATGGCCATTATTTATGCAGGCAAAGTAGGATCCAGCATGGCCGGCAACCTGGGTACCATGCGCATTACCGAACAAATCGATGCATTGGAAGTGATGGGTATCAATTCGATTTCCTACCTGGTGCTTCCGAAAATTGTTGCCTCTATGTTGATGTACCCCTTGCTGGTCATTCTCTCAGGTGTGTGTGCGCTGTTGGGCGGATACATTGTTGGCGAACTTACGGGTGTAATTTCCTCTACAGACTACATTTTTGGAATCCGGTTTGTCTTTAATGAATTTACAGTAACCTTCGCCTTGATTAAGGCTATCGTATTCGCATTCTTAGTCTCCTCCATTTCTTCCTTTAAAGGATATTACACAGAAGGCGGAGCGCTGGAAGTTGGTCAGTCGAGCACACAAGCTGTCACCACCAGTGTCATTGCCATCCTCATTGCCGACTATTTACTGGCACAACTTTTATTAAGTCCTGCATGATTGAAATTCAAAACATATCGAAATCATTCGGTGATAAGAAGGTCATCAACAACATTAGTGGATCCTTTGATAAGGGTAAGCCTAATTTAATAATCGGAGCCAGCGGTACCGGAAAAAGTGTACTACTGAAATGCATCGTAGAGATTGTGGAGCCGGATGAAGGTTTGGTATTTTATGACAGAAGGAATTTTACAGAAGGCCCGCGTGACCTGAAGATTGAAGTGCGCAGGGAAATTGGAATGCTTTTTCAAGGAGGTGCATTATTTGACTCCAAGTCGGTAGAAGACAATGTAAAATTCCCTTTAGACCTGTTAGCCAAGATGCCACGCGATGAAAAGCTTGATCGGGTTAATTTTTGCTTGAAGCGTGTTGGGCTTCATAATGCTAATAACAAGATGCCCTCCGAATTAAGTGGAGGAATGAAAAAGCGGGTAGGTATTGCGCGAGCCATTGTCAATAATCCTAAGTATTTATTCTGCGATGAACCCAATTCGGGGTTAGATCCTCAAACTTCCATTTTAATAGACGAGCTCATCCAGGATATTACGGAAGATTACGACACCACGACCATCGTGGTAACGCATGATATGAATTCAGTGATGGGTATCGGTGAGAACATTATGTTTATCTTCAAAGGTGAAAAATTGTGGGAAGGAAACAAGAACGATATTATTCACTCGGGTGTAAAAGAACTGGATGATTTCGTTTTTGCCAATAAGATTATGCTGGGCATGAAGGGGAAATAATCTCTCCGATCAATTTATATGGGGCAGTTCGATCGTGAAGGTGGTGCCATTCACGGAGGTTTCAAACCAGATTTTGCCACCCATCTGCTCAATGCCTTGTTTGGAAATAGCCAACCCTAACCCAGAGCCCGATTGCTTGGTGGTAAAATGGGGAAGAAATATCTTATCAATTAGCACCGGATCAATTCCGCGGCCATTATCAGAAAAAGATATCCGGTAAACAGCATGTTGTTTTTCTACAGAAACCTGAATAACTAACGGAACTTCTGGTTTGGCAGCCTGAAGTGCATTGAGCAAGATGTTAGAGAAAATTCTACCCAACAATTTTTCATCGGCCTTAACCAGCAACTTGTCATAAGGCGACTGAAATTCAATTTTTCCCTCCTGACTATGAAGTCCTATTATCTTGCGCAGTAAGCTCATCAGTTCAATCTCCTTCATGACCGGCTCCGGCATACGGGCAAACGAACTAAAGGAAGATGCAATGTTATCCAATGTGCTTACCTGGTCAAGAAGCGAACGAACAATGCTTTTTAATTGATCATCGGCTTGCTCCTTTTTACTTCGTTCTAATTGCTGAAGGGTTAGCTTCATTGGCGTGAGCGGATTTTTTATTTCATGTGCTACCTGCTGGGCTATCTCCCGCCAGGCGCGTTCGCGCTGGCTTCGCTCTAACTCCAGCTTGCTGTCCTGAAGTTTAACCAGCATTTGGTTGTACTCTTTCGCCAACATTCCAATTTCATCATCCGATTTCCAATCAAGCGGTCGATTGGTATCCAGAAGTGAAATTCGGCCAAGGGTTTTGGTGATCAATTGAAGCGGGGCCGTAAGCCATTGCGTGGCAAGATAGGACACCACCAATAAAACAATAAACACCAACGTGAAGATTGATAAGATGTTAGTCAGCACGGTAATCTGTAACTGCTCCAGTGAAGAAGCCGATTGAAAAAAAGGTACTGCCAACACTCCAATCCTGTCACCGGTATCAGGCGAGTACAGAGCTGAATAGGCTACATAAAATTGAAGAGAACCAACACGTTCATTCGCTACAAAATTTTTATCGCCTTTCATAACACGCTTGTAGGCTGTTGGTTTCATGAAAGTGGATAGCAGGTTATTCTCAAAAATCAACGGCTGACTGGTAGTCATTAACGTTCCATTAAGATGGAAAACATTAGCATCCAGGTTGGCGAGCCCCGCCAGGCTTGTAAAACTCTGGCTAAAGTCTTCAACATCTGAGCTTTCCTGTAACCGCAACGCCACAACATCACCGAATCGTGCTGCCTTCACCAGGTACTCTGCATTGAGTTGTTCTTGTGACGATCGGGTTGTTACATTCAACGTAATAACACTTACCGTGATTAAGGGAAAAAAGAATGCAAGGTTCAATATCAGTTGAATGCGAACGGCCAGGTAAAGTTTACGCGATCGATAATAGGAATAAATTCCAAGCCCGCTCAACAGCGCTAAGATAACCGTCATTCCTAATACTACTTGAAAAGAGAAGTCAGCAAGCCAAAACCGAACAGGGGCTTGCGGATAAGAAATAACGGCTACTCTTCCATTAGCATCCTTAAGTGCAATATGCAGTTGCCCGTCATACACCAGGCCTTCAGAATACAGGCGCGAATCACCCAGCAAATTGGCGGCTAAAGAAGTATAATTAAAATCACCCGCACTAAACTGAATTGAGCTATCGGCAATAACGGCATAACTCATGCCACGTGCCCGAATATCAGGCTGGAAACGGGTATCCACCAGCAATTCGGGGTATACATTTTCAGGAATAATGCGTTTCTGTAACAACTCCAGCACTACATATCCCGTCTTCACTCCTGCCTTTTGAAGAGGCGTTACAACGATATACTTGCGGGAAAAATTTTCATGAGATGAACCCGCAAAATACACGTTCTCATACTCAGTCTGAAAACTCTTTTCCTTGTAAAGGTTCATTAAAGAGGAAAATGATACAGAATCATTTCCAATAACATTACCGGAAACATCAAAAAGAAATACATCGGTTGTATACCGATTAAAATAACCCGAAAGGTAAAGCTGCTTGATCTTCTGCACGACCGTTTCCTTTCCTAACAAGGGCGATGTTATTCGTGATTGAATAAAAGCATCTGCCCTAATTCGATGCGCTGTTTCCTGAAGAAGATACTCTCCTAAATAATCCCTTTCATCCAACAAATGCTCAGCCAGTCGAAAGTCATTTTGCATATTCCGTTGCTGAGCAAAATAACGAATAGCAAACATGCCATTCAGGGAAAGGCATACCACCACAACAACAAAATAAACAAACGTTTTGTATTGAAAATACTGAAGGGTATGAAACAAAGAAAACGAAAGGGCACTTACAAGAAGTGCTAACCCTAAAAGGAATGACCAGAAATACGTTTGCCCCGATGCCACGTTAACCTCAATAAAAAGTACCGAACCAACCACAATCGAAATAAGCAGTACAACCAATCTCTTTTCGTGAGCCAGTATGCGCAAAAAAACATGCATGAAAAAGAATGAACTTATCCAGGCAAGCATCAAGGATAAGAATGCAACAATCCGGAGTAAATCGAAATGAATGGATTCAGAAATACTAAGGGAAATAACCGAATTATTATAGATCGTTTGAATGACAACAAAAGGATACAGCATGCCGAATAAAATACACACCACACTTCCAACCACTGTCAAAATTCCCAACACCTTATTTGAAAAAAGACGCTGAATAAATTGAAAGCGATAGTAATTTTTAAACAAGTAAAACGCAAGGACACAAACAGCCAGTACATTAAAAAATAAATCGCCAAGCGATGGATTCAAGTCTGACGAGGCAAAGTTCTGCGCATCGAATAATGGCGAATCCGTAAATCGGGCCGGAAAAGCCAGGGCAATCATCCCTACACGCACCGCCCCTACCAGTAATGTCAACAGGATAAAACCCCATGCAGGATAAACCCTTGCCTTTCTTTTAAGCAATTGGAATGCAAGAATAACCAGAACCAATAACGCAATCGACCAGGACAGCAGGCTGATCCTGTTCCATGGTACGTTTGGCTGGGATGAATCCATCTCAACGTTCACTTTAAACAAAACCTGATTACTCAGTGCAATTGAAATTCCATGAGCCGCATCCGGTTCCGAAAGCTGGGGTTTATGGTAAGAAAAGATATTCTGATTCCAATAGGGTGTTAAATACCGGTTTTGAATTTTATAGTGAATATACAGCGGTACAATGGCGACCAAAAAAGCATCTCGATCTATCGAATACTTTAATAATAGGAACTCACCATTTCCCGATTTATAAAACTTTGTTTTAAATCCATCCTTCATGACGGGTGCATAAGGAATGAAATGATATTCATTCCAGGCAACTACACTGTCATTACGGACTACCACAAAATGAACCGGTGTTTGCGGAATGTCCTCACCAGCCTGAATGCGTTGTATAACTTTCCCGGATTCTACCTGAACCGAATTAATAACTTTCTCAAGATTGCTGGTGATCTCATGTGACAATTTTTCACCGGAAACAGGTTTACCTGACTGGTACAGTCCAATGCAACCAGCCACTACACTAACAACCAAAAGGATTAATAAAAAGGAGTATCTGTTCAACGGAGTGAATTTGATTCCAATAAAGTTAACAAATAACGCTATCGACTATAACGCTGATCGAAACCAATCCCTCCAAAAAAATACAGGTACAGAATGCGCGAATAACGATAATTAAAAGGAATCAGCAGAATCATGATTCCGATAACCGCTCCCGTATACACCCACTCAGAAGATTGCCCCGCCAGATACAGAACAATACTTACCAGAATAATCACCAACATGGTTATGCCATATCCAACATACATGGCACCCTGATAAAAACCAGGCTCAGGCTCCAGACGAACCTCACAATTTGGGCAGGCTGTATTCATCTTGTTAAAAAGAAAGAAGCGCTCCTTCAATGAATACATAAACATGTTGCCCTTCCGGCACCGGGGGCATTTACCTTGAACCACTGCTTCCAGATAGCTGAGTGCGGGCATTTTTTCTACTGGTTTTAATCCAAAAATATCCAATAATCAGGATAATCAGGTATGGCATGGATAACAGATACAGAATTCCGGTATTAATTCCTGCGGCAATTCCCGGATTACCATTACTCACATTGTTCTCCAACTGCGTACGACACATGGCACATTGCGCAGAGACACTAACCGATAAAAGTACCAGGAGAAGAAATACCGCTAAACCTTTTACAAGTTTCAATTCTACTGTTATTTATAGTATGGACTGATCATCAAATATACAAGTACACCTGTTACCGCAACGTACAGCCAGGCAGGAAATGTATACCGCGCCAAGGCTTTATGTCGTTCATAATCTCCGAATAACGCCCTGGTAAACGTAATCAGCACCAACGGAATAATAACAATAGAAAGAATAATATGAGTTCCTAAAATGAATAAATAAAGGTAACGTAGGGCACCGGTTCCTCCGAAATGGGTCGTTTCGCTGGTCATGTGATAAAGTACATACATGACTAAAAAAGCCGCTGACAGGCCAATGCACAACTTCATGAGCAGCTCATGCACACTTCTTCTTCTGGTTTTAATACAATAAAAAGCGACTACCAAAAGAACAGCTGTAATACCGTTGACACTGGCATAAATGGGCGGTAGATAAGAAAAATCATAACCGGGTATCTTAACCCTGAACAAGGCCGCCACTACCAGTGGAACCAGAACGGATATGGCAATAATTAGTTTCCTAAACGGTTGCTGCTTCATTTAATATTGCTTCAACATTATTTTAGCTTCTACTATCAACCTATCCGCCTCATCGAGTTCCGAAAGTGTATACTGACCCCGGATTCTACCGCGGTCATCAATGAGTACAGCACTCTGCTCTGCACTTAAAAGTAACGCACAATACTTTAGCGCCTGAAAATTACTCTGATCGGTGGTGATAGACGTTACTCTTGAATCAACTTCCGTAATTTTTTGAGTGCCGTTATGCAACAAAAAAATATGTGTGAGGGCTGATTCCTTAAAAATTCTATCTAATTGATTCGTCAGGTGTTTCTCAATGTCGGTGCTTGTATCAGCCAGAATCACAAGAGCCAGGGTATCCTTGTTTCCTTGAAAGAGGATTGACACCAACGAATCAGGAATCGAATATGGAAATTGGTATGAATACCCTGCACATCGTGCGTCAGTCGGTATCGGTTTCTGATACAATGGTTCAACGTTAAATTCATTTTTACCAAACGATTTCAGAAAAAGAAAAATAGCAACCGGCAACAGCAGCGCACAAAAAAGTACAATAATTTTCTTTTGACTCATTTCTCCCTGCTTTTCATTAAAAAAGAAGGCTTCAGGAACCCCGAAGCCTTCTGATATACGATTTAGCTAAATTACCGAACCTTAATAATTTGCATGCCTTCGTAAACAAAAGCCACCAGCATCCATACTACGAATACCATCGGAATCAGGATCGACCAGATCAGCACCTTGGCTTCATGACGCAAGTGCATAAACTCACCCACAATATAAGCTGCTTTCACAATAGTCATCAGGATGAACGTCCACACCCGCAGGTTGTGCATCTCATGCGGTACGGTAAATGCTACCGTAAACTCCAGAATGGTAATGACCAACAGGATCAGGGCAACCGTCCAAAGCTTTCTGATCTTTGCTTTATCCGGAGGAATAACGGTTACAATGGTTTCTTCAACATGTGCCATAGCAAACTAAAATTTTATTTTAAACAAGATAAAAGAATGTAAACACAAACACCCACACCAGATCAACGAAATGCCAATACAACCCTACTTTCTCTACCATCTCATAATGGCCTCTCCGTTCATAAACACCTGTAACTGTATTATAGAAAATAAGGAAGTTCAACATTACCCCGCTAAACACGTGAAATCCGTGGAAACCTGTGATAAAGAAAAAGAAATCTGCAAAGGCCGGTGGGCCGTATTGATTCATTTTAAGGTTTGCACCAAAAAATTTTGTTCCTTCAACTACTGCGTCACCCGAATGCGCACCATGAATAAAGTGCGACCACTCCCATGCCTGGCAGCTTAAGAAAGTAATTCCGCCCAGGATGGTCCAAAGCATCCACTTCTCAACTGCTTTTCTGTCCATGCGATGCCCGGCTTCAACAGCTAATACCATGGTTACAGAACTCATGATCAGGATAAATGTCATAATCCCAACAAATACAAGAGGTGCATGGATACTAAAGAAAGGCACTGCTTCAAAAACCTTTTCTGGTATGGGCCAATACGCCTGAGAGAATACAAATGCTTCTACAGAACCATCATACGCAGGATGTGCTGAACGCACAAGGCCATAAGTAATTAATAAGGCGGAAAACGTAAACGCATCTGACAGCAGGAAGAACCACATCATGAGCTTGCCATAACTGACATTCATGGGTGATACACCACCATCCCATTCTGTTTTTCCTGGTGCAGGTACTACAACGGTTGAAGAGTGTGCCATTACTTGTTAGGTTATAGGTCTGATTCACGAGTCAATAATAAGAATACGAACAAATATAGCCAAAGTCCACCCAAAAAATGCCAATAAGTAACACACATTTCTATCTGATTCAGGCTTTTTGAATGAACCTTGTACTGGAAAGTGGACTTCAATACGATCAATAAATATACAACACCCCCAATAATATGAAGGCCATGCAAACCGGATAAAACATAGACGAATGATCCGGAAGGATTACCTACCCAATAAACGCGCTGGTTAACCAAATCTACCCAACCCATAAATTGTCCTACTAAAAATGAACCACCTAAAATTGTGGTAATAATCAATGCAATTTTAAGCGTCTCTAAGCGATCCTGCTTGGCAGCCAGATAGGCCCAGTGCAAAGAAACGCTGCTGACTAAAATCACAACGGTATTTACCCAAAACAACACTGGCAAATCAAACTCCGACCAGTTCCCTTCTGCCTGTCGCACAATGTATGCGCTTGTAAGCGCGCCAAACACCATCACAACACTCACGCAAAAAAGCCACATGGCAAACTTTTTAGGGTTCATCGCCAACGGCTGATTCGCTTCCTCTACAATTTTCATCTCTGATGCCATCTTCCTTATTCTGTTTTAAACTTTATCCAACAAATACGCTATCTGAACAATGGGCAAATACAAAAATGATCCAAACATTATCCGCAAGGCAGACTGCCTGCTTCCGGTTTTCATCAGCGAAAATGTTTGCGCCAGAAATAACACCCCACATATTGTTGCAACAATAGCAGAATCAATTCCTGTCACTCCAAATTTTGCAGGAAGCAAACCCAACGGCAACAGGAATAACGTGTAAATCATAATCTGAATAGCCGTATTCAAATCTTTTTGTCCGCCCCATGGTAATAATTTAAAGCCCGCCTTTTTATAGTCGTCATCTGCTACCCAGGCAATTGCCCAGAAGTGAGGAAACTGCCAGATAAATTGTATTCCAAAAATGATCCAGGCTTCATGCGAGATCGATCCCGTGGCAGCTACCCACCCCAACAAGGGCGGCATTGCTCCCGGAATAGCACCCACAAAAACCGCAACAGAACCCACACGCTTTAATGGTGTGTAGGCAAAACAATACAAGATCATGGATACAACCGATAAGATGGTTGTAAAGAGATTGGTAAAGATCAGCAGGATGGCGACACTCAGAATAAAACAAAAAACGGCAAAGCCTATTGCTTCCCGAACAGTAACCCGATTGGTTGGTAATGGCCTGTTCATGGTACGAATCATCCGTTTATCCAAATCCCTTTCCATCACCTGATTGATAGCTCCGGAAGATCCAGACAATAGCAGGCCGCCAATGAAAAGCATCATCAGCGTAAGCCAGTTTACATTGGAAGAAGCCAGCACAAAACCAAAGACACAGGAAAAGGCGACCAAAAATGAAAGTCTGAATTTCAGAAGTTCGGTATACGCCTGAACTTTCGATAAAAATCTAGTCACTAAAGTGATATCTCCGGCTGCTAACATCTGCCTTTCGTAATTCTAGTTTGGCACATTCTGGTTTATTCGCAACATCAGCAAAAACTGCATTCCAAATGTTATGGTAGCAAGCAGTAAATGCATCGGCTGCAAAACGGGAGGAACAGCAAACCAGGCCATTCCCGCACCTGTTAAAATTGTTCCCAAAATTAACAGGATTATAGTAAGGGCGAAACGATTAGCACCCGACATTTTCCACAATTTTACCATCAAAATCGCATGAAAAATAAGGACTAACCATGAGAATGACCGGTGAATAATAAACTTCATTCCCAGGGTGTCAATCCAGTTTTCTCTTATCGGTATTTCCGCTGCAATCAGGTCAATTTCTTCACGGACTTGCGTACCAAAAAGGATTTGAACAGCCAGCACAAGGGCACAGGAAATCAGCAGCACTCTCATGACCATCCCACCATCCGAATGGTACACATCCATCTTTTGTTCTTGTGTTAGATGCATCAGGTAAATCAAGAGGGCCACGAGAACCAGGGCCAAAAACATGTGAAAGGTAATTGTCCATGGAGTAAGATTGGTTGAAACTACAAACGATCCAATCCAACCCTGAAAGCCTACCAGCAAAAAAGTGCTAAACGCCAGTACGGTGAGCTTCGAGTCGGTTTTACGGTAGCGCAAAGAAAAAATGAATACGAGAAAGATTAAAAACCCGATTATTACACCCACCAATCGGTTTACATATTCAATCCACGTTTTAAGGGGATTAAAATCAGCTTCCACCCTAATCGACTCATCAGCCATGATTTTATTAGCAGTGTCGCCAAATCCTAAAACTCTGAGGTACTCTGCAAAGCGCTGATTTTTTTTATGCCTGTATTCAGCATAGGTCTCCTTATAGTTCTTGGGTAGTTGATCAACAGAAGTTGGGGGCACCCACTGACCGAAACAAGTTGGCCAATCCGGACACCCCATTCCTGATCCGGAACTGCGCACGATCCCTCCAACCAAAATGAGAACATAAACAGCAACGAGTGTAGACTTAATTAATTTACGGAAGGAAGTCATCGTATAAAAAATCAAGGTTCAAAATTGCTGCAGTTGCATCAATTCCGAACCTTGAGTAAAAATATCAGTATCAGTGTTTGTTACTCTCAGCAATAATTGCAGCACCGTTTCCATTTGAGCCTTCCAGCTTAATCATGTCGTTCTCATGCGGAAGGTTAGACTCTGGCGTTTCAGAATACGGAATATGCTGAGGAATAAAATCATCCTTCGCACCAGGTTTACTGTAATCGTATGGCCAGCGATACACAGCAGGAATTTCCCCGGGCCAGTTACCATGCTGCGGATTACGTGGTGTTGTCCACTCCAGCGTAGTTGAATTCCAGGGATTGGCAGGTGCTACCCGGCCGCGGAACATGCTATAGAAGAAGTTGAACAAGAAAATAAACTGAGCAGCCAGCGTGACAATCGCAGCAATACTCACCAACATATTCAGATCGGTAAATCCGCTGAAGGTCTCAAAATTTGTAAAGGAATAATACCTGCGCGGGAAACCCGCAATACCAATGTAGTGCATTGGGAAGAAAACCAGGTACACACCTACAAACGTAATCCAGAAATGCACATAACCTAACCGGGCATCCATCATGCGCCCGAACATTTTCGGGAACCAGTGGTACACACCCGCCAGCATGCCGAAGAATGCTGCGCTTCCCATTACCAGGTGGAAGTGAGCCACCACAAAATAGGTATCGTGTAATTGAATATCTACCGCAGAATTTCCAAGAAAAATACCCGTAATACCACCCGTTAAGAAAAACGACACAAGGCCGATTGAAAACAACATGGCCGGTGTAAACCGGATGTTACCCTTCCAAAGTGTGGTTACATAGTTAAATATTTTCACTGCAGAGGGCACCGCGATAATCAGCGTCAGCAACATGAAGATTGATCCAAGGAAAGGATTCATACCCGTTACAAACATATGGTGGGCCCAAACTACGAAAGATAGAATTGCAATGAACATCATCGAGCCAATCATAGCTTTGTAACCAAAGATGGGCTTGCGTGAATTAGTGGCAATAATTTCTGAAGAGAGACCCAGCGCAGGTAACAACACAATGTACACTTCGGGGTGACCCAGGAACCAGAACAAGTGCTGAAACAAAATAGCGCTTCCTCCTTCGTGTGCCAACGCCTCACCGGCAACGTATATATCGGATAGATAAAAACTGGTTCCAAAACTCCGATCGAAAATCAACAGCAAGGCGGCCGCAAATAAAACCGGGAAAGAGAGCACGCCAATAATCGCTGTAAAGAAGAATGCCCAAATCGTCAGTGGCATCCGTGTAAACGACATGCCCCGTGTACGCAAATTAATAATGGTGGTGATATAATTGATACCTCCTAATAAACTACTAACGATGAACAGCGCCATAGCCACCAACCACATCGTCATACCCAGGCCCGATCCCTGAATGGCCTGAGGCAATGCACTTAACGGAGGATAAATCGTCCAACCTCCACCGGCAGGTCCTGTTGATAAGAAGAGTGACACAAACATGATCACGCTGGACAAGAAGAAGAACCAGTATGAAAGCATATTCATAAAGCCAGATGCCATATCACGTGCACCTATCTGTAATGGAATTAAGAAGTTGCTAAATGTACCACTCAAGCCGGCCGTTAATACAAAGAACACCATGATGGTACCATGCATGGTAACAAGCGCCAGATAAAATTCAGGATCCAAATGACCTTCTGCGGAAATCCAGCCACCTAATACCGGCTTCAACCAACTTAAATTGGCTTCAGGAAAGCCAAGCTGTAATCGAAAAATTACAGACAGAATACCTCCCAGCAATGCCCAGAAAATCCCGGTGATCAGGAATTGCTTGGCGATGATCTTATGATCTTGACTGAAAATATAATTCGTCCAGAAATTACCTTCGTGATGACCGTGCTCGTGGCCGTTATCACCGTGATGTACTGTTGCTGCTGCCATGTCGTTTTAAAAAATCTTAATTAGAACCAACTGCGGTTGCCTGTACGGCCATCGCTTCTGTTTGTACCGGTAAGCCTGCTTTAATCATGGCGGACTCCCGTAACCCTGCCGGAACATTTTTCAGGTAATCAGGATTTTGCTTTAACCACGCTTCCTGAGCAAGCTTCCAGCGTTCATAATCTTCTTCAGTATCTACCACTACCGGAAAGCGCATGGAGAAGTGTCCGCGTCCGCAAATCTCCGCACAGGCCATCTCATAATTAAATGCCTGGTTGCCGAGTTCATCGCGCATTTCCTGTGTTGTTTTTGTTGCCGTAAATTTAAAATGGGTTGGCATGCCGGGAACGGCATCCATCTTCACCCGGAAGTGAGGAAGGTATACACTGTGCAGTACATCCTTCGCCCGTATTTTTAATAAAATTTCTTTGTTCACCGGAAGGTGAAGCTCCAGCGACTTAAAGTCATCAAACGTATTGTTATCGGTTAAGTCAAGCCCAAACTCATTCCCCACATTATCGATCAGTTTAAAGTTCACTTTTCCAAGTTCCTTATCCTTACCCGGATAACGGGCTGTCCATGCAAACTGCTGACCAATCAATTCAATTACTTCAGCATCTTTTGATGCCGGTGAGGTAATTTCATTCCATGTTTTAAGTCCTGTAAATATTAATACTGCCAGAACAATGGCAGGAATAATAGTCCATGTTAGTTCGAGGTAATGATTGTCAGGGAAAAATTTCGCCCGGTTTCCTTCTTTGTATTGATACTTATATACAAAAATAAACATGGCGATACTGATGATCACAAAGGCCACTACTGTAATGGTCATGGTAACCCAAAACATAAAATCTGTTTTGACTCCGTGTTCAGATGCCAGCGGCAGGTTATAACTATCAAAATGAACGTAGGAATACCAAAAGAAACCACCCAGCCCCACGATCATGAATAAGATAAAAAGCAATGCATGAAGCCCGTTGCTTGAATCAACACGTTCTTCCTTCTCACCTTTAGCAACACGTACCAGGCTGCTTACCCTGAAAATTAAATACAGGATGGCCAGGACTAATATTAAACCAAGAACTATAACCGAATTCATCATAACGCTTTCTTAATTAAATATGGTGGTGAAGGCTTTCTTCTAACATCGGGTGATTTTTGCCAAACAAAGGCATCTTAGAAAGGCTTGTTAATACAATCCATAGGAACACTGCCAGGAAGATAAACCCTGCGCCAATTTCAAGCAGGCCAAATCCGCCTTCCAGCTTCATAACACCGGGTGTAACCATCTGATAGAAATCAAACCAGTGACCTACAATAACGATCGGACAAACAACTTTTAACATGGCCATATGTCGTTTGGCGTCCCTTGTCATGAACAACAACAATGGCAATACAAAGTTCAGGATCAGTACGGAATAAAACACCCAGCTGTAGGGGCTTGTTTTCATCCGTTCGATGAAATACACCGTTTCTTCAGGAATGTTAGCGTAATAGATCAGCAAAAACTGACCAAACCAGATGTACGTCCAGAAAATGGAGAACGCAAATATATATTTACCCAAATCGTGGAGGTGATTGGCGTTTACAATTTTCAAATAGCCCGCATCTTTCAGGAATACAACCACCAGGGTAATAAAGGCCAATGCTGTTACCCACCAACTTGCAAATACATACCATCCAAACATGGTACTAAACCAGTGGGTATCTATACTCATAATCCAGTCCCATGCACATACAGAAGAACTGACAGCAAAAAACACCAGGAACCAGGCTGACAAACTGCGTGCTTTCAACCAATGTTTAGAGTCTCCGTCAATATCTTCATCAAGCACTTCCTTTTTAATCCACTTAAAAAAGAGAAACCACATTCCAAAGAAGATCACCAATCGGGCGATGAAAAAGACCGGAAACGTTCCGTTCGCTAACGGCCAATAAAAAAAGGCGCCCTTTCCATTTATGATTTCGTCAAACTGCGCACTGTTCTCATCAAATACGCTTGCATGTGACCAGTGAAACAAATCGCCTTTTACAACAAACCAAAGACCGAGGGTTAGAATGCCCGCCACGGGTATCCAACTACCCATCGCCAATGGAATTCTTTTTATTCCGGAAGACCACCCCGCTTGTGCCGCATAATGGATGGCGACAAAAAACAAACCTACGATTCCAAGCCCTGTAAAAAACATATTGTTTGTCCATAAGGTAGCGTACACACGCTTCAACCAGGAGGGGCTCTCATGATGATGCTCACCTTCCGCAGCAGCTTCATGACTCGCGTCAGCGTGTGCTTCCTGCTGGATGCTGGCTACCATCTTTTGTGTTTCAACAGAAGCATGACCCTCACCGTGTGATTCGCTACTTGTTGAATTCATCGCCATGAATAGGCCGCCAGCAAAAAGCACAATACCTGTTATCAGCAGGATCATCAGTTTCTTTTTGGTTTCCGGCTTAAACGTGTAGCGCTCTTCCTGTATATGTACTTCAGCTGCCATTGGATAATATTCGTTTATCGATTCTGTGCTCTATATAATTTAGTTTGCCTTTTGCAAGGCTTTTACATACCGCGAAATTTTCCAGCGGTCCTCTTCAGAAATTTGTGAAGCGTGCGATTGCATGAGTCCTTTCCCCATCGTAATCACGTGAAAAATGTGTCCTTCAGAAATGCTTTTAAAGGCATCGCCTTTTAAATTGGCCACACCAGCATATGCACTGTGTTCAACACCATCAATGGTAACACCTGTTGCTACTTTACCTTCACCATCACCTTTTACACCATGGCAATGGTCGCAGTAAATTTCATACAGCACTTTACCATCGGCTAAGATGGCTTTGTTTTGCGCGGTATCCAGCGGGCTTACCAACTTTCTGGACGCCACTTCAAGGCTGTCTTTAGGTGTGCGGTATGGAAGATATCCATGCTTGTTCCTCTTAACAGTATTGGCAGGAGGTGTGCGCATGTTCATATGACTAGGGTTATACCATAAGGAGTTATAAAACTCGGCATGGCCTCCGTTTCCATCTACGTTGCTGTACTCGATAGATGTTACCCACCTTCCGGCATCTTTATCGGTGATTTGTGAATACGGCTCATACGCTACCGAATGGTACATATTCGGTGCATATTCAAGTCCGGGGTTATCACCTCCCGCACCGCAGGAAGCTAACAACAACGCTGCTCCAACAGCAAAGAACAAAACCTTCATAAACTTCATATTCAAACCGTATATGTTATTCAAAACTTTTTTCATTTACCTCTGAAGCTCCGCTTTCTTTTAAAATACGCTTCAGCTCCTCTTTACTTTTACCCCCATTCAAATCAATATCTACTGCCATTACATGTTTATCATCGGTGCTGCGAATATCAAACTGTCGAGGCCAACGGTAGGGTTTCATATCACTTACAATCAGAAAAGTGGCAACCATCCCCAGTGCTGATAGTAGCACTGTTAACTCAAAGGTTACCGGGATAAAAGGTGGCAGCGATGCATGGTTCTTACCGCCAATAATCATCGGCCAATCGTAACCTAACATCCAGAACTGCAAAAGCAAGGCGAGACACGTACCGGTCAGTCCAAACAAGAAGGCCGCAATCGGCAAGCGTGTTCTTGGTAACCCCAGGGCATCATCAATTCCATGAACAGGAAATGGAGAATATACATCCTGAATTTTCACACCGTTACCGCGTACTTTACTAATGCCCTTCAACAGGACTTCCTCGTCATCATAAATACCAACAACAAAATTCTTGTCTGCGTCCATAGTTATTTTGTTTTTTCAGATGTTGCTCTGATAATACTTTTTACTTCAGCCATGTTAATCACCGGGAAAAACTTCGCGAATAATAAAAATGCGGTAAAGAAAATTCCAAAAGTGAAAACATATTGCCCGATATCATACCATGTTGGATAAAACATGGTCCAGCTTGAAGGAATATAATCGCGGTGAATGGAAGTCACGATAATCACAAAACGCTCGAACCACATACCAATGTTTACGATAATAGAAAGTACCATAGTAGCCACAAGGCTGGTCCTGATTTTCTTGATCCAAAATAGCTGCGGAGAAATTACGTTACAGGTCATCATTGACCAGTATGCCCAGGCATACGGCCCTGTAACCCTGTTATAAAAGGCATATCCTTCATATTCTACTCCAGAGTACCAGGCGATGAATAATTCAGTAATGTATGCAATACCAACAATGGAGCCTGTTACGATGATGATGATGTTCATCAATTCAACGTGTCCGATAGTAATGTAATCTTCAAGCTTAAAGACTTTACGCGTGATCAACAATAGAGTTAATACCATAGCAAACCCTGAGAAGATCGCACCCGAAACGAAGTACGGAGGGAAAATGGTTGTATGCCATCCCGGTATTACGGAAGTAGCAAAGTCCATCGATACAATGGTGTGCACTGAAAGTACCAAAGGTGTTGAAAGACCTGCGAGAATTAACGCTACTGATTCGTAGCGCATCCAGGTTTTTGCACCGCCTTGCCAACCGAAGCTGAGCGCATTATAAATTTGTGCGCGCACTTTAGCTCCCTGAACCACAGCCCGATCGCGGATAACCGCAAAATCAGGAATAAGGCCCAAATACCAGAATACAAGTGAAACAGTGAAATAAGTTGAGATCGCAAACACATCCCACAACAGCGGTGAATTGAAGTTCACCCAGAGTGACCCAAATGTATTCGGCAGAGGAAGTGCCCAGTAGAATCCTAACCACAAACGACCCATGTGAAAAGCCGGGAAACTGGCTGCGCAAATAACTGCAAAAATGGTCATCGCCTCGGCTGCGCGGTTGATTGACATTCTCCAACGCTGACGGAAGAGCAACAAGATGGCTGAAATCAGTGTACCTGCGTGACCAATACCCACCCACCAAACGAAGTTGGTAATGTCCCATGCCCAACCTACTGTTTTATTAAGGCCCCACATTCCTATACCATGCCACAACAGCATGGCGCAGGCATATGCGCCCCATAACAACAGAATCAACGATACTGCCATGGCTGTCCACCACAACTTATTGGGTTTATTCTCCACGTGGCGGCTAATATCATGCGATACATCCTTTACGGTTTTACCACCGGTTACCAATGGATCGCGAAGTGCTGAGGTAGGCTGCATATTCTTATTACTCTGTCAGTTATTACGCTATTACTTCTTTATTTCTAACCTTCGATAAGTACCAGATGTTTGGCTTTACTCCAATTTCTTCCAGTACCTGGTAAGCCCGCGGGTTATCTGTAATCTTATCAATACGATGAGGATGTTTCTCATCTGCCGGTCTGATCTTTAATAATTTTGAGATTTTACTTTCCGGATTGTTTACATCACCGAACACAATGGCACCGGTTGTACAAGCAGCCTGGCAGGCGGTTATTACTTCTCCGTCCTTCAGCGGTCTTCTCTCCTTCTTCGCGCCAAGTTTGCCGCTCTGAATTCGCTGTACGCAGAATGAACATTTTTCCATTACACCACGTGAGCGCACGGTAACATCAGGGTTCAGTACCATTTTACCCAGGTCGGTATTCATGGCCGGGTTCGCGCTCTCAAACTGCTTATTGTCGTGATACTTAAACCAGTTGAAGCGTCTTACTTTATAAGGACAGTTGTTAGCACAGTAACGTGTACCAATGCAACGGTTGTACACCATCTGATTGAGTCCTTCTGTGCTGTGCGTGGTCGCTGCAACAGGGCAAACTGTTTCGCAAGGTGCATTGTTACAGTGCTGACACAACATTGGCTGGAATACAACTTCAGGGTTTTCAGCCGCTTCCTCCATGTGCTTGTAATCATCATGACGCACGTCCTTTGGGGTACTGTAGTAGCGGTCGATCCTCAGCCAGTGCATTTCTCTTCTATTAATGACCTCCTCACGCCCTACCAACGATACGTTGTTTTCTACATTACAGGCTACCACACAAGCCGCACACCCTGTACAGGTGTTAAGGTCGATGGCCATTCCCCAATGATGATTCTTATATTCGTGCCCCTTCCACATCGAAAGGTTTCCTGGATCTACTTTATGATTGGGATCGGTCCAGGTGGCTACTTTCGGATCGTACTCTCGCTTCCATCCTTCCTTTTGGAAGTCGCTCAGCAATGATTCCTGCACTACGGTTTGACGCCCCATGAAGGTTTGATGCGTTTGCGTAGTAGCAATTTGATAATATTCATCTGTCATTGCCAGGGTTGCAGCACCGCTAAAGCTAACCGAACCATTAACAAGGGTTGCGAATGGATACGCATTTATCCCGCCTACGGCATCCGCTACTTTACCCGCTTTCGTGCGACCATACCCTAACGGAATACCGATGGTACCCGGAGTTTGCCCTGGCTGAACCAGTGCAGGTAGTTTTACTGTTTTGCCATTGACTGTAACATTGGCGTAAACTGTTTTTGCTTCTTTGAAGTTAATCTCACTAGCATCTTTAGGGGAAATTGTTACATAGTGATCCCAAACAGCCTTTGTAATCGGATCGGGCAATTCCTGCAACAACGGATTATTGGATTGTGAACCGTTACCGACTGTTCCGCTTTCATACACAACCAACTCAAAGCCACTTCCCGACTTATAATTAGCAGCGATAGCGCTTGCTGCAGCGCTCACATCTCCGGCAAACGTTACAGAAGAAGCTTCTACCGGCAGCTCCAGTACACCATCATACAAACATTTATCCCACCAGGTTTGGAAGTTACCTCCTTTAAAGAAGCGTGCCTTCCAGTTATTTTTTACAAATTCAAAATAATCAACATTAGTCTCGCCTGCCCAAATCATAAAACTCTCCTGGGCGGCTCTTGATTTAAAGATGGGCGTAATAGCCGGTTGAGCAAGGCTGAAATGATTTTTCTTAGGTTCAGCATCGTTCCATGCTTCCAGATAATGATGATCTGGCGCTAAGAAGTCGGTAAGGGTTGCTGTTTCGTCTTCTTTATACGAAGTAGCGATCTTCACACCAACTTTCTTCAACCCGGAAGCAAGTGTTTCTCCCATCGGATGATCGTACACAGGATTACAGTTGTAGAAAATTACCGCAGCCACCGTTCCTGCTTCGGCTTCCTTAATGAAATTGGCCATGGCCTCATCATTTCCCTGACGGAAGTTTACAGGTAGGTTCGGAAGAATGGTAGTCCCATAACTATCCAACATGCTGTTGATTCCATTCACCAAAAGCTGGATGGCTTTATCATTGGAGCCAGCCACAACAAGGGCTTTTCCACGATTTGCCCAAAGCTCTTCTGCTGCTTTTGTCAGATTGGGTTTATCAACTCCACCTGAAACAGGACTTGCTCCGGCTTTGGCGGCAATCAAATTATAAAGTTGAGCTACAACCGCTCCTTCCTCTGAAGGTTTAATTTGTGTCCGGTAATCGGCATTTGCACCCGTCAATGAAAGAATCGATTCAAAATGATAGTGCCGCGACATCTCTTTCTTCTCCTCACCTACTTCGCGCGTCCAGGCATATTGTTTGGTGGCTTCAATCGGAGAAACCCATGAATTGAGGAAATCGCCTGCCACACTTACAATAACACTGGCTTTACTGAAATCATAAGACGGAATCATTCCGGTTCCAAAAGATTCCTCATTCGCTTTCCACATTCCGTAATTCGAAACCTGGTCGTATACAACCTGCTGGGTTGTTGGATATTTTGCTTTGAACTTATCAATCGCAGCTTTTGTACTCGGACTCAGAATGGTATTGCTGACAAGTACAATTTTACCCCCGCTGGCATTTAAGCCAGAAAGTTTTTCGATGATTTGTTTATCAAGCTCTTCCCAGGTTGTTTTGTTCTGAGCTGCCTTTGGTCCGCGTAAGCGGGCGTTATCGTATAACGAAAGAACAGAAGCCTCTACCTGAGCAGAAGTTCCACCTCTGGTTACACTGGAGAGTGTGTTACCATCAATTTTAATCGGACGACCCTCACGAACTTTCACCACAATACTGCAATAATCGCCACCATTGGTGTAGGTTGATGCGTAATAGTTTGGTATGCTTGGATCAACATCAACCGGCTGATTTACATAGGGAAGAGCCTTACGAATGGGTGCTTCACAAGCGGCCAGCGCCACGGCTGATACACCAAAGCCCATCATTTTTAAGAAATCCCTGCGGGAATGTCCTGTGTTTTCTTCCGGACCCCTGGCAAACTCATCGTTTGCGTGCTTAACATACTCAGGGTCGTTGGTTAGTTGCTCAAGACCTTTCCAGTATATCTTCGTTGATTCTTTCATATCGGATTTATCGCGAAGCGTTAGTCGTAGTTAGTACTCTATTAATAATGACATTTTGCACACTCAAGACCGCCAATGTCTTCCACTTTCATTTTTGATCCTTTTCCTTTGGCTTGCTCGTGCAGTTCCTGAAGCTTATCGTAGTAGGCATTGCCTTCCGCTTTGATATCGGTTTTCCGGTGGCAGTCAACACACCATCCCATCGTCAACAAAGAGTATTGTTTCACAACATCCATCGTTTCAATAGGCCCATGGCACGTCTGGCATTCCACTCCTCCCACTACCACGTGTTGTGAGTGATTGAAGTAGGCTAAATCAGGAAGGTTATGGATACGAACCCATTCAATTGGTTTCTGATTTGGTCCGAAGGTTAATGTCTCAGCATCCCAATCTGCAGCGGCCCAAATTTTCTGAATTTGCGGTGATTCGGTTTTTACCGAACGATGGCAATTCATACAAATATTAACCGAAGGAATGGTAGCGTTCTTACCTTTTAACGCTCCTGTGTGGCAGTACTTACAGTCAATTTCATAAGCACCGGCATGCAGTTTATGTGAGAATGCGATGGGCTGTTTTGGAGCGTAACCTTGCTGAACACCAATGGAGTACAAGCCGTTAATAACCGACTTAAAACCCAGGGAGCCAACAACAAACACCACAATAAAAATAAATCCACTGCTACGGGTAATGGAAGCTAACGTGATGGGAGAATGAACCACTTCCTTATCTTCTTCGGTAAGCGAACGCTGATCGAGAAAACGCTTGAGCGCAGAAACCAGGAAAGCCAATATTACCACTAACAAAATGAGAATGAGTACCATACCAATAAGGATGGTATTCATGTACGATGACGGAACTGCTGAACCACTACCATCAGTACCGGCAGCAGGAGTCGGTGCCTTGGCAACCTCAGGTCCTTTAACAGTCTCTGCTTTAATATACGCGAGTATGTTCATGATGTCTTCATCCTTCAACGAGGTAAAGGCAGTCATCTGGCTTTTCTTATATTTTTCGAAAATTTGAACAGCGTATTCATCTCCGCTCGCAACTACCTTAGCGGAATTGCGAATCCAATCTTTTATCCATTGAATGGAGGGCGCCCGTTCGTAAACGCTGGCGAGACCGGGGCCAACTGATTCACCGTGAATCTTATGACACGATTTACAATTACCATTGAAGAGCGTTGTTCCTGCTGTGATGGCAGCGGCATCTTCGGGAATGTCCTGACTTTGTGCAGTTAAACTGATAAGTGAGAGGAGAAAAATGACTGAAACAAATTTGCACAGTGGGTGAGTAAAATGTTTTATCATGAGGTTAGGTATCCAGTTTACTTCAAGTGCCACAAATCTACTATCAGAAGCGGTTTTTTCAAATTTATTTTGATGCATGAAACAATTATTTAAACTGTTTTTCGAGCTTACATAAATGGTAAACGTGTGTTCACTAAAAGTACCTCATTACATCACTTCTGTTTAATTTAGAATTAATTTAAATAGTGAAATAAAACCCTGAAATATGAGCCCTTTCGAATATGTTAGTGTTCTGGTTTCAATTATTTACGGACTCGGAATTACATTAATACTCACAGGCGTTGCCGATCTTATCAGACGATCCAAAACAATTGTTCCCTTCTTGCCCTATTACATTTGGATTGCTTTAGTGTTTGTCTTGCATATTTATGAATGGTGGGAACACTACACCTTCCGCTCATTTACATCGTGGAGTTTACCGTTGTTCTTGTTTGTTATCCTCTATCCGATTTTACTTTTCATCCTTGCTAACTTGCTATTTCCTTCCAAGTGGCCAAAGAAGGGAATTGATATGAAGGAATTTTATTTTGGCATGTACAGCAAGTTATTTTTAGGAACAATCTTTCTTGCCTTGCTTGCCATCCTGCAAAATGTATTCCTGGAAGGCTATGAATTGAAAGATCAGGTTGTTCAAATCCTTGTTCTTTTAACATTTTTATCGCTTCTCATTTGGAGAACCAGAAATGTAGCCGTACACACTGCAGCAGCAATCCTGATGTTACTGGCAATGACTCTAAGCATTATATTTACTACCGACACACTCCTGGTTCAATGAACGTCCTTAATAACAATCGGGTAAAAAAGATGAAAAAATTCTTATCAGGTATTCTACTCTCTTTGGTTTTTTCGTGTAACGGACAGGAACCTCAACCCTCTTCACCGGGTCCGGTGACTGATTCAGATTATGAAAGTATTGGTATCGTAGGCGACAAACGCGATGTGAAGGTTCCTACAGAATTTGGTGTTGCTTTGGTTGGTGGAAGTACCGATGTGGACGAAGCTCTTCAATGGATGATTAGCAAAGCACCGGGCGGAGACGTAGTGATCATTCGGGCATCGGGTTCTACCGGCTATAATGAGTATATCTATGGGTTAGGAAACGTAAATTCAGTAGAGACGCTGATGATCAACTCCCGTTCAAAAGCCATGAGTCAAAAAGTGGCGGAGAGGATAAAAGAAGCTGAGATGTTATTCATTGCCGGAGGGGACCAGGCGAACTATGTAAACTTTTGGAAAGACACCCCGGTATCGGATGCCATTCAATACTTAATAGATGTAAAAAGAATTCCGATTGGCGGAACCAGTGCTGGGTGTGCTGTGCTTAGCGATATCATTTTTGATGCTCTCCATGATACCGTTATCTCGGGGGAGGCGTTGAATAATCCTTACGATGAAAAAGTAAGCCTGTCAAAAAGTTTTATGCGCGTTCCCTTTCTTGAAAATACAATTTCAGATCAGCATTACGCACACCGCGAACGTGAGGGTCGCCATGTGGTTTTCATGGCTCGCCTGATGAAGGATTTTGGAGTTCACCAGCCCAAAGGAATTGGTGTTGATGAAAAAACTGCTGTGTGTGTTGATCACGAAGGGAATGCCCTGGTTTATGGAACGAACAAAGCTTACTTTATTATTGGCAACACGCCACCGGAAACATGTGTGCCCAATACACCCCTAACATGGGATCAGGGTGACAAGGCATTGAGCGTGTATATCTTTCAGGGCACCTCCACCGGTACACCGGCATTTAACTTAAAGTTATGGCCAACCGGAACATCATCTGAAACCTGGTTTATTGAACAGGCTTTATTGAAGCGTGTGGTTAACAGATAATTCTTACAATAGGAGGAAAATATTACATGCGATAATTCCTATTCAGCCAGATTGCTATTTTGATACATAAAATTCCCGTATGATCCTGAATTACTGCAAAACAGCCATCCGAAATTACCGGAAGCGGTTTTTTAACACCCTTATACTTTGGATCGGATTTTCAGCCGGTGTAGCAGCCTTTTTCATCCTCTCAATTTTTATTTTTCAAGAATTCAGTTACGATCGTTTTCATCAATATGCCGATCGGATATTCAGGCTGCAACAGAATCATTATTCAAACAACACCCTTACCAATTCTACAGTTGCTTCCAATTTTGCTATAGGGAGTTCCATGGCTACGCAATTTCCGGAAATTGAAAGTTTCGCCACGGTCATGAAAAATAAGTCGTTGCTGATCTATAACGAAGAGGTCTTTAAAGAAGATCGCTCGGCATACGTTTCTCAAAATTTTTTCAAGTTCTTTTCATTTAAGCTGTTAAGGGGTTCTGATTCTCTCGCCTTGAAAAGGCCATATTCAATTGTGTTGTCAGGAACCATGGCCCATAAAATTTTTAAGGATGAAGACCCAATCGGTAAAACGGTAAGTTTTAAAGGACGCTATACCGGTGAAGTTACGGGAGTTTTTCAGGATATGCCTGAAAACAGCCACATGAATTTTCATGTGTTGTTGCCCATTGAGACTTGGAAGATATTTGCGAACAAATCGGTATTGGAGTATCCGTGGCGCTGGGATGGTTTAGTCACCTACATCTTACTTGCCGATAAAGGCCAACGCAAAAGCCTGGAAAGTAAAATTCCACGATTGATTGAAAAAGAAAATGGTGAGTGGCTCCGCGAATCCAAACAGCAACTTGAAATCAACCTGCAACCACTTCTCAGCATTCATCTCACCTCTAACTTTAATGACGAGTTGGGCATTAACGGAAGTTATCAACTGGTTATACTATTACTGGTACTGGCAGTTGCCATTCTTTGTATATCGTGGATCAATTTTATGAACCTGACAACCACCCGATTTATGGATCGCACCAAGGAAGCAGGCCTCAGAAAAATATTAGGTAGCAACAGGCAACAATTGATTGGGCAGTTTCTGTTTGAAAGTTTTATTATCAACCTGCTGGTGCTGCTTTCAGCAATTGGGTTAGTGTATTTCTTATTGCCAGTATTCTCAAACGTTCTTGAAAAAGACTTACCCGTTTCAATCATGCTAAATCCTTATTTTATAGGGGGTACAGTACTATTCCTTTTTTTAAGTTCCCTCATAACGGGTTTATATCCGGCCTTTGCCGTTTCTGGAATTGCAGTGGCCGATGTTGTAAAAGGAAAATTCAGGTCGAGCAAGCGCGGTAAATTTTTACGTCAGGCTTCTGTTTTTATTCCATTCATTTCAGCATTCATGTTACTGGTTAGTATCCTGGTTGTGTATCGACAGCTTGAACTGTTACAGCAACATAATCTTGGGTTTGATCCGGCAGGAAAACTTGTAGTTCGGGACTCTGAAATTTATGACTCGCTATATTCTTCGAGGGTTTCAACTTTCAAAAAGGAAGTAGTCAGGTTGGCAGGCATTGAAAACTCAACGTACATCTCGCACGTGCCTGGCGATTTCATCGATTATTATAATGACGGGGTACGTATAGGTGCCGATCAAAGTAAATTAAATGAATATCGGTTCATCACGGTAGATGAGCACTTCACTGAAACACTAGGGCTACCCTTGCTTGCTGGAAAAAATTTCATTTCAACTACGCAGCCGAAAAGAGAAATATTCATTAATGAAACCGCTTCGTCAGTATTTGGTTTTGAAACACCCGATCATGCTGTTGGACAAAAGGTGGTTGTCAGCCATGATACCGTAATCATTAAAGGAGTGTTATCCAACTATTATCACCAGGCGCCTAAAACGGTTATTCCACCAACATACTATTTATATAATCCATCAGGCGGGTATTACTATTTACTTTCATTCAGTAATACAAAAGAGGGATTAGCGGAACGCGTGAAGACTTTATTTCATGAAATCTTTCCGGGTCAACCCTTTATTTACTTTTTCTTAGAGGATCATTACAAGAAACAATATGGGAACGAAGTGAAGCTCTCAAAAGCGATTTCCTTCTTTTTGATTCTTCTGGTCATTGTCAGTTGCGTAGGGCTGTATAGTTACGCTGCATATGATACACAAAATCGGATGAAAGAAGTGGGGATTCGTAAAGTAATGGGTGCATCATCATTAAACATTGTTTGGATGCTCTTGAAAAGATACCTGTTGCCTGTATCAATAGCGTTAGGACTTGGCTTGCCACTCACCCTATTTATGATCAATTATTGGTTAGAAAATTATCCGACCCGGATTGCGATCGAGTGGTGGCTCATTGGCCTACCCATTCTCAGTATTCTTGCGGTTGCTGTTACAACCATTAGTGGACATGCCTGGAAGGCCATACGCGTAAACCCTGCCAGTACACTTAGAAATGAGTAGGCCATCACCATCCCTCCTCAATTCCCAATCCGAACAAAGCAAAATCATACTTAACCGGGTCCGAAGGATCGAACTTTCTCAGGTTACGCGTTAGTTCAAGCGCGGTTTGCCAATCGGTTTGCTTTCGTTTGATAAGTTTCAACTTTCGCGCGACTCGGTCGACATGCACATCGCAGGGGCAAACTAGTTGAGCCGGGGAAATTTTTTTCCAGATACCGAAGTCAACTCCTCTTCTATCCTGACGGACCATCCATCGTAAATACATTACGAGCCGTTTGCAGGTTGATTTCCTTTCAGGTGTGGGGATATGCTTTCGGGTTCTTGTCAGGTGGTCTAATTCAAAAAATTTATTGTAAAATTTAACAAGACCCTGCTCCACTGTTTCATCGTTCCGATTAGTATAAAAAGCCGATTCGAGTGAATCGTTCTCTTTATAATAATGTTTAAGAGACATTATAAAATAGAGAAGGTCAACATAGTTAAATGTCCGGTGTTTAAATTCTGAAAGTGCTTTTAAATCGCTATCGGTATGATGCAGGATAAACCGGTGAGGTTCATTGCCCATCATACCCATTAACTCACTGCATTTTCGGATTATGGTTTTCCGTTGGCCCCACGCCAGGGTAGCCGCAAACAAGCCGGCTATTTCAATGTCTTGTTTCTGCTTAAACCGATGCGGAATTAATACCGGATCGTTTTCTATAAATCCGGGTTGATTAAATTGGTCGACTTTTTCATCAAGAAACTCTTTTAAATCTTTCACCCGCTTCATCCGGCAAGATTATGCCTTTCTGCGCAGCTGTACAATCACCGATTTTGAAATAGGTGTTTGGCTACCACGCGCATAATGATTGTATGGAACTACTGCGTTGGCTTCCGGAAAATAGGTGGCTATATTCTGTCTCGGAATCTGATAAGGGACAATTACAAAATCTTCTGCTTTCCTTTCCACACCTTCGTACATACTGACAATATCCACCACATCACCCTTTTTCAATCCCGCCTGCCGAACATCTCCACCATTCATAAACACCACCCTGCGGCCGTTATAAATTCCGCGGTAGCGGTCGTGCATCCCATAAATAGTAGTATTGTACTGGTCGTGGCTGCGCACAGTCATCATCAGATACTCATCCTTCTTTAATGCATGATCTGCCATAGCATTGATCGTGAAGTTCGCTTTATCGGTCAGTGTTTTAAACTCACCCTGCCGCGCACCATTGGGGAGGTAAAAGCCTCCTGCCTTTCGAACACGTTCATTGTAGTTTTCAAAACCCGGAATGGTTTTTTCAATCAGGTTTCGGATTAAATCATAATCAGAAACAAGAGAGTCCCAATTAACACCCTCCTTGCCCCCCTGAGGCGGGGAATCATTAAGTGTTGCCTTCGCCAATTCAGCAACAATTTTTGGCTCGCTCAATAAATATTCTGAAGCAGGTTTCTTTCCGCCTCGCGATTGATGAACCACACCCGTTGAGTTTTCTACACTCACAAACTGGCTGCCGCCCTCTTGCACATCTTGCTCGGTTCGGCCCAGGCAGGGAAGAATCAACGCGGTTTTACCGTGCACCAAATGGCTTCTGTTCAGTTTGGTAGAAACATGAACAGTAAGATCACATTTCGCTAGTGCCTTTCCTGTAAATTCGGTATCGGGTGTGGCCGACAAAAAGTTACCGCCCATCGCAAAAAATACTTTCACCTTACCCGATGCCATAGCCCGAATGGACTCCACCGTATCATACCCGTTTTCTCGTGGCGGTTCGAAACGAAAAACCGATTTGAGGCTATCCAGGAATTTTTCAGATGGCTTCTCATAAATGCCCATCGTACGGTCGCCCTGCACATTACTGTGGCCGCGCACCGGGCAGGTGCCCGCTCCTTCTTTTCCAATACTACCTTTCAAAAGCAACAGGTTCACAATCTCCCGGATGTTATCTACGGCATTTTTGTGCTGCGTTAAACCCATCGCCCAACACACAATTATTTTTTTCTTTTTAGTCAGAATGGAAGCTGCTTCTAATACTTTTTCTTTTTCTACACCCGACTTCACAATTAGTTCATCTAACTGATGTCTGGCTAACTCATTTATATAGGCATCGAAGCCGGTGGTTTTCCTCTGAATAAAATCCTTATCCAACACGGTTCCAGGTTGCTTCCTTTCTTCTTCCAGCAAAATTTTATTAATTGCTTTTAACAACGCAACATCTTCATTGATTTTCACCTGCAACCAAACATCGGTGATCGTAGAGGGTTTGCCAATTAAATCTATGGGATGTTGAGGATGACGAAAACCAATTAACCCGGCTTCCTCAATCGGGTTGATGGTGATGATAACAGCTCCGTTCTTTTTTGCTTTTTCTAACGCAGTGAGCATGCGCGGATGATTGGTGCCGGGGTTTTGTCCGATAATCACAATCACTTCCGTCTTATAAAAATCATCGAGCGTAACTGATCCTTTTCCGATGCCAACGGTTTCAGTCAATGCCACACCGCTGGACTCATGACACATGTTGGAACAATCGGGCAGGTTGTTGGTGCCATACATTCGCACAAAAAGCTGATACAAGAAAGCAGCTTCATTACTGGTTCGGCCAGAAGTATAAAAGACAGATTCGTTCGGAGATGCCAGGCTCTTCAATTTACTTCCGATCAATTGAAAAGCACTTTTCCACTCGATTGGCTCGTAGTGATCCGTGCCCTCTTTCAGGATCATGGGTTGCACAACCCTCCCGCTTTTTCCTATTTCATAATCCGTCCAATGGTTCATTTCAGAAACCGAGTGCTTCTTAAAAAAATCTGCATCACAACTTGCAGTTGTTGCTTCTTCCGCAACGGCTTTGGCTCCGTTTTCACAAAACTCGACAACCGACCGATGCTCGTCCGGATCGGGCCAGGCACAACCCGGGCAATCAAAACCATCAAACTGATTTACTTTTAAAAGTGCTTTTGCTCCTTCTACGATACCCACCTCACCAAAAACATGCTCCAGTGAACTCACCACAGCATCCACACCTCCTGCTACCTTTTTTGGAGATTTTATTTTTAGACTTTTTTCAGTTGCCACAAAAACGTTTCGTTACCTTGTGTGTAAGTTACCAAAAACAACTATGTCTTTTAAAAAAATCTTCTTCCGCACTCTCCTAATTATTATTTTGGCTGGCCTTTCATTTGCAATCTACTATGCCTCGCAGGCTTTGCCAATTCTGGCGGGGTATGGTGCGAAAAATTTATGTTCGTGTGTAACACTGGGTGGCCGACAGCCGGAAGATATAATTAAAAATGAGCTTGGCGGTGGACTCTTAAGATTTGGGTCTTTTGAATTTCACCGTGAAGATTCATCGGCAACAGGCAGTGTATTTGGTTTCGCAAAACGCAAGGCCATTTACAGAAACGGACTGGGGTGTACGCTTGTAAGCGAAATGGAGGAAGAGAAATTACGAGGCCAAAAGTTTTTATTGGCAACCCTTCCATCGGCAGATCAGGATACCATTCCCTGGCCGTCCGGGAATCGTATCCAGGATACACTCATCCTTGATTACGATCAAGAGAAAATCAATCGGGCTATTAACGAAGCGTTTAGCGAACCCGGTGAAGAAAAAAACCGAAGAACACGCGCTATCCTGATCGTATACAATGGACGCATCATCACTGAAAAATATGCTGATGGGTTTAACAAAAATTCGCGGCTGCTTGGATGGTCGATGACAAAAAGTTTAACAAATGCCTACCTGGCTCTTCTAGTAAAGGAAGAAAAACTTTCCTTGAATGACCGGGCACCTATTGATGAGTGGAGAAAGGATAACCGAAATGCCATTACCCTTAACAACCTGATGCAAATGAGCAGCGGACTCGCCTGGGAAGAAATTTATAGCGGGCCCAGCGATGCCACCAACATGCTGTTTAAGAAAAAGGATGCCGGAATATTTGCAGCGCACGCGTCCTTAACACACCAACCTGATTCTAATTTTTACTACTCCAGCGGCACCACCAATATTCTTTCATGGATTATCCGAAGCAAGGTTGGTGATTCAGCTTATTATAGTTTTCCTTATGACCATCTTTTCTATAAAATTGGGATGAACAGCATGGTGTTAGAGCCCGATGCAGGAGGAACTTTTGTTGGCTCCTCTTTCGCATACGCTACAGCACGCGACTGGGCCCGGTTTGGTATCCTTTATTTAAACGATGGCATGTGGGGTAACGAGCGCATATTACCTGAGGGTTGGGTGGAATATTCTTCAACACCCGCCCGGAACGCCAAACGTGGAGAATATGGTGCGCAGTTCTGGCTCAATGCAGGTGAACCCGGAAATCCTCAGAACAGAATGTATCCGGATGTGCCCGCTGATTTATTCTGGGCGGATGGCTATGAAGGACAAAATGTTTTTATCATCCCTTCTAAAAACCTCGTGGTTGTTAAATTGAGTTTATCGAGTGGGAATTATCTGGATGATAACAAGTTTCTATCCGACATTATTAGCGCGCTGCGTTAAGTGGATCTTTGAGATTACGGGCCACCGCTGGCGCGGTGCAAGCAAGCCCGCAATAACAGTTGGATGGTTACAGGGTAACACGACTCTCTCC
The DNA here is from genome assembly GCA_049306095.1 of Cyclobacteriaceae bacterium. Taxonomy (GTDB): domain Bacteria; phylum Bacteroidota; class Bacteroidia; order Cytophagales; family Cyclobacteriaceae; genus UBA2336. The sequence continues at coordinate 66,037 of JBAQPU010000012.1, forward strand.
ACAATAAATATTAAAACGCTGTTCGCGCACGAAACCAAGCAACGTCATGTTGACTTCTTTTGCCAATTGAACGGCTAAACTCGAAGGAGCACCCACGGCCGCTAATAAAGGAATTCCGGCAACAGCGGCCTTTTGCACAAGCTCAAAACTTGCACGGCCGCTTACCAGTAACGCATATTTCGTTAGCGGAATATCTTTCTTAAAAAGCTTGGTGCCAATAATTTTATCCAATGCGTTGTGCCTGCCAACATCTTCGCGGAGTAAAATCAAGTCTCCTGTCTCATCAAATAATGCGGAAGCATGCAAACTACCCGTGTGTTCAAAAACGTGTTGCGCGTTTTTAAGCTTCTCGGGAAGGGTGTGAAGTGTGGATGCGTTCATCCTAAACGAATCGGTATGTGATGGAATAGTAACTTTCACCGCATCAATGGAAGTCTTTCCGCACACCCCACAACTGGAGATCGTGTAGAAATGGCGTTGCAACTTTTCAAAATCAAGTTGTACACCTGGTTTCAGTTCAACACGTACTATGTTTTCTCTTTGTTCCTGCTTGCCGGCATCTTCGCAATGTTTAACCGATTCAATCTGATCAAACACGTGAATAATTCCTTCGGTAAATAAAAAGCCAACAGCCAACTCAAAATCGTGACCGGGGGTGCGCATGGTTACCGATAAGCTTCTTTGCTGGCGATCCTGTAATGCACCAAAGCCAATTCGGATTTCAAGCGGCTCTTCGATGGCTAAAAGATCAGGTTTAGATTCAATAGTTGAATCAGTGATTTTCATTATTTCAATATGTCTTACAGCACCAGTCATTTCGAGCGATAGCGAGAAATCTTTTTATTTAGAACTCCAGTATTTCGGCACTCAGGGATTTAAACCCGGGGTTATCAATTTTAATCAGCGCATCCTTTTTCTTTCTGCTCCACTTTTTTATTTCCTTTTCTCTTTCAATAGCAGCTAAGGCAGAGTAATGCCGTTCAAAGTATACCAGTTTATAGCAATAATACTTATCCGCAAATGTTTTAACATTACCACGGTTCTCAAGATGTTCTGTCAACCTTCTTTTAAGATCATTTGTCATGCCTGTGTAGAGAACTTCACGACCTGGGTTGGTAACCATATAAACAAAAAAATTTCCCATACTTTCTACAAAGATTTCTCACTCTGCCTGCCCTTCGGTCAGGCAGGTTCGAAATGACCGAAGAAATAACTTACGATAACCCACTAATCTTTCCATCATTATCGATATCCATACCCATGGCCGCAGGCACATTAGGTAAGCCGGGCATTCGGAGGATATCTCCGGTAATCGGAATAACAAACCCTGCACCGGCTGCCACTTCGATTTCACGAACCGTGATAACGAAATCCTTCGGCCGCCCTAGTTTCTTCGCATCATCCGAAAAGGAGTTTTGAGTTTTAGCAATGCAAACGGGCACTCCGTTTAATCCGATGCGATCAATTTTATTCAAATTCTGCTTTGCTTTTGGAAGATACTCTACTCCTTTTGCTCCGTAAATTTTCACCGCCACGGTCTCAATCTTTTCCTGAATGGAAGCTTTCCAGTCGTACACATGCCACGACTTACCCGTGAAATTATCAGCTGCTTTCGTAATCTTTTCAGCGAGGTCAAGCATTCCGCTTCCGCCTTTCTCCCATCCCTCCGATAGCGCTATTTCAACACCCAACTCTTCACACTTCTTCATTACCCAGTTCAGTTCTTCGTCTGAGTCGGTAATAAACTTATTCAGTGAAATGACTGCCGGAACACCAAACACTTTTGTATTCTCGATATGCTTTTCAAGATTGGCAAATCCTTTTTCAACAGCTGTCACATTTGGTTTTTTGAGCTCTTCCTTCGAAACACCGCCATGGTATTTCAATGCCCGAATGGTGGCTACCAACACCATGGCATGGGGCGAGAAGTCACCATACCCACACACGATATCAATAAATTTTTCCGCACCCAGGTCTGAACCAAACCCTGCTTCCGTAATCACATAATCCGACAAACTCATGCCCATGCGTGTGGCGATAATCGAGTTGGCGCCCTGCGCAATGTTTCCAAACGGACCACCATGAATAATGGCCGGATTTCCTTCTAAAGTTTGAACAAGGTTGGGTTTGATCGCATCTTTCAACAGCAATGCCACTGCACCCTGTGCTTTTAAGTCGCGGGCGAACACAGCTTTGTGATCGTAAGTGTCGCCTACATAAATGTTTCCGATTTTTTCTTTGAGTTCACTAACGTCTTTCGCCAGGCAAAGTATGGCCATGATTTCAGACGCGGCCGTAATATTAAAACCCGTTTCACGAATCATTCCTCCATTTTTTCCACCCAAACCGCTCACTAAATTTCTCAGCGCACGGTCGTTCATATCCATCACGCGTTTCCATTCTACCGTACGCGGATCAATTCCCAACCCACCACCGGGTTTTTGAATATCGTTATCGATAAGCGCTGCTAATAAATTATTTGCTTTTTCAATTGCCGCAAAGTCACCGGTGAAATGCAGGTTGATATCTTCCATTGGCACTACTTGCGAATAACCACCACCTGCAGCACCGCCTTTCATACCGAATACGGGACCAAGTGAAGGTTCTCGCAACACTACCGTTGTTTTCTTACCGATCTTGTTCATCCCTTCACATAACCCAATAGAGGTTGTAGTCTTCCCTTCACCGGCAGGTGTTGGTGTCATGGCCGTAACCAGGATGAGCTTGCTCTTTTTTAGTTTTACATTGTCGACAAGTTTAAGCGGCAGCTTGGCTTTGAATTTTCCATACAACTCAAGATCATTGCCGTCTATTTTCAGTTTCGCAGCAATTTCATGAATGGGTTGAAGTTTAGCCGCCTGGGCTATTTCAAGATCAGACTTAAAGGCCATAGTTTTGGATGTATTACCGAAAGATAAAACTATTTTATCTTGCCACTTGACATGCGCAGGAAGATTTTACCCAATAATAGAAATCTGAAACCTCTCGCCAAAAAACTGCGAAAAGAGATGACAATGTGCGAAACCATTCTCTGGAAAGCGCTTAAAGAAAAACAAATGATGGGCTTTGATTTTGATCGTCAAAGGCCTATTGATAATTACATTGTTGATTTTTATTGCAAGGATTTAATGTTGGCTATTGAAGTGGATGGCCTTTCACATTCCTATGAAAATGCAGCTGAACGAGATGCTATCAGGCAAAAAAGGTTGGAGGAAATGGGTGTTCGATTTTTACGGTTTGATGACGCTGATATCAAAACCAATATCAATGGTGTGTTGGATATAATAAGAGAATGGATACTTGCTCATCCGGAATTAGTAGGGAGAGTTGATGAGGAGAGACACCCACCCCCCAACCCCTCCCCGGAGGGGAGTTTAGTGAGGAGTCCTCTTCAAAGTCCCCTCCCCGGAAGGGATATAAGGGTGGGTACTACACGTAGAAAAAAAGACACTCAATTCCACTTCAAGCAATTTTCAGTTCGGCACGACCGGAGTGGAATGAAAGTGGGTACAGATGGTGTACTGCTGGGCGCATGGGCTGATGTTACAAAAGCCACTCATATATTAGATATTGGAACAGGAACAGGAGTTATTGCACTCATACTCGCACAACGCACACGCCCTTCCGTTCAAATAGAAGCTGTTGAAATTGATGAACATGCAAGCAAAGATGCCGTTGAGAATTTCAACGCCTCTTCATGGGCAAGTCGGATTACACTACATCATAAGCCGGTACAGAAAATCACCCCCACTAATGTGTTCGATTTAATCATTAGCAATCCTCCTTTTTTCCAAAACAGTTATAAACCACCAACACCAAAGCGTGTTACTGCGCGGCACACCGAGGACCTTACGTTTTCTGAAATTCTGGAAATAACCTACAACCTTTTAACGGAAAGCGGCAAACTTAACATCATATTACCGTACTCGGAAGGGACACAGTTTATTGCATTAGCCAAAAAAAAGAATTTTATCTGTTCGCGAAAATGGAGTTTTCGGACAAGGAAAGAGAAACCCGTTGAAAGGCTGCTGCTTGAATTCAGCAGGAAGTATCAGGCTTGCGAAGAAGGTGAAATTTTATTGTATCAAAAGGCCGAAGAATGGTCGGATCAATACAAAAACCTAATCCAGAATTTCTACCTGAAGGGTTAAAATAAAGCCATTAACAAATGGTTAACAAAGTTTTATAATTGATAATCAGGTGTTTATAAACTTTATTTTATATGTTTAAACATATATTTTAAATGTTGCGTTACTTTACAAATCAAAAATAAACCATCATATGAAAAAAATTAATGTACTGATTGTATTGCTCCTGATGGCAGGCAGCGTATTGGCTCAAACAAACTGGGCATTGGATAAATCACACTCAAAAGTGGGATTCGCAGTTACCCACATGGTCGTGGCTGAAGTGGAAGGCAAGTTCAACGATTTCGAAGGTAAAGTTGTGAGCAATTCTGAAGATTTCAATGGTGCCGATGTTGAGTTTACTGCAAAAGTTGCTTCCATCGATACGGATAGCGAAAGAAGGGATAGTCACTTAAAATCGGACGATTTTTTCAATGCTGAAAAATTTCCTGAAGTTAAATTCAAAGGAAAACTTGTTAAAGAAAACGGTAAGTACTTGTTGAAAGGCGATTTTACCATGCGTGATGTTACTAAGCCTGTTTCATTTGACGTAACCTACGGAGGAAACGTAAACACCGGACGTGGAATGAAAGCCGGCTTTAAAATAAACGGAACCATCAAGCGCTTCGATTATGGTCTGAAATGGAATTCGGCTCTCGAAAGCGGAAGTTTAGTGGTAGCTGATGATGTTCAAATTATTTGCAAAATTGAATTGAATAAGCAAGCTTAATGGGTACATTCATATAGAGGCTCAAAACCATGAGCCTCTATATTCTTTAGGTTCCATGAAAATCGAAGACGAAATCAAACAATCAAAATTTAAGAGCCCGCATCAAAAAGCAGTTATTAATCTCATCTTTACTGCGGGGTGGTTGTACACCCAAAATCAAAAATTTTTTAAACTCTTTGGCATCACCAGTCAGCAATTCAATATTCTCAGGATTTTAAAGGGGCAACATCCCAAAACCATTTCAGCCACTGAAATCAAATTGAGGATGCTGGACAAAAACTCAGATGTTTCCCGATTGCTTGACCGCCTTGCCGCAAAAGGCTTAATTAACAAACAAACATGCCCGAAAGACAAACGCGCTTCTGATGTTCTGATTACACAAGCAGGCCTTGACATTCTATCTGAACTGGAAAAAAAGCAAAAGATTATTGACCATGTTCAGGCATTATCGGAAAAGGAGGCCGTAGAATTAAGCAATTTGCTGGATAAGCTTAGAGGGTAATGATCAATGATCAATTACCAATGAACAATCAATTGCTACTTGCTTTGCTTATTGTCAATTGCCTCTAATTCTGCGCGCACAAAACTCATCAGCTCTTGAATATACTCTTTGCTGAAATCGAACTTAATGTTTGCTGCTTTGTAGATTTCAGGGATCCCTTTCATGTAACCAAGTTTCAGCGCATTCATGTAACCCTGTAAACCTTTGTTTCTATCCTGCCTGTAATTTCTCCACACCGCAATAGCACCCAACTGAGCCATGCCATACTCAATGTAATAAAATGGCACCTCATACAAGTGAAGTTGCTTTTGCCACAGGTAGTCTTTCGCCTCCTGCAAATTACTCCAATCAGTAATCGTATCGGAGAACCGGTCGGTAATTCTATTCCAATTTGCTTTTCGCTCAGCTAAGGAATGGGTTGGGTTTTCATAAATCCAGTGCTGAAAACAATCAATGGTAGCTACCCACGGCAACGTTTCAATAATATCTTCCAGGTGTTCACGTTTGGCTCGCTTTAAATCATCAGGATTACTAAAGAAAATATCCCAATGATCCATCGAGATTAATTCCATCGACATGGAGGCCAGCTCGGCTACCTCCGATGGGGTCGATTTAAAATCATTCAGTTCCAGTTCACGTGTAAGAAAATTATGAATTGCATGTCCGCCTTCGTGCATGATGGTCACCATATCGCGAAGGGTTGACGTGGCATTCATAAAGATAAACGGAACACCAATTTCCGATAACGGATAATTATATCCTCCGGGCGCTTTTCCCTTTCTCGATTCCAAATCAAGGTGGCCCATCTCTTTCATAATCGAGAGGCATTGGCCAAGAAATGGATCGAGCCGTTGAAAACATTCAATTGTTTTTTCAGTCAGGTCTTTCCCACTGTCAAATGCTTTCAACGCATCTCTTCCTTCCGGATCAACAGCTTTATCCCACGGCCGTAAGGACGAAACATTCAATTTTTCCTTCCGACCTTTCGACAATTCATTCAAAATAGGAACAACTTCCGATTGAATGGAGGCATGAAAATTAAAACAGTCCTGCGTTGAATAATCAAATCGACCCAGGGCTTTAAACATGTAGTCGCGAAAGTTTTTAAACCCGGCATTTGTTGAAACGCGATCGCGCAGAGCGACCAGCCGTGTAAACAGGTTATCCAGTTCCTCCTTATCTTTTAACCTACGATTTAAAATTTTATAAAAAACTTCTTCCCGTTTCTTCCTGTCGGTTGACATCAACAAAACCGAGGCCTGCTGAAGGGTTATCTCCTTTCCATCCATCTCTACCATCATCGCCCCTGAAATTTGGGCATACTTTTGCTGTTCGGTGGTGATCTCGGTATACAACGGAACATTTTCCTCCCTGAAAATTTCTATATCCTTTTTCAGGTTGCGGATCATCAGGTCGTACCCTGTTTCCTTTTCTAATTGTTTTAAAAATTCAGAACCTGCCGCCTTCTTGTTTAACTGGTCAGATACCGGTGCAATCTGAGGCTGTATATTCACCACGAAATCTTCATACCGTTTGCTATATTCTTCATTGTCGGTATAGCAGGTCATATTAATGTAACGCCAGGCTAAATCTTCCGATACCACCGATTCCAACTCGCTGCGGTCGCGAAACCAATGACGGAGATCATCTATTGAACCAATATTCCTGTTTAACAAATCATCGAAGTAAGGCTTTAAAGAATCCCAGGAAATAACGTTGAACGTTTCCGGTAAAAAAACCCTTGGCGGAGCGGCAACTTTTTCAATCTTCATGAATTCATCAATTTATGACAAAAATATAATGATTTGAGCAGGAAGCAATTTCGGATGCAGTGTGCCAGACCTCCAAAATACAGGGTCGGCAAGGTGAAGCAATCAGGTTTTGAATAAATGGTTTCAATTCGGTAACATCATGCCTGAATTACACCGCACATGTGCAATGGAGATTAAGATTGTTAACAGTAAGGCTCTGCTCAAACAATACATTTTTCTTCCCGAAAAAATTTATAAAGGAGATGCCCGCTGGGTACCGCCAATGTATGATGATGAGTGGAACTTTCACAATCCAACACAAAACAAAGCCCTCTCCTATTGCGATACCATTCGCGTCATTGTTTACCAAAATGATATTCCGGTTGGCCGTGTGATGGGAATCATTCACCATCCGTACAATCAACAGCATCAGGAAAAGACAGTACGGTTTTTTAATCTCGATTGCATCAACGACCAGCATATTGCCAGTGTACTGTTGAACTTCATTGAAAATTGGGGTAAGGAAAAAGGCATGACTAAAATTATTGGGCCGTACGGCTTTTCAGACAAGGACCCGCAAGGGCTGCAAATTGAAGGCCTTGAGCACTTGCCGGTTATTGCTACTCCAACCAATCCTGCCTACCTGCAATTATTGGTCGCGCATGAAAAGTTTCAGAAAGAAATTGATTGTGTATCGTATCAAATGCCAATTCATGCTACCGTTCCGTTGTACGAAAAAATATTTGAACGGCTCAGGAAGAATCAATCGCTCCACCTGATAGAATTCAAATCAAAATCCAAACTCAAACCGTATATCCTGCCGGTTTTTCGGTTAGTCAACGAAGCGTATTCTCATCTTTTCGGGTTTGTGCCGATGACAGAAGAAGAGATGAAAAAATTTGCCGCCCAATACCTGCCGGTGCTCGACCCTGAGTTTGTAAAAATTGTAGTAGACCAACACGATACGATGATTGCCTTTGTAGTAGCCATGCCCGATATGAGTAGAGGAATTCAGCGGGCTAAAGGCAGGCTATTTCCGTTTGGGTTCATCCATATTTTACGTGCGATACAAAAGTCCACCCAACTTAATTTGTTGTTAGGCGCGGTGAAACCCGGTTTTCAAGGGAAGGGACTCACCGTACTGTTAGGTAAATCCATTCTGTACACCGCTTCTAAAAGGAATATGAACGTAATGGACAGCCATCTGATATTAGAGAACAACCAACTCATGCGCAGGGAGTGTGAACGGGTGGGCGGCAAGGTATACAAACGCTTTCGTGTGTATTCAAAAATGATTTCCTGATCAACGGATATTTTATACTTTTTTATGTGTATTGCTATTACCTTACAACATAATGAAACTTCTTATTGACATCACCGGGTGGATTGGGTCGGTGGCCGTAATTGCTGCCTATGGCCTGAACAGTTATCAGAAAATAAAATCTGATTCGTACAGTTTTTTAACACTAAACCTGGTTGGAGGGATTTTCCTGATCATTTATTCTTACTACTACACCGCTTATGCCAACACCTTTATTAATGTGGTGTGGGTAATTATTGCCATTCCCGCTTTGATAAAGTTGACCGCTAAACCTAAAGGCTAGTCTGTGTGAATGACGCTAACCAAAATATCCGGATCCAAACATGGGTTGCAATTCTTTCTGTTGCGCTCCTGATCACGAAGCTTTTTGCTTATTTCATCACAGGGTCGGTGGCCATCCTCACCGATGCCCTCGAAAGCATTGTGAATGTAATGGCAGGTTTCTTTGGACTATTTAGCCTTTATATCGCGGCTAAGCCAAGGGATGCCGACCACCCATACGGGCACGGTAAAATTGAATTTATTTCAGCAGCGGTAGAAGGCACCATGATCTTTATTGCCGGAATACTGATTATTTACGAAGCTGTTAAAAACCTGGTTAATCCAACCCCTATTCACCAACTTGATTTTGGAATTATCCTGATAACCGGAACGGCATTTTTAAATTTTATCATGGGTACTGTATGCGTTAGAATCGCCAATAAAAACAATTCACCGGCATTATTTTCGAGCGGCAAACACCTGATTTCCGACACCTATTCAACCATAGGAATTTTACTCGGGTTGGCTTGTATTTACTTTACCAATATTTTTTGGCTCGATAGCGTTGTTGCCATCCTCTTTAGTTTCGTGATTCTCTACACCGGCTATAAAATAATCCGCGCATCATTAGCCGGTATTATGGACGAAACTGATTTGGCCTTACTGTTATCGCTGGTAAAACTTTTAAACGAGCACCGAAAAGAAAATTGGGTAGACCTTCACAATCTCAGGATTATAAAATATGGCAGCACACTCCATCTTGATTGTCACTTAACCGTGCCGTGGTACCTGAATGTGCATGAAGCACACCGCGAGATTGATGCGCTCGCTGAACTGGTCAGAAAAAACTTTGGTGAGTCGCTGGAACTTTTTGTTCATTCCGATGGATGCCTCGATTTCTCCTGCAAAATATGCGATAAAAAAGATTGCCCTGTTCGAAAACATGCTTTTGAAAAGCGTATCGAATGGACTGTCGATAATATTTCCTCTAACAAAAAACATGGTTCATAACATGAAAAACACTTACTTGATTATCCTTGTATTGATCATTACATCCTGCAGCGATAATTTTAACGACCGATTGGACTCCTTTTTTTCGAAATCGTTTAGTGAAAATGAACCGGGCGGAGCCATACTGGTTATGAAGGGCGACTCGGTTGTATTTTCAGAAGCATATGGTTTGGCCGATCTGCAAACGAAAGAAAAGATCACATCGCAAACGCTATTCAATACAGGTTCTATCTCCAAAACCTTCGTTTCGAATACCATTCTGGCGTTGGCACTGGAGAATAAACTTTCATTAAATGATAGCCTGGCTAAGTATTTTTCAGATTTCAAGAACCCTGACATTTCAAACAGCGTGCGGATCCATCACCTTTTAACGCATACTTCGGGGCTGCCCGACAATCGCTGGTCGTTATTAGACAGCGTGTTTCTGCTCTCCGCGAAAGACGAGGAAAACTTTGCACCCATCAAACAAAATGATTCTTTACTTTTTGAACCGGGTTCGCGATTTGAATATTCTAACCCCGCCTTTAACGGGCTTGCCCTAATTATTGAAAAAGTTACCGGGCGTAAATGGCAGGAAGTGGTGAAAGAGAAAATACTCAATCCTGCCGGCATGGCAACTACGGTTATTACCGATGGCCCTTTTCCTGAGAGCGGTGTATCGCATGCTTATCTAAAAACACATCAGGGCTTTATTGAAAAAGACTATGGTGAAGAACCCACCTTTGCCGCAGCGGGCAACGGAGGCGTATGGAGTTCTACTGACGAGCTGGCGAAATATGAATTGGCTATTCGTAAAGCGTCCTTTTTAAATCAGGAAGTAATTAGTCAATCCAGAATTATTAAAGAATATCCAAACTGGTCAGGTAATGAAAAGCCCTTCATTGGCTACAGCTGGTTTATTGGCAAAACAGAAGATGGCGCGAAAATGATTTATCATACCGGTACACAAGGCGGATTTTATGGCGACTTCGTGAGCGTCCCGGAGAAAGGGATTATCTACATTATGCTGTGCAATATTCCAACACCACAGGAAGAGAAAAGGAATGAAGTATTACGATTACTGCAAGCATATAATTGGTTGGAGTAAGAACTTTAAAACTTAAAATAGAACTCACCAGTAATATTTGAACTATCCCAGGTATTTTGTCGCTCACCGGAAATTCTGAGTACGTTAAGCCTTACTTCCTTAAACACTTGTTCAATAGTAAGTCCCGGTTTTCGAATTGCCTTCAAAAGTTCCTGTGTATAAATTCCATTGCGACCAGAACCATCTAGGGCGATCGATCCAGGCGCAGCAGCATAGGCAATAAATGAGCCCCGTGCCTTTTCAACCTCAGCCAATCCTTGCTGACCTACCGCCCTGGACACAGATGGAAATGGATTGTTCCTGCATGCATCCAGAATTACAATGTTCAACCTGGAGTTAGAGTGTGCCATATTGTTTAGAACCATTCGCTGAAGCGGAAAGCAATATCGCCATATATCATCCTGATACTCAATAATTGCATCAACCGGAACAAGAAAATTTTCATTTTCCTGGCTAAGTCCATGTCCTGCAAAATAAAACAACCCAACCGTTTTATCCTTTTCACCCGAATCCAGTTTGTCCTTAAATTTCAACAAAGCAGCGCGAATTTGACCGTAGGTAGCATTACTTAAGAATTGAACCTCAAAATTTGAAGCCTTGAGTTCAGCCGCCATATCCGTTGCGTCATTTACCGCGTTTTTTAATTCTCCGATCGAAGAGGGGTAATTCGAATTGCCGATAACCAATGCATATCTTTTTTCGTCCTTGTACAGATCGGCCAGCGTTTGATCCATCGCCTGAGGTTGTACCTGAAGCACTACATGCGCATCTGGTTTTCTGATAGCTAAATTGGCCTTGTCAAGTTTTTCTAATTCTGCTTTTACTAAAGCATTACCCGGCTGTATTTCGTATGCCTTTAAGAAATCATCGTAAGCCTTTGCTTCCTCTCCAAACTTCATGTATACTAACCCTCGCTCATACAGTAATTTCACATACACTTCCTTATCCTTTTGCAGTACCATAATAGCACTTCCGTATGCATCTAAAGCATCTGGATAAAATCCCAACTGATCATTACTCTTCGCCAGGAACCATGAAACATTTCCTTTATTAGGATGATTGCGAAGCAAGGCCTCTTGAAAATCTGCAATTGAATTTTTATATTCTCCTGTTTTGAAGTAGGAAAGTCCACGGAGATAGTAAACTTCCACATCTAACGATTTATCTCGAATCGATTTCGTTAAATATTCAGAAAAATTTTCAATAGCATCTGCATACTTACCAGATTTATAACTTTCAAACCCCTTCTCATACAATTTATACTGTCCAAAAGCTGGAATCGTTATCAGTAAAAACACAAACAAAGAAATAGCAACCCTCATAAATTGTTGGGTTAAGTCTAGAAACGATAAACTGCACCTATAGAGACATTGAATGTTGTAAATCCTTTCTTTACAAATGGATAATCAGGATGATAGTAACCGGTTAGTATAGAAGGTTCGAAAGCACTGGTGTCTATATAGGTGATTGGTAGGGTCACTCGAAACGCTCCTTGAACTAAAAAAGAAAGGCCTGATGGCAATGAATATTCAACACCTACACCAAGATTTAGCCCTCCAGAAAACTGTGTGTCGGCACCCCATCTCGATAAACCATCGGTATCTGAGTTCAAGAGTTCATCGGGGCCACCGCCATAATCCCATTCTGATGGTGGATCTTCCGGAACATTTTTATACCATGTTTCAACGGTGGCACTGACGGCTGTTCTGCTGGCGACCAACAGAAACGGCCTAACGAGTCCAAACACATTAAACCTTCGACTGTCCGCCATTGGAATAAAATCTATCTTCACATCAAGGCCTGCTGCAATCTGTGTCAGATCGCCACCTTCCATATTTACAATCTTAACTTCGTAGCCGCCATCCTCAATAAAAATGTTATTCCCGGTTGCATCTGAGTTTCTGAATGAATCAGAAATTTCATCATCATATTTAAACATTGAAAAAAACAGCGATGGCCCTATAGAAACCATCCGGTTCATTCTAAAAAGGTATCCGGTCTCCAAGCTGAACCCTCCACTATAATCCCCATTGTTATTTCCTATTCGGAAGGATGGTCCAACCAGAAAGTAAATACTTTTCCCCCGAGTAACACGTGCTTTTTTGGTTAATACTCCCTCATCCTGCGCATGCACTGCCTGGCAAGTTATGGCTATAAAAAACAGAATTAGAAGGATACACTTTCTCATGAGGAAGCGGAAGATGTACCAAATCAAATATAAGCATTTGCCGAAACTGTTTACACCTCTACCGATACTATTGTTAACCTGGCATAATCATTGTTTTTGAAAGCCCATGCCCCGAAAAACTTTGCTTTCTGCCTTCCCCCTTCTGCTCATTTTTACCGTTGCCTGTGGACCGTTGGTGCCGCTTAATTACACAGCTCAAAGCCCCGGCAATCAGGTACAGATTATTGAAACTTCGGAAGCCACCGTATTTCTCGAATACGTTGAATCAAAATTCAATCACTACATCTTCGACCTGGAGGTAGTTAATCATTCAACCAGTCCACTTTGGGCAGCACCTCAGTTGATTAGCTTCTATGCGTCTCCAAAACCGTTTATTCAACTCCGTTCGCAATCCGAAAATGTTCACGCCCTTTCTGCTCCCAACTCGGCCCTTACGTTGAAGCGGCAGTTTGCCAACAGTCCGGCTGTAACCAGAAAAATCTACATAGAGAAAATAAAAGAAAAGCGTGCCTTTGCCGCATTGTTCGCAATCATTGGAACGGGATTAGCCATTCATGATGCCGTCCAGGATTCGGAAGACAGTCAAAAAGAAACATGGACGAAGGAAGACGAAAAGAAATCAGTTGGCAGAGATCTGCTGGTAAGTGCCGCCCTCACAGCTTCTGATGTTGCCCGGGAATCATCGTATGAGGCAGAAGATGAAAGCCAATATATTCCATACGAATTATTTCCCGAATGTAAAGTAAGTCCTTCCTCGAGCATGAGGGGAAAAATTTTTATTCCAAAAGAAACGTCATACCGGTACTCACGAGTGGTCGTACCAATCGGCAATACAGACTATGTATTCGATTTCAAACGAAGGAGCGTGAAAACTACCCAATCTCAATCACCACATCATCCGTTAGCGGATGACCCACACAAGTAAGTACATACCCTTCGTCACGCTCGGATTGCGACAGACCTTCTTCTTCATCCAGTTTAACTTTTCCTGAAATAGCTTTTCCGCGGCAAGCTGTACACAAGCCGCTTTGGCAACTATAGGGTAGGTCAATGCCTTGATCGAGGGCGGTTTCAAGTATCGCACGGTTTGGTTCTACCATCACTTTGTACTCCTGACCATCGTAACGGATGGTTACTTCACGTGCTTTATTTTCTGATACCGGAGCGGTATCCTTCTTTGTTTCTTTATCGATAGTTCCCTGAACGAAGCTTTCTTTAAATGTTTTTTCCTTCGGAATATTTTGTTGCGCAAGCAACGATTCAACATTCTTCATCATTCCCTCCGGTCCGCACATCAGGTAGGTAGTTTTATCAATACCCCAATCAGGAACCCGCTCAAAAAGTTTGGTCAGCATTTCATGGTTGAGCAGTCCGGAATAACCTTGCCAGTTCATGGGTGCGTTATCCAGGATATGAATCACATGCAGACGGCCTTCCCAGGTAGTTTGCATTTTATCCAATTCATTCTTAAAAATGATGCTATCAATATCGCGGTTGCAGTAAATAAGGGAGCAGATACTGTCAGGTTCCTGTGTTAGTGTACTTTTAATAATTGACATCATGGGTGTAATACCCGAGCCACCTGAGAACATGATCACATGGCGTTTGTTCTCTTTTTTAAACTCCGTTGTGAAATGGCCCATGGGCTCCATCACCTTTACGATGCTTCCCGTTTTCAGATTATCCGGCAGCCAGTTCGACATCAATCCATTCTCCACACGCTTTACGGTTACGGCTAAGTCCTGGTCGGTAAATGGAGACGAACACAACGAGTATGCCCTGCGCACATCTTTGCCCTGCATGGGAACGATCAACGTTAAAAACTGACCTGATTTATAGTTGATTCTTTTCTCGGGTTGCCCAAAAAAAATGGTGATAGCTTCCTTTGTTTCGTGTATGATATTTTTTACCGTGAGATTGTAGTAATGCGAGGATCCCTGTGATTCTTCCTTTTTACTACTCTTTTTAAAAAGCCCAAATGCCATGATCAGGATTTAATAAATACAACAAATAAATATGGGTTAGAATTCAATCCATAAACCCAGGGCAAAAGTATTTATTATATCAGCGGTAAGCCAGTAATTTGCTATTTTTGAATTTAATCTGAAGCTGTGTCCCTAACTCCATTAAACGCCATCTCACCCATTGACGGACGGTATTTTATAACCACCCAAAATCTTTCACCCTATTTTTCAGAATTTGGTCTGATGCGCTATCGGGTACGTGTTGAAGTGGAATACTTCATAGCCCTTACCAATACGCTGCCTGAGTTATCTGGATTTTCCAAGGGCCAGGAATCAGAACTTCAAAAGATTTACCAAAAATTCAGCGAGGCTGACGCAGTCGCTATTAAGGAAATAGAAAAGACCACCAACCACGATGTAAAGGCGGTCGAGTACTTTCTGAAAAATAAATTTGACGAACTGGGGCTCTCCGGACTTAAGGAGTTTATTCACTTCGGACTTACCTCGCAGGATGTTAACAACACCGCCATTCCGCTTTCATTGAAAGAATTCATGGAAGATCAGTTCCTTCCTGCTATTCAAAAACTGGTGAAAGATTTGACTTCCCTCTCGATACAATGGAAAGATGTGTCCATGCTGGCCCGTACCCACGGCCAACCGGCATCCCCCACCCGATTGGGAAAAGAACTATATGTATTTGTTGAACGAATCAACCGTCAACTCGACTTACTGAAAAACATTCCGCACTCGGCAAAATTTGGGGGAGCCACTGGCAATTTCAATGCACATCATATTGCCTACCCTGAAATTAATTGGGGGCATTTTGGGAATACTTTCGTTAGCAAACATTTGGGATTGGTGCGCAGCGAGCCCACTACCCAAATTGAGCATTACGATAACATGGCCGCTTTGTTTGATAACCTGAAAAGGATCAATACTATTTTGATTGACTTTAGCCGGGATGTATGGCAGTATGTTTCCATGAACTACTTCAAACAAAAAATTAAAGCGGGTGAGGTCGGTTCTTCCGCCATGCCGCACAAAGTAAACCCGATTGATTTTGAGAATGCAGAAGGCAACCTGGGTTTTGCTAATGCTGTTTTTGAACATCTTTCAGCTAAACTTCCGATCTCTCGTCTGCAGCGTGACCTCACCGACTCAACTGTACTAAGGAATATTGGCGTTCCGTTGGCACACACCTACCTGGCATTTAAATCTCTGGAAAAAGGAATCAGCAAACTTGAATTAAATAAAGCAGCCATTGATCAGGACCTGGAAGATAATTGGGCTGTAGTGGCCGAAGCAATTCAAACTATATTGAGAAAAGAAGGTTATCCGAATCCATACGAAGCGTTGAAAGAACTTACCCGGAAAAATGAAAAGATTACCCGGCAGTCGTTTGCTGCTTTCATTGATGGATTAACCATCTCCGATACCATGAAAACAAAATTAAAAGCCATTACTCCATTTAATTATACAGGAGTATAAGAATCATTCTACAAATAAAAAGAGCAACTCAAACCGGTTGCTCTTTTCTCTTAGAATTCAGCAAACTCCTTCTATTTCTTCATCACCAGGTGCCGGATAAAAAACTCCATCATTCGATCGCGGTTGAGCGCTGTGTGGCCGCCATCCGGTGCAATTTGCACTTCAAAACTCTTCCCGGCCTTTTGTAACGCGTCAATCAACTGAAGGGAATTTGCCGGATGTACATTATTATCGGCAGTGCCATAGAAAATCAATAACTCACCTTTTAAATTATTCGCCATCGTCATCAGACTGGAAGCCTCATATCCTTTTTTATTGTTTTCCAACAAATTCATATACCGTTCAGTATAAATATTATCATAATTCCGCCAGTCTGTTACAGATGAGTTAGCAACCGCCACATGAAACACATCGGGATAACGCAACAGCAAGGTAGCTGCCGTTGTTCCGCCATAGGAGGTTCCGTAAACTCCTACCCGATCTTTATCCACGTAAGGCCTGTTGTACAACGACTTCACACCTGCAGCAAAGTCATCCATCTCAACAATACCCAGATTACCATATAACTGATCGAGCAGTTTCTTTCCTTTTCCTCCTGCATTGCGCCCATCAATATTTAATATCAGAAAACCATACTCTGTCAGAGCGTCCGGATACGTAAAAGTCTCACGGAATGCATTGGTTGCAGGGCCGCCATAGTTGCTTAAAATAACAGGATACTTTTTAGCCGGATCGAAATTGGAAGGAAAATGAATGACTCCATGAAGTTGAGTAACCCCATCGGCTGATGTGAACGTAAATACTTCCACTTTTTTAAGCCCTAACTCATTAAACTTACTCATGTCGCTCTTCGCTATCTCAGCCACAATCTTACCGGTGGAAGTCATCAGCGAAGTGGTTGGTGGAACATCATGCGTTTGGGCAACATCAACAAAATACTTTCCATCGGGTGAAATTGAAACGGTATGATGGAACGCAGGATTTGTCAATCGCACATTTTTACTTCCGTCCAATTTAACTTTATGCAGTTGCATCTTCATGAAATTATCACCACTGCGCGCCATGTAATACAGAACATTCTCCTTTTCATCAACTTTTACAATTTGAGAAACTTCAAACGGATGGTTTGTGATGGCGTTAATCAGTTTGCCGCTGAAATCATAGAGGTAGTAATTATTAAAACCTGATCGTTCCGAAGCCCAAATAAATCGCTTCCCGTCTTTCAGAATTGAAATTTCAGGCGTGTTCTTGGTGAAACTGGGTAGCCACTCTTCACGCACAACCGTGCGGCTTTTTCCGGTAACCGGATCTGCCGCCCGGTATTCCATTATATCCTGTTTGCGGTTGGTGCTGTGGTACAGCAATTCTTTTCCATCGGGTGTCCACGACATTCCGTATAGGTATGTTCCCAACTCGCCATCGTTAAATGGTTTTCCATTACGGGTATCGAACTGTAATACCTGCTTCGATGCAACATCGTAAACCATTAAGTCGACCGGGAGATTATCAGCTCCAACTTTTGGATAAGCTTCTATTTCCAGCGAGTCTTGTAACTTCAGCTGGTTTAACAGTACGAAATACTTCTTTGCATTTTTCTCGTCAAATTTATAGAAGGCAACTTTTTTACTGTCGGGCGACCACCACATGGCGGTGTTCTGCCCTAACTCTTCGCCATATACCCACGTGGCAATGCCATACTTCACTTGCGATTGCTCATTGCCATCGGTGGTGATGGGTTTTGCTTCGCTGCCATCGGCCAGACTGATGTACATATTACGGTCTTTTGTAAACGCTTTCCATTTCCCATCGGGAGAAACGGCAAAATCAAATTGCCGGCCACGTACAGGTCGATTAAAACCTCGCCTGTCGGGAGGGGTTGCCGGCCCCATTTCGGTGGTCGCTTTGGTTTTAATAGTGTAGCGATACTTCTTTTTATCCCGTTCGTAGTCAAATGAACTTCCGTCTTCACTCCAGGTTACCATCAGACTGCCGGACTTTACAGAGCCACGAATTTGAGGCTCAATTTCTTTGAATTGACTGTAGCCGGGCATGCTTTTGAGTTTATCCTGAGCATACAGCGAAGGAATCACCATCATCAGGCAGATGGTTACTAAAAATAATCTTGTGTGTTTCATAACGAAGAAGTGTTTAGGTAAGGTTCAATATTCTTAACTCCACCTGCACGGCAGGGTTAAACAAAACTACTTTTTAATTTCAGGGGTGTACAGTAACTGATTCTTAGAGAAATCATAGAGGGTTAACCTGCGCAAGGTATAGTAGGCGTTCCAAAATGCACGCAGGGCAGATACGTAACTCCGTTTCGCTGCATCTTTTTCGGTAAGCGCAATGTTTAGGTTCGTGATATCAATTTTACCAATGAGGTAACGGTTTTGAGAAACTAAATAACGCTCCTGCGCTACTTCATCCGACTTTTTAGTGATTTCGATTTGACTGAGCAACACTTCAAACTGCGCTACTTGTGTTACAATTTCCTGGTCGAATGTAACTTCATCCTGAGCGATAACATAATCGTTCAACTTTTGATTCGCCATGGCTGTATGCATTCTTGCGCGGTTTCGTCCCCAATCCAATACAGGCACGTTGAACCCTACATTGATTCGTTGCTGACGCAGAGGATCCTGATACACATCGCCTGCCACATCGCCACTGTTATTCAAGCCAAAGGCTGCCGTTAAATTAATCTGGAAGCGTTGCCCTCTGGCTTGCGCCACTTCCCGGTCGGCTTCAATCTTTCTTCTTTCAAAGGCAATATAATCAGCACGGTTATCACGGGCGCGCTGAAGCGCATCATCAACATTCACACTCAGGGCAGGTATTATTTCCGGCAGTACTAATTCAAATTCAAGGGCTTCTTTCAGCCCGATGTACGAACGTAAATCCAATTTGGAATTTTGCAGGCTAATACGGGCAGACGTAACGTCTTGCCGCGAGCGCAGCAATTGCAATTCAGCCTGAAGCAATTTATCCTTCGTGGTGTTACCAATATTATAGCGTCCCTGTTCAATCTTATAAATAGTGTCGTTGTTAGCCAGGTTAAATTGCGCAATCTGTAAATTAATCTGCGCATCTAAAACAGTAAAAAAGCGGTCAACCGCTTGTTGCGATATAGACTCCATTTCCTCCACAAAGCTTCTCTTTGATTCCTCGTACTTTAAAGGTTCAGTTCTTCGATCCCAACGCAACTGGTTGAAATTAAGGATAGGTTGCTCAAGTCGTACATTCACCAAGGTTCCGCTCCATTGATTGATGTCAAACAGATAGTCATTATATCGGCTCAGGTCGGTATTAACTGAAACAGTACCGCCTGTGAAGAAAATAGGTTGTTGCAGACCCAGATTCAAAGATCCTGTTGTTTGTTCGCGTTGCTGATACTGAATCGTTCCATCATCCAAACGGTTTTGAAAGTAGTCCTGGTTGTAATCCGGTAAACTGCCATTTAATCTTAATTGGGGATTATAATTGGATTTATAAAATTTATACTGCCAATACTTATTTTCCTTCCTGGTTTCGGCCTGCTTGGCAAAGGGCGACTGTGCTTTGGCCATTTGCAATACATCGTCCATCGAGTATCGCGTTTGCGCATAACTTTTACATACTGTGAATAGAATTATTACAGCAATAAAAATTCGGTTTGATTTATTCATATCGAAGAGAGGTAATAGGGTCCTGATTTGCTGCTTTGCGGGCGGGCGCAATTCCAAAGATAAGTCCAACGCTTGCCGCCACACCAAAGGATAATATTATAGATGCAAAACTGATGACTGTCGGGATGTCCGCTATCGATGAAATCAGGAAAGCCAGGGTTACTCCAAATACTACTCCAATTACTCCACCAGTCACACTAATCATCATCGCTTCAAACAAAAATTGCTGGATGATATCTGACTTCTTAGCGCCAATGGAAAGGCGAAGGCCAATTTCTTTTATACGCTCTAACACCGATGCCAGCATGATATTCATAATACCAATACCTCCTACCAGCAATGAAATTCCCGCTATTGCTCCCAGCACATAATTAAAAATGTCGTTTGTGCGTTGCTGTTGCTTGAGTAGCAGTTCAGGGATTTCAATTTCATAATCCACCACTTCGAAGTGTTTTCGTTCCAACAGGCGCGAAAGAATTTCAGCAATAGGCGTTAGTTGTTCAGTGGCTGCAACCTGCACTACCAACCGATCAATCTGGTGATAGTTTACCGGAGGCCCTGTATCTTCTTCCTCCGAATCACCTCCAATAATAATCACCCTGCCCCTGCTGAAGTTGCGCGCGCTTCCGCCTTCTTGTAAGGATGACTGCGTAACCAAATCGCGGTTTTCATAACGAATCAAAACTGTTTGCAGGGGTGCGTATACATCCATATTAAAATCACGAATACCCAGTTTACTGATACTGGTTTCTGACACAACCCGTTCATTCATCACACCGATAATCGTTAACCAATGTGGGCCTACTTTGATTGATTTTCCTACCGGATTCTCGGTTGGAAAAAACTTCGACTTGATGGCATGTCCAATAATACAAACCGGTGCGCCAACCTTCTGTTGTTCATCGTTAAACATAGCCCCATCCGCCAGGGTAAAATCGTACATCTCAAAATAAACAGGATCAACTCCTACCAACTTAGCCGACCGCCTGATGCCGCTTTTGATGATGGTTGTTTCCAACACAATCTCCGGACTGATTTTGCTGATGCCGGGAATCGTACGGATGCTTTTCACATCGCGCAAGGTAAGGCCCGGTGAAAATTTCTTCTTTTCTTTTTGACCGGAAGCCTCCTCCACCTTTTCTTCCTTTTGTTCAATGATTGGCTTGACCACAATATTGTTCACCCCCACCAGCTTGATTTGTTCGAGGATTTCCTGCTGGGCGCCATTCCCTACCGCCAGCATGGCAATAACAGCCGCCACACCAAAAATAATACCCAGTGCGGTGAGCAACGATCGCACCCGGTTGGCGATCACAGCATCAATGGCGATGTACAGGTTGGCCAGAAGTCGTTCCCTCATGCTTGACAGTAGTTATTGAGGCTTGCGATCACCGGCTTTCCGATCACCCGGCTTGCGGTTGCCGCGCTCTTGTTTTCCATTAGATTCTTTATTCCCTTGCTGGGCATTGGCCGGGGTAAACATCATTGGTTGCCCTCCGGGCATCATCATAAAATCCTGTGGCTTAGATTCCTCTACGGGCTCTGGCTTCTTACGTTTCCCGTTCATTTGTGGCAACAGGCTGATCTCATCATCGTCCATTCCCGGGGGCACCGATAAATACAGGCGATCATTTTCCTGCAAGCCAGCCAGAATAACGGCATCGTTAGCATTTGTTTCTCCCAGCATGACTTCCTGTTTTTTACCGTCTCGCATAAAAACGTAGGTAATCGAATCATACTTGCTATGCAGGCACTCTAACGGTATGTAGAGCGCACTATCAATCACACTCGCAATAATTTTATTACTGGTGGTCATGGCCGGGCGAAGCGTTGGATCAGTTCCTCTGATTTCAATATCCACCTGGAAAACTTTTGCATCGCTGTTGGGCCGTTGTTCACCCACATTCGCCACATTGGTTACGACTCCGGTCAGTTTTTTATCGGGATAGGCATCCAATCCGATTTCCACTTTTTGACCCGGCTTTACTTTACGAACATCCACTTCGTTTACAAAAGTTTTAGAGAGCATCACAGTTAAATCGGGCAGGGTGGCAACCACCGGGTCCCATGTGCTGATCTGTGATCCTGATTTTATTGGTCTGTTATCCCAACCTTTGGTGTAAATAACCATTCCGGGCTCAGGCGCGAGAATGTTAAAATCGGCAACAAGCTGCACCATACCGTTGTGTTCGCCTTGAACTTTTCGCAGTTCGGCACCAACAGTACGCATCTTTTCAATATTCTGACGCTTCTTAATTTTATAGTTCTCAAGTGCCTGTGACAAGGCACGCTGGGCTTTGTCGAGGTTAATTTCATTTTGTTTGATTGTAGCCGGTGGCTCATATTTAGATTGCTCCAGAACAATTCTCCGCTCTTCCACATCGTATCGCATGTTAATAAGTTCATCGCGTGATTGGCGCATCTGCAGTGTGGTGTCCAATTGGGTTTGAACGAAGGAAGCTTGTGCTTTCTCTAACTCAATTTCTTTATCCTTAATCCTGCCCTGAAATTCGGCCCGATCGAGCGTGGCGATCCAATCGCCCTTTTCAACCACGGTTCCTTCCGCGACAATGTTTTGGATCGTGAGGTTGTTGACGCGATACTCGCGCAGCCGCGTTGGTGCCTGAATCTTTACAGAACTTTTCGCTTCCAGTTCACCGGTTGTCTCAATCTCTACTTTAAAAATTCCACGTTTAACGGTTGCCAGTATATCAACCGCATTTCCGCTTTGGCTTCCCTTCACAATCAACAATACCACCAATATTACAAGGAGCGCCCCGCCTCCAATAATCAGGTTTCTTTTCATGAGGTTATATTTCTAATATCTTACAAATTTAAAAAGGTGGTTATTAAGTTAATAACCACCTGAATGATTGTCCTTCCAACAGTGTAATTCGTTACTGGCTGGCGCCCCGTTTTACTGCTATCTTTTCCAGGGCGCTTTTCTTATCTACCTTCCCTGCATTGTAGTCGGAAAGGACACTGCTTTTTACCGTTACCTCAATATCGGATGGAATGCCACACCCTTTGCACCTTGTTAGGGTTACATTAAAGACGAGTTGTTCCTGATCCTTTAAACTCTTTACGGTACGGCCATATTCCAGAATATTTTCTTTCAGCTCTTTTTCAAAGACAGGGTACAATTCTTTTACTTTTTTATCCCGTTCATCTTGTGTTACACCCCGTAAACTGATGGTGGGCATATTAAACAATCCATCATCGACCTGATTGCTGCTATACACTTGCATGTATACGATAGCCCCAAAATCATTGAGCCGCTCATAGTATGCTTGCCCCTGGATGAAAAAGTTCTTGGAAAGATCGCTGCGGTACAGACGATTGAAGATACTGGTGAGCAATTCCAGATCGGGTTCTACCTTGCCTGAACTCTCGGTATTCGTGACTTTTATTTTAGCCAAAAGTTGATCGCGGGTAATTTTACCCTGACGAAATTGGGTTAAATCATTACGGGTTGCTTCTACACTTAACAACGACCGCTTTTCACTTTGATTGAAATACCACCGCTGGCCTCCACCCTGATTGGTAATGATGATCTTTTCATCTGGCGCTAATTGACTCATCATATCGCCATAGTCGGTCAGGAAATTTTTTGCAGCTGTAATAATTCTGGTATTATACACCTTTCGCAGGCTATCACTGGGTTTACCCATAGCTGTAACACGGGGAGCGCTTACGGTCATACGCTGATGGCTGCGCTCTGTTTTGCGTCTCTCCTGGTCTGCGCGTTCCATTTCCTTTGCCGATCGCTTCATTTCCTCCTGACTACGTTTCAATTCTTTTGTTGCACGCTCCATCTCTTCATTGGCACGCTCCATTTCCTTTGAAGCTTTTTCCATCTCACGCTTCAATTCGATCTCATCCTCCGGATCCATTTCATCATCGGTCATTGAAAAGGAATATGAATACGCACCCGGGGCTCCATCGAGAACAACCATATTTTCATCTCCCCAAAATATTGGCAGATAATCGGTTGGTATGGTAAAGGTTACTCCATACCCGGCACGGTAACTACCTTGCACTTCCATTGGAAAAAAGCCGCGTTTCTCAAATTCCTGCCGCAACAACGTACTCAAAACATTTTCCGCTACGGCCAGATCACGATCCATGCGATCCTGGTCAACTTGCTGTGCCGTTGCCGCTTGTGTACCGAGTACCATCGCCACGACCCAAAATTTAATTACTCGTTTCATAATCGTTCTTGTTTAATAACTTTTAGTTGTGTTTGCACTGGAGGCCGCTCCATTGGCGATAATGCTGGCCAATATCTGTTCAGCCTCCTGCTTAAATACCGAGTTATCTTGTTCCACACTGACTAGCCTGGTTTGAATAACTTCTAAATCATTTTTACGTTGTTGCTGAAGGTATTTTGAAAAATCAACCAACAACCCTTCAATGTATTTTTGCTGTTCATTTGTCGATAATTGGAAATAATCTTTTACAACCTGTTGATTTTGATCTTGCAGGGTGGCGACAAAACGTCTGATCTCATCTTGTGAAGCCTTTGATGCCTGCTGAACCAGTTCCTTCACCTTAGTTGAATTCATCGCTACGTTCTTCCTGATGGATGCATCCAGTTTCTCTTGATTTTCATCCAGGCTTGCCTGAACAACCTGGTTATTTTGTGTAAGTGAAGCGTTGATCATCTCCTGCACCTGAGCCTGCGTAAGTACAGGTTGAGGTGCATGGATCTCTTCCACGGATTTTCCAAAGCTGATCTTCATTTCATTTCCCGAATAGTTCACCTGAATATCAAATATCTTTCCTGCCACCATCAACAATAACAAGGATGCCGCGATAGCTGAAATAGTTTTAATATAAGGAGCGTTCCAGAAAAAACGTTGTTTAGAATCTTCCACCACAATAGGCGGAGCAATCACTTCTTTATCGGTTACCGAAGACAACATCTTGCGAAGATGTTGCAGCGACTCCAGTTCTTCCATAGCGGTTGGATTCTCGCGGAAGTATTCTTCCACCGCTGTCTTTTCCTCACCGGACAGCTCACCATACAGATAAGCCATCAAAACGGATTCATCTGGTTTATAGCTCATAACTTATTGTTTCTCTTGTAATATTTTTCTTCTCTAAAATTTTCTTCAACCCATCCAGTCCATAATACATTCTGGATTTCACTGTGTTCTCTGAAACATTCAGCACTTCGGCTATTTCTCTAAATTTCAATCCTTCAAATTCTTTCATGATCACCACCTCGCGTTGCTCGGCACTGAGTTCCATCAGCGATCGCTGAAGAATATCCGATAACTCTACTTGCTGGAATTTCCGTTCGGGATTATCACTTCTCACCGAAGATCCCTCCCATCGTGGTGATTCCTCAGCCTCCACATTAATCACGTTTTCAAATGGCACCCAGCGGCTTTGTTTTTTCTTTCTTGCCTCTTCGCGGCAATAGTTCACAGCAATCTTGTACAACCAGCTTTTAAAACGTGCGATGTCCTGTAACCCCTCAATGTTCCGGCACATCGATATGAACGTTTTCTGAGCCGCTTCCATGGCCAGGTCGTGATCGAGGAAGAACTTATAACTAAAGTTGTAAATCCGCTTATACCACAACTGTACAAGTTTCCCTTGCGCATTCTTATCCCCTTGCTTGGCGCGGGCAATAAGGGTATCGGAATGCATCATCGCAATGTCCAGTAGTGTTTCGGCCACAATTCTGCAGGTTTTGGCGTTTCTGTGTATAAAGATGGTGGATAAAGGGAAATAGTTTTATCCACTTAAAAAAATTGGTATAAGGTATTAGGGTATAAGGTATAAAGGTATAAGGTATTAGGGTATAAGGTATAAAGGTATAAGGCATTAGGGATTAGGACTTGACACAGCGGTGAACCTAATGCCTAATACCTCATGACTGCTATATTTGCGTTTCGATGAAAAAGATAATCGCATTTTTAGTACGGTATGTGCCCCGAAAATACCTTCAGCGTATCAGCGGAGTTGGCTTAAAAGTAGTCGGGCTGTTTTACAAAGGCTCGAACGTTATTTGTCCGATCTGTCAATCCGGGTTTCGCAAGTTTTTACCTTACGGAAGAATCAACCCGCGCGAAAATGCCCTGTGCCCGAATTGCCTTTCCCTTGAACGTCACCGGCTTATCTGGATGTACCTGAAAGAGCAGACAGATTTTTTTAAATCAGGAAAGGATGTACTTCACATCGCTCCGGAAGCGTGTTACATTACCCGGTTTGAGAAACTTCACGGAGATCGTTACATCACCGCTGATATTGAATCGCCTTTGGCGAAAGTTAAAATGGACATCCATCAGATTCCGTTCGGTGACAACCATTTTGATGTGGTGTTGTGCAACCACGTGTTGGAACATGTGCGTGATGACATCCAGGCGATGCGTGAGATTAAGCGCGTACTAAAGCCGGGCGGGATTGCCATTCTCCAGATTCCATTTTTCAATCCGGTACCAGAGGTTACGTTTGAAGACGCTTCGATCACCGACAAACGGGAACGGGAAAAAATCTTCGGGCAGGATGATCATGTTCGAAAATATGGAAAAGATTATCCAAAACGAATCGAACAAAGCGGACTGCTTGCCGTTGAAGAAGCTTATGTTAATAACCTGACCGAAGAAGTTCGTCAGAAATTTGGATTAGTAAAAGGAGAAATAATTTACAAAGGAGTTAAGCATGGCTGATGTTGCAGTAATCTTTGACATGGACGGTGTGATCGTTCATACGAACCCGTATCATAAAACAGCCATCCGAGAGTTTTGTGGAGCCCATAATATTCAGCTAAACGAACTGATGCTTCAAAATAAAGTTTACGGCCGTACTAACCGCGATTGGCTGACCAATGTCTTTGGTGAAATTGATCAAGAGATTCTTGAAGCCTATGCCTATGAAAAAGAGGAACTGTTCAGAAAAATTTACGAACCGCACGTTAAACCGCTTGAAGGTTTGAGAGAATTTCTTGAGTTATTAGTTACCAACAATGTTCCCCGGGCCATTGCCACCTCTGCCCCGCCTGAAAATGTTGACTTTATTCTTGATAAAACAGGTCTCAGAAAATTTTTTCCAATCACGTTAGACGATCGAATGGTTACCCACGGGAAGCCTAATCCGGAGATTTACCTGAAAGCGGCCAAGGCATTGGGTCTGCCAAACAATAAATGCATTGTAATTGAAGACTCAATTTCAGGTGTAACAGCCGGAAGAAAAGCAGGTTCAAAAGTTATTGGAGTAACCACCACCCATTCGCCCGAAGAATTGAAAGAGACGAATTATGTTATTCAGGATTTTACCGGGTTGGAAGTTTCAACGTTACAAGAAATTTTAACCCAGCAGGTGCAAGCGCACTGAAAAGGATGGGTATAGCCAGCAAGCTTTAGGGCCAATTTTTCAAAACGATTAGGAATGTCTTCCAGACAAGGCCGCATTTTGCCCCTTGTAGAAATTTACAACCACAATTGGTAACTTCGGTGTAATCTCACTTTACTAAACCCAATCGTATGAAAAGAGTAGTCCTCCTGCTGCTATTCGGTATGTTGCTTACCGGATTATCTGCACAAAAAAAATCTGGTTCATTCAAACCAGCAACGCTAACCTTCGATGAAAAACTCTATAATTCAATTGAGTGGAGAAGCATCGGACCCTTTCGTGGGGGGCGATCGGCAGCCGTAACGGGTGTACCAGGCAAGCCTAATTTATTTTACTTCGGAGCAACCGGTGGCGGTGTGTGGCGAACAATCGATGGCGGTAACTCGTGGGAAAACATCAGTGACGGATTTTTTGGTGGTTCCATTGGCGCAGTCGCTGTCAGCGAGTGGGACAATAATGTGATCTATGTGGGAGGGGGCGAAAAAACCGTTCGCGGAAATGTTTCATACGGAAACGGAGTTTGGAAATCGTTGGACGCTGGAAAAACATGGACACACGTTGGATTAAAAGATTCGAAGCACATTCCGCGCATACGCATTCATCCTAAAAATCCTGACCTGGTATATGCGGCCGTGCTGGGTGATCTTTTCAAATCATCGGAAGAACGCGGAGTTTACAAATCGGAAGACGGAGGTAAAACCTGGAAGCGAATCCTTTTTGCCAATAAAGATGCGGGAGCTGTGGATCTGATTCTGGATCCTAATAATCCAAGAATTCTGTATGCATCCACCTGGAGAATTCGAAGAACGCCCTATAGTTTAGAAAGCGGTGGAGAAGGCTCTGCCCTTTGGAAAAGTGTTGATGGTGGCGAAAACTGGGTAAACATTTCCACCAATGAAGGGTTGCCTAAGGGTACATGGGGTATTGTAGGGGTAGCGGTATCGCCTGTAAATTCAAATCGCGTATATGCCATCATCGAAAATGAAAAAGGCGGAGTGTATCGCTCTGCTGATGCCGGTAAAACGTGGCAAAAAATGAATGACGATCGTAATCTTCGTCAGCGTGCATGGTACTACACCCGAATTTATGCCGATACAAAAGAAGAGGATGTTGTGTACGTGATGAATGTTGCTTACCACCGCTCGAAAGATGGAGGTAAAACTTTTCAGTCGTACAACGCACCGCATGGCGACCATCATGATCTGTGGATCGCACCGGAAGACAACCAAAGAATGATTATCGCTGATGACGGGGGAGCACAGGTAAGTTATGATGCTGGTGAAAACTGGTCAACCTATGACAACCAACCTACAGCCCAGTTTTACAGGGTTATTACCGATAACCATTTTCCGTACCGTATTTATGGAGCACAGCAAGACAACACCACGCTTCGCATTTCGCACCGTACGGATGGCTTCTCCATTACCGATCAAGACTGGGAAACTACGGCAGGAAGCGAAAGCGGTCATATCGCACCCAACCCGGCCGATAATGACATCGTGTATGGAGGAAATTATGGAGGATTACTGGAGATGCAAAATCATCGCACCGGTGAAAGCAGATCTGTTAATGTATGGCCCGATAACCCTATGGGGCATGGCGCAGAAGGCATGAAGTATCGTTTTCAATGGAACTTCCCGATTTTCTTTTCTCCGCACAATCCCAATAAGTTATATACCACATCCAACCATGTTCATGTATCAACCAACGGTGGGCAATCATGGGAAACCATCAGTCCGGATTTAACGCGCAACGACAAAGCAAAACTTGGGCCCTCAGGCGGCCCTATAACAAAAGATAACACAAGCGTTGAATATTACTGTACCATTTTTGCGGCCGGTGAATCACCCTATGAAAAAGATTTTATTGTGACCGGTTCAGATGATGGCCTGGTGCATGCAACCAACGATGGCGGCAAAACGTGGAATAAAATTACCCCCCCAGAAATGCCCGAGTGGACGATGATTAACAGCATTGAGTTTGATCCCTTTACGAAAGGAGGAATTTATATTGCCGGTACGCGCTATAAATCGGGCGACTACAAACCGTATTTATTCAAATCCAAAGATTACGGAAAAACCTGGACAAAAATCGTTGATGGAATTAATCCCGACCACTTCACCCGCGTGCTTCGGGCTGACCCAAAACGAAAAGGTCTTTTGTATGCAGGAACAGAAAATGGAATGTATGTTTCCTTTGATGATGGCACCAGTTGGAAATCCCTTCAACTCAATCTGCCCATTGTTCCGATTACAGACCTTACTGTAAAAAATGATAACCTCATCGCGGCCACACAGGGAAGGAGCTTCTGGCTGATTGATGACCTCACACCACTTCATCAACTTAACGATCAGGTAAAAACTGCCGATTTTCATATTTACAAGCCCATGCCGAGTTACAGAATGGGAGGAGGTCAGGGGCGTCCGTCCAGAACTGCAGGCCAGAATCATCCGGGAGGTGTAATGGTGCATTATTTTGTTAAAGACACCACCAACGCGCAAGTAAGCCTGGAGTTCATGCAAACAGATGGAACTTTAATTCGTAAATATTCAACAAAGCCCGACAAAAAAAATAAAGAAGAAAAATTGGCCATCAAACAACCCGGATCAAACCGGTTTGTATGGAACATGCGCTATCAGGATGCGGAAACATTTGAAGGTATTATCATGTGGGCAGCCTCCACGAGCGGTCCCCGTGCCTTGCCGGGTAGTTACAAAGTAAAACTTACCGTGAATGGAAAATCCGCTGAAACAACTTTTGATATATTGAAGGATCCGCGATCAGGCTCGACCGATGCAGACTTGAAAGCGCAATTCGATTTTCAGCAAGAGGTGATGGCCAAACTTAGTGAAACGCATAAGGCCATCAAAAAAATAAGACAGACCCGTGAGCAGCTTAACCGCGTGACCGATCCATTAAAAGATAAAAAAGATGAACTAAAAGATGTGTTGGATATGGCGAAGGGTATTCAGGATAAAATGAAAACCATTGAAGAGGCTTTGTATCAAACAAAAAACCGAAGCGGTCAGGATCCATTAAATTTTCCGATCAGGCTTAATAATAAACTTGCCCACTTAAGTTCCCTAGCGGGATCGGGCGATTTTAAGCCGACCGATCAGTCGGTGGCCTTCAAAAATGAAATCACCACAGAGATCAACAAACATCTGGAAGCTTTAAATAAAATTTTCAAAGAAGAGATCCCGGCTTTCAATAATCTCATCAAGACAAAGAATATTGACGCGGTAACATTTTCTAATTGATTCAAGTCCAGAAACCACATAGGCGCAAGGCTGCATAGATGTTCCTTAAGACTATGTGTCCTGTGTATCTATGTGGTTAAAAAATCTTCGGTACCAACCATGAAGCAATTCGTTATGCTGATCTGCCTTATATGGAGTTGCTCCCTTGCGGGTGCCCGACAAAAAGACAGCACCGATATTTCAACCAACATTCAACTGGATGAAGTTGTTGTTTCGGTCAATCGCTGGGAACAAAACCTTCGTGAAGTACCAAACCGGATTTCAAAAATAGGCCTGCCGGTTGTTCAGTTTCAAAATCCGCAAACAACTGCCGATCTGCTGAGTGTAACCAACCAGGTATTCATTCAAAAAAGTCAGCTTGGGGGTGGCAGTCCTATGATTCGCGGTTTTGCCACCAGTCGCGTGTTACTGGTTGTTGATGGCGTACGGATGAACAACTCAATTTTTCGTGCTGGGAATGTTCAAAATGTGATTTCGCTTGATGCCAACACCATTGAAGATGCGGAAGTTGTTTTCGGGCCGGGCTCTGTCGTTTACGGCAGCGATGCCATTGGTGGTGTGGTGGATTTTCATTCGTTATCGCCAAAATTTACGGACACAGAAAAAATCAAATTCAATATCAACGGGTTAGCCCGATACGCTTCAGCGAACCAGGAGCAAACCAATCATTTAGATTTTTCCATTGGATTAAAGAAATGGGCTTTCACCACCAGCCTAACCTATTCCGATTTCGATGATTTACGCATGGGAGGCAACGGTCCTGCCGAATATCTTCGCCCTGATTATCAAACCCGCATCAACGGAACCGATACAGTGTTTGTGAACAGCGACCCTGAACTACAAATTCATACCGGTTACAGTCAAAATAATTTCATGCAAAAAATATCCTATAAATCAGGCGACAGGTTTTTACTAACATACGGTTTTCACTACTCAAAAACTTCTGATGTACCACGTTACGACAGGCTACTGCTTAAATCCAATTTACCATTTACAAGCGCAGAGTGGTATTACGGACCGCAGAAATGGGTCATGCACAACCTTCAGGTTTCGTTAAACAAAAAAATAGCGCTATGGGATCATGCCAGGTTTACGGTGGCTTACCAGGACTATGAAGAAAGCAGACATAGCCGAAATTTTGGAGGCGCAAACAAAACCAATCGCACTGAAACGGTTCAGTCGTACTCGCTCAATATTGATATTGATAAAAAAATAAAGGACAGAACAGAGTTGTTCTATGGAGCTGAGTATGTTGGCAACCAGGTTGGCTCAACGGCATTCCGCAACAATGTGAACAACGGCACAATTTCACCGGCTACTACGCGCTACCCCGATGGCTCAACCTGGCAATCCATTGCAGCCTACGCAAGCACAAGGCTTAAAATCTCTGATCTCCTTTTACTGAGTGGCAGCGCACGGGTAAGCAATGTTCAAACCGATGCCTCGTTCGATCTTGAATTATTCCCAGCCCTCCCCTTCAGGCAGGCCAGTCTTAACAACACCGCTGTTAACGGCAGTGTTGGATTGATTCTTACACCAACAAATGATTGGAAAATTTATACCAACCTGGCCACCGGTTTCCGCGCACCTAATGTTGATGATATAGGCAAAGTGTTTGATTCTCAACCCGGTGATGTGGTGGTTCCCAATCCTGATCTGAAGCCCGAGTATGCGTACAATGCAGAGGTTGGATTCGCTGGCTTGATGAATAATGTTACAGTTGATTTTGCCGGATATTATTCCTTCATCGACAATGCCATTGCGCGCGCCTCCTACTTATTCAATGGTGAAGACAGCATTACCTATGACGGTACTCTTAGTCGTGTGTTGGCTCAGCAAAATATCAGTTCCATTAAAGTTGGTGGCGTGCAGGTTGGGTTGAACTGGCAGATTTCGCGCAAATGGTTACTTACTACCAATTTGAATATTCAGAAGGGAAAGGAAACTTATCCTGATTCCGTCAATACCTACTCTCCCACACATGTTGCCCCTCTTTTTGGATCAACACACATCATCTTTTCCATAGGCAATATCAAGATGGACTTATACGCCAACTACAACGGTGAAATTGCGTTTGACAACCTTGCTTTATCAGAACGAGCAGATCGGCATTTGTATGCATTGGACAATCATGGTAATCCTTATGCACCATCGTGGTGGACACTCAATTTTAAAACCTCATTTAAAGCTGCAAAATACCTTGTTGTTGATGCTGGAGTAGAAAATATACTGGATAACCGATACAGGTCATATTCTTCAGGTGTTACCGCACCCGGAAGAAACATAATGATTGCCTTGCGGATAAGGATATAAGTGTGAGATCGCGGATCGTGCACCAGCCACACGAACCGAGCTGTAAATGCACGATCTGAATTAAAAAATTAACCCAAGGAATAAGACTCCAGAATGGCACAAAGAAAAAATGCCTGACTTCCGTCAGACATTCTTTATAAAACAGGTGCGCGAAATTACTTCAACTTATCAAGCACATCCATTACTTCACGAACGGCCTTTCTGCTTGCTTCCAGTAATTCTTTTTCCTCCTTATTCAAATCCAACTCAATTACCTTTTCAATACCATTCTTACCCAGCACAACCGGCACACCCAGGTAACAATCTTTAATGCCGTACTCACCATCCAGTTTCATACACACCGGGAACACCCTGCGCTGGTCTTTCACAATGGCCTCCACCATTTGTGCAGCCGCGGAACCCGGAGCATACCAGGCCGATGTTCCCATTAATTTAACAAGCTCACCCCCGCCTACTTTTGTTCGTTCCAAAATCGCTGTGAGTTTATCTTTATCGATAAGTTCTGTTACCGGAATTCCGGCTACTGTCGTGTAACGAGGAAGCGGCACCATGGTATCGCCATGACCACCCAACAACATCGCCTGAATATCTTTCGGTGAAACATTCAATGCCTCTGCTAAAAACGCCCGGTAGCGTGCTGTATCCAAAATACCCGCCATACCCATAATGCGTGTCCTTGGAAATTTAGAGGTGATGTGCGCCTGGTACGTCATGACATCCAACGGATTGGACACCACGATGATAATCGAGTTTGGAGAATGCTTCACGATGTTTTCCGTAACTGATTTTACGATACCAGCGTTCGTATTAATCAGGTCGTCACGGCTCATGCCGGGTTTGCGTGGCAAACCAGAGGTGATCACAACCACATCGGAATTGGCAGTTTTTGCATAATCGTTGGTGGAGCCCACAGAACGTGAGTCGTACAAATCGATTGGCGCTTTTTGCCAGATGTCGAGCGATTTGCCTTCGGCCAGCCCTTCTTTGATGTCAATTAAAACAATTTCATTAGCCACCTCGCGGTAGGCGAGTACATCGGCACAGGTTGCGCCCACATTACCGGCACCAACTACTGTAATTTTCATATCGGTATAGATTTAAAGTTGAAGTTCAATGGAATAGGGCGCCAAGTTATACATCAGGCGATCAAACAAAAAGAATATTACACAAAATATGGGGCAAGTGAAAAGGAAAGAGCTGACCGGGTTTGTGGGGTGATCTTAAAGCGGTTATCAATCCGGTAGCCCACTACCCAGGCAATTTCACCAGCCGATTCCAGTACGGTTACCTCATTCTTATCGGCCACCGACACTTTATTGTCAATCAAAAAGTCGCTCAGTTTTCTTTTATGATCCATCCCCAACGGATAGAAAAAATCTCCGGCTCTCCATTTGCGCCAGCGCAACGGGAACTTCACTTGATCAGCATCCAGAACTGCCACCAGTGAATCGGTCGAAATTTTTACCGGATTCATTTTTTCAATCGCCAACTCCCATGACCCCAGCACCGCTTTACTCTGTCCTTTCTCAATCACCACCTCGTTCCAGAAATTTTCATGAGGCGAAAGAATGAGGTAATCACGATCAATAATCAACTGATGCGATGGACTTAAAAATCTCTTTCCCGGCTGGCCATGCAACCCATGAATTACTTCACGCGCTTGCTCAAAATTAAATCTATACTCTTTTATACAGCGCCACAACAGGTGAGTTCCTTGCGGGAAAGAATCAAAACCCTTTTTGGCAATCGTTACTTTTTCACCTTCCACAAGCACAAACTCCTGCTTCCAGGCTTCCACCTGAAAATGAATCAACTCTAAGTCACTTTGCAGTTTTTCAATTCCGGTATGCAGGGTAAATTCAAGTGACGGATTAAGCTCTTTTAATTTCGGAACGATTTGATGGCGGATGAAATTCCGTTGATAATCATCAACCAGGTTTGATTGATCTTCTCTCCACTGGATACCTCTTTCGGTTGCATACTTTTCTACCTGAACACGGGTAGCAAATAGCAAAGGTCTAACAATCCTTTTACTTTTAACCGGTATTCCGGTAAGTCCTTCAGCCGATGACCCTTTTATCCAGTTTAATAAAATAGTCTCTACGGTATCATCAAAATGATGACCTGTCGCCAGTACCTTATATAAACCTTCATCCAGCAGGGAATCAAACCACACATAGCGTAAGTCACGTGCCGCCATCTGAATAGAGAGGTTGTTTTCCCAACCATACTCCTGGGTATCAAAACGTTTAACATCGACTGGAATGTTCAGCCTTTGACACTCCTGTCGAACAAACTCCTCGTCACCTTCTGATTCCTCCCCCCGCAACTGAAAATTGCAATGCGCTACACCGATACGAAATCCGGCTTCTAAAAATAAATGCAACATCACCATTGAATCAACGCCACCGCTAACCGCTAACAGAACTGTATCGTCTTTGGTAAAAAGTTTATGCCGGTTAATATGGTTCAGAAATTGCTCCAACATCGATCCAAAGATACAACTGTACCCGTAGTTTTGGTTAATTTTGGCCCTATGATGCGCAAAGCAACTGTTGTTTTTATCCTTTTACTTACCCTGACAATCCATGCCGTTGCCCAAAAAAAGGTGCAGCTTCAAAAGGGGGCCGGTAAGTTAATTGGCGGAACCAAAAATGGAGAACGTATTGAACGCGTTATTGACAATGTTGTTTTTGTTCAGGGCACTACCACCATCTATTGTGACTCAGCCTGGTTTTACCGATCCAGAAACATGGTAGAAGCATTTGGGCGGGTACGCATTGTGGAAGGAGACTCGATAACGATTACCGCATCTCGGCTGGAGTACGATGGCAATACCAAGCAAGCCAAACTTCGACAAAACGTAATATTTACCAAACTGGCAACTGCCACCCTGTTTACAGATTTCCTTGATTACGACCGCCTCATTAACGAGGCCACCTACTTTAACGGAGGAAAATTAGTTGACAGTATCAATACACTTACGAGCAGCAAAGGATATTTCCTGGTGAACGCCAACCTGGCAGCGTTTAAAAAGAACGTTAAGGTAACCAACCCTGACTACACCATGACGGCCGACAGTTTACAGTACAATACAAAAAGCAAAGACATTTTATTTGTTTCTGAAACAACCGTCATTAACAAAGACAGCAGTTCATTCAAAGCCCAATCAGGAAAATACAATACTATCAGCCGTACTTCCGATTTATTTGAAGGTGCAGGGCAATCCAGGCACTACAAAATAAAGGGTGACCGCTATGACTTTGATGACAAAAAGAAAATTTATAAGGTTCGTGGCAATGTATCGATGACCGCCCTGGACGAAAACATGACAATTTACGGGCAATCGGTAGACATGAATAAAGGAAGGAATATTTCAAAAGTTTATGATCATGCCTATGTAGCAAAAGTAACAGACGAAGGCGACACGCTTTTTATGTCTGCCGATACGCTCATCTCCATTGACGATGCCGACCCCTCTAAAAAGCGGCTGCTCGCCTATCATCATGTTAAGATTTTTAAAAAGGATATGCAGGGACTGGCCGATTCTCTGGTGTACCGGGCGGCAGACTCCACCTTGTTCTTTTATAAAAACCCGGTTCTTTGGTCGGACGAAAACCAAATGACTGCCGACACCATCAGCATGTTAATAGAGCGCAATACAATCAGTAAAATATTTCTGACCACCAATTCTTTTGTGATCTCAAAAGACACCCTGTTCAACCACAACCAAATCAAAGGCAGGAATATGGTAGCTGAATTTGGCGGAGGAAAGCTAAAGCGGGTAAACGTCAATGGAAATGGGCAAAGCCTGTACTTTGCCGTAGATGAAAAAACCCATGTGCTTACCGGTATGAACAAAATCATTTGCAGCAACATCATTATCCGTTTCCAGGATGGCAAAGTGCATGATTTGAGTTTCTATGTAAAGCCAGAAGCTAATTTTATACCCCCTCATGAGTTGGATGACGAGGAAAAAGAGTTGGAGGGTTTTTCCTGGAAAGAGGACGCACGCCCTGAAAAATATGACGTTGTCAAAGTACCCCCTGCTGCTGAAAAGCCTGTGCGCAAACGATTGGGGGATTAGCTTATTGTTTCAGCATCATAAATTCTTTGCATTTCGTTATGAGATGCTCTCAAAATCAATTAAATTTTGTGAAAACTTTCCTACCTGCCAATGAAGAGGGTGGTACTGCTGATTGGGTTTGTCTTGATGAGCGGGATTTTGATGGCACAAAGCTTCGAAATATCCGCCCTGCAGGATTCCTACAAAGGCACTATTGGTGATCTCATCAAAGCACCGATCAGGTTTAAAAACAACACCGAAAAGCCCATTATCCTGATTTTAAGAAAGGTTGACACGCAAATCGGGGGAACCCAAAAGAACTATTTCTGTATTGATGGGAATTGCCTCGACCAGCGCACCGAAGATTATATCCTCAAAATTGAACCCGGGCAAACCATCCAGAATTTTTCAGTGGCTTTGGAAGCCGGCCTTGTAGAAGGCTTGAGTGAAGTCAGGTATGTGGTGTATAATAAGTCGAACGCATCTGAATCATCGCGCATCGACCTCACCTTTGTGGTGGAGGGCAAACCCGAAAAGAGCAACATCTACCAATCGCGGTTTATTACCCTGTATGATGTCTATCCTAACCCGGTAGTCGATCATGCTAACATCGATTACAAGCTTCACGATGACCGCGTCAAAACCAAAATTGTGGTACACAATATTTTAGGGAATGCTTTATCAGAGTACGAATTGCCGTTTGCAGAAATCTCGGTAAAAATCAGGGCCGATCAATTTAGTTCCGGCATTTATTTCTATACACTTTACATCGAAAACGAAGGTGTCTTTACCCGCAAGCTGATCGTGAAAAAGTAAGCTTCTGCTGTCATAAAGGGTCAGTCAAATCCGTTTTACACTTCAACCCCCTTATCGTATATTTGCGGGCTTATGCGGAAAGTATCAATATTTGCGGCTTTCATTCTGGCTCTCTTTGTAGCCATTTCCTGCAGTAAATTCAGGAAAATTGAAAAAAACCCCGATTGGAGGGTGAAGTATGAGGCCGGCTTGAATTATTATGCCAAGAAGGACTACTACCGGGCATCTGTCCTGTTTGATCAGATCCTACCCATTGTGCGGGGGCTACCCGAAGCTGAAAAAGTTCAATTTAACTTAGCCTACTGCCAGTACTACGAAAAACTTTACCTGCTGGCTTCCGAACAATTTAAAACGTTTTATGAAACGTATGGCCGGGGAGTTTTGTCTGAGGAAGCCCGGTTTATGTATGCTTATTCACTTTATAAATCATCGCCCGGGTCTCACCTGGATCAGTCCGGAAGTATTGAAGCGATGACATCGATGCAGGATTTCTTAAACCGCTTTCCGAACAGCAAGTTTAAAGATCAGGCAGTAGAAGTAATTTTTACCACGCAGGCAAAACTCGAAAAAAAGGGATTTGAAAATGCCCGTCAGTATGTGAAGATGAGGAGCTACAAGGCTGCCATTGTGGCCTTGAACAGTTTTAAAAACAATTTTCCGGATTCTAAATATCACGAAGAGGCCAACTACCTCATTATAGTATCGCAATTTGAACTGGCCGAACAGAGCATCTACTCCAAACAACCCGAACGCTACAAAGAAGTGGTAGAAAACTACAAACATTTTGTTGATCAGTATCCCGAAAGCCAGTTCTTAAAGGAAGCCGAAAAACTTTATCTCGAAAGCACATCTAAACTAACAACATTAAAGACTACAAATTCATAATTATGGCTATACAATCATCTATTGTTCCGCGCGACATCGACAAAATTGCAGCACCCACCGGCAACCTGTACGAATCGGTAGTGGTTATTGCTAAACGCGCCAAGCAAATTTCAGCTAACCTGAAAGAAGAACTCAATAACAAACTTGCAGAGTTCGCCACCACCGTTGATAACCTGGAAGAAGTGTTTGAGAATCGCGAGCAAATTGAAATTTCAAAATTCTACGAACGCATGCCTAAGCCTACTTCTACGGCTACAGAGGAATTTCTGGAGGGTAAACTAAATTTCAGAAACCGAGAAGTTTCTCAGTCGCCAACGACCGAACTTTAATAAGCAGTAACCGGTTACCAGTAATCGGTTTATCAGTACCGACCGATTATCGAACACCGATTACTGATGACTGTTTATATGCAGGGCAAAAAAATAATACTGGGAATAACGGGAAGTATTGCAGCATACAAAGCTGCAGTGCTTACCCGATTATGCATAAAGGCAGGTGCTGAGGTAAGGGTAATCATGACCACTTCAGCAATGGAGTTCATTACACCCCTTACCCTATCCACCCTTTCTAAAAATCCGGTACTCTCCCAATTTCAAAAGGATGAAACAGGCCAGTGGAACAATCATGTTGAACTTGGCTTGTGGGCAGATGCCCTGCTGATTGCCCCCGCCAGCGCTAACACCCTTGCTAAAATAGCAAACGGCATATGTGACAACCTGCTCTCAGCCGTGTACCTATCCGCCCGCTGCCCGGTATTTCTTGCCCCAGCCATGGACCTGGATATGCTGGCTCATGCTTCTACGCAGGACAACCTGAAAAAAATTTTCGCTTTCGGAAATCACATCATTAACCCTGTGCATGGTGAGTTAGCCAGTGGTTTGACAGGCACGGGCAGAATGGCCGAGCCGGAAGAAATTGTAGCTCATCTTGAGTCGTATTTTAAAAACGAACAAAAACTTAGAGGGAAGGTTGCCCTGGTAACCGCAGGCCCCACGTACGAGGCAATTGACCCGGTACGGTTTATCGGGAATCATTCCAGCGGAAAAATGGGATTTGCCATTGCCGAATCGCTTGCCCATGCGGGCGCACAGGTTCAC
Source organism: Cyclobacteriaceae bacterium (assembly GCA_049306095.1). Taxonomy (GTDB): domain Bacteria; phylum Bacteroidota; class Bacteroidia; order Cytophagales; family Cyclobacteriaceae; genus UBA2336. The sequence goes on from JBAQPU010000012.1 coordinate 105,931, forward strand.
CTGGTTACCGGCCCCTCGACACAGCACACTTCACACCCCGGTGTGAACGTTATACGGATAACTTCCGCTGAAGAAATGTACCATGCCTGCGTTGACCGATTTCCACAAACCGATATTACGGTATTGGCCGCTGCTGTGGCAGACTACAAACCAATAAAAGTTGCCGACCAAAAAATAAAAAAGAAAGAGGATTCGTTGATTTTAGAATTGACCAGGACACATGATATTGCCGCTGCGTTGGGCAAAAATAAACTCAACGGCCAGATAATTGTAGGGTTTGCACTAGAAACCGAACAGGAACAAACCAACGCTCTTAAAAAACTGGAAGCAAAAAATTTCGATCTGATCGTCTTGAATTCGTTAAACGATTCAGGTGCGGGATTCGGTCATTATACCAATAAAATCACGCTGATTGACAACGCCCGGAACATCCGTTCATTTGAATTAAAAAATAAAAACGAGGTAGCGAACGATATTGTAACGGCCATTATTGAAAAAATGCATGCGTAGCATCGTCACACTGGTATTAGTCTTGCTTGCTTACTGCGGTTTAGCGCAAGAACTCAATTGTATTGTTACCATTAACGTTGGTCCAAAAGTTCAAACAACTGACCGCAATGTATTTCGCGATATGAAAAATGGACTGCAGCAATTTCTGAACACTCGCAAGTGGACTACAGATGCCTTTCAGTCGCACGAAAAAATCAACTGCAGTTTATTGATTAACATCAATGAAATGCCTTCCATTGGAATTTTCAGCGCTTCGGTTCAGATACAATCTGCCCGGCCGGTTTACAATTCAAATTACACCAGCCTGCTGCTCAATTTTGCCGACCGCGACTGGGAATTTGAATACATTGAATCACAGCCGTTAGAGTTCAACGATAACACGTACACCAACAACCTAACCTCCATGCTTGCTTTCTATGCCTATATTATTATTGGTATGGATTACGATTCTTTTAGTGAGTTGGGAGGAACGCCACATTTTCAAAAAGCTTTAATGGTGGTAAATAATGCCCAGTCCTCTAACCGCCCGGGCTGGCAGGCGCTCGGTAATAACCGTAACCGGTACGCCTTAGTTGAAGGACTGATCAACCCTCAAATGGCTGAAGTACGCAAATCGTACTACAGCTATCATCGCCTGGCGCTGGACACCTTTGAAAAAACCCCTGATCAAAGTCGTGAAGTCATTCTAAAAGGACTGAAAGACATCAAACGTGCTCGCGACTTAAACCCGAATGCCATTCTGGTCATCTCCTTCTTTGATGCCAAATCGAAAGAGTTAGCCAATATCTATTCCGATGGCGCCCTGCCCATCAGGCGGGAAGCCTACGACCTGATTACCGTTATGGATCCCACTAACCGGTCGAGCTACGATAAGATTATCAAGAATTAGCAGCCATTTCAGGATTTTCACTCACTCCTTTTTATCTTTAGCCGATAACCTCATTACTGATGCTCAAGCATCTGACCATAAAGAATTACGCGCTCATCAAACACCTGGAACTGGCGCCTTCACAACACCTGAATGTTGTTACGGGCGAAACAGGAGCAGGAAAATCCATCATGCTGGGTGCCCTTGGTTTATTGAAAGGCAACCGGGCCGATACCAAAGTTTTATGGGATGAGAACGAAAAGTGCATCACAGAAGGTGTTTTTGATATTGGTTGTTATAAGCTGAAAAGCTTTTTTAAAGCAGAAGACCTTGACTATGATGACACCACGGTGATCCGCAGAGAAATCAGTCCGGGTGGAAAGTCGAGAGCATTCATCAATGACACTCCGGTTACCCTGGATGTTATGAAGAAACTCGGTAACCTGTTGATGGATATCCACTCGCAACACGAAACCCTGCAACTCAGCGATCAATCTTTTCAGCTTCGGTTCATTGACGCATACGCTGAAAACCAAAAGTTACTTGATGAATACGCGGTCTCCTGGGCCAATTATCTCGCAAAGAAAAAAGCGTATGAAACACTGGTGAGCGAGGCCGACACGTTAAGGCAAGATGCTGATTACATCAATTTCCAACTCGATGAACTAGTCAAGGCCGATTTTGAAGAGGGCGAGCAGGAAAAAATGGAATCGGAATTAAAAATTATGGAGCATGCCGAAGATATAAAGGGCAGGTTTCATACTGTATTAGAGTTGCTCAGCCGTTCTGAGTTTGCATCACGCCATTCGCTGGCAGAAGCACGAACACACCTGCAGCAAGTGGTCTCGTATTCAGCAAATTATGAATCGCTTCACAAACGCCTGGAAAGTTTGGTGATTGAGCTGGACGACATTTTACATGAAATAGAAAAAGAAGAAGAAGCTATTGAGTTTGACCCTGAACGGGCGCAATATGTAAGTGAACGAATCAACCTGATCTACCGCCTTTTAAAAAAACACCGGACTAACAACCTGAAAGAATTGTTGGTGATTCAGGAAGAATTGCAACACAAGGCCACCCTTACCACCAACCTGGACGAATCTCTTGCTGCCGCCAAAGCTTTGTATGAACAGGCTTCAGCGGAAATAAAAAGCCTCGCTCAAAAATTAAGTGCTGCCAGAAAAAAAGTAATGGAGCCCCTGTGTAAAGAATTGGTGAAGCTGTTGAAAGAACTGGGTATTCCCGAAGCGGCAATGAAAATTGAACAAACTCCGGTGTTGCCCGGACCCACCGGAGCGGATGTAATTGAACTCCTCTTTAGTGCCAACAAAGGTATTTCACCCAGGGCACTGGCGCAGGTTGCTTCAGGCGGTGAGTTTTCACGTCTGATGTTCAGCATCAAATATGTGATGGCCGCCAAAACTTCAATGCCCACGTTAATTTTGGATGAAATTGACAATGGCGTTTCCGGTGAAATTGCCATGAAGTTGGGAAATTTAATGAAGGCCATGGCAAAACACCATCAATTGATCACCATCAGCCATTTACCACAGATTGCTGCCAAAGCAGATGCACACTACTTTGTTTTTAAGGATAACACTTCCGCAAAAACCATCAGCAACATCAAAGTACTGAACGAGAACGAACGGGTTGAAGAGATCGCTAAAATGCTGAGTGGTGCCAAGCCTTCAAAGGTGGCGTTTGAAAATGCAAAAGAACTGATCGGCTGATTACGGATTTTGATCAGCGCTGAGCTTAAGCCTCCACGCAGAGTCATATTCCACCGCTCCTTCATCTACCATTTCACGAATTACTTCTACAAATAATTCACTGTCGCGTGGATTTATCCTCTTTTCCAACTGCTCAAGGGTATACAATTTCCCTTTTAACAAGGTTAATACTTCTTTGCGCAGTTCTTTAATCTCATTACTGTTTTCGCTTTTTTTCCGGTCAATACAAACATCGCACTTACCGCAAACGGTGTCTGTCGTTTCTCCAAAATATTCCTGCACAAGCTGCATCCGGCAACGGTGTACCGATGTGACAAACGAAATCATGGCGTTCATGTTGCCCTCCGCCAGGTTTTTTCTCTCTTCAATCCGCTTCACATTCAACGGAAGTCTGGAAGCATCCTGTCGTGGCAGAATGAAGGTTAACTGAGGGCTATCTTTTGCCTGACGATAAACCAATACCTGCAATTCGTGAAGGTGTTTGAGCAGTGAGATCATTTCTTCAACCGAAATTTTCAGTGCGTTAGCCAAATAGCGCTCTGAGATTTTAACAAAATCGTCATACAACTGGGCACCGTACAACCGGAGCAACATTTTTATCAATGGGTCAAATCGTTCGTTGGCAACCTGAAACTCGTAGAGCCTTGATTTATCTGTTGACAGATAAAGAAGCGATGGACTGTAAAAACTTTCATTAAAACTGATGAGCCCCTCCTCTTCCAGTTTTTTTAATGCACTGTAAACTTCCGGCAGATGTAAACTGTACCGTTCACAAAAATCGTGTAGTTCAAAATCATAACTCTCGCCTTCGCTGCTTCCCAACGCCAACTGGTAATAATTGGCCAGGCCCTGGTACACTTCTTTTAAAAAATCGATGGAGGGATGTGCCTGGGCAATCTTTGCCTCCAGTGAACTGATATCGGCATCATGATAAATGATAACCGCATACGACCGCTGGCCATCACGACCGGCACGACCGGCCTCCTGGTAATACGATTCCAGATTCTCTGGAAGATCCAGGTGAACTACTGTGCGTACATCTGGTTTATCAATGCCCATTCCAAACGCATTCGTTGCCACCATCACCCGCCTTTTATTTTTAACCCATTCATCCTGATGGAGAGCCCGTTGCTCATGCGACAACCCTGCATGATAAAAGGTTGATGCAATACCCATTCTGGTTAATGATTCGGCAGTTTCATGGGTGCCTTTTCGCGAACGCGCATAGATAATCACAGAACCCTTTACCTTCTGCAGAACCTCCAGCAACTTGCGTTCTTTGTTTTCGGTTTTCCGAACCACAAATGAAAGATTATCGCGCGCAAACGTTTTCCGAAAAATCTTGTAGCCTGACCGAAACGCCAGTTTATCAACGATGTCGTCCGCTACCGGTGGTGTCGCGGTGGCGGTTAAGGCAAGAACAGGAACCCGGGGAAGCACCTCCCGAAGGGCAGCCAACTTCAAATACGGAGGCCGAAAATCGTAGCCCCATTGCGAGATGCAATGTGCTTCGTCTACGGCAATCAAAGATACCTTCATCTGTTTTACCCTCTCCTGAAAAATTTCCGTTTGCAAACGTTCAGGTGACAGGTACAGAAATTTCACTTTTCCGTAGATACAATTGTTCAGGTGCACATCAATCTCCTGCCTGCCCATACCGGAATGAACAGCGAGTGCATAAATCCCTTTGCTTTTCAGGTTCTCGACCTGGTCTTTCATCAACGCAATCAGAGGTGAAACCACCATACAAAGTCCATCCAACATCATAGCTGGAACCTGAAAGCAAACCGATTTTCCACCACCGGTGGGCAACAAGGCAAGCGTATCGTTTCCGGCTAAAACAGAATCGATGATTTCCTGCTGAAGCGGACGAAACTGGCTATGACGCCAATACTTTTTTAATATAGAGAGTGAGCTTTCCACCTGCCAATGGTGCCAGGATTACCACGACAATTTTTCCTTATTGAGAAAAGCAGCTACACCTCTTTTGCAATCATCTGTACCTCGAGCCCGCGCATTCATTTCGGCAGCATAGTTTAGTGCATCCACAATGGATTCAGCTTGTACCCGTGCAATCATTTGCTTGGTTAGTTTCATGGATTGACCTGAATTTTCATTTGCCAGTTTCATGGCCAGGTTATTTACTTCCTGATCAAGCTTTTCGCGTGTTACAATTTTATGAATCAAGCCTATCTGGCACGCCTGTTCAGCCGATATCAGGTCACCGCTCAACAACATCTCCTTCGATTTAGCTTCACCAATCTTACGTAATAAAAACACTGTAACGATAGCCGGAATAAAACCAATTTTTACCTCGGTGTAACCAAACTTTGCTTCCGGTACCGAGTATGTGAAATCACAAACGGTTGCCAGGCCACAGCCACCGGCCAGTGCATGCCCCTGAACCTGAGCGATCACTACCTTTGGGTGTGTATAAATTTTCAGGAATAATTCTTTCAGGTGATTGGAGTCCTGAAGATTTTCCTCAAATGAAAATTTCTGCAACTGTTGAAGGTAGGTTAAATCGGCACCTGCACAGAAAGCCTCCCCATTAGCTTTTAATACAACTACCTTAACCTCGTTGTCGTGCTCCGCATGCGCAAAGGCTTCCTTCAAGTCGGCCACCAATTCGTAGCTCAGTGCATTTCGTTTTTCGGGGCGATTCAGTGTTATGAAACCGATTCGGTTCTGAACGTGATATTCAACAAGTTCCATTCTCTTATAGTTTAGTCACAAATGAGCCATCGTGAAGAACAGAGTGCACACGAATGGATGCCTCTTGCGCTTCCTTTACTATTCTGTCAGCAAAATAAAAAGAATTACTGCTATCGAGAATCAGCTTCTCAAAATTAACACCTGCCAGATCTCGCACACTTGTAATGGCATTTTGTTTAACCACCACATAGTTGATGGTTAATTTTTCAGGAAATGAAAATTCCTTCTCGCTGACCTGCAACAGGGTTATACCCCTCCAGACGATCAACCGACACCCCCGGTATTGGTGGGAAAAATCAGCACCCTCATGATCGTCAACCCGGTCTATCCCACTCCTCAATCTGTTCGGGCGAATGTGAAACCGGATTCTCTCCTTATCTTCTTTTAATGTGGAGTCTGCCAGAAAATATGCCTGCCCATGATCAAAAAAATCCAATGCGCTGAAACCCGATACGTTGTAAACAGTAAGTTTTCGCTGGCTGATCTCACCGGAAAAGTGATTCCATTGGATGGCTGAAAAGGTGAGCATACAAACCGCTGCTGCGAGCGCAAAGCGAAACTTCCTGCTTTGAAAAAGCAGCAGAGTAAATACAATGGCAGCAATCAGTAACCAACATTGAAAAGTGGTGATGTAAACATGATCAACAAGACTGAACGGAAGAGATTCCATTTGAACGACACCAAAATTCAGTAACCGGATTATCCACTCCAGCAATACTCCTAACAGAACCGCTACCGGACCAATTGCTCCTACTGCTATGAGTGCAATTCCTGTGATCAGTACCACAAATGAAAGCGGTATAACAAACAGGTTCGAAAACAAAAAATAAACCGGAAATTGATGGAAATACAAAAGTCCCAACGCAAAGGTTGCCAGTTGAGCTGCCATTGATACGCAAGTGATTTGCCACACATTATCCCACAGCCAGCTTTTAGGTTCCCACAGGCGCGAAAAAATCGGTTGCAGGTACACGATACCGATTACTGCCAGATAAGAAAGTTGAAAGCCAACCGACATCAACAGATATGGCTCGTACAACAGCAGACAAAAGGCGGAGGCAGCCAGGGTATTGTAAATATTGGTACGCCTGCTTATTGGTCTGGCCATGGCCACAAAGGAAAACATGGTTACTGCCCGAAGTACCGAAGGAGATAACCCTGTTATAAATGCATAACCCCATAATAAAACAATACTCAACAACGCCAATATCCATTTTCCGGTAGCTGATTTGTTAAGCGGCTTCAGTACCAAAAGTATCAGCCAATAAATAATACCAATATGCAATCCGGAAACTGACAACACATGAAGAGAACCAGTAGCCGCATACGCAGAAAGTAAATCATTATCAAGGCCATCGGTTACGCCCAACACAAGAGCAGAAACAGTGGCTTGTTCACGATCGCCCTTAACATATTGATTGATTACCTGCTGTGCCCACATGCGCGCCCGAATGGAATAATCAATGAACCAGTTGGGCGGCTGATGGTCTTTGTAATGGACGTCACCGTTTCGCAGAAAGTGCTGATGATAGATTTTTTTAAACGTGAGGAATCGCTTATAATCAAATTCACCGGGATTGGCAGGCCCCTCTAACAACCGTGGGCCTCCTTTTATAAGAAGCACATCTCCGTAAACAAAAGGTGTTTTAAAAGCCTTCTTCGAAAAATAGAGTAATACTTTTCCGGTACGCTTGCCCCAACCGTTGGGGTGCCGTACAGCCAGCACCTCAGCTTCAACTTTCCAGGAATTATTCTTTTCCTGCGCCTGATGGGTAACTACAACCTGATAGTATTCGATTGGTTCAGGATCGTGAATGAAATGATCACGGTGGTGAATATCGGATGAAAAATAAACCAGCACGAAACCCGACAGAACAACAACGGGCAATCCTATCACTCCAGGGTTAATGCTTCTCCACCTTCCTCTCGATTGCAGAATTGAAACCAACAGATAGATCGCTGACAAGCCAAAAAAGAAAAAGATGGCAATATTGATTGACAAGCTGTTGGGCCAATAAATTCCCCCAATGATTCCAAGGCAGAAAAAAAGGGTGAGTCGAATAAACGGATAGGGTGCCCACTGAAACATATCCTAAAAGATAGGAAATTGTATGGGATCGGAGGCAGGCCGATTGCATCTCTTAGAAAATACGACCTGGAACAGTTTTCAGAATAGGTTGACACCAACCATACCCCAATCAATCCCCTTACTTTTTTCCTTCCGGGTTCTCTCTATCGTACGCTTCAATAATATTGCGCACCAGCTTATGGCGCACGACATCGCGTTCGTTTAATTCAATAAACCCGATTCCTTTCACGTTACCCAAAATCCGGACGGCTTCTTTCAGTCCGGATCGTTGGTTGTGGGGTAAATCAATTTGTGAGACATCGCCCGTTACAATCATTTTTGATTCGGGGCCCATGCGGGTAAGAAACATTTTCATTTGCATGGGGGTGGTGTTCTGCCCTTCATCCAGTAAGATAAATGCGTTGTTCAGCGTTCGGCCACGCATATAGGCCAACGGTGCTATTTCAATTACCTCGCGCTCCATGTAGTACTTCAGTTTTTCAAAAGGAATCATATCATGAAGGGCATCATAAATAGGACGCAGGTAAGGATCAATTTTTTCTTTCAGGTCACCCGGCAAAAAACCAAGGTTCTCACCTGCCTCCACTGCCGGCCGCGTGATGATAATTTTTTTTACCTGTTTGTTCTTAAGGGCATGCACTGCCAGAGCAACCGACACATACGTTTTACCGGTACCGGCCGGACCCAATGCAAAAACCAAATCATTTTCCTTTACCAACTGTACCAGGCGAATTTGATTAGGGGTTTTTGGTTTGATAGGCGCTCCCCTGGTTCCATATAAAATAATGCCATCCGGAGAAAGCGGCTCGTGGTTTTCATGATCATACGATACAAACCCCTTTACATTTTCTTCGGTAATGCGCCCAAATTTATGGTAATGATCGACCAGCGCATCAAGAATGTCGCTGATCTGAACAATTTCCGATGCGGTTCCTTTAATTAAGATTTCATTGCCGCGGGAAACAATGCGGCTTTTGGGAAAGGCTGCGGCCAGGGATTGGATATTTTTGTTTTCTACCCCCAGAAAATCAGGCAGGGAAACATTTTCGAGTGTAATTACTTTTTCTGTCAAAATGGAAACTGGGTTGAACGGTAAAATTAAATAATTATCCTCTATAATTTATTTCATTAATTCTCAACAACTTGCGGGAACACAGTCTAAATTGTAACCTTGTTTTAACAGACTGCTTGTCATTATTAATAAAGAGGGAAGTCAATGGCCATTGTTACGCTGCTTACAGATTCGGGCGAAAGCGACCACTACGTAGCAGCTATTAAAGCCAGGATATTAACTGTCAATACAGGCATTAAACTGGTTGACATCACTCATCAGGTTAAACCATGCGACATTGCGCATGCTGCCTTTGTTCTGCGATCGGTTTTCAGAGAATTCCCGAAAGGCACCACGCACCTGGTAGGTGTGCACGCGGCCGGCCAGCGGGACGAGGCCTACCTTGCCATTCAACTTGAAGATCATTACTTTATTGGAACCGATAATGGTTTGTTCGGACTAATCAGTGAAAAGCAACATCAAAATTTAGTTGAGTTAAATTCCATCAACCCGGTACAAACAACATTTCCTGAAAAAGACATTTTCGCACCGGCTGCCGCCAAACTGGCCAGCGGTGTAGCGATTCGTGACCTTGGCAAGCCGATGGATGTCTTTAAAAAGATGATTGACCGGCAAGTGAAAGCCACCAAAAAGCAAATTGCCGGACATGTAATCCGTGTTGACAATTTCGGAAACCTGCTGACGAATATTCCAAAAGAAGCCTTTGATATTTTAAGCAAAGGAAAAACCTACACCATTCAATTTGGAGGCGAGAAATTCAAACGGGTTCATACACAATACAACCAGGCCGAAGAGGGAGATTGCTTTATACTGTTCAACACGTTAGGTTTTTTAGAAATTGGAATATATAAAGGTCATGCTTCTGAGCTTTTGGGGTTAACCTATGGAAGCATGGTGACTATTATTTTTGATGAGGGTTAAATGCCGGGATTTAGGATTTAGGATTTGAGATTTGAGATTTGGGATTTGGAACATAGAATATGATTATAAGGATTGTTCGCATGCATTTTACCGATGCCGGGGTAGATGAGTTTCTGGAAATATTTAACCGGAATAAATCAGCCATCCGGAATTTCCCCGGTTGCTCGCACCTGCAACTTTTAAAAGATGCAGAAGATCCGAATACCTATACAACGTTAAGTCATTGGGATAATCAACAAAGTTTGGATAATTACCGGAAATCTGAACTTTTTGGGAGTGTGTGGGGCAGGGTTAAAACACTCTTTGCCGAGCGGACGCAGGCGTTTTCTCTTGAGCGGTTTATTGAGGTGTAATACATTGAAAAGTGAGAGCATCTCACTTACCCTTTTTTTGCTTTTTTTCCTGCTTTTTAAAATATTCCCGAAATAGAAAATGTTCTCTCATGGCCATCATGTTTTCATTGAACCGATTGGTACCCTGTTCAATATTTTCGAGACTCTGATTCAATTTTTTAACCAACATGGTATCAGCCACTAACGCACCGGCCATTCCATCGCCTTGTTTTACACGTTCAATCAATTTGTAAAAATCGGCAGCTGCAGCAGAAGTTTGAGTACTTACGTGTTGAATTTCAGCCATGCTTTGCCGGAGCTGGTTGATCATGACTGTATCTGCAATAAGGGCACCGGCCAAACCATTTCCTTGCTTGACGTCATGAATCAGGTCAGTGATCGAATTCCCAGCATCTGCAGCATTTTTTCCTGCCTCCTTAATATGGGAGGCTGCTTCTTTCAAGTCGCGTGCGATCAGTGTATCCGAAAGCAATTTCCAAAGGCTATAGCTATTATTTATTTTAAGCGTAATCCTTCGAAGGTCACTGGTAATAACCGCCAGGTTATCGTTTGTAAAATTTAATGTTCTCAGCATTTCATCTGTCTCGATGGGCACACGCGAATAGATTGTATCGTTTTCTTCTACAGGCTTTGAAAGGGTCGATTGTGAATTTATATTAATCAACTTATTTCCCATTAGCCCATCTGTGCCAACAGAAGCAATAGAGTTTTTCTTTATGTAAGGTCTTATACTTTTGTCGATGACCATCGTAACTAAAATATTTGTATCACTTTTAATGGTAATTTCTCGAACTGTACCAACATCAATACCAGCGAATCGAACATTATTACCGGGCATGAGGCCATTTACATTTTGAAAACTTGCGTTAATTGTGATTGTCGAGCCAAACAAGTTTCGGTTACTCCCAATCAGGTACAATGACGTGACTAAAAAAATTATACCGGCCATTACAAATAGTCCGAGTTTAACATTATCCATTGGCCTTGTTTTCATAGTTTCTAAGCAAAAAACTCATATATTTTAGGATCACTCGAAGCAGCTAATTGGCTATACGATCCTTCAGCGTAACATTTTCCATCGATTAACATCCCTACCCGATTTGAGATCATACGGATACAATTCATATCGTGTGAAATAATAATAGAAGATGTATTGTATTTTTTCTGAACTGCAAGTATCAGTTTACTGATTTCGCGAGCCGTGATGGGATCAAGACCAGTAGTAGGCTCATCGTATAAAATAATTTTTGGCCGCAAGATGAGCGTTCGTGCCAATGCAATCCGTTTGCGCATCCCTCCTGATAACTCCGCAGGCATCATATCAACCGTGTGCGAAAGGCCTACATTTTCAAGGACTTCCATCACCAGGTTCTCAACTTCATCCTTGTTATGTTTTTCATCATCCCAATGCCTGCGTAACGGAAACTCAAGATTCTCGCGCACGGTCATAGAATCATAAAGTGCATTGCTTTGAAATAAAAAACCTACCTCTACCCGCATTTGATCCATCTCTTCCCTGTTAAAAGCACTTATATCATGACCGAAAACCTTGATACACCCATTGTCGGGCGTCAATAAGCCAATAATACATTTGATCAAAACAGATTTACCAGATCCCGATTTACCAAGCACGACAAGATTTTCACTGCTATATAAATTCATCGAGAACTCACGCAACACATGATTGCTGCCAAAAGACTTACTCAGGTTTTCTAATTTCACTACAACTTCAGTCATGATCAATCAGGTTAATCCCAGCAGATCGGTTATCTGAACAGCAACTAAATCAATAATAAACACAAGCAAAGAAGCCACCACAACTGCTGAGTTGGCCGATCGGCCAACTCCTTCAGTTCCTTTATCAGAATAATATCCCTTATAACAGCCAACAAGACCAATTGCGAAACCAAAGAAAAATGTTTTGACAATTGCCGGCACGATGTCACCATAACTTAACGCGTCATACACCTGTGTCCAGTACAAATGCCAACTGACACTACCTCGGATATTAACACCCAGGTAACTACCATATAAAGCAATCGCATTTGAAAGACTTGATAAAACAGGGATCATCAGGGTGGTAGCAAAAATGCGCGTAACAATTAAATATTTGAATGGATTGGTACCCGACACCTCCATTGCATCAATTTGTTCGGTAACCCGCATGGAGCCAAGTTCCGCTCCCATTCCTGATCCAATTTTTCCGGCACAAATTAGAGCAGTAATAACAGGAGATATCTCTCGCACAAGCGAAATTGAAACCATGCTGGGCAACATCGATTCTGCCCCAAATTCAACCAGTGTAGGACGAGATTGAATAGTTAGGACCAACCCCATAATAAAGGCCGTGATGCCCACTAATGGTAACGATTTATATCCTACCCAATAACATTGACGAATAACTTCTTTAAACTCAAACCGCGGCCTAAACCCCTCCGCGATAAATCGACCAACAAAATGCGCTATTCCGCCAACTTCATTTAGGAATTGAGTGAGGCCTTTCATGGTTGACCCGATTTTTCGCATTCCTAAATTTGAAAAGCAAGTCAAAATAAATTCGTGATAAATATCAGGTTGTCTATATGATCATCGTCAGTAATAATATAGGTTAATATGAATAGGTTCACCTACCATTTACCATCAAAAATTGAAACAATCTTTATGCTTGGCGAATTAACCGAAGAACAAATCGATCATGTATTACAAAGCCAGGTTGTGGGCAGACTAGGTTGCAGTAACAATACGGACATCTACGTGGTTCCTGTCACGTTTGCCTACGATGGCACTTATATCTATGTTCTTTCTAAGGAAGGTACAAAAGTTAATATGATGCGAAGAAACCCAAATGTTTGCTTTGAGGTGGATGTCATTGAAAATATGGCCAACTGGAGAAGTGTGATTCTTTGGGGTGAGTATCAGGAGCTGGAAGACGATAGGGAAAAAAGGAAAGCCATGAATATCCTGGCTAATAAAGTAATGCCATTAATTACCAGCGAAACTATAAAACCGCTCCGTCAACCAATGGCGCCTCACATCGTTGAAAAAGAAAAAAAACCAATAGCGTATCGGATATTAATAACGAAAAAGACAGGTCGATTTGAAAAGGTATACTGAAATCAATTCCCGACTGGATTACTCTGGCACCGGAATAATTAAAATTTATTTTACTTGGCTGGTCCCACCAACGGTAAATCAACAACCTCAACTCTCCATTTAGTCATTACATCTTTCCGTGAGTTTCGTACGGCAGTGTTAATACTTAGTGCAATCAACGCTGCACCAATTCCAACTTCGGCCACTACCCACCCTTCACCGGATGATCCTCCATCGGTACAGTCAGGGCAAGGGTCACTATTTGAACTTTGAATTGAGCCTACAATGATTCCAACACCCGCAAAAGTTCCAAGACCAACAAGGAAACCAGATCCCTTTCGTCTTCTCCCAATCGATTTTATCTCATCCATTTTCACATCCTTTCCTGAGATGGTAATCAAGTTTTCTTCAACTTTATCGATCGTTCCTATTGTTCCCGATTTACTGTTTTGTAAAAAATAAGAAACTCTATTACCTTCCTTTAATAGAATCTTTTTCTTACTGGTTAAGTTTGTTAGCTGCACGGACTTTTGAGCATAAATCGTGTTGCCTATTACAACCAATCCATTACAAAGGAGAAGCGCGATTACTAATCTGGTTTTCTGTGTCATGTTTGTTTTTTTTGAAATATAAAAAAAAAAAAAAACCATCAAATACTACTGAAGGCCTTCCTTTTTTTCTGTATAAACAAAAAAGGCTGCTCTTTTGAGACAGCCTCTTTAATGTACCTAAGGCCGGTTCCGATAGTTATCGGAACGAACCGGCACGCCCGAAGGCACACGATTTGTCTCCATAGCTATCGGGGTGCGCTCAGCCCCTTACAGCCATTATCCATCCTCAGCGTATTTTTCTTTCAGCCTTATCACGATATCTGTATACTTTATTAGATTCCGAATATAGTTTTTACTTTTCATGCTTTTGATATGCCTTTCAATTGCTCATGCCTGGGTATAGGATAGGTTTTCAACAAGAAGAAAAAGTTGCCAATCATCTGATTTTGACGTAAAGCCTCTAGGGAAGACTTTATCAAGATGGTCTTGAAACCGAAATTGGAAATCAAGGCAGCTTCCTGTATAGAATCTGTCAAGTTTTTCGGAATGAAGAATATAAACAGATGCCACTATTAAAATAGTTACAAACAAAAAAGGATGGCGAATGCCATCCTTTCAGTACCTAAGGCCGGAATCGAACCGGCACGCCTTACGGCACACGATTTTGAGTCGTGCGCGTCTACCAGTTCCGCCACTCAGGCATGCGATCAGGACTTGATCGGGGTGCAAATATGAACAAACTTTGAAAAATGAGCAAAACCAATCAAAAGAAAAGCAGCACCTTGCCGGACTTGTTCCGGCATCCGCATTTTCAGAACTCCAAAATGGGATCGCGGCACCGGGCCGCGAATACTCACTTTTTTTGCAAGTGGATTACTTCTTCGCGTCAATTTGTTTCAGCAATTCATCCACAGCTGTTTTTAACTGGTCATCTGTTCCCTTTGCAATCCAATCCGGTGAATTATACACCGTAATATCCGGAATAGCCGGGCCAAGTTCCTGGTTCTTATCGGTAGCCTTCGTAAACCATCCGCGGAATGGCAATCGAACAAACGATCCATCCAGTAACGGCCGGCCTCCTGTTGAAATCACTGAACCATTGGTAGCCACTCCAACCAATTTTCCGATACCTAATGTTTTATACGCATGCGAAAAAATTTCGGCATTGGAATAGCTGCCTTCATTACATAGCGCAATAGAAGGTTTCATCCAGGCTGAGAAAATCAAGCGTTCACCAACGGGATAATACTCGCGGAATTTAGCCTTATCACGTTCGAGGTTTTCGCTTGCGCCTCGCGGAATAGTGTACGCATGTTGCTTATAGTTAAGCACCGCCATCAAATAGTCGGTTGTGGATCCTCCACCATTGTACCGAACATCCACCACCAATCCTTCCTTTCCATAGCCTGCCGCTTGCAACTCGCGTTCAAATACCTCAAAACTTGCCATATTCATGGCCTGAATGTGAATGTACCCCAGCCTGCCGTTTGAAAACCTATTCACCAATGCTTTCCGGTTATCTACCCATTCTTCATATAACAACTGACGGATGGAATTGACCGGACGAATCACTACTTCTCTATCCTTTCCATCGGATCCTCGTACCGAAAGAAGCGTACGTTCGTCCACGTTGGTATTCAATGAACCGTAAAAATTTTCAGTCTCGCTGCAGGGTACACCATTTACCGCAGTGATGATGTCACCTGTCAATAGCTTACTGGTTTCCTTATTGGCAGGTGAGTTGGGTATCACGCGGTTTACCTTCATCCCCTCTTTCACCGGAGACAATTCTACGCCCAGCATTCCGGTGGCATCGCGTTGGGTTTCTGCCTGAGCCGGGGTGGAAAGGGCCATATGACTGGAGTTCAGCTCTCCTAACAAATAATTAAACATATCGCGAAAATCCTCATTGGTGCTGGCGAACACACACAATTCTTTGTATTGATCATGCAAGGCGTTCCAGTTCCTTCCATGAAACTGCGGATCATAAAATCCATCCCGGATGGTGCGCCAGGCTTCCTCGTAAATCTGCGTACGCTCAGCGATGTAATCAATGTGCTGTTTGGCAGAATACGGCAGGCTTTCTGTTTTATCTCCTTTGATATCGATTCGGCTCATCGCCCCGCCCGACTTTAGAAAGTACAGGTACTTCCCCTCCCGATCGATCGACACATTGCCCGGGTTAGATGCCGATTTGGTAAGTTCTTTCAAGTCCTTCCCGTTCCATTTTATACTGTACAAGTCACGGCCTTTCGCGGTACTGCTCTCGGCTGTGTAGAAGAAAGTTTCACCATCTTTAGAAATAGCCAGGTTCGATTCGTTGCCCGGGAAACTCGTTACCTGAACCACCCGTTCGTGAATTTTTTCGAAATCAATTTTTACGGGTTTGTTTTTCGTTTCCTTCTTCTCCTTGTCTTTGTCCGACTTCTCATCTCCTGACAGGTCATCCCAATCCTGTTTCGATTTTTCAAAATCTTCCTTCTTTAACCACACAAACCAAACATCTTCGCTGCGACCATGGCGGGCTGAAATAAATCCAAGCTTAGAACCATCTGCACTCCAGAATGGCTGCCCATCGTTACGGGGATGCATGCTTACATTTACAGGTTTACTGCTGTTATCGGCAGCATGGACAAACACCTCTTCATTGAAGTACAGATCTTCCAGCGAGTATGCTAACCATTTATTGTCCGGGCTCCAACGCATACCACCCGGTGTTGCCCAACCATCGAGCAATATTTTTTCATTACTCAGTTTTCCATCGGGCGCTATATCACTAACAACTAATGTTCCTCTGCCACGCACATAGGCGATCTTTTTTCCATCGCCAGAAACAACCAGCGCTGATTCGTCTCCGGATGTTTTTGTGATCCGGGTGACCTCGTGCTTGAGTGACTTAAAAATATTAGTCTGTTGCTTGTCAACCGACCGCGCCATATATATGTCAAAGTTACTATCGTTGCGATCGGACGTAAACAACACAACCGAATCGCTTAGCCAGGCGATACCCATATCGCGGTAAGCATGATCCGACAGATTTACGGTATTACTTTTATCTTTGCTTGCTTCCTTTACATAGATTTCGCCCCTGATCGCCAGAGCAATCAATTTTCCGCCTGGAGCAATTTCATATTCATTCGCATCGGAAGAAACGGTTTTGTTTACAACCGGATCAAAGCGCACATCGGCCCCGATGTGAACAGTTACTTTTTGCACCGCCTTGGTGCCGGTGTTCAGGGTATAAATATTTTTCTCCCGTTCAAAAACAATTGTTTTACCGTCTGCAGAAAGGGAAAAATACCGAATGGAGTAATCTTTAAAGTCGGTAAGTTGTTCGGGATTACCGAGTGGTTTTCCGCTATCATCCAGTTTTACCCGGAACAAATTATTTCTTCCAGGATTGGCGCTCAGAAAATAAAGCGTACGGCTATCGCCCCAGCGAGGTATGATGTCGTTCGTGTCGAATGACGTAATTTTCGAGTACGTTTTATTTTTAGAATCGAACAGCCAGATATCCCGGTTGGAAGGCCCCCGGTAATTTTCTCTGAAAATCGGATTAATATCACCTCGCGTGAAGGCTATGAATCTTCCATCGGGCGATTGCACAGGATCAAACCCAACAGCATCCATCACTCTTGATTCGGTACCACCGGAAGAAGAAATACTGTATACTTCCAGCGGCCGTTCAATCTGTTGAAATTCGCGCGAGGTAGAAAACAAAATATTTCCGGAATTGCTCCAGCTTGAAATAATATCAGCATTGGAGTGGAAAGTCAACCGTTTGGGTACTCCCCCTTCCGCAGGAACTACAAAGATATCGTTGTTGCCGTAGCGCGATCCGGAGAAGGCAATGCTTTTATCATCCGGGCTAAACACGGGTAAATACTCATAGGCTTCATGGACAGTCAGCCGGGTGGCTTTCCCTCCCAATGCAGGAACAGTCCAGATATCGCCCTGGAAAGAAAAACTGATGGTGGCACCATTCGAACTAATAGCCGGGTAACGAAGCAACGCATCCGCTTGTGATAATGCAGCCGTTGTAATGCCGGCCAGCAAAAAGGTGATCTTCCACTTCATAAAATTTCGGTTAAGGATTGAACCCCTAAGTAAGGCATTCAACCCTCAATTAAGAAACCAAAAGTTATAAGTGGCAAAATGCCGTTTCCGATAAGTGGTTTATCGCGACAAACTCAACAATCCTATTTTGTCGGATCCTTGTATGCCTTCATATTTTGCGTGAAGTCAATTTTGTTATTCTTCCGGTCAATATCGGCCATGCGTTGAGAAGGATCGATTTCAATGGATAGAATTTCTTTGGATGGTTTATTAACCACCAGTGTATAGGTTGGGTTAACCCAGGGCCAGGCTTCAAGATCCTTCCGCACTATGTTCTTATCCTCTGCAGGTTTACTGCCCACCGTTTCGTTCGAAGGAATGTAGTGCAATTCCTTTGTTCCGTCTGCATACGTAACAACCAAATCAATCGGCATAGGTAATTCACCGATCCGCTCCAGCGTAACGTAGGTTACTTCATCGCGACTAAGCACTGTTCGAACTCCGTAATCAATTCGTTTGGTGGTGCCAATCCAGTACCGCAAAAACCAGTGCAGTTGCATACCCGAAGTTTTTTCCATAACACGAACAAAATCGTTTGGCTCCGGATGTTTAAACTTCCAGGCATTATAGTAATTGCGCATGCCTTTGTAAAAATTATCGCTGCCCACAATGTATTTCAGTTGATTTAAAAACATACTACCCATACTATACGAGGCAATACTATACGCCCGGTTAGTGGTGAAGTGGTCGCCATGCTGACTCAACGGCTCCTGCAAACCGCTTTTCACCAAACCGAAATAAGAATTATAACTGCCGGCATGCGTACTTTCTGTTTTCGTGATGCTACTCCACGACTCATCTTCTGCAAAGGAGGTAAAGCCTTCGTCCATCCACGGATAGAGCGATTCATTGCTGGCCAGTACTGCCTGATACCAACTGTGACTAATTTCATGGATGGCCGTTCCTGCCAGGCTATTCAACGATCCTTCACCCATGATCAGTGTACACATCGGGTACTCCATTCCGCCATCGCCACCCTGAATGACCGAGTACACGTCATACGGGTACTTTCCAAAGGTGGCGTTCATGAACTGAAAATGTTTAACAACAAATTCCTCCAGTTTTTTCCAGGTGTCGGCCGTCTTTTCATTCTTTTGAAACACTAAATGCACTTCCGGTCCGTTGGGCACCTGCACGATGTTGTGTGTATATTCCGGATCGGCTGTCCAGGCAAAGTCAATAACATTCTTTCCGCTGAAGTGCCACGTAAGTTCACCCGCGGGGCGGGTAACTTTTGTGCCCGGTTTTTCATACCCATAACCAATCTTTTCAGGGTTTTGAAGTTTACCGGTTCCGGCTACCATGAAGGTTGGGTCGATGGTGATCTTCACATCAAAGTCGCCCCATACACCCTGAAATTCGCGGGCCACGTACTGATAAGCATGCCACCCCTGATAATCATATTCTGCCAGCTTGGGATACCACTGTGTCATGGAGTAAGCAATACCTTCTTTGTTATTTCTGCCCGATCGTCTGATCTGCACCGGCACCTGCGATTCAAATTGCATTTCGAAAACCGTTTTTGTTTTTGGAGGAATCGGCTTGGCTAATGTTACCTCCAGGATGGTTCCGTTTACCGTGTACGAAACGTCTTTACCATCTTGTTTGAGCGACTGAATGTGCTGATAACCGATCTCATCATCTTTTAATTTGGAGATGCGATCAGTAACGCGACCATCAGGATCGGCAATGGTACGCGAACGTACATCCATCATGCTGCCAGGCTGGAAAGCATTGAAGTAAAGGTGATAGTACACTTTACGCAGCGTATCGGGAGAGTTATTATAATAGGTAAGCTTTTGATTGCCGGTAACCTTGTGCGTTTTTACATCGAGGCGCACATTCATGGCATATTCAACACGTTGTTGCCAGCGGTAATCCTGTGAATAGGAAAGAGAGGTTATGCCGGTTAGAAGCAGTAAAATTATCAATCGCATAAATTTTTGGGTCTAAGGGCGGCAAAATATTCAAACCATCTGATTTTGCAAAGACGATTTATGCGAGCGTAATCAAATGAAAAGCTATCAATAGAGTAATCATGAGCTGATTATGGATTTTTTTGTACTTTTCCGAAATTAATTTCATCTTCCAAAACTCACACACGCTATGCAAATCGGAAAAGAAAAGGTAGTATCCATCCACTATACACTTCGTAATAATCAAGGTGATGTATTGGATTCGAGCGTTGGACAAAGTCCACTCCTTTATATTCAAGGTATCGGTAACCTGATACCGGGCATGGAAGAAGGGCTGGAGGGCAAGCAAAAAGGCGATAAACTTGAAATCAAGGTGAGTCCTGAAAAAGGATACGGAGAGCGCAGCGAAAAAATGATTCAGAAAGTTCCCCGCTCTTCCTTCGGCTCACAGGAGGTAAAGGTGGGTATGCAATTTCACACTGGCAATCACCAGGTTGTAACGGTAACGCATGTTGGATTAGATGGCGTAACAGTGGATGGCAATCATCCATTAGCAGGCGTAGAACTGAATTTTTCTGTTGAGGTGTTGGATATCAGGAATGCAACGGCCGATGAACTGGCGCATGGCCATGTACATGGTCCAGGTGGGCATCATCATTAAAAAAGTTTACCGAACCAGCATCAGCTTTCCTTCGGAAGATAAAATCTGCTTTCCTTCTTTAAAAACAACCATACGATACAAATACAAACCGCCAGGCTGGTTGCCGGCATCCCATGGAATATTGTTGGTTCCTGTGAAGAAATTGTTCGTAGAATATTCACCTACGACCTGGCCATTTGAATTAATAACTTCAAGGTTCATACCATCCGGCTGATCATCACCGGTGATAACGAAGGTGAAATAAAAAATGGAGGAGGATGGATTTGGGTATGGCTTCTGAAAGCTAATCGAATTCTCCTCTACCACACGAAAACTGATTTCGTACGGCTCAACCCCGCTCTTATTTCCCCGTTCATCACTGGCCTCCACACGCAACACATAAATTCCCTCGGCCAAACCATAGGGATTGAATTGTGCGGTAAAATCGGCTGCACTGGAGGCAGAAGACCATTGAACATCGGGCCGCGAAAAGAAAATGGAGGTAAACTGACAGTCGGGAACATCGCATGGATATTTCAAAAAGATATTTACTCCGGTTGTATCGGTTTTCAGAAGCGCTGAATTTTCGTCTCGTACTTTGATTACGATGGCAGGGTAAGGCGAAACAAAATCACCATTAACAATATGCCTGCCATCAATGGTAACTTCCAACACTGGAGGATAAATATCAGGTTGAACATTCAGGTAATCGTTCAGGGTAATTACATTGTTTTCATAGTAAAGCTCGGGTAGAATTTTCGGATTAACGTAAACCTTCACATCATTAAGTCCTATCTTATTTTCTGTCTGGGTTGAAATGGTAAAACTGGTTTCCTGACCGGGTGCCGGAGCTTTTATCTTTTTATTGCCGGGCTCTGCTACCCTGCTGTTTGTATTGAAAACGTTGTACTGAACGGTTAGCGAGTCGCTGAATTCTTTTTGCGAAATATTTCTGAAACCGAACGTGCCGGTCCAGCTCTCACCCTCATTCAGGTTTTGTACGCCCGGAGACGAAACGGTTAGTACTCCTTCCGGAGCAGCGGTATAGGTCACCAACCATTTTTTCAGCTGTGGTGGTGTTAAATTTATTTCATCGGCCGCACGGTAAACTAATTTCAAATAAGGATAGTCGAGCGCATCAATGTCTGAAATATCAGCCACCGTACCCGTTAACTCATCTTTTAATACTGTTTCCTGGCCTGATAAGGAAATACCCACTACATCAAAACTATAGTCATCGGTTACGGGAACTTCCGAAATTTTCACCTGCGTGAACAAGTTTTGCCACTCTGTTGCCGGCCCAATAACCGGTGAGGTCATGCTGCCGGAAAGATTACGACCTGTAATGGTGCCAATTACCTGTAACGGTTGTTCATCAACCGGCACTAAAGAAGGGTTAACGACAATAGCTGAACCTGCAACCGCACCCTTCTTTGCAAAAATAACTACCGGTTCACCCGTTTGTAGCGCGGTTATTTGCGCAGACGAAATTCCAAGTTCACCCACTTTGGTTATTACACTTGCAGGCCACGAAGCATACCCAGCATCACCTATTGAAAATAAAACTACCGAATCGCCAACCTGCACATTGTTGATGTAATCGATCAGGTTATTGGCGCCAACCCCCATTTCGGATAATCGAAAACTGGTAATTACCTCGGGCCTTCGGCCACAGGCTTTTTTATTCGGGTATTGAACCGGTAACGGCATGTAAGGAACGGTGGTGGTCTTATCAAAGACCATCAGGTTGAGCGTATTATCCCTGCACTGCAACTCAGGAAAAGAAACGGGATTATATTCGGCACCATTCAACTTAACAGAAACAGCCGTTGGTGGCGAAGGATGGTTAGCGCCAAACGTTTGAATCTCAACACCGGTAACCGTTTCTTTTAACCTGATCTGGCGGCCATCTGCATCGAGTACCAAACCCGAAACCTGACTGCTTAAAAACTGGGGGAAGTGAACCTGTGCCCAACCCTCCTGTCCGTTTTTGATATACGTAAAGGAAGAGGTTGCCCACTGGGTGCTTTCATTCGGAAGGGGCTGCGCCAATCGTGTACGCCAATAAAAGGCAAGCGTATCTTCAGTGGTTATTATCGGAACATCAAGCGTGGCGATTTTTCCGTTG
The DNA here is from genome assembly GCA_049306095.1 of Cyclobacteriaceae bacterium. Taxonomy (GTDB): domain Bacteria; phylum Bacteroidota; class Bacteroidia; order Cytophagales; family Cyclobacteriaceae; genus UBA2336. The sequence goes on from JBAQPU010000012.1 coordinate 128,633, forward strand.
ACCGTAAACTGGCGAACATACGGACTGTTAAAGGTGTCGAGGGTATCGATCTCAATACTAAAATCCCTTGCATCGCCAATCACATCGGTGCTTTGAACCATAAGCCTGACGGTAGCTGTATTGACCACAGCAAAACCCTGCGGAAACAAATTTCGCGGTGCATTGAGGGGAACAAAAAAATTGAATTGAGTGGTATTATTTGATTTATCACTTTCATTAATTTCATTCAATGGATCGAGATTAATCGTAAAGGTATTGGTACCAAAACCTTTTTCATCGTGGTAAATAATGAACTCAAGGGTGTCGCGGTACAAAACCGGAGCAAAAACAGAATCATAGGTAACCGTTGAATTGTCACTAAGCTGACGGATCACCTGAACCGTCAGAGAATCTTCTTTTGTACGGCCAAAATTCCTGACAATTATTTTGATGGCAAATGAATCGCTCAGGGCTGTAACCGGCTCGGCAGAATAAGATTCAATGTATACATGGTTTTGATTCGTTTCATAATCGGGTTTGCTTGCACCAAAAAGTTTTACGGCCGGGTCGCCCAGCAACAATAACTGCTGCCCTTGTGTTACATAGGGCACACTGGTGCCCAGGTTCGTTAGCTTTCTTACTACTTCCTTTTGTATTTCACCAACTCCCTTCTGGATAAAAACAGAATCGCCATAGGCAGTGGTATAAAATAAATTTGAATAGACGCGTAAAAGGGATGAGTAGCTGAACCAACTGTTGGCCATAAAACCCACCGCACCTTTGTTGGGCGTGTTAATCCAGTCTTCTCCGTACCGGATAGCATCTGCAAAGAAATCACCCGCATTACATCCATTAATTAAAAACATCGGGTATTTACCTGAATTATTATACCCCAACTCAGGAGCACTGACGAACCCAATGTTAAAATCATTTTGTGATGGAGAGGAGTGGCCAAATAACGTAACCAGATTTAACCCTTTGTTCACCTGATCTGAAATATTAACAAACTCGATGTTGGTACTACTTTTCGGTATGGCCGTAACATGTCCGCCCAGGTAATTGCTTTCGGCAATGGCTTCAAATTGTTCCATGTACATTTTGAACTGTTCAGGCTCTCCCGGATTTATCCCTCCACTTAAGTGAAGCAATTCCTTCCTCCACAAATCATTGAAAGGCAAGGCTTCCATTTCCTTTACTTTGTTCAGGTAAGCCGCAACATCTGCGGGTGTATTGGCTGTAATTCTTCCAGTAGGTAATGCGGGTTCATAGCCGTTTCCGCTCAAACCTGCGGTAAGCAAAATGTCGGAGGCAGGTTGCCCTGCTGAGGGCACAAGATCGTGAAACCCGTTGAAAGCATTGGGTGAACGGTAGTAGTTATACCAAACATCCAACCCTTTTCCAATAATAAACAGGTAACGAGGGTTTCCGGTATTCAGCATAAATTTGACAAACCTGCGAATCGCCAACGGGGAAATTTCACCGTAATTGAATTGATTATACAGTTGATTCACGTCAACCACAAGTGTATCGTATGATCCGCCCGCGGCTGACGCCCGGTAACCTCCATACGCTTTCACCACATTGGAATACTCACCGGCAGGCTTCATCAATTTCTGGTGGCTGATAATAAGGTAATCATGTTGAGTGGGATCAATCGGACGGAAAGAAACTGGAGCAATTGAAGGCGTAAGGAAATTATTGGTCGCTAAAATCTTTCTGGAGGTTGAAGTATTGTCGATTACCGCATTAAGGGTAGCTGTTACCGTGGTGCCAATTGGAATTACCTGAACGGGATTGGTGACATCAAACAAGCGTGTTCCACCAGGCGCATTCTGAATTTCGATGTACGATTTATTGCCGGCATTTTCGGTCAACGAAAATATTTTCTCCGTTGCACCGGATTGATTAAAAGTTTGCGGAAAGTTTACTTTCACGTATGATGCGCTCAGCCGCTCAACACTGTTTACCGCCCGCACACGTACCACAAGTTTTCCATCGGCTCCAACATCAGTCCAATTCAATGCAGCATTGAGGGTTACTACTTCGGCACCTGCAAACGATGCTGTTCCTACCACTCGCGAAGGAACAACAGGGCCAACTGAAATTTCAACCTGGTGGGCTATGTCTGCGCGACCAACCACCTGTACTTCTAATTGAGGTGTTCCAGAACTAACTGAGGCATCTGCAATATTATCAACCACATAATTAATATAATCACCTTGCCAGAGAATGTCACCCGTCCGTCCTTCACCGATATCAAAAAATGAATTGATTAAATATGAATTATACTCCTTGCCGGCACAGTATTCAGAGGTAAACACCATCAGCTTTTGATCGGTATGAAAAACTTCCGGGGGCATCGCGGTACTCTCCGAAAAAGGAATCATTCGCAGTCCCTGTGCCACTGAATTTACCGTTAAAAAATACGCAGCGGTGTCGCTGTAAAGATTATAATACGCATGCGGTTGTGCAGAAGCAGGCTGATACAGTTCGGCATCGCCCGTACCATCATTTCTTTTTCCGTAAAACTCCAGGTAATCGCCAGGGTTAAAGGCAGCGTCACTTTCGCCTTGAACGGTAATGCGTTGTTCAACACCCCTGTGAAAGAGCTGGAGCCTTCGCGGATCAACACTGCCAACCGGAAAGCCAGCATTTTGCAAGTTGGTGTACGTGAGCCGATAGATGCCGTCTTTCCCTACCGGGATTTTAAAGTAAGACTGGCCGGGTACAATCCACTCATTACCAAACTGGGCAAAAGCAGAAAGGGCCGTAAAAAAGGCGAAAACTGTAAGTATGAAAGATTTATGGAAAGACTGGGTCACCCTGGCACAACAATTAACCTGCAATATAAGCAAACTGATTTTCGGTCTTAATACCTTCATTCTGCATAAAGTAAGAGGGGCAAATTTCTAACTTCGGGGTTTTATTATGGCTGATTTCCGTCCTTCATATTCACAATTCATAGCGCTGATCATCCGGCATGGCCACCTGGTGCCATCGGGTGAAGACTTTAACCAAACACGATCGGAAACGCTGAAGGAACTTCTCGAATTTATTCCTCCTGATAAAAAATTGACTATCTCACATTCAGCCCGGAAAGGAATAATCAATAAAATCATTGGTCAACTGGCTTATGTTAAAAAATCGTTTGGTACAACAGGCGGGCACCTGACATCCAAAAACCTATCGTACATCCGTATACCCAAATCAGCGAGCACGTCCATGAGCAGGGAAATGTTGCAGCACGTTTACCCCGCCTTGAAGGAACGAACCCTTACCGAAAGGCAAATTAATTTCCTCACCGATGCCAACCTACAGACTGAAAATCCGGGGGCCACAATCTTTACCATCGTGCGGAATCCTTTTAGTCGGTTAGTCTCGGTGTACCGCGATTTTTTTGAAAAGCCTTCTGGTTTTATATATACCGATTACCTGTTGGGTGTTTTCTCGAAAGAAATTTCGTTTTCTGAATTTGTTCACCGCCTGGCATTGATACCCGATTGGCTGAAAGATCAGCACATCAGGCCACAACATGCATTCTTACAATTCTATGAAAGAAAAAAGCTGCCCATTCAAATCTTCCATCTGGAAAAGCAAGACAACCTGAAAGACTTTCTGGCGGAAAACTCATTGCAACTCCCCCATCTTAACAAAAACGCTGATTCATACGACTACCGGTTATACTACACTGCGGAAACGTTGGAAAAAGTGCGGTCGGTTTATGCAACGGATGTGCTGAAGTTTGGGTATGAAAACGACTATCATGAGCTGAAGGCTTTCTTAAAAACTGTTCAAAAGTGAACTTGATTTTGTTCAGTTTTGTGCATTTCGGGCGGTCATACGCACTAAAATCATCCGTCAATAAAATGTAAACTACTGATAATCAATGTATAGAAGACTATTCAATTTTTTAGCACAGTACTTGGTTATGCCCAGTACATCCCGCATAAGCGCGGGATGCATAACGGTTAAACTATGGATCTTGAGAACACACAAGTACAGATGCGGAAGGGTATCCTGGAGTATTGCATACTGCACATTATTGCCAGGGGCGAAGTGTATGCATCCAACATGTTGGATGAACTAACGGCCGCCAAAATGATAGTCGTGGAGGGTACGTTATATCCCTTACTCACACGATTGAAAAATTCGGGGTTGCTGGAATATAAATGGGTGGAGTCAAAATCGGGACCGCCACGCAAATATTACAAGCTCACCGACAAGGGAATTAAATTTTTGGAAAAACTAACAGAAACCTGGGATGAACTGGTTCACTCCACCGAAATGATTACTTCGCAATCAAATACAAAAGCATAACCAACCAACTCACGACTCTTCATTATTATGAAAAAGAATATCAGCATCAATATCAGCGGCATCATCTTCCACATTGAAGAAGACGGGTACGAGGTTCTGAAAAAATACCTCGACTCGATTAACAAATACTTCTCTTCGTTTGAAGACAGCAGCGAAATCCTTTCTGACATTGAAAGCAGGATTGCCGAGATCTTCCTTACCAAACTCAATGAGGGCAAACAAATAATTACTGCCGAAGATGTAAACTCCCTGGTAGTAACCATGGGTAGCGTCAGCGATTTCAAAGCTGCTGAAGAGCCGGAATCGGCTGAACCTTCTAAGCAACAGGAATCGCACAATCAAAGCAATTACCAGAGTACAGCTACCAAACCATTGTTCCGCGACCAGAACCGAAAAATCCTGGGCGGGGTGTGCGCAGGGCTTGCCAACTACTTCAATGTAGATGCCGTTTGGATCCGGCTGGTCTTTGCCTTGTTTACGTTTGCATGGGGATTCGGGCTGTTGGTGTACCTGGTGATGTGGATTGTTGTACCGGGTTCGTTCGACCTGGAAGAGCCTCAGGGAACTAAAAAAATGTTCCGCGACAATGAAAAGAAAGTATTGGGCGGGGTATCGGGTGGTGTGGCCGCTTACTTTGGAATTGACATCATTATCGTGCGGTTACTGTTTGTTGTCACCACGTTTTTCGGAGGCTTTGGCCTGATAACCTACATCTTACTATGGATGGTACTGCCCCCTGCTGTTTCCATTACCGATAAAATGCAAATGCAGGGCGAACCGGTAACCCTTTCAAATATTGAGTCGAATATTAAAAAAGGAATGAACGTGCGGGAAGGGGAAGAGAGCGCATTCGTTAAAATCCTCTTGTTTCCATTCCGCCTGTTGGGCATGATCTTAACCGGAATAGGCAAGCTCATTATTCCGCTCGTTGAAGTATTTCGGGTTGCACTGGGTATCATCATTTCGTTTACAGGATTATCGATGGTGCTGGCGGTTATTATTTCAACAGGAATTTTGTTTGGAGTCATTTCAGGTGTATCGGTGCCCATTCATTGGGGAGTACAATTCAACGAAGCGGCCTTGCCGTTAGAAGCCATCAGTAGAACCATACCCACCCTTACCGCGATTGCCGCCTTTGTAGTGGCCATTATTCCGGGCATCATGATCACCCTGCTGGGAATTTCGGGCATTGCTAAACGAATTGTATTCAGCAATACCTTCGGTTGGGCAATCTTCATTTTGTTTCTGTTAAGCGTGGGTGTACTGAGCTTTACGGTTCCTCAAATTGTATATGCCTTCAAGGAAAGCGGTGAGGTAAAAGTTGAAAGTACTTACGACCTGAAAGGAAAAACTGCCGTCTTGAAACTTCGGGAAGCAGGACTGGATGAATACGATGCTGCCCAACTTACCCTGAAAGGGTATGACGGAAAAGAATTCAAACTGGTTCAATACTTCGAAGCACAGGGAAACAGCCGCCAGATTGCCATCGAAAACACAAAAATGGTTGACTATACGGTAACCGTTCAAGACTCGGTCTTCACCTTCGACAGCAACCTGCAGTTTAAGCCGGATGCAATTTTTCGGGCGCAGCGACTGAACATGACGTTATACGTACCATACGATTATCCTTTTGTATTGGAAGAGAACATAGCCACCCTGTTAACCACATACTTTGACTACGACAAAAGGAATGGAAACACATGGATTATCCCAAAGGATAAGTCCATTACCTGTACAACCTGCCCGGAAGATTCAACTTCAGAATTGGATGAGAATGGCAGTGCCGGTTCCTTTTCAGATTTCGATGAAATAGAAATTCAAGGATTGTTTGATGTTCGTATTGATTACGGACACGAATATGCAGTTGAGTTGATTGGCGATAAAAATGAAAAAGAGAAATACGAGGTGTCGCAGCATGGCCGAACACTATCCATCACGTACAACAAAAACAGTAAAAAAGAATTTGACTGGCGCAACAGTTCGCTGGCGTTGGATAAAATAAAAATCGTCATCACCACGCCCGAGTTGGAGAGCCTCGATTTGAAAGGTTCCGGTGATGTGGTGTTCACAAACTTCACCAGCAACAGTTTCGAAATTAGTGCCCTAGGACCGGTAGACATTGAGGGGCAGATCAATGCCGAAGATATTGTAATCACCCTTAACGCTGCCGCTGAATTAGAACTGGAGGGTGAGGGAAATACCATGGAAGCAACTGTTCAGGCAGGTTCGCGCCTAAAAGCAGGCAACTACACAACAGAAAATGCCTCCGTTGAAGCTAACACCGGATCGACCGCCAAAGTAAATGTGCGCGGCCGACTGGAAATTAAAGAGCGCCTGGGAAGCAAAGTGAGTTACCGGGGTGAACCGGAAAATCTGGTGAAGGAATAATATACCCCCATTTCATCTATATAAATGTATTGGCATAAATAAATACCTTTGAACTATGTTCCTGATATTCATCTTCATCATCGCACTCTTTTATGTAGGCCTGATTATCGGTCGATTCATGAGATAATTCTGTTTAAAACATTAAAATCAGCCCTATTTTCGATGATCGGAAAGGGGCTGATTTATTTTTGAACCCATGCAACCCCCGCCATCGTAATGACATCTTACAGGCGAATCATTTAAATGGATTTTAAAATTTACCGGGCAAACGAAAAAGAGCTGATCAACGGGTGCATCAGGCGGGACAAAACCGCCCAGAAATACCTGTACGAGTCCTTTTCTTCAAAAATGTATGCCCTGTGCTGCCGGTATGTTAAAAACTCCATGGAGGCTGAGGATGTACTGGTCACGGCTTTCACCAAAATTCTTGAAAGGATTAATCAATATAAAGGAGAAGGAAGTTTTGAAGGCTGGATCAGAAGAGTTGTCGTCAATGAAGCCCTCACCTACCTGCGCAGAAACCGCTCGATGTATATTGAAACAGAATTGGAAGCTGCCGATCGCGATCCCGATTACCAGCACATCAATGATCACCTGGAAGCAGAAGACCTGATGAACATGATTCAGGAATTACCCGCTGGCTACCGCATGGTGTTTAACCTGTACGCCATCGATGGGTATTCGCACAAAGAAATTGCAGAGCAACTCAACATCAGCGAAAATACTTCTAAGTCGCAGTTGAGCCGCGCACGCATATTCTTACAAAAACTATTAGTGGAACGGGAGGCTCATTCAAATCAACAACGCCATGACATCACAACCTGAAAAACTCTTTCGCGATAAACTGGAAAATTTTCAGCGCCCCGCGCCCGAAGCTGCCTGGGAAAGAATTGAAGCCGGGTTAAACAAGCGCGACAATAAATTTCTTTGGTTAAAAGTTGCTGCTGCAATTCTTGTATTGGTGGTTGCTGGCTTCATCCTTTGGCCTGATGAGCAGGTTGTTAACAACTCCATAACAAATGCAGGAAAACAAGATGAACCGGCACAGTCCTTACATCCTAAAAAAACTGTAACAGCCACCCCTGAAACTCCTGTTCAAAAAAAGGCGGATAAAAAAAGTAACCGTGTAAACACGGTGAAGCAACAGCAAACAGCCTCGCCTGTAACGGAGCCACTTTCCGAAAAAGATTTTACCGTTGCAGCACTGGAAAATACTGAGATGCCCGAAACAATACCCACCGAGACAACTGCTGAAATAATCACATCTCAAACCATCGTTTATACTGCAGAAGAAGTGAACGCTAAGTTTCTTAGAAAAAAATTACCGGTCGAAGCAACCAGCGAAGAGAAAAAATCATCTGGTATACAAAAGCTGATGGGATTAGCCTACGATCTGAAAAATAATGAAAACGGATACGGCAACCTTCGGCAAATGAAAGATGAAATTCTGGCGCTGAATTTCCTCAACAACAACGAGGACAAAACCGAAAAAAGAAAGAACTAATGAAAACTCTGATAAGCATAACACTCGCATGCAGCATCTCTTTGATTTCTGTCGCGCAAGCCAGGCCGGGCGATACAGTAGTCGTTGAGCTGGCCAAAACCAGCAAAGTTGTTTTTACCATGAAGGATCGTACCGACCTTGAAACACTTAAGCAGTACGATTTCCAGGCATTATTTAACGACATCTTTTCCAAGCTGGAAAAGAAC